>NZ_SRYG01000004.1 GCF_004793885.1 Dubosiella muris
CAAACAGCTTGTTTATATTACTTCTCTTTCTCCCGTTCGTCAACCCTTGTTTTGACTTTTTTAACAAGTTTGTCGTTTTCGAGAGGCGTTTCCTTAACGCTCACTTATCATACCGCACTCCTCATCAACTGTCAACTACTTTTTATATCTTTTTTAAAGAAATTTAGATGACAGATGAAGGGAGAAAAAAAGAGCGAACACGTTCTTTCGCTCTTTGTCTTTCATCATTATTTTGAAAGCTTGCTTGCCGCTTCCTTGTCGATAAACACGACAACATCGTCATGATTTTGAAGAATGGAAGCCGGGCATGCTGGATCCACAGCGCCTTCCACCATGGCTTTTACCGCGTCCGCTTTGTTGGCTCCGTTAGCCACCAGCAGGATTTTCTTCGCTTTCATGATCGTTCCGATTCCTTGCGTAATCGCTTGCGTCGGCACTTTGTTGATGTCGTTATCGAAGAAACGCGCGTTCGCTTCCCGTGTATTTTCCGTCAAATCCACGATATGTGTCGGTTCGTCGAATGGAGTGCCCGGTTCGTTGAAACCGATATGTCCGTTTTGACCAATTCCAAGCACCTGGATGTCGACACCATTGACCGCGTCCTCGTATTTTTCGCAATCTTCTTTCGTATTGCCGTAAGGAACATGCGTGTTCGCCGGATCAATGTCGATACCCGAGAACAAATTTTCGTTCATGAACGTGTAATACGATTGCAGATCGTTGCGGTCGATTCCCACATACTCGTCCAGATTATACGTTACGACGTCTTTATAGCTCGTTCCGTTTTCCTTATGATCTTTGATCATGTCCTGATACATGCCGACTGGCGACGATCCGGTTGCCAGACCTAATACGGAGGCCGGTTTTTCAACGACTTGTTCCTTGATCACTTCGAACGCCTTGTTCGAAAGATCATCATAATTTTCACACACTACAACTTTCATATTTTGCTTACTCCTTCGTTGGTATAGTCATTATATCATTCATACTCCGGTAAAGCCACCGCTGAAAGCGGTTTTTACACGATAAGCCTGTCTTTTTTCGCTTATTGGTATAGACCAAGCGGTCTAAATTGGAGAAGCTCGCGACCTCTCCTGTCTCTTTAGTCGCTCAAGTCCTCCCCGTTGCTGGCAATGACTTTTTTATACCAGTAGAACGAGTCTTTCCGGTAACGGTTCAAAGTGCCTAAATCAAACTCGTCACGATCCACATAAATGAATCCATACCGCTTTTTCATCCCCTCGTGCGTGGAAATCAAGTCGATCGCGCTCCAAGGATTGTAGCCCAGCATTTGCGCGCCATCCGTGATGGCTTCCTGGATTTGCGCGATATGCTGGCGCAAGTATTCGATTCGATACGGATCGTGGACCTTTCCGTCCTCTGTCAGCGTGTCGTAGGCGCCCAATCCGTTTTCCGTGACAAGCAGCGGCAAATGGTAGCGCGAATCCATCTCGCGAATCGTCGCGCGGAAGCCAACCGGGTCGATTTCCCAGCCAAATTCCGTCGTCACCAGATTTGGATTCCGGAATCCTTTGTACATTCCCGCCTCGATGCTTCCGCTTTGCTGGTCCGCCACCGCGTCCGCCAAAACTTCCTCATCCGAGGCGGCTTCCACCGTCGCGGTGTTGTAGTAGTTGAAGCCGATGAAATCCGGATGCGCGTTTTTCATCGCCTCCTCGTCACCAGGCGCAAACGTCGGCGTCGCGTCGTTTTCTTCCAAATAGCTCCATACGATCGCGTTGTAAATGCCGTAAACCGCCATATCCAGATACAGCCAGTTTCGAATCGCGTTGAAGTTTTGCGCCGCGATCACGTCCTCCGGCTTGCATGTGGCCGGATACACTAGCGAGATGTTTGGCGCCGGTCCGATCTTGGCTTCCGGCAGCATCTGGTGGCAAAGCACCATCGCTTTCGCCTGCGCGACAAGCATGTGGTGGTTTTGCTGGTACACTTCCTTTAAAACGTTCGTGCAGCCTTCCGGAATCATCAAAGTCCCGATCACCGGACCAACCAAAGTAAGCATGTTTTGCTCGTTGATCGTCAGCCAGTACTTGACGCGGTCCCCGAAGTTTTCAAACAGTACCCGGGCGAAGTCGACAAACCATTGCACCGAATCCGGGTTGCCCCAGCTTCCGCGCTCGTCCAGCGCCGCCGGCATGTCGAAATGGAACATCGTCACGATCGGCTCGATGCCGTACTTCAAGCACTCGTCGATCAGTTCGTTGTAAAAGTCGATTCCCTTCTGGTTGATTTCGCCGGTTCCCTTTGGCAGGATCCGCGTCCAGGCGATCGAGAACCGGTACGATTTGAATCCCATTTCCGCCATCAGGGCGACGTCCTCTTTCATGTGATGGTAATGATCCGCGCAAACCGTCAAATCCGACGTGCCTTCCGGCACTTCCTTCACGTCCTGGCATGAAGGGCCTTTGCCGTCTTCCAGATTCGCTCCTTCGACCTGATACGCCGAAGTCGAGGCGCCCCAGAAAAAGTTTTCCGGAAACGGCTTTCGTGTTTTATGTTTCATCAATCAATTTCCTTTCCTGTTTTCTACTTTAAAACGTCCAGAGATTCCGCTTTCATGCCCGGCACTTTTTTGATTTCCAGTTCCACGCCGTCTTTTTCCATTTGGCGGAACGCGTTCAAATCTTCCTCGTTCACCGCTACGCCCGGCGCGATCAAATGCTTGCCTTCCTTCATATCCATATTTCCGATATTGACTTTCTTGATCGGGATCCCGCCCTCGATCAGCTTCAGCGTGTCTTCCGGATTCGCGACCAGAATCATGATCTTCTGATCCTCATCCGCCTTCGCCAGCGTGTAAATGGCCTCGTCCACCGTCACATAGCGTGTTTGCGCGTAAGCCGGCGCGGCCATGTTCATCAGTTCCTGCTGCATTTCGTCCCCAGCTACTTCGTCATTGACAACAAGCATCCAATCTGGTTTCAGTTCCGTGCACCATTGCGAAACGACTTGTCCATGAATCAGGCGGTCGTCGATTCGCGTTAATAAAATATTCGACATTGTCCTGTCTCCCTTCTAATGATAGCGCTTATAAATTAGCTGTTTTTATTATACACGATTCCAAACGGTTTTTCCCTTTACACTATTTAACGATGCGTTTATACTTTTTAATATAAGATATATACGAGTGGTGACATTTATGCAAAAAAGAACAACGAACTATTTTTTTAAAAAATATGGAGACGTCTATTACCGCATGCCGGAAGCGGCGGAAAGTCTGAACGACTCGACGCTCACTTTGCGAGCGAAAAAATTCGATCGGATGTTTTACTCGTCCTCCGATATTTATATCGCGAACGAGGAAGGCATCTCGATGCTGTTCGTCTCCCAGGACGGCGAGAACTTCGAACAGTTCATTATGCATCGAATCGTCCGGATCGACCCAAATGTGTATTTTAACATTGTCCCGATTTCCTCGAAGTCCACGATCAATTTGCGCTATAACGAGGAAACGTTCAGGCAAAAAATGATCGCGGAGCCTATTACCTTTAAGCCAATCGTCCCGCACCTGCAAATCGAGGAGATTTTATCCGCGAGCTTCCACGTCCGCAAAGCGAACTACCACGGCAAAGGGCATGTCGACGATTTCTTCGAACTCATTTATATCGACCACGGGCGAATCCACCTTTTAGTCGACAACAAAGAGTGCGTGCTCAGCGACTACGACACCCTGGTCGTCTATCCGGGACAAAACCACGTATTGTACACGACGGAACAAGACTCCTGCTCCTATTTGGTCATCGACTTCCAAATGAGCGAGTATTTTTCCCAGTCGCTTAAAGACCAGGTTTTCCGGACCGACAAGCGCATTTACAAAATCCTGTCCCGCTTTATGACCTCTTTGGAAAAAAACACCGAGCTGGACGACGATCTGGCGATCATTTATTTGAAAGAGGCGCTGCTTTTGCTGCATCAAAACCGGAGCGAAGACCAGCTGGACGACCCGATGCACGAGAACTTTGAAAACACGCTGCTGAACGAGATTCTCGTGTACATCCACAACAACTTGTACAGTCCGCTGGCGGTCGAGGACTTGTGCGAGCGCTTCACGATTTCGCGCTCCACGATCCAAAACTTGTTTCGAAGCCATATCCACACGACCCCGAAACAATACATTTCGGATTTAAAGCTCAACGAGGCGAAAAAGATGATTCTCGAACACAAGTACACGATTTCGGAAATTTCCACCAAGCTTGGATTCACGAGCATCCACTACTTTTCCCGCAAATTCAAAGAGCACTTCCAAATGTCTCCGACCGAGTTTGCCAAAAGCTCCTATACGAAAAAAGTCCGCCACGATCCTTCGTGACGGCTTTTTTTCTCGTTTCACTTTTTTTTCCGAAGCTTAAAATGCCCGATGGCGCTTCTGCCTGTTTCTGCGGCCTGTTCCGCCAGTCCAACGACATCGTCGTTGAATTTCCGGGCGGTTTCCATCTCAACAAGCATCCCCAGATTGCACCCGGCCACGACTTCGACCTTTCCGGTCGGCACGCCGATGCGAACGGCGCTTTTGAAAGGCGATCCGCCAATCAGATCCGCCAACACGAGCACACAATCACACGCATCCAGCAAAGACGCCAGCGCTTGGGACAGCTTCTCCTCCAGACGTCCAACCGAGTCGTCCGCCTCGAAATCCACAAATTCGACCCACTTTGCCGGCCCGGCGATGACTTCCATGGCGCTCACCATGCCGCTGCCAAACCGGCCGTGTCCTGTCACGAGCAATCCAATCATCGCGCGCTCCTTAGTCGCACAGCTCGATCGAATAGCCCGTCTTGAACGTTTCGCCTGGCTGCAAGATCAACGTTCCTTCCCGCGCGTAAAAATCGTCGCACGACATGTCGAAATCCGCGTGCCCGTACCAGGGCTCGATGCAAAGGAAATGGCTGCGTGACGGATGCGACCACAGCGCCAAAAACGGAAAGCCCGGAAAGCGCATCGTCAGCCGCGGCTCGCCCGCGTGCTCAAGCGTCACGCTCGTGGACGTGTAGTCCTTGTATACGATTGTGGCGTATTTTTCGATTTCGTCCCGGTCCAGCTTCCACGTATCCAGATGCACGTCCTGTTCGCGGGCCGGAACGCGCAAGTCGTCGCTAAACACGATTTGCCGCGCGTCCTCCTCGTTTTCAAAACGAATCGAATACTCTTCAAACGTTTCCCCCTCGTATTGCGGCACCCGGAACGCGGGATGAAGCCCGAAGGAAAACGGCATGTCTTCCGCTCCCGTGTTTTTGATCGTGTAGTCGATGCGGACGGTGCCACCATCAAGACGGTATTCGATTTCGTATTCGAAGTCGAAAGGATATTGTTTTCTCGTTTCCTCGTCGCTTGTGTACGTGAAGGCGACCGAGTCCGGCGTCTGCCGGCCTTCCAGCGTTGCGTAGCGAATCAAACCGTGGTTTTTCATCGAGTATTCGCGTCCGGCGATCGTGTAGGTTTTTTTATACGTCGAGCCGATGATGGGAAACAGCGATGGATTCGAACCGCTCCACCCTTCATCGCCTTGATAAATTACTTCTAAGTTTTTTTTCTTGTCGATCAGATGCAGCATTTCGCCGCCTTTAGGGGTGCATTCCAGCTTGATCCGATCGTTTTCCAGTCCGTACGTCATGTTGACTCCTCCCTTTCCTTTTTGGTTTTCGGTTTTATTCTCTTTCATTCTAGCTTCTTTGCCCGAAAAAGAAAAGGTCACCACGTGACCTATTCAATAAACGCTTTGATTTCCTCGATTCGCGCTTTCGTTTCATCGTATCCTAGCTGGAACCACGGCTTGAGCTTTTTTGGATCGGTCGTGTAGCGCGTGACGCCCAGATCCTTATGCGGCCGCAGGACAAGCGCCTTTCCTTCTTTTTCCAGTTCGGCGATGTGATCCCATTGTTCCTGATACCGTTCGTGGCGATGGCGCAAGTCGTCGACGATTTGCGGATCCTTGTACACCATTTTCGTCAGCCAAAGCTGGTAGCCCGGCGCTTTTTTGCGGACGTAGCCTTCCTCCTTGGTCGAGATAATGATATGACGTTCGCATCCGTGCTTCTCGGCCTGGCGGATGCTGATCATATCCACCAGCCCGGCGTCGAAATATTTTTTCCCCTGAAACTGGTACGGCTTGGTGAGCAGCAGCAGCGCGCAGCTCGCCTTGATCAATGTCATGGACGGATCGACGTAGCTTTTGTCGAAATACTCGATCGTATGCTCTTCCATGTTGTACAAGCCCGTATCCATTGCGGTGGAGCTGCCATAAAACGCCTTGAAATCCAGCGGCGTTTCCTTTTGGATAAAGTTGTTGGTGCTCTCGATCCCGAAAATGCTCCCTTCCTTTAACCAGGCGGAAAGTCCGACCGCCCCTTTCTGGCTTGGCGCCTCGATCCCCGTCACTTCCAGACGGCGGATCTGGCGGGACACGTACGGAAGCAGCACTTCCGCGCCGGCCGAAATCCCCACGCAATACGGAACGAGGATGTCTTCTTCCAAAAAGCATTTGAGAACACCCGCCGTATAGGCGATCTTCGTTCCTCCCCCTTCCGCAACGATTGAAACGTTTTTCATGCGAATGTTACACTTCCTTCCATGTTCGCACGACGTGGCTTTCCCGGGCCGCCTGCGCGACCGCCTCGCTCACGGCCGGAACGACCCGCTCGTCCAGCGCCGACACGATAATATATTCCGGCGAAAGCTCCTCGTCGCCAACGAGGCCGGCAATCGCCTTGACGGCCGCGATCTTCATCGCGTCGTTGATCTCGGTCGCCTGCGCGTCCAGCGCCCCCTTGAAAATGCCCGGGAACGCCAGCACGTTGTTGATTTGATTCGGATAGTCGCTTCGGCCTGTCCCGATGACTTTGGCCCCCGCTTCCAGCGCGTCGGCCCGCTCGATTTCCGGCACCGGATTGGCCATCGCGAACACGATCGGATCCGGCGCCATGGAACGAATCATGTCCTGGCTGACAATGTGCGGCGCGCTGACGCCAATCAAGACGTCGGCGCCTTTGAGCGCGTCAGCCAGTGTTCCTTGCCGGCCGGTCAAGTTGACCCGGTCGATCAGCTTGCGCTGACCCGATGTCAAATCCATGTCCGGACGCAAAATGCCTTGCCGGTCCACGAGAATCACGTTGCCCAGTCCCATATCGAGAATCAAGGTCGCGATCGCGATGCCCGCGCTTCCGGCTCCGTTGACTACGATGACCGGATCCTTTTTTTTCGTCAGGCGCAGCGCGTTGAGCAGCGCGGAGCAAACAACGATCGCCGTTCCGTGCTGGTCGTCGTGGAACACCGGAATGTTCATGATTTTTTTCAGCCGCTCTTCGACTTCAAAGCAGCGCGGCGCGGCGATGTCTTCCAAATTGATGCCGCCAAAGCTTGGTTCGAGCGCCGCGATGATTTGCACGAGCTCGTCGACGTTTTGCGTATTCAGGCAAAGCGGAACGGCGTCGATCCCGCCCAGCGCCTTGAAGAGGACGCATTTTCCTTCCATGACGGGCATGCCGGCTTCCGGTCCGATGTTACCAAGTCCAAGCACGGCCGAGCCATCGCTGATGACCGCCACCGTGTTGCCTTTGCCCGTGTAGGTGTATACCTGCTTCGGGTCGTCTTTGATGGCCAGGCATGGCGCGGCGACACCGGGCGTGTAGGCGATGGAAAGATCGTCGTGGCTGGCGATATCCATCTTGTTGACGACTTCCAGCTTTCCTTTCCATTCCTTGTGTTTTTTCAATGCTTCTTTTGCGTAATCCATCTTACTCTCCCTCAACGATATCGCGGACGATGCGAACCATCCGGTCCATTTGCTGGACGCTCGCGAACTCGAAACGCCCGTGATGATTGTACGATCCGGTGCCCAGGTTTGGACAAATCAGCCCCCGCTGCGTCAGCATGGCGCCGTCCGTTCCTCCGCGGACCGCGATCGAAACCGGTTCCAGCCCGGCTTTCTCAATGGCTTTTCGCGCCCGTTCGACGGCGCGCATATCGCCTTTCATGTAGTCTTTCATATTGGCGTACTGACGACGAACCGCCACCTCGATTCGATCGCCGTACTTTTCATTGAGCGTGTCGCGCACGCGCTCGATCGTTTCGATTTGTTTTTCGAACTTTTCCGCGTCGTGCTCGCGCAAAATGTACGTCAACGTCGCGCTTTCGCACTCGCCCTCCATGGAAACGAGATGGTAAAACCCTTCCCGGCCTTCGGTTTTGGCCGGTGTCTGGTCTTCGGGCAGCATGGAGGCGAACTCGACCGCCAGCAGGGCGGCGTTCACCATCCGGTCTTTTGCGTCGCCGGGATGGATCGAGGTGCCCTGTATGGAAACCGTCGCCTGGGCGGCGTTGAACGTTTCGTAGTCGACCGCGTCGATTCGATCGCCATCCACCGTGTAGGCGTACTCGACCGGAAAGAGCGACAAATCAAAATGGTCCACGCCACGCCCGATTTCCTCGTCGGGTGTAAACGCGACCGCGATTCGCCCGTGCGGCGCGTCGTCGCGGATGATTTCTTCAAGCGCCTGCATAATGATGGCGATGCCCGCCTTGTCGTCGGCGCCTAGCAGCGTCGTCCCGTCCGTCACGATCAAATCATCGCCAACGACTTTTTTCAAAGCCGGAAACGTCGCGGGATCCATCGCGTACTGCTCATTGAGCGCGATGACGCCGCCATCGTAGCGTTCGACGCGGCGCGCCTTGACGTTGGCGCCGCTCAATTCGGAAGCGGTGTCCATGTGGGCGACAAAACCGATGGGCGTGCGCGGCTCGCTCGTGTTGGCCTCCAGCGTCGCGTAGACGGTTCCGTCTTTTTCCCTCACCTCGTCCATTCCAAGCGCCTGGCATTCCTTGACAAGCGCGCGGGCGAGCTTTCGTTGTTTTTCAGTGCTTGGCGTCGTTTCACTGTTTTCGTCTGACTGCGTGTCAAACGTGACATAGTTCAAAAGTTTATCAGCGGCTGACATGTTGCATCCTCCCTTGTTTTAAATGAGTTCTTTGGAAAGTCCCGGCACGATTTGTTTTTTGCGGGACACGAAGCCCTGGCGTTCGAATTCGTCAATGGCCGGCGCCAGCAGGCCGGAAAGCTTTCCGGTATACAGGAAGCGGGAGCCTTTGCCTTCGACATTCGTGAAAACCATCAGGAACAAGTCCATGTGCCGCGACTTGTTTTGCTCCTTCATGAACTCGATGAAGTCGTCCTTGATCTCGTCGACGACGGAGAAATCGAAAATGAACACCTGGGACACGCAGACGTGGTAGCCGTTGAGAATGTACTCCTTGGTGTCGTTGTTCAAAATCGACTCGAACTCCTTGCCTTTGATCGTCGCGGTGTTTTCAAACAAGTCTTTCGCCATCGCGTCCAGATCGAGGTCGTATTCCTCGGCGATGCGTTTGGCCAGCATCCGGTCGATGGGCGTGCACGTTGGCGAGTTAAAGTTCATCGTATCGGAAATCATGGCGTATGTCACAAGCTTCGCCACTTTTTCCGACATCTTGATGCGGTACTCGTCGTACATCATCGCGATGATCGTGTTCGAGCTGCCGACGATCATGTTGCGGAACACGATCGGCCGGTCGGTTTCGATGTCCCCGATGCGGTGATGGTCGACAATTTCGATGATTTCCCCATGCTCGATGTCGTTGATCGTCTGCTTCTTTTCGTTGTGGTCGACTAAAATAAACTGCTTCCGGCTGCTTTTGAGCAGATGGTAGCGCGCGACCGATCCAATCAGCTTTCCTTGCTGCACGACCGGATACGAAGAGTGGCGCGTTTTCAGCATTTCCCGCTCGACGTCTTCCAAATACTCGTTTTTATTGAACTGGATCATGTTTTTGGCCGGCGTCATGATGAGCGAAACCGGAATCGCCCGGTACACCATCTGGATGATTTTCATAATATTATACGGGGTGTTGATTAGCGTCACGCCCATCTGCCGCGCCATCTCGATAATGTAGTCGTTGGGAACGAAATTCTCGGCAATCAGGATCATGGCGCATCCTTTGGCCATGCTTTTGATCATCGAGTCCTCGTGGTCGTTGAGCACCATGATGGCGCCCTTTAAATCCCGGTCCATAAGTTTTTTGTCCGCGATGCGCACTTCGCCGTTCAGTGGTTTGTTTCCTTCCAGCAGGATTTTCCCTTTCAGCGCTTTTTGGAAGTTTTCAATCGGCGTTTCCTTAAGCAGTTCCCGGGTGATGTTTAAATCCTGCATCTGGATTTTTGAAATGTCGCCCAAGGTGACCAGCCCCTTGTACTCGTCGTTTTCATCTATGATATAAAGCGTTTTCGCGTTGTTTTCAATGAGCACGTCCCAGCCCGTGCGCAGCGTGTCGTGGGTGCCGACCGTGTACGCCTCGTCGATTTCAATTTCCGACAAGGTGGATTTCGCGGTCGAAATGTGGATTGGCGGCGTCACGCCGACTTTGTTCAATATATATTCTGTTTCCGGATTCAAATGGCCGATCCGTGCCGGAATCGCGTTGATGCCCTGCGCTTGTTTCAGCTTTGCCAGCGCGATGGCTCCGCAAATCGAATCGGTATCCGGATTTTTATGCCCGATGACATAAATCGGTTGTTGCATGTGTTCTTCCTCCGTTTTTCTTTCCTGAACATTATACCATGATTATTTTCACGCCAAGAAAAAAAGAGAGGGGTTTCCTCTCTTATTCGTTGACTGCGTCTTTCAAACCTTTGCTCGCTTTGAATTTGACCGATTTCGAAGCCGCGATCTGGATTTGCTCCTTCGTTGCCGGATTGATACCTGTCCGCGCAGCTCGTTCACTGATCGTGAATTTACCGAAGCCCTTAATATCCACGGTTCCTTCCCCAATCAATGTTTCCGCCATCTGGTCAAAAACATATTGTACATATCTGGCCGCGTCCTTTTTCGAAACGTTCATTTCCTGGGCAAATTTGTCCGCCAGATCCTTTTTCGTGAGCATTAAAGCCATTGTCTACTTCCTCCTTAGATAAAGATCCCACTTATCATAGCATTGTTTATACCTCGATTCAATGATGGATGCCCGTAAAGATACTCGCCAAAACCCCCGTTTTTTCAGCGTCCATCCTCCGGCAAATCCTTCGCAAACACCACGGTTTGCGCCCAGAAGCCGGGCTCATCCAGCCTTCGATAGCCGCAATGTTCGTAAAACCGGTGGTTGCGCGTCGAGTAGTCCGGCGTTTCCAGACGGATCAGACGGCAGCCGGCCGCTTCCGATTCCAGCGCGGCCATCGCCTGCCGTCCAAGACCAAAGCCATGAAGCGAAGGATCGACAAACAAGATCTCGCCAACGCACACGTCGCCTTCCTTTCGATAAATCAGGGCTCCAATCCGTCGGGATCCTAGCCAAAGCGTCCGGCAAAAAGCTTCCGGTTCGGCAAGAAAACGACGCAGCAGCCGGCCGTCGTCATAGCCTTCGGGGCCGTCTTCCATTAAATCGGTGTGCCGTCTTGTATCCTCGTCGAACGCAGCCTTCATGACGGGCGTCAAAACGTCGACATCCTCGAGGCGCATCGCGCGAATCGAAAACAAAGAATTATCGTTCATTGTTTTTTTACTCCTTTTCGTCTTAAAGTTTTTGTTCCACCAGCGCGTTCATGGTCGCGTCCCATTCTCTGGCGTACGCGTTTTGTTCCACGCCAATCCATTTCCAAGCCGGCGTCAGCACGTTGTTTTCCTCGTGGAAAATATAGGACGGTTCAATTCGGCCGATCCGCACGGTCAAATCTCCCACATCTGTCCCGGTTTGTTTTAAAGCGGCAAGTGTTTCGGCGGGCGCGAGCAGTTCGACTTGTTCCTTTTCTTTTCCCAAAACGACGTCGAAGCGAATCATCGCGAGATTGCCGCATGGATCGAGCTCCATGTGGATCGTGCCGAAATACAAGCCGTCGTCCGCGATTTCCTCGACCGGATACTCCACCGCGATTTTTTCCTCTTTTGTTTGAATGAATGGCTCGCCTAGCGGGATGGTGTCTGGCACAAACGAATACAGCCATCGTTTCGCCTCCTCGTTCCAGTCGGGATCGACCAGAGGCGCCGTTTTCGGCTGCCGCTTTGTCATGAGCAGCCATTTTCCGCACGCTCTCGCGTACACATCCACATCCTCACCGTGAAGGACGGATGTTTCAACATCTTCCCCCGCCTGAAACGTTTCGTCGGTCCCGAATTGTTCCTGAATGCTCTTTTCCAGCCGCTCCAGCCCCACGACCGGACGGCTTTCGTAGACGACGCCTGTCGTCCGCCGGGTATCGGGTTTTTGATCCAAAACAATTTCCGTTGGCTTCAAATGGGTGTAGGCGAACGTCAAAATATTTTGACGACGTATTTCCTGCTGGATCAATGCCGGCAGGCACGCCACCAGCAACGTCAATCCAATCGTGAACGCGCAAAAGCCAAGCATGCGCCATTGAAAAACCCGGGTCCGGCAAAACCGAACGATAGAGCCCGCGCTTTTGTAGGCAAAATACCCGATGAGAACGCCAAATCCATTCGCGAGAATATCGTCGATGTCAAATATTCTTCCGCACAGAAACTGAACGCTTTCAATCGCACACGGGATGAGCACGCCTGTTCCCAGTGTCCGTTTCCATGTCGCGTTTCGCGGAAAAGCCAATGGATAGAAAAGACCAAACGGGACAAACATCCAGACGTTGAACGTGTACTGGATCAATGCGCCGTATTGTCCGTTTTGCGCTACCTCCCAAAACGTGTGGAACGGCTGCCACGCCACACTGCGGGTGGCGGCCATGAAAGAGCCGGGCAGCAGTGTGATGAGCGCGACCATGCACGCCCAGCCAATCATCGTAAAGTCGATCCAGTCTTTGGCGCGATCGTTCCCCACGATCCCTTTCTTTTTCAAAATCCAAAAAATCACCATATCCAAAACAAGTGCGATGAAAAAACTTTGAATCCCCGTCTTTAACATTTTTTTCTCCTTAAATCGCGCGAATCGAAAACAAAGATTCCGTGTTCATCGTCTTCCCTTTCCCGCCAGGGCGAATCCATCCAAAACGATCATGAACAGGCAAATCGCGTTCATTCCCATTCGAAGTCCGGCATCCAGCGATTCCATATTCCATTGAAACAGCCCGGCAAAAAACGGCGTCGCGATCGCGGCAAGAGAGAAAACCAGGTTGCCGATCCATCCCGCCTTGCCTCCTGTGGCACGATGCAGCCAGTAAAGAACGAGCCAAATCGCAATCAGGAGCGAATACCCCGCTTTCGGCGTCCAGGAAAAGATCATAAAATTCAAAAAGATCATAAAAGGGCAAAGAATCAAAAGGACATCGCTTACGCCTGTCTTTGCCTTGCCGTTTGGGTTTTGTGGTTGCGTTCCCGCGTTTTCTTGCTTCATCCCAGTTTCCGGTTCCATGTAAAAATATGGAACATCCTTTCTTTTTTATTTTAACGGGTTCGCGAAAAAAAGGAAACAAGAAATATTTTATTTTTTTTCTGCTCTTTTTTTAGAAATTGTTTCCCAAATCGACATCGACCTGTTATAATAGATAACGTTCCAGCAGGAACGCGATCAATGCCGGTATAGTATAATGGCAATACACGTCCATGGTAAGGATGAACTCGTGGTTCAATTCCGCGTACCGGCACCATTTGACGATCCACCCTTTCATCGAAAGGGTTTTTTATTTATCTGCCAGGAGAAATTGATTTTTAAAAAATCGCGAAAAGTTTACCTGGTCTACGATAAAATAAAACACAGAAAGAAGGAATTTGATGCTTGCTCTCCAACTAGAGATTTTTCTGCTCATCGCTCTTGGCTACGGTTTGTACAAAAAAGGCTTCATCGACGAGCCGATGCGCAAAAAGCTGACCGATCTGACGCTCTCGCTCATTTTGCCATGCGCCATCATCCAGTCGTTTGAACTCGACTTGACGCCCTCGCAACGAAACGCGTGCGTCTTTGTTTTTCTCGCCTCGCTTGGCGTGCAGGCGCTGTACATGGTGTGCAACCGGTTTTTATGGAAAAAGGAAAGCGCGAACAAACGGATTTGCCTGCAATACGCCACGCTCGTTTCCAACGCCGGCTTTTTCGGCATGCCCATCGCCCAGGCCGCCTTTGGCGAAATCGGCTTGCTGTTTGCGTCCATCTTTTTGATTCCCCAGCGCGTCGTCATGTGGTCGGCCGGCCTTTCGCTGTTCGCCGGCTCCACGCATTGGAAACAAACCGTTCGGCAGGTGTGCACGCATCCGTGCATTGTCGCCTTGGCGCTTGGCTTGGCCGTGCTCGGCTTGCGAACGATTGGCGTCGAATTGCCCGAGCCACTTGATTTGACGATTCGCGCCATCGCCGCGTGCAACACGCCAATCTGCATGTTTGTGATTGGCGCCCTGCTCGCCCATGCGAAAAAAAGCGACATCTTCTCCAAAACGATCATGACCTACTCCGTGGTGCGCCTTCTCGTTTTGCCAGCTGTCGTGTTTCTGCTTTTCGGGTTTCTCCCTATGGACCCGCTCGTGATGAAAATTTGCGTGCTGGAATCCGCGATGCCGGCCGCCAGCACGACCGCCATGCTGGCCGCCCGCTACGACAAGGAGCCCGCTTTCGCTTCCCAGCTGATTTTCGCCTCCACCGCTTTGTCGCTTTTGACTTTGCCGGCCTGGTCGTGGCTTTTGACGAGCCTGTAAGCGCGAAAGGGCAAGAAACAGAAAAGATCGACTCCGTCCTGGATTCGATCTTCTTTTTTACCGATTGATGATTTTCCTGAGGATCCGGTCTGTTTTCGCATCCGGCAATCCAACGACATTCGTGTACGATCCTTCGATTTTCTGCACGAAATCGCATTCCTGGATTCCGTAAGACCCCGCTTTATCCATGCACTTTCCCGAACCGACATAATCCAAAATCTCCTGTCCTTCCAAATTTCGAAAATGGACATGGGTCGTTTCGCAAAAAGAAATATCCGAATTCGGCAAGCTGATGCACACGCCCGTCTTCACTTCGTGCGCGCGGCCGCTCAAATCCACAAGCACGTCGATCGCGTCCTGTTTGGACGCCGGTTTTCCCAAAATCCTGCCATCCAGCACGACAACCGTGTCCGCCGCGACGATGCAGTCGTCGGGAAACCGCTTGCGCACTTCCTTCGCCTTTTCCACCGCAAGCTCTTCGATCGCGTGATCAATGCCTTCCTCAAGCTCAATTTTTTCATCACTTCCGCTCGGTACCACTTCAAAGCCGTACCCAAGGTTCTCCAAGATTTCCTTCCTTCTCGGAGACTGGCTCGCTAAAATGATTTTCATATGGACTCCTTCAAATCAGAAAATAATTTCTACTTTCTTATTCTACCACGGAAAGGCATTAAAAAAAACCGGTCAACCTGCATCCAGGCCAATCGGCAGTTTCTTTTTCAGCAGCCACCACGCGCCTAGTTCGAGCGGCAGCAAAATGAAAGCGGTACGCAGCAAAATCGCGACCACCAGCGCGCTGAACATCGACTCGGGGCAAATGACGATCATGAAATCGGTTGCCGGATCGAGCAGCCACAAGTCGTTTGTAAAAAACAACGTGTGGAACCGCGTCCAGAAATCCGTAAAGTCGGTGGCGATCCACAAACCAAGCCACACCAGCACGATCCCAAAACAAAGCGAGGCCGTCAACAGACCCGCGCACGCGTTGGCCAGCAGCCGCTTTGGATCCTTCGCGATCCACGCCATGCCAAACAACGTCAGCACCATGCCCGCCACCGCCGCGCCCAAAACAATCATCGCTCTTTCATACAGGAGGCGCACATCCACCATATGCGCCTTCTCCTTGGCGTTGTACACAGGCACTGTTCGACCCTCGCGCACGATCCTCTCGTTCAGATCGGCCCGCTTTCCTTGCACAAAGTCGAGCATGACCTGCATGCTTTTCGTCAAGTCCGCTTCGGACACGCCGATTTGCGACGCCAGCCTCGTCTTTTCATAATACGCCTCGTAAAACGAACGGTCGAACGCTTGCAGGCGCACCGAGCCAAGCACGACGCTCACCAGCACGCACCAGCCAAATAAAAACCGCAGCGCCTTCATCATTCGACGGCGACGAGTTCCGCTTTTTCCACCACGTCGAGCGAATTGATCAAAACGAGCAAATCGTCGGTGCTGTTCGCCAAGTCGGTAATGTCGATCGTCAGCGTGACCGAGGCGATCCCGTTGATTGGGATCGACTGGTTGAGCGCGATAATGTTCACCTTCTGGCTCGAAAGCATGCTCAAAACGCTCGACAGCGATCCCGTTTCGTTTTTCAAAATAATCGTGAAAATCGCCTTTCGCTTCGACGAGTCCTGATTGAAGGAAAACACCGCGTCTTTATACTTATAAAACGTTCCCCGGCTAATGCCTACTTTTTTCACCGCTTCCGAAATGCGGCGCGCCTGTCCGCTTTGCAGCAACGTTTGCGCCTCCATCACCTTGTCGAGCACTTCGGGAAGAATCTCGCTCGACACCACGTAGTATTTACTCATACCTCACGTCCGCTCCTTTCCTCGCGATTCGCACTTTCCGGCACGCCAAGTCCGAAAGGTCGTTTCGAAGCGCGTCCAGTCTGGACTCCTCCAGCGCCAAGACGATCATCGTCGAGCCGCTTCCCGAAATCCACAACGGCAGATTCCGCGCCGCGCAAGCCCGCTTCACCCGCTCGTATTCGGGAATGAGCCGCTTTCGATACGGCTCGTGGAGCGCGTCCACGCTGCACGCCCGCAGCACCCGCTCGTCGCCTTCGCGAAGCGCCACCTCCATCAGCAAAGCGTTGGCCACCTGCTCCTTGGCTTGCTGGAAAGACAAGGCTGCCGGCAGCACCTTGCGCGCCTCCTTGGTCGAAACGGTTTGCTCGGGCACCACGACGAGCGCTTTCCATGGCGCGGTTTCCAGCGTTTTCGAAACGACCTCGCCTTCCTGCATCGCGCTGACGGCCACGCCGCCAAACAGCGCCGGCGCGACGTTATCCGGATGGCCTTCCATTTCCGTCGCGAGCGCGAGCAGCGCCTCTTTTGACAGCGGCGAGCCAAACCAGGCGTTGGCCCCTTCCAGCCCCGCGACAACGCACGTCGCCGAGCTGCCAAGTCCTCGCGCGAACGGAATGTCCGAGTCGATTTTCAGCGCAAACGGCGGGCGCGGGCGGCCAAGCGCCTGGCACACCCGGTCGAACGCCTGCACGACGAGGTTGTCCTCGGTTTGGTAGGCGGGCGGGCAGCCTTCGATCGTCAACGTTTCGCTGGAAGAAAACGAGAACGTTCCAAACCAGTCCACCGCCATGCCCATGCAGTCGAATCCGACGCAGCAGTTGGCGCTCGTCGCCGGCACCCGCACGACGATCATAGCAGCGCCTCCAGCCCCTGGCGAACGACTTCTTTCATCTGCCCGACCTCGATGACGTCGCGATGGCGGATCGGCTTCGTTTCCAGCGCGGCCAGCGGCGCCGGAATGGCGTCCTGGCACACGGTTTCCAGCTTGCGCAGCGCGTCCCACTCGTCGACGGAAGCCGTTCCCAAAGCGTCGAGCACATCCATGCTGAACTTGTAAGGCGAGGCAGTCGCCAGCGCCACGACCGGTCTTTCCGGATGGGACCGGGCCACCCGATACCCGATCGCGGTGTGTGGATCGAGCACGATGCCCGTCGTCTCGTAAACGGACTGGATCGTTTCTTTCGTTTGCTCGTCGGTGACAAAGTCGCCATCAAAAAGCGAGCGGATGCGCGCCAGCGTGGCATCGTCCACGGTGTAGCGGCCCTGCGTTTTCAACTCGTCCATCCAGCGCGCGACTTTGGCGCTGTCCTTTCCGGTCATATAATACAAAAGCCGTTCCAGATTGGAGGAAACCAAAATGTCCATGCTTGGGGAAATCGTCTGGACGAACGCCCGGTTTTTGTCGTAGACGCCCGTTTTCAAAAAGTCCGTCAGCACTTTGTTGGAGTTGCTGGCCACGTAGAACTTTTCCACAGGCAGTCCCATCATCGAAGCGTAGTATCCGGCCAGCACGTCCCCGAAGTTGCCCGTCGGCACGCTAAACGACACCTTGTCGCCAAGCGCGACGACGCCTTCGCGAACAAGATCTTTGTACGCTTCGAAATAATAGACGATTTGCGGCACAAGCCGGCCGACGTTGATGGAGTTGGCGCTCGTGAGCATGACGCCCTGTCGGGCTGCCTCGGCGTTTAGCTCCTCGTCCATGAACAGCTCCTTCACCTTGGTTTGGGCGTCGTCGAAGTTGCCTTCGATGGCGAACACCTTGACGTTGTTCCCTTCCTGGGTCGCCATTTGCCGGTACTGCATCGCGCTCACTTTGTTGTGGGGATAAAACACCTCGATCGCGATGTTGTCCACGTCCTGAAATCCCGCCATCGCGGCTTTGCCGGTATCGCCGCTGGTCGCCGTCATGATCATCGCCTTTTGCCCGGTCGTCTTGAGCGCCGTGCTCATCAGCTGGGGAAGCAAAGTCAAGGCGACGTCCTTGAAGGCGCTGGTCGGACCATGGAACAGTTCGAGGACGTGAATATCGCCCACCGCGCGCAGCGGGGTGATCGCCGGGGAGGCGAACGAGTTTTTATAGGCGTTGTCCACGCACGCGCGCAGCTCCGCTTCGGAATAGTCGCCCAGCAGCGCGTTCAAAATATATACGGCGTTGTCCAAGTACCCGTTGTCCACGATTTTTTCCAGATCGACGCGCACTTTGTCGACGTCGGGCCACACAAACAGCCCTCCATCGGGCGCGATGCCTTTTAAAATCGCCTGTTTCGCGCTCACGGCGCATTTTGGATCTCTTGTCGATACGTATTGATTTTCCATCTCAAATCCTGCCCATTCGAAGCGCTGAAAGGGGAATCGAATGCGGCTTTATCCTTTCTGTGTTCGGAAATTCCGTCCCGATTCGAAGAAAGACGGGATCCGGTTCAGCGGCCGGCGCGTTTCAGAACTTCCGTTTGTCTAAGATTGCTCCTTGAAAAACAACAACTCCTATGATACAATGTCCGCGTTTTAAATACAAGTGTTTTCTGACAAGAAACAAGGAGGGTTTGTATGAACGCAGTCTTACTTGGATACGGCACCGTGGGAAAAGGTGTCGAAGTCCTTTGCCGCAACGTGGACGACTTGCATCTTTCGCAAGTTTTCGTCCTTCCCCAGTTTGAAGATCTCCCCTACTTTTCCAACGACGGAATCGGGATGGTCACCCGCGACGACGTGGATATCGTATTCGAATGCTTGAGCGGCACGGAGCCGGCCAACACGTTGATTACCGCAGCGTTGGAACACGGTAAGCACGTCATCACGTCGAACAAAGCCGTCGTTTCCCCGAATTTGGAGCGCTATATCCAGCTGGCCCAAAAACACGGCGGCTCGATTCAGATCGAGGCCAGCGTGGCGGGCGGCATTCCGTTTCTGGACGCGATCCTGAAACTGCAAAAGCTCGAGGACATCGACGGCTACGAAGGCATTTTCAACGGAACGAGCAACTATATTCTCGACCAGATGCAGACGAAAGGTCTTGATTTGGCGACCGCGCTCGAGCAGGCGCAGGCGATGGGCTACGCGGAAGCGGACCCGACCAACGACATCGAGGGCATCGACGTCTACTATAAAGCCAACATCACGAACATGCTGGCGTACCAGACGAAAAACGACGCGATCCTGCCGCCGCTTGGCATTTCCAAGCTGAACACGAAGGACATCGAGCTGGCGAAGAAAACCGGCAAAGTCATCCGGCACATCGCGCGATCCGTGCAAAAAGACGGCGCGTTCGCCACGCTGATCGCGCCGGCCTTTCTGGAACCGGACAACTATTTGGCCAACGTGCCTTCCAACTACAACGCGCAGCTGCTGTTCGCCAAGTCGTTTGACCAGCTTGGCTATTTCGGCCAGGGCGCCGGCCGCATGGCGACGGCCCAGGCGATGCTGGCCAACGCGCTGGACACGCTGGCCGGCACGGAACGGCGGATTGATTTAAAATTTTCAAAGCGCGTCGACAACGACTTGCTTCGGGAGGACTGGATCGTGCGCAGCGAGGCGGATTTGAGCGCGCTCGAACCCAAATACCACGAAGACGGCTACTGGATGTTTGAAAATCGCGACGGCGACTTGATCGCTGGCGTGCGCGCCATCGACCCGGACGCCATGATCGCTTTGTGGAAGTAGAGAAAGGATACGAGTGAGCCTATGTTGAAAATTACGAAATTCGGCGGATCGTCCGTCGCGGACGCCCGCCAGTTTTCAAAAGTCAAATCCATTATCGAAGCCGATCCGGACCGGAAATACGTGGTCGTGAGCGCGCCGGGAAGGCGGTTCCACTCCGACTCGAAACTGACGGACCTGCTGTACTTGCTTGACGCCCACCGCCAGTACCACGTGGACGCGAGCAACGTGTTCGCCATGATCAAGGAGCGCTTTTTGGAAATCAAAACCGAGCTGGATCTAAAACAGCCCATCGAAAAGGAGCTGGACTTGTTTTACACGAATCTCAACACGATGACCCAGGCGGAAATCGTGTCGCGCGGCGAGTATTTTTGCGCCAAGCTCATGGCCGAGTACCTCGGTTTTCCATTCGTAGACGCCAAGGACGTCATCCGGTTCCGGCTGGACAAGACGATCGACTGGGAGGCGACGAAATCGAAGCTGATCGCCAAGACGGCGCAGCATTCCAACTTTGTCATGCCGGGCTTTTACGGCGCGACAAGCCACGACCAGGTGCAGGTGTTCAGCCGGGGCGGCGGCGACATTTCGGGCGCGATCCTGGCCCGCTGCATCGAAGCCGACGTGTATGAAAACTGGACGGATGTTTCCGGTTTCCTCATGGCCGATCCGACGGTCGTGAAAAACCCGGAGCCAATCACCCACATTTCGTACTCGGAGCTGCGCGAGCTGTCGTACATGGGCGCCAGCGTCCTGCACGAGGAGGCGATTTTCCCGGTCAAGGAAAAAAACATTCCAATCCACATTTTGAACACGAACCGCCCGCAAGACGCGGGAACGATCATTCAGGAGCGAACCGCCAAAACGTCGCCATACGCGATTACCGGCATTGCCGGCAAGGCGGGCTTCATGTCGATTTACATTTATAAAAAGCACATGTCCAACGAGGTCGGCTATATGCGCAAGGTGCTCTCGATTTTGGAAGACTACAACGTGAGCATCGAGCACATTCCTTCGGGCATCGACTCGTTCACCATCGTCATTCAGGAAAAAGACATCGAGGATAGGCTGTACGAAATGCTCGCCCGCATCAAAAAGGAACTGCGCCCCGACGAGATTCGCACCCAAAACAAAATCGCCCTCATCTCGACGGTGGGCAAAAACATGTCCTCGCGTCCGGGCGTGAGCGGAAGGCTGTTCGGGGCGCTGGGCATGAACAACATCAACATCGTCATGATCGCCCAGGGCAGCGACGAAATCAACATCACGGTCGGTGTCAACGAGAACGATTTTAAGAAAACGGTGCGTGTCATTTACGACACGTTCGTCACAGAGGAGGAAAAACGATGAAGAAAACGGTAGCGATCGCGGGAGCGACCGGCGCGGTCGGGCAGCAAATGCTCGAGTGCCTGAAAGAAAGAAACATGGACGTCGACGTCAAACTGCTGGCAAGCGCCCGCTCCAAAGGAAAAGTCATCGACGGCTACGTCGTGGAGGAGCTGACGCCGGAATCTTTTCAAGGCGTGGACTATGTGCTTGGCGCGTGTGAAAACGACGTCACGAAAATGTGGATGCCGTGGGCGATGGAGGCCGGATGCGTCGTGGTCGACAACTCGAGCGCGTACCGCCTCGACGACAACGTGCCTCTTGTCGTGCCGGAAATCAACGCGGACGATATCGCCAAAAACAACGGCATCATCGCCAACCCGAACTGCTCGACGATCATCGCCCTGGTGGCGTGCGACGCGCTGAAAAAGGAGTTTGGCATCCGCCGTATGGTCGTCACGACGATGCAGGCCGTCTCGGGCGCGGGTGTGAAAGGCATCGCCGATCTGGAAAACCAGATCAAGGACGAAAACGCCCCGAAAACCGCGTTCCCGTACCAAATCGCGTACAACCTCATTCCGCAAATCGGCGACTTCGACGAGCTGGGCATTTCCAAGGAAGAGTGGAAAATGCAAAACGAGGGCCGCAAGATTTGGCACGACGACGACTTGCTCGTCAACTGCACGTGCGTGCGCGTGCCGGTGCTGCGCAGCCATTCGGAAAGCATCCTGCTCGAATGCGACAAGGAAGTCGATGTTGAAAAGGCAAAAGACGTCCTGAGCAACGCGCTGGGCGTCCAGCTCAAGGACGATCCGCAAAACAAGGTGTATCCAATGCCATTGGACACGACCAACCAGGACGACGTGTTTGTCGGCCGCATCCGCAAGGATCTTACCGATCCAACCGGAAAGACGTTGTCGTTGTTTTGCTGCGGAGATCAAATCCGCAAGGGCGCCGCGACCAACGCGGTGCAGATCCTCGAAAAACTGCTTGCACAAACCGAACAATAAAAAAGACCGGGACGCCATCCTCCTTTATTCGATGGCGTCCCGGCTTTTTGCCTTTTCCTTCATCACGAAAACGCCGGCATCCTGTCGCCATGGCGAACGTCCTGTTCAAAAACGGCTTCCACTTCCTCTTTGACATCTTCCGGCAGCGCCAGCGGCTCGAAGTCGATCGTTCCCCGCTCTTGCGTCTTTCCTTGTTTTCCATTGATCAATGCGTCGAACGCGATGGATCTCATCAACCCCTCCTGAGCATCCAGCGTATACGTCACGGACACCGGAACGAACCGGCTTGTCGAGAACCGTTCCATCCGCTCCGTCAGGCTCATGGCGTTCAGCTGGCTTTGGGTGTAGGCCGCCTTTTCACGCCGCAGCCGTCTTTGCGTCCAGTGCTCAAAATCGCGCAGTTCCCCGACCGTTTGGTTTCCTTCTGTGCGCCACGAAAACGCGGGACTCAGTTCTATATTTCCTCTCATATCCTGCTCGAACATTTCCCAGCACGTCTGGAAAACGGGCGCGAAAAAGAAATCCGTTTTCGCAATCTCGGCTTCCTCGATCAATTTGACCTTTCCTTTCGCGTCCAGGCGAATGACTTTTTCTGTATTGTCATGAAAGCGGGACAGCTCGATTTGCGTCGTTTCCCCGTCTTTTTCCCCACGCTCCACGCGGTAAAGACGATCCCCGTCGATCCATACGGAAGCCGTTTGGACGTCCCGATCGTCCACATCCGTTTGCATCCATCGGGTATGGACGGTGTACCCGCCTTGTTTCTCCCACGCCATCAGGGCGCCGGCACCGGTTCGGTCCGGAAAAAGCGTCGAGACGGCCATCGCGAATCCGGCGACCAGCAGCACGAGCGCCAGTCCTTTTCCCAGCGTGTCTTTCCAGCCGGAACGCTCTATCAACCCCCGTTTTCTGAACAAGGCCTCCAGTTTATGCAGCTCGGATGAGGAGCCGCAAACATAGAGGTCGCCCGGCTGGTCCGTGCCTTCCAAAAGCAGCCATTTCCCGTTTTGCCGAAACGCGCCAAACCGCGATAGCGGCTGCGTCACGCGCTTTTCCGGTTGATTTTCAAGCGTCAGCACCGAGCGCACCTCGTCGTTTTCGATCGTCACCTCGACATGCCCGCTACCCTGGATCTCCTTTGCGGCCTGTTTGCCAATGGCGACGACGTTCCAGATGACGAGCCCGAGTCCGCAAAGCAGGCAAAGGATCTTGAGCCATGCAGCCTTCACATACCACGCCAGTCCAAACAAAACCAGCGGAAAGAGCGCGCTGGCCAAAACGGTCTGGACGGGCACGCGCCGCCAAAACATCGCTTCGGCCCATCGTTTGTCGATGGCGTATTCGCATTGAAACTTTTCGTTCATGCTCTCACCTTCTTCGAATCCCCGCTTGTTCAAGAAAAGCGATCAAATCCATCTTTTCCTTTTTCGACAAGGAGCCGGTGTAAAACACGAACGGTTTCTCCTTGTCGAGCAGTTCGAGAAAATACGGATGGTCGATGTAGCGCTGAAAGTCACGCAACGGAAAGCTTTCGGTCACATCTTTCCCGTCCCATTTCTTTTCGATACGAAGCCCGTTTTCGTCGATTTGAAAAACAAGCTGCGTCCCGGGCTCGCCCATGTCGTCGAGCTTTTTTACCACTTCGTAAGCGGGGCGCACAAACCGGTACAAGCCCCAGCTTAAAAAGACGATCCCGACGACGAGCAGAAAACAGCCGATGGCGACGTTGCTGTCGAGCGAGCCAAGAAACGTGTCGATGCTTAAAACCAAAAACAAAACGGAAAGAAACCAATGGTGATCCATTCGGCGGGCGTGATGCGGCGTAGCGCCTGCGCGAGTGTTCCTTCCTTTGAAAGCGTGCATGTCGTTTGAAATTTCATCGTTTTCCCTCTTTCATTCAAATTCAATCGTCTGGTCGAACGCGTCGATGACGCGCGGTTTGTGGGAAATCATCACCACGGCCGCGTCGATGGAGCGGATCGTCGCCAAAATGGCGGCTTCGCTCTCCTCGTCCAGCGCCGACGTGATTTCGTCAAACAAGTACACGTCGGCTTTTTTGAGCAGCGCTCTGGCGATCGCGATGCGTTGCAGCTGGCCTTCGGACACGTTTTGTTTTCCTAGGCCATCCAAATGCGTGTCGTAGCCGTCGGGCAGCCGGACAATGAAATCGTGGATGTTCGCCTTTTGGGCGGCTTCAACCATGTCCTGTTCGCTTGCGTCAGGATTTCCCATGCGGATGTTTTCCCGGATGCTTCCCAAAAACAGCGACGGAGTTTGCGGCACATACGCGACGCGAAGCCCTTCCTTGCGTCGCACCGCGCCTTTTTGAGGCGTGTACAGGCCGGAAAGAATTTTCAGGAAGGTCGACTTTCCGCCGCCGCTTGGTCCGGCGAACAGGAGTTTCTCTCCTTCGTGAAGCGTCAGGCTCCGATCCTGAATGACGTCTTTTTTTCCGTCGTATGTGTAAAAGACGTGGGACGCCTGGATGAGCGTGTCGGCCGGCAAGTCTTCGGGATTTCTTTTTGTCCCGCTTTCCGCCTTTTCATTCGAATACAGCCGGGTGTAGGACACGCTGGCGCGCGACAAGCCGGCAAGCAGGCGGGACAGCTCGTTGAACGGCCAGCTCAATTCCATCGACAGCGAAATGAAGCCGACGAACACGCCAATCGTGATGACGTGTCTGGCGATCAGATAGATGCCCGCGATCATCCACATCGCGTTGACGCAATAGCCGATGCCGACGCTGACGGAGTTCATCATTTCCTCTTTTTTCCGGTTAGCGATGGCGTGGCGGCGATACGTTTCCACGCGTTCGTCAAATCCTTCGGCCACGTGGTTTTCGGCGCGAAACGATTTGATCATCGGCACTTCGTCGAGTACGGACGAGGCGTAGTCGCGCACGCCGGCGTCGCTGGCCTGCTTGTTTTCCTGCGTCTTTTCAATGTGCTTTAAAAATAAGGCGGGCAAAAAACACGCGATGGACGAGGCGGCTAAAATGATCAGTGTGAAGACGACGGAGTTCAAAAAGCCGTACACGAGCGCGAGACTAAACTGGAACACGCCCAAAATCAACAAGGAAACCGTCCCGGGATACGTGTCGGCTTGCAGGATATGGGCCAGCCGGGCGATGTTGTCCGGATCGAGCGCGGAAAACGGCTCGTCCATGACGACAAGGCGGGCGTTTGCGGCCATCGCCCGGGCGATGGCGAGGCGCTGCGCCTGCCCTTCGGAAAAGTCGTGGTCGACGCCGACGATCGTGTCGTATTTTTTCGGCAGCGATTGAATGACGGTGTCCATGTTGACCCGGGCGCAAAGCGAATCGAGTTCTTTTTCATCGAGCGAACGGCCCAGGCAAAGGTTGTCCCGGATTGTCGTGTGCAGCAGGGATCGGCCCTGGGGCACGTACGCGACGGCCTGGCGCAAGGTGGGGCCTTCAAGATTGGCCAGGCGAATCGTGCCGGTATCGGGCGCGTACAACGACAACACGAGTTTCATGAGCGTGCTCTTGCCGCTTCCGCTCGGGCCGACGATGTAGTTGATGGCTTTGGCGTCTAGCGTGGCGTCGAGGTTTTGAAACAGCGGTTGGGCGTTGGAATAGGAGAACGAAACGTGGTCGAGAACGAGCGTGTCGGGGCGTTTCAATGAAACGGTTTGTCCGCCTTGTTCCTGCGGCCAGTCCATGATTTCCTGGACGCGTTCGAGCGAGGCGCTTTGCATCGAAAGCCCGCCCAGCATGTTGGGCAGATCGGCGACGGAATACGCGATCGTGCCGATGGTGACGTTCCAGATCCCGATGAGCGTGCCGATGGCAAGACTGCCTTGCGCGACGTAAAACACGCCAATGAGCAAGTTGAAAATTTCGAGCAGCCGCACACCCGCTTCGGTGAGCGACACCATCCTGCCCATCGCTTTCGCGTTGCGGACCGCGTTTTCATACTTTTTCGCAAACAGACGCTGATGTTTTTGGGAAAGCGGCTGGAACAGAGCGAACAACCGGGTGACGGCGTTATTGTCGTAAAGATTTTCAGCAAAACTTTTGATGCTCGACTCCGCTTCCTGCATGCGCGTAAAGGACGTGTGCACCTGCCTGGCGCACCGCTGGTTCACGAAGTAAAAAAACGGCACCCAAAGCAGCGTGAACAAGCCCATTTGAAGATTGTAGTAGAGGACGTAGCCCAATCCGAACACGATCGAAAGCGCGATTTGGATCGCGGGCAGCATATTGACGACGACCATTTGGGAAATCTGGTCGCAATCGTCGAACAAGCGCGTGAGCAAATCCCCTTTCTCGTACCGTTCAAACGTCGAATACGGCGCTTTCAGCACCCGCTCCATCCCTCGTTTCCTGTTCGTTTGCGCGATGCTTTGCACGACCTTTTCCTGAAACACGCCAAACAAATACCCGGCAACCGCGTAGCCGCCGCTGGCCGCGCAAAACAACAGCGTGTAGCCGATAAACCTTGAATCCACAAAACCGCCGGTCACCATGTTGATGCCTGTTTGCACAAACATCGAAAACAAAATATTAAAAAACGCCAAATACATCATTGTGCCGATCAATACGACGTATTGACCGATTGGCGCTCGTGAAAAATAGAGGATTTCCTTCCAACGGGACATCGCTCTCATACCATGCACCTACCTTTCTGATTCCAACAAAAAAGTGATCCAAACACCGTCCTGTTCACACCAG
Source organism: Dubosiella muris (assembly GCF_004793885.1). Taxonomy (GTDB): domain Bacteria; phylum Bacillota_I; class Bacilli_A; order Erysipelotrichales; family Erysipelotrichaceae; genus Dubosiella; species Dubosiella muris. The sequence goes on from NZ_SRYG01000004.1 coordinate 27,131, forward strand.
AAAAGACTGGATGAAAAGCGTTTTCTTTATGAATTTCCGATTAATTATATACTTATATTTAAATATTCTGTTCATTTTTTATCTCCTTCTTTGATTCTACACGTAAAATATATCTCTATCAAATATTCATTGCTCCCAATATTCAATTTATGTAGTAAAAAGCAGAGTTAGAATATTAACTCCACTTTTGCCCCTCTTAGTAACTTTTACCGCCGCAATAGGATATAAATTTAAGAAGCATTCTATTTCAATCTTGGATTATTGATTCATTCTGAAAATCTTTTTCTGATTACGCTAAATCAAAGCTTCTCTTCAGTACATCGCACTATTTTCAAGTCCATCCATCAAAATATCATCATTTGTTTATCATACATTTTGAAAATCATCTATAAGAGAACCTCCTGAAATATTTTTCAGGTTTAAAATCTCCTTGATCTGGCTTTTCTCTTTTTCTTCCGATTCTGAAAGGGAATACGCAAATTTCGCAGTTTTTACAACCTCTTCTAAATCTGACACGGTGATTTCTTCGATTCTGCCCTCGTCGTCCATTTGAATCATATATTTGAATCCTTCCTCGTTCGAAGGTTGGATTTCATAGGTATTAGAACTTTCTTTACTTAATTCATATCCTTCTGCAAATACGATTGAATCCTCGTCTTCAACCACAGCCGGCGCGAGGATTCCTTCTAAAATCACTTTATCTGAAAGTGGGCCTCGATGATCAGTTTCATTAACGCCTTCCACAGCCAACATATCGCCAATCTTCCGAGCAAAAATCGACTTTTGTTTTGTTGGGCGATATTCGACCAATTCGACAATCGTTTTTTCCGCTTTGACTTCTTGATCCCCTTTTTTCACATAAACCCATGCCCCGTATTGCGTTTCTTCTTCCTTCCAGTTCAGCATCGTCGCCTGTGAGTTCAATCGCTTATCAGAAATTGTAATTACAAGTGAATCTACATCCGTGCTCTTGCTAATACATTTATCCAATTCCGAAATATCAAGCCGCGACTGACTTCCACATCCAACCAAAATCAGCGCAATCATTGCAATCAAAAAACTCTTCATTTTTCTCCCTTTTGTTTGCATATTTTCCTCCTCTATATCACTAACTGGCTAAATTAAAAATTTAATTTTTCATAATATCTTTTCCTTTCTTTGTTATGAATATGATAGAATTTACGCAAAAGAAAGGGAATGGATTTCTTTCGAAATTCAAAATTTTTAAAATGAGGTTTTTTAAAGAAAATAAACAAGAAAAATACGACAAAGAACGCTTTTATGGCGCTTATATTCATGATTTAAGAAGATATTATGAGATTTCCCAAAAAGATTTAGCGAAAATGCTTCATGTTAGTGCTCCTGCCCTATCAAAAATGGAGTCCGGACAACAAAATATGGATTATGGAACATTTCGACAATGTATCAACTACTTTAATAAAGTTGATCCTGATTATAATTTCAATGAAAAAATTTCGAAATTAGCTGAAGCAGAACAATTACTTGAGTTCTGCGTGCAAGAGTTTATTAACCTATCCTACTTTGATAAAACAGATAGAATTAAAAAATATCTCGATAATCAGGATAACAAAAATTCTATAGCTTACTTTCACTACAAAATGATTGAATCATTTTATGAAATGTTTAATGGAAAAGGGACAATGGAACAAATACGAGTAATATTAGAGATTAATTATTTTTTGAGTCCCGATTATTTAGCAGTTCTTTATGATTTATATGGAATTATAGAAGATACTAAAAACATTGAAATCACTCAATATCAAATCAAATTACTTCAAAAATCTCGTGCACTCGCTCAACAATCTAATCAATCCGATCTACTCGGTTTAGTTGAATATCACTTGGCTTACCGTTTTAATAATTGCCATAATTACTATTCTGCTTTAGAAATAATCGAACAGGCTGAAACAAATCTACAGAAATCAGGTTCCTATCGACGGCTTGTTACAGTGCAAATGAATAAAGCGAATCTCTACTTAAAGCTTAAAATTTATTCACGCGCCAATTTAATTTATTCAAATCTATTATCAAGAAAGGACCAAATTCAAAATAATCTTGTAGAGACCTCTCTTTACGATAATATCGCCTGGTGTTTATTCATACAGGAGAAGGATGAACAAGCCCTTGCGTACGCGATGCAGGCGCTCTCTTTAGGAAGCACCTTCCCCGACATTTACATCGTCCTCGCCTTCTCCAACTATCGCCTGCACCAGTTTGATCTGGCAAGGCAATACGCGACCGAGTTTCTTGAAAAGAATTTTGAGGAAGAACGCGCCGTTCTGATTGGACTGTTTATGGAGCTCATGCTGGCTGTTTTGGATTAGGAACCGGACATCGCTTCTTTATCTTATGAAATCACTGCCCTGCTTCCAGACTTCCGGGCGGTTGAACTGGAAATTCCGTTTTACTCTTTGTTGACCGACTACTATAAATCGCAAAACGATTTTTCCAGCGCTCTGGACGCGCAGGACAAGCTTGTTTCCTATTTGAAATTCGACTTTAATTTCCATTAAAAAAGCTGGTTTTGATTCCAGCTTTTTCTACAAAATCGGATCGTTTTTCTCCACTCGCAAAACCGAAGACGGCGCGTCCTTCGTCAGTTGTTCCATCAGTTTTTCGGCTTCCTTCCGGTCCGCAAAGTACGCTTCCGAATTGATTTGAACCGGCTTTTGGGACACATACACATGCTGCATCGAATCGTCATTTAAAACAATGCGCAATCCAACGTACAAGGCCGGGTTGCCCGCGATAGGCATCAACATCGTCACCCCGCTCAACACCTGATGGGTGAACGGCTTCGTCTTGCCTTTGTATTTCGCGTCCTCGTTCAAAATCGTCACCTTTTTGATCGCGTTCAAAGAATACGTCACACCTTCGAGTTCAAAAGAATCGTCATAAATTTTCATGTTTTCGCTCATACCATTCTCCTCTTCCATCTTCCATACAGGAAATACGCCCCGACCACCACGACTTGCGCCACATACGTAAACCATGCGATTTGGTAAAAAAACAAAGTCGCCACATCATACACAATCAATGAAACGATCAGTATATAAGGCGTGTAACGGGTCTTGTCGTATTTTCTCAACGCCGCGATTGCCAACACGAGCACCACGATATTCACCATCGGGTAGAGCGCCCGAAGCGTCGTCGAAACATCCATGCTCCCCCAATTACAAACCAAGACCATCAAAGCCCCCGCCACCAAAAATAAAACACTTGTCATGTCGCATTGACCTCTCTTTCCTTCTTCTCCATTTTAAAAATCATCCACAAGAGCGCCTTCCGAAAGATCTTCCTTGTTTAAGATTGCCTGGATCGGGTTTTTCTCTTTTTCTTCCGGTCCCGAAAGCGAATACGCGAATTTCGCGCTCTTTACGACCCCTTCCGGATCCGACACGGTGATTTCTTCGATCTTCCCCTCGTCGTCCATTTGAACCGTATATTTCCATCCTTCCGATTGGATTTCATACGTATCCGAACTTGTTTTGCTTAATTCACAGCCTTCCGCCAACGCGATCGAATCTTTGTCTTCCACCACGGCCGGCGCGAGGATGCCCTCCAGCATCGCTTTCTCGGGAAGAGGACCTCGATGATCGGTTTCATTGACGCCTTCCACCGCCAGCATGTCGCCAATCTTCCGGGCAAAAATCGACTTTTGTTCGGCTGGGCGATATTCAACCAGTTCGACAAACGTGTTTTCCGCCTTGACTTCCTGATCCCCCTTCTTCACAAACGTCCACGCTCCGTATTGCGTTTCGCCTTCCTTCCAGTTTAACAACGTGGAAAGCGGATTCGATTGTCCATCTTCCACCGTCACCACAAGCGCGTCGGCATCTGCGCTTTTTTGCATACACTCATCCAGTTCCGCAATATCGGCCGGCTACTGACTTCCACATCCTGCCAACCCCAGCGCGAGCAGCGCGATCAAAACTCTTTTTATGTCCATCTTCCCTTCTCTTTCTACTTCGCCACCCACACATGGAACGCCGTTCCCGTCTTCGAATCGCACGGCATCGCAAAATCAATCGCGCCCGTGTTCAAATTGTAGGCAAGCAACCTTGTTTCTGATAAAATCAGCAGACGATCGGCGTCCAGACGATGAATATCCATGATCCGCTCCTCCTGCTCTTCCAGCTCGACAAACGAGCTCGTTCCCGTCGTTTGATCAAACAACGTGAAGCCAAACCGAAACATGTGAGTGATCGCCAGCCGGTTTTCCCCTACGTCGTACAAATCCAAGGGTCCGCTTTCCCTGATCGGAAAAAATTCGCCCGTTCCCTGACCGATATCGTATCGAAACATCGAACCTTCCATCACTTTTTGCCGCGTCGCCGGATCCGTCCAGCCCAGACAAACGCAATAAAACACATCGCCCTGACCAAGCGTATCACCAAACCAGTACGCTCCGTTTTCGAGCGCGCCCCGGTTTTCTATCGTCAGCTTTCCATCCTGCACGCTTCCTTGCAGCAGGCGGTTTTGAAACACCCGGTTTCCAAACTCGTCCACGCTTTCCTGCAAATCCGAACCAGTCATGAAAAACGGATTGTCCGCCACTTGAAAATCGTTCACAAGGACAGAAGGTTCCAACTTCACATAGTCCGTTTCCTTCAGCTCGGGCGTAAACACCGCCACGCCATTCGTATACGCGAAATAGTTGTCGTTCGACGAACCGGCCGTCGTCCACGCGCCATGCTTCGTTTTTTGAAAACGAACTTTTCCTTCGTGGAAATCGACCGAAACCACCCGGCCCGCCTCGTCGAAAAACACGACATACCGCTCATGGAACTCTGCCCGGTGCACGAGTGGATTGACGCTTTTTTTCACAAGTTTCATTTCCGTTTGCGCGACGGGCACCGGTTGTCCGTTATCCATTCGATACCCGGTCACGCCATCGTAGCCAAGGATGTAAAAATCCGCCCCATCCACAATATCAAACCGTTTTGTTCCTCCACAGTCCGCAAGCAGGAAGACAAGAAGGAGAGCGAGTCCGAAGCCGGTTCTCCTTCGTCGTTTTCTCATGTCTGATACCTTTTTACAAACCGCCGGATGGACTCGGGACTCCGGTCCCAGTTCAGCCGAACCGACTCATCGTCTTTCGAAATATAAAGCAGCGTCGGGACCCGCTCGATCACATACGTCGCGGCGATTTCCTCCTTCTCGGCTTTTGTCAACGCGCTCATATCGAGATAGAAAACGAGCAAACTCCGGTCTTTCTCAAGCACCTCGTCCAGTCCTTTATAGAAGCTGCCGCAATGCGGGCAGTCGTCTTTTGAAATCAAAAGAAACGAATCCGAAAGATCTTTTGTCTTCCACTGCGCGAATGTCAATTCCATGATTCCCGTTTGCTTTCCAAATGCGGCCCGACCGATAACGATGAGCACCAGCGCCCAGCCGCAAACCGCGAGCAAAACCGGGATTCCCTTCTTCCATCGCTCCATTTTTCCCTCTCCTCTTTTTAAATTCCTCAAAGAACGACCGAAGACGTGTACAATTCCGCCGTATTCGAAATCTCGAACGGGACGCCGTTACATTCCTTTTGAACGGCTTTCTCCAGCTCTTCTTTTGTCAGCGTGTCCGTTCCGCCAACCGAATACAGCTGGGTGCCGTTTTTCATCCACTTGCCAAACTTGTTCAACGATTTCGACTGCGTCAGATCCGGCGCATTGTTCTTGTCCGGGAAAAACACGTACCACGTGTTTCTTGAACGTAGATCGCTGTTTTTGTTTTTGCGGTACTGTATGAGAAAGTACGCGCCGCAGGCGACAAACAGCCCGAAGATGACAACGCCTAAAACGATTGAGTTATTCATGGATTTTTCCTCGCTTTCCAACTCCATAAAACAAAATTCCCGCGCCCAAAAGCACGATCCAGAACCATGGCTGGAACTGGTACGCTTCCACAAACGTCAGCGACGCGCCCGTCATCCACTTGGCGTACGCGACGGAAAAGACGATTTCGCCAGCGACAGTCAGCAATCCCCAAAGCAAATACGTCCGCTTTTGCAGCGACAGCATGCCGCAGCAGCCAAACCCGATGAGTGAAAGGACTAGCAGAAGCCATTTTCCCGTCGCCAAAATCGTTTGATTCGTCTGGATCTGCGCCATCATTTCCTGACTCACTTCCCCTTGCAGCGAAAACAGCTGAAACAAGGTATTTTGCATGAGCAGCACGCAGCCGATATACAACACGATGGACGCCAGCCATCCGATTTGAAACATTTTCTTCATGACAAGAGCCTCCTCTTCTTCTGCTTCCTATTTTACAAAACGATATCAGTATCCAGCAATCATTTTTACTTTATTTATAATATTATAAGAAAAATAAGCCAAAAAAAGAACCATTCTTTCCATCCGTCTCATTCATACCCGATTTGCGTCGGCAACTGGGAAACCTTGTGAAAAACGACGTTCCCCAGCGTGAGCACGTCCCTTTCGATCGTCGCCTCCTGCCGGGCCAGCGGGCCGTCCTCGAAAACAATCGTCGTTCCCTTTAACGTGTAACGCCCGCCTGTCGTCGTGTACTCGGACTGGGAAATGTACTCGTACGCGTCCTCCTGGGCGTAAAACGTAAGAAAATCTTTCGGAAAGTCCGCCTGCTGAAACGTCCCAGGTAAATCCGGCACCGGGTTTTCGTTTCTTTTTTTCCCGTCCGCGACGTACGCGGTCAAAAAAACAATCATTGCCAAACTAATGAGCCATCCTGTTTTCTTTTTCATCATTCAACCCTTTTCCTTTCAATAATTATTTTACAGCAATAGATCCGGATTCGAAAACACTTTTCTTTTATTGACCATAAAATCCACGATTTTTCCATCTTTTTCCGATACTGGTGTTCTATAATAAATTGCAGGAGGTATTCATGAACTCAAAAAAAGACGCAAAATTTATCACGATGGGCGAAATCCTGCTCCGGCTCACCCCGCCCAACTATGGCAAGATCGTCGTCAGCAACGTCTTCGAAGCCAACTATGGCGGCAGCGAGGCGAACATCGCTCTCGCCCTGTCCAATTTAGGCGTCGACAGCACGTTCTTTTCCGTCGTCCCCGACAACAGCCTGGGCAAGGCGGCTATCCGCATGCTGCGCAGCAACGACGTGCACTGCACGCCCGTCCTGCTCTCGACACCGGAACAAACGCCCTCGCACCGTTTGGGAACGTATTATTTGGAAACCGGATACGGCATCCGTCCAAGCAAGGTGACGTACGACCGCAAGCATAGCGCGATTTCCGAATTCGACTTTTCCACCGTCGATCTCGATTCCTTGCTGGAAAGCTTTGACTGGCTGCACTTGAGCGGCATCACGCCCGCGCTGTCGCCAAGCTGCGCCCGGTTCGTGCTCGATTGTCTGAAAACCGCGAAAGAGAAAGGCCTGACAGTCAGCTTCGACGGCAACTTTCGCTCCACGCTCTGGACATGGGAGCAGGCGCGCGACTTCTGCACCCGATGCCTGCCGTACGTCGACGTGCTCTTTGGCATCGAGCCTTACCATTTGTGGAAAGACGAAAGCGACCCGTCTTTAGGCGACTGGAAGGACGGCGTGCCTTTGCAGCCAGGCTTCGAACAGCAGGAAGCCGTGTTCCGCCATTTTGTCGAGCGCTATCCAAATTTAAAATGCATCGCCCGCCACGTGCGCACGGCGCCAAGCGTGAGTGAAAACAGCTTGAAAGCGTACATGTGGTATGAAGGACGCACCTACGAAAGCAAGCAGTTCTCGTTCCACATTTTAGACCGGGTCGGCGGCGGGGACGCGTTCGCCAGCGGCCTCATCTACGCGATGATCAAAAACTTCCCGGCGCAGGACATGGTCGATTTCGCGGTCGCCAGCAGCGTGATCAAGCACACGATCCACGGCGATGCCAACATCATCGACGACGAGCAACTCATCCGCAACATTATGGACATGAACTACGACATCAAACGATAAAAAAACGGAAATTGGAAAGAAGAAGATGCGAAATCAGAAGCGTCTTCTTCTTTTTTCCTTTTCCCGCACAAAAAGTGGAAGAATCGAATTTTCTTCCACTCCTTACTTCATTCATAAGACAGGCGATGAAATGATCATGGATCTTCGCGCGGATTTCAATATTATCCGTCCTACGCTCTCCTGTCTTGCTTAATCAGCTAACAAGGTATGGAAGCACAATCGCGCGAAATTCCTCGTCGTATCCAAGCAGGTCGCACGCTTGTTCGGCGGTGAGCCCTTGTTTGGCCATAAGGCGTTGAGCCGAGACGACAGATCTGGAAATCATTTGGTCAATTTGACGGTCTTTTTCTTCCAACCGTTGGTCCTTTTCCTCTAACTGACGGTCTTTTTCTTTCAGCTGCCGGTTGTACTCCTTGTCTTTTTTTTCAAATTTCAAATAAGCTTCTTCTTCAATATAGTCGATCACACTCCGCATCGTGATCCCTCCTTTCTTTCGCTCGTATAAATCAAATTGTTCCAAATACACATACAGCGCCTCGGTCAGCTTCCTGTCATTGGAAAAAGCCGCCAGCGTCATCAGCGTCTCCTCCACATGCTCGATTTTCCATTGTTTTGGAGGTTCGTACATCGGATGGTCCGGATCCTTCTTCCGGCTGCGCCGGATTTGCGCGCAATAGTCCGCGATGATCCGAAAATCACTTCGAATCGACGCGATTTTCTCCTCGCTCCACCACGCGATGTTTTCTAAATTCATTGTATAACCGGAAACGAAGGGTTTCAAGAAGGGCGTCTTCTCAAGCCGGGTCAAATCATCCAAGGATTTGGCGTTCCAGGCATCGTCGCCATAATGCAGAACAAATATGACACACGGAATAAAACGGGAAAGAGGGATCTCGAATGGAGCTTTCGATTTGTGAAGGATCTGGCTTCGCTGCCAAAAGTAGAGGGTGTCGCCATAGCCTAAGGCGCGTATAGGCATCGTCCAGTCGCGCCAAATCTGGTTTTCAAAGCAGACGATAAAAAGCGGGTTCCCTTGTTTATCGAGAATCATAGCGCAAACGTCGCGGTACAAGTCGTGAAGGGAGTCGTCGAATACAAAATGGCTGGGAATGTCAAGATAGCGAATCTGATTCGAAGAAATGATGGGCGCGTTGTGAAACAAAAGCAGGTTCACAAGAGAGGCGAACACATCGGGGACGCGAAGAAGCGCCTTTTGGGTGATGTCTTTGTTGGACATGAACAAGAAATTCCTTTCTATTTAGGATTTCCATGGAAAGATCGTTTTGGGATGACCCGTCGAAAGACGGGGTTGAAATATTTCATCCCGATTATAACAATTTCCCCCTAAAACGCAAACAAAAAATGATTTTTCTGTTTCACAAAAAAGCGGAAGGATTCGATTCCTTCCACTCTGTTTGTTTCTTTCACGACAACTCGAACATCCCTTCGTACAACTGATAGTACATGCCCTGCTTTTCCAGCAGCTCGTCGTGACTGCCCCGCTCCACGATTTGACCGTGATCGAGCACGATAATGACATCCGCGTTGCGAATCGTCGACAGCCGGTGCGCGATGACGAACACAGTCCGCCCCTCCATCAAGGCGTCCATGCCCTTTTCAATGAGCTTTTCCGTCCGCGTGTCGATCGAAGACGTCGCCTCGTCTAAAATGAGCACGGGCGGATCGGCAATCGCCGTGCGCGCGATGGCGAGCAGCTGCCGCTGCCCTTGCGAAAGCGACGCCCCGTCGTTGGTGATCATCGTGTCGTAGCCATCCGGAAGCCGCTCGATAAACGAGTGGGCGTTGGCCAGCTTCGCCGCCCGCTCCACTTCCTCGTTGGTCGCGTCCAGCTTGCCAAACCGGATGTTGTCGGCAATCGTGCCCGTAAACAAGTGCGTATCCTGCAAAACGATGCCCAGGCTTTTACGCAAATCGTCCTTTTGAATGAGCCGGATGTCGATGCCGTCAAACGTGATCGCCCCGCCCTGCAACTCGTAAAACCGGTTGATCAAGTTCGTGATCGTCGTCTTGCCCGCGCCAGTCGCGCCGACAAACGCCACCTTCTGGCCCGGCTTGGCATACAACGACAAGTTCTTCAAAATCGGATGGCGCGGCGTGTAACCAAAGTCGACCTGGTCGAAAACGACATCGCCCCGCACCGGAACGACTTCCATGCGGCCATCGGCTCTAGGATGGAGCCAAACCGGTTTGCCCTCCTCGTCGCCCAGCTTCACCTTGCCATCGTCGACTTCCTCTTTTTGCTCCATGAACTCGAAAATCCGCTCCGCTCCCGAAACGCCTACAAGCACAAGGTTGGACTGCTGGGTAAACTGGTTGATTGGCATCGCGGCCTGGCGCACGAACACCAAATACGACGCCAGCGAGCCAAGATCCGAAAGCCCGGTCAGCACCATCCAGCCGCCCACCAGCGTGACGATCGCGTAGTTGACATACGACAGCGACACGACCATCGGCACCATGGTTTGGGCGAACGCCTGCGCCTTTTGCGACACGTGCTGAAGGCGGGCGCTCTTTTCCTCAAACGCCTTCCAGTTCGTCTGCTCGTGGTTGAACACCTTCACGACCTTTTGTCCCGACACCATTTCCTCCACAAAGCCGTTGAGCGCGCCCAGGCCTTGCTGCTGCAACGCGAAATATGCCTTGCTTTTGGTACCCGCCATTTGGATATACACCATCATCAAGCCGTAAAACACGAAAACGATCAGCGTCAGCCGCCAGTTGAGCACAAACAGCAGCACAAGCGTGCCCGCCGCCTGAATGAACGCCTGCACCATCATCGCAAACGAGTTGTTCAGCGCGTCGCTAATCGTGTCCACGTCGTTGGTAAAGCGCGACATCAAGTCGCCATGCGCGGTCGTGTCGAACACTTTGACCGGCAGCTTTTGCAGCTTGGCGAACAAGTCGTGCCGGATCTCTTTGACGACTTGCTGCGCGGCCACCGCCATGATTTGCGTATAGCCAAGCGACGACAAGACGCCAATCAAAAAGATGACCGCCATCGCCACGATGCCTTGCACCGCCTTGTCCCAGTCGCCTGAAGGCAGCGCGTTGACGACCGGCCGGATCATGAACACGCCAAACAAGTTGGCCAGCCCCGCCAGCGAAACGAGGATCCCGACCACAAGAAACAGCTTCGCGTGACGTCCCATATACGACAACAGCGTTTTGAGCGTCTTCTTTAAATCCCGCGGACGACCGTACTTAGCCATGGTTTCTGCCTCCTTTTTTTTTGCGTTTCATAAATTTCCCGATACACCGCGCTGCCGGACAGCAGCTCGTCGTGACGCCCTCTGGCGACAATTTGTCCATCGTCCAGCACGATGATTTGATCGCAATGCTCCACGCTTTGCACGCGCTGGGCGATGATGATTTGCGTCAGTCCCTCCATCGAGGCGAGCCCTTTTCGAATTTTGGCGTCCGTATGGGTGTCGACCGCGCTTGTCGAATCGTCGAAAATCAAGATCCGCGGCTTTTTCAGCAAGGCCCGCGCGATACACAGCCGCTGTTTCTGGCCGCCCGACACGTTCGTTCCGCCCTGGTCCAGACGCGTGTCGAGCCCCTCAGGCAGCCGGTCCAAAAACTCGTCCACGCACGCGATGCGGCACACCCGCTCGATGTCTTCCATCGAGGCGTTTTCGTCGCCCCAGCGCAAATTTTCCAAAATCGTCCCCGAAAACAAGACGTTGTTTTGAAGGACGACGCCGACCTGGTCGCGTAAAAACGCCAAATCGTAGTTTTTCACATCCACGCCGCCAATCGTCAGCGCGCCCGCCGACACGTCATACAACCGAGGGATGAGGGAAACAAACGAGCTTTTGCCGCTTCCCGTTCCGCCCAGCACCCCCAGCGTCGTGCCCGGCTCGATCGTCAAGTCGATGTTTTCGAGCACGTTTTTCCTGCCGGCCGCCGCGTATTTGAAGTCGACATGGTCGAAGACGATGGTAGAGTCCGGCATCGTTGTCACGGGATTTTCGCTTTGGGCAGCCAGCGGTTCGAGCAGCACCTCCTCGATGCGCCGCACGGAAGCCATGGAGCGCGTCATGAGCAAAAACACGTTCGACAGCATCACAAACGAGTTGAGAATTTGCAAAACGTACGACAAAATGCCCGTCAGCTGGCCGACTTCGAGCCGGCCCTCCAAAATCAGGCGGCTTCCCGTAACCATCAGGACGACAATCGTCGTGTACATGCAAAGCTGGAACGCCGGGGTGTTGAACAAGGCGTAGTGGAACGTTTGCCTGGTGATGGACGCGACCTCGTCGTTGACCTGGTCGAAGCGTTCAAGCTCGTAGTCGCCGCGAACAAACGCCTTGACGGCCCGAATGGCGATCAGGTTTTCCTGCACGACCTGGTTGATCGTGTCCAGGGCGCTTTGCATGCGCGGATACTGGGGCGCGACTTTGGAAACGATCCACACCATGATGAGCGCGAGCACCGGGCAGACGAAAAAAAACACGAAGGCCAGCTCGGCGTTGATTAAAAACGACATGACCAGCCCGAGCACGAGCATGATCGGGCCGCGGGCCAGCGGCCGCAATCCGCTCGTGATGGCGTTTTGCACGACAGTGACATCGCTCGTCATCCTCGTCACGATGCCGCTTGTTTCAAAGCGATCCAGATTCGTGAACGAAAAACGCTGGATGCGCGCGAACTGCTTGTCGCGCAGCAGCTGGCCCAGCTTCGTGCTCGACTTGGCCGCAAAGCGCGCGTACAGCAAGCCGGTCGCCAGCGACAGCAAGGCGCACGCCAGCATTCCCAATCCCCGGGAAACAAAAACGCCCATGTCCTTGTTCACGACGCCCTGGTCGATGATGTCGGCCATCAGCAATGGAATCAGCACTTCGAAAAGCGTTTCGATTCCGACGAAAAAAACAGCCAGCGCGAAATATTTGTGAATCGCCTTCGATTCCCTGGCAAGCAGTCGGATGGCATTCATTCGATTCATCCTCTCTTTCTATTTCTTTTCCATTATACGCAAAAAAGAAGGCGGATGCCTTCTTGATCGTTGTAAACCATAGTTTAAAGCGATTTCTTCACGTCTTTGACCGCCTCGTCCGCCGCCTTGTCGACGGCCTTTTCGTTGGCTTTGGCGTCCTTGATCGTCTGGCGGGCCGCCTCGTCGATCGCGTGATCCTGCTCGCGCTTGTTTTGACGGGCCGCTTCTTTTTGATCGCGCATGACCGCGTCGACTTCGCGTCGCTCCTCCCGGTCGAGATCTTGCTCACGCGCCGATTTTTTCTGCGCTTTCACAAACGAGTCGACCAGATCCTTGTCGGTGTCGACTGCCGCTTTCGCGACGTCCTTTTCCGCTTTCGTCAAATCCTTCTCGTCTTTGAATTGTTCGCGCGCCTCTTTTTTGGCGTCGTCGCGAACGGCTTTCGCGTCTTTGACTGCGTCGTGCTTCATTTCGTCAAAATGAATTGGTGCGCCCGTGGCGGCCGCTCCTTCCACGCGGGCGCACCAGATGTCCAGCGCGGCGATCATCACATAGAAGATGAGCGTGAAGCAGATCGGCGCGTAGCTCGAGCTGATCACGTACGCGAAAATATCCATGAAACCATACGGCATGCCCTGGTAGTACGAAGCGAACGTTCCATACGCCTGGAATACCGTGAAACAAGTATAGATCAATGACAAGATCGTCACTACATACAAAAATATACGTAGATTTTTTTCTTTTTTCATTTGACTGATCCTCCTACTTTCAGTATTTTAAAATTTTGACGGCGCGAACGCAATAAAAAAGCTTCGCCCTTACGAGCGAAGCCATGGAAGATCCGGCCGGTTGTACGCGGAGAAAAGCGACTCGTCGATCCACTTGCCAAAAGAAATCAGCTTCAGACCCGCAAACGTCAGCCGCCCCTGGCTGCCGACCGCCACCCGATCGTACTTTTCCTCGTCGACTTGGAAACTGAGGATGCCCCTCTTCGTTTGAAACACCAATTTATAAATAGACCTGCCGCTGCCAAACGCTGTTCCCTTTTTCTTGTTGATCAAAAGCGCGTTGAGCGAATCCTGATTTTGAAACATTCCTACCAACATTCCTTTCTTTCTTATGTGTTTTTATTTTACACCGTTTTCTGTAAATTGTTTCATTTTTTTCTGAACTTTCCTGCAAAACGCCATGTTCTTCCACATAAAGCGCACTTCAGGAATTGCACAAATTGCGATTCCGCCTATAATTAGGAACGAATCGACAACGAAAGGAAGGGATTCATTTGAACAAATCGCAAGTCGTCATGACCGAAGGCGCCATCTGGAAAAAGATGCTGCTGTTCGCTCTCCCCATCTTTCTCGGACAGCTTTTCCAGCAGTTGTACAACACCGCGGACTCTTTGATCGTCGGCAATTTTCTTGGCTCGCACGCGCTGGCCGCCGTTTCCAGCTCAGGCAATTTGATCTTTTTAATGATTGGCTTTTTCAACGGCATGTCCCTGGGCGCGGGCGTCGTGATTTCCCGGCTGTATGGGGCCAGGCTGTACGAGCGCATGCAGGAAACGATTTACACGACCGTCGCCCTCTCGATCGGGATCGGGATCGCGCTGACGGCGCTTGGCACGTGGCTGTCCCCGCTGCTGCTGGCCTGGATGCAGACGCCCGCCGAAGTGCTGGCGGAATCCAATTTGTATTTCAGCATTTACTTTGCCGGCTCGCTCGGCTTGATTTTGTACAACTTTTTATCCGGCATCATGCGCGCGGTCGGCGACTCCACGACACCCCTTTATTTTTTGATCGTCTCCTCCGTGCTCAATGTCGTGCTGGACATCGTGTTCATCACCCGCTTTGGCATGGGCGTCGACGGCGCGGCGTACGCCACCATCATCGCCCAGTTCGTCTCGGCGTTTTTGTCGCTGCTCGTCATGCTGCGCAAAAACGTGCCTTACCACATTCGTCTGCTGAAAATCCGCTTCTACAAAGGATGCATGGGGGAAATTTTGACTTACGGCTTGCCGACCGGCGTGCAAAACTCGATTATCTCGATCGCCAACGTCGTCGTGCAGTCCAACATTAACGCGTTCGGCCCGATGGCGATGGCGGGCTGCGGCGCGTACTCGAAAGTGGAAGGATTCGCGTTTCTGCCCATCCTGTCGTTCAACATGGCCATCTCCACGTTCGTGTCGCAAAACATTGGCGCCAACCAGTTCGAGCGGGCCGACGCCGGCGCGAAATTCGGCATCCTCTGCTCGGTCGTTTGCGCCGAGCTCATCGGCTTGCTCATGGTGCTGGGCGCAAGGCCAATCATCGCCTTGTTCGATTCCAACCCCGCCGTTGTTGGCTTTGGCGCCGACCGCATTTTCTGCAATGCCTGGTTTTACTTTTTGCTCGCCTACTCGCACGCGGTGGCGGCGGTGCTGCGCGGTGGCGGCAAGCCGGTCGTGCCCATGTACGTCATGCTCGCCTGCTGGTGCGGGTTGCGCATCGGTTTTTTGATGGTGACCGGCGCCTTGTTCCACAACATCTGGTTCGTGTACTGGGTGTACCCGCTGACGTGGGCGGCCTCGTCGGTATGCTTTTTCTTTTCCTTCCGGTCCAAGACGTGGCTTTACGACCAAAATTTCGCCCGTTACGAAGAAGCGGAGGAAACCAGCTAACGGTTTCTTCCGCTTTTCCTTTATCCCGCGATCCAAATCGAATTGTTGAGCACGATGCTGCAGGCCATCATCGCGATCGCGACGACGCAAAGAATGAGCACCGCGCCTGCCAGCAGCGAGATAAACGTCATCAGCACGCTGCCAAATCGCCATTCATCCACACTCGTCTTTTCATTCGCTTCCATCTCTTCCACCTCGTTTGTTTTAAGCATAGCATTTCCGGCTGTTTCCTCTCGGAATCGGTGTTTGTAAACATGAAATGTGAGAAAACCCTAAAAACATCTTATGATTTTGTGATGAGCCATGGAAGCGTAGGATGCCTGCGGTAAAACGCCTCTTTGGAGTGGACTTTTTTTTCAAAACTTGAAAGAAAAGCCACAAATAGCCTAGCGCCCTTTCGATTCTTTTTTTGGTTTGGACAGCAGCTCTTTCAAATACGCTGTCGATTTAAGTTGATACGTTTTTGTTTTCATGGTCAAAGCATACCATCCAAATCGAAAGATTTTCGAAACAACCGCCTAAGATTGACGAAACGGTTTCCAAAGCGGAAAAATCGGCATAAAAAAAGCCGGAACCTGTCCGACGTTCTTTTCAAATGGTGAGGCCGATGCGACTTGAACGCACACGACCGAAGTCACTACCCCCTCAAAGTAGCGTGTCTGCCGATTCCACCACGGCCTCATTACTCTTAAGAGTATACCGATTGCGTTCCGGTTCGTCAAGAGAAGTTTTCGTTTTTTCGCGTTTTCTTTAGAGTGTCATTTGAATCCCAGTCAAAAATGCGATTAAATAGAAGTTGAACGCAAAGGAGATTATTATGACAACCCAAACAAAAAAAGACCTGTGCTGGTGTCTGCTGTGGTTCGTGCTCTTTTTCGCCCTCACTGCCGCGCTTTGCGTCGTTGACGTGCAGCCGGCAGGACCGCAAAACAGCCTGATTGGACTGGCAGCCATCAACACCGCTTTTCATACGTGGACGGGCCAGACCGGACTGCTGGACAAGCTGACCGACATTCCATTGTATCTCGCGTTTTTGGAATGCGCCTTTTTCGCCGGACTTGGACTCGTTCAGCTCATCCGCGGCAAAAGCCTGCGCAAAGTCGACCCTTCGATTTACGCGCTGGCCGCCATTTACGTTTTGATGGCCGTTTTGTACGTCGCTTTCGAGCACGTCGTCATCAACATGCGCCCGGTTTTGGAAAACGGGATTTTGGAGCCATCCTACCCTTCCTCGCACACGATGATGGTCGTCACGATTTACGGCACCGGTATCGTCGCCTTCCACACGCTGTTTCCCAAAAACAAAGCGCTCAGCTTCTGGATCCCGGTCGCCAGCTTCGCGCTGATCGCGTTTGCCGTATGCGGACGGCTGCTTTGCGGAGTGCACTGGCTGACGGACATCGCGGGCGGACTGCTGCTTGGCTGCGCGCTCGTCTGGCTGTACAAAGTTTTTGTGGATGTGTTTCATTAAACTTTCCCGATTTGAAATGCTATGATGGCATTAAACAAAAGGAGAGATTCCAATGAATACAAAACGCATCGCTGTTTTCGCGGTTTCGGCCCTCATGCTGGCCGGATGCAGCAGCGCCCCGGCCTCGACGTCGAAGCCCGGCACGGAAAACGCGAAACAGGAAACAAAAGCAGAGAAACAACAAATAAAAACAGAAAAACGGGAAGATATCCGTTCGGATGTTATTGACGGCATTTTATCCGATTTGGAAAAAGATGGCTTCAAAATCGAAAAGGATTTCGACAGCGACGGCATCACGAACGCCACCATCCACGAGGCCGAAAAAGGAAAAACCGATTACGAGTTTTTCATCTTCGCCAACGACGCCGACGCCAAAGCCGGAATCCAGACGCTCTACAACGACGAACTGGTCGACCAGGACACGGACGAGGGCTCGACTTTGACCTTCTCGGACGACCAGACCCAAATCGAGGACATCGACATGGAAGACCACGAAGTGACATTGTACGTGCTCAACGACAACGTCATCGTCAAAGGCACGGTTCCGCAAGACCAGTACGACGCGATGAAAGAGCAATTTATCACCTGGGGCTTCCTGTATGGCGAGCAAGTCACCAACGAGGATATTGAAAAAACCGAGAAAAACAATTAGCATTTGAAAAGAGTGTACGTCGTATGCTCTTTTTTCAAAAACGTGAAATCAAAAAAGAAAGAAGGTACTCCTATGGAAAAAACCCTTGTCGTCTATTTTGGCGGTCAAAACCCGAGCCAGTCCACCATGACCAAAGTCGCGAAGGAAATCGCGGAAATGACTGGCGCCGACCTATTTGAAATCAAACCGGTCCACCCTTACAGCAAGAAAGAGGAAGACTGCGTCAACGAGGCGCTGCGCGAGCTTGACTCCAACGCGCGTCCGGGCATCGTCGAGCCGCTGCCCGATCTGGCCGGCTACTCCACCGTCATCCTCGGCTTTCCAAACTGGTGCGGCACCGCGCCAATGCCCGTGTTCACATTTTTGGACGCCAAGCAAAAAAACGGCGAACTGGCCGGCAAGCGCGTCGTCCCGTTTGTCATTAACGCGGGCAGCGGGCCGCAAAACTGTATAACCGATTTGAAAGCCTCCTACCCTGAAGCCGCGCTTGACGAAGGATCCAGCTTCATTTCCGGCAAATACGATTCCGCGATCCCGCTCGCTCTGGAATGGGCGCAAACCATTATGTAAACGAAAGAACCAGGATACCATACCGGCATGTCCTGGTTCTTTTTCTTTTGATTCATGCGTCCGGCTCGACAAACCACGCCGGCGCCTTGTCCTTGTATTTTCGATAAACAAAAGACTCGTCGCCTTGCAAATTCAGCTGGTACATCCGAAAGACCACCGGAATGTTTTTCGGCTGCCATTGTTCTTCGTAAGAGTACTGGTAGCGCATCCCGGCTTTTTTCATCACCCCGCCGCTTCGCACTCGATACCCTGGCGCCAAAATTCCCGGTGAAGTCCATAGCCAAGATCGTACGGCTCTTCCTCCCCCACTTGAATATAGCCAATGGGCTTGTCGTCTTCCCGCAAACAAATCGCGTACGCCCGCGCATTCGAAGCGAATCGCTCTTCGTAAAACCGCACGGTTTCCGCCATCGTCCTGACCGGATACCACGGCAAAAACGTGTTGACTTCCTCGTCCTTCAAAATTTGAAACAGCGCCTCCATGTCCCGCGGCGTGAATTTTCTCAAAATCAGCCGTCCGGTTTGTAACGACGGCGCGCTCATTCGCGTTCCTTCACGATCCGCGCCACGCACTCGATACCCGTCGTATACGGAAACATGTCGACAGGCTGGATGATTTCGCAGCGATAGCCGCTTTGGGCCAGACGCTCCACATCGCGCCTGAGCGTCTTGGGATTGCACGAAATGTAAATGATCTTTTCGGGATCCAGCTTTTCGATGTGGCAGATGCCTTCCTCGCTCATGCCTTTGCGGGGCGGATCGACGACGAGCACATCGCACGCCCCGGCATACTCGCCAACGAACGCCGTGGCATCCTGACAAACATAGCGGCAGTTTTCCAACCCGTTCCACCGGACGTTTTCGTTGGCGTTTTCCACCGCCTCGGGCACGATCTCGACGCCCACCACTTCTTTGACGTGGCCGGCCATCGCCATGCCGATCGTGCCGGTTCCCGCGTACAACTCGACGCACGTTTCATCGCCTTGAAAGTCCGCCAGGTCGATCGCGGTTTGATACAACGCCTCCATCTGGGCGGGATCCACTTGAAAAAACGCCTTGAAATGCAGCTTGACCCGATTGCCCATACATCGTTCCTCGATCCAGTCGCGGCCATGCAGGACGGTGTACGTCTCGCCCAAAATCACGTTGTCGGCGCGCCGGTTCTCATTGAACACGACGCTTTGAATGGCCGGGAACCGCTCGACCATTCGAGCCGTCAAGTCGTCCAGACCGATGTTTTCACGACCGATCCACACAACTTGCGCCTCGCCGGTTTGGCTGGAAACCCGAATCATCACGTGCCGCAGCGCCTCGGCTTGCGCGATGGACAAGTGCGTCTTGATCCAGGCGAAAATCTCGTTGATCGGCCTGGACTGGATCCAGCATTGCGTCGTGTCGACGATCGTGTTGGATCGCGGGCGGTAAAACCCCATCTCGACTTGCCCGTTTTGGACGGAAACCGGAAACTGCGCTTTGTTGCGGTAAAAAAGCGGCTCTTTTGCCGGAAGGATCGGCCGCACGTCACCATCTTTGAACAAGTCGCGCATCCACTTGTTTTTGAAGCCGCACTGCGCCTCGTAGCGGACCGACTGCATCTGGCAGCCTCCGCATCGCTTCGCCACCGGGCAAACCGGATCGGTTCTCGCCTCGCTTTTTTTATGGAGCGCCACCACTTTGCCGATGGCGTATTTCGAGTACGTCTTTATGATCCGGATGTCGGCTTGCTCGCCCGGAAGAAAGTCATACACGTAGACGACTTGTCCGTCCACTTTGCATACGCCCGCGCCCAGATCCGTGAGCGACAGGCATTCCACGGTATATTGTTCATTCTTTTTCATAGCTCCATCGTAGCACAAACATCTTTTTCTTTCCCTTGTTTTTCTTTTTTGTTGCGTTTTCCCGGCAATTTCGCGCGATTCGCCGTACCATAAAACGCGAGGAGGAAAAACGATTGACTTTGAATATATAGCGCACTATAATTAAGCCTAGCACACTATATATTTCCTAGAAAGGAGCGCTTATGCCGCAAAACACCTATCCGCTCGGTTTTTTCTTTCGAAGCACGTCGCATAAAATTGAAAAAATCATGAATCGCAAACTGAAATCCATGGGCCTGACGAAATCGCAATGCGATGTCCTTTTCTTTCTTGCCAAAAACAAGGAAAACGACATCATTCAACGGGACATCGAAAACTATTTTCACATTTCCAATCCCACCGTCACAGGCATCCTGAATCGTTTGGAGCAAAAAGGCTACATCGTGCGGGAACAAAGCAAAAAAGACAAACGGATCCACCGCATCCGCTCCACGTTCGATGAAGAGGAACTGTGTGCTCAATTTACGAAACAGCGAGAATATGTGGATCAAATTCTCACCAAGGGGCTTTCCGACGAGGAAAAAGCCCAGCTGACGCTGCTTCTTGAAAAAGTCATGAACAACGTCATCGAGGAAGCAAAGGAGGAAAAAAATGATAAAGACCTTACTCTCCCATTTGAAAGAGTACAAAACTGACGCGATCAAGACGCCGATCTTCGTCGCCTTCGAAGTCATCTTCGACGTCCTGATTCCGTATCTTATGTCGCTGCTGGTCGACCAGGGCATCAACCAGCACGACATGAACAAAGTGTGGATGTACGGCGGACTCATGCTGCTGTGCGCGTTTCTGGCGTTGTGGGCCGGCGCCAAATCCGGAAAATACGCGGCCATCGCCTCGGCGGGCTTCGCGAAAAACCTGCGCGAAGCCGAATTCAGAAACATTCAAAATTTCGCGTTTTCCAATATTGACGAATATTCGACGGGCGGACTGATCACCCGGATGATGACGGATGTCACCAACGTGCAAAACTCGTTCCAGATGATCATCCGCGCCTGCGTCCGTTCCCCGCTCATGTTTCTTTTTTCCATGGGGATGGTGTTCTTTCTTTCGCCGGTCATCGGCTGCATCTTCCTTGTGATCGTCACCTTGCTCGTCATCGTTTTGTTTGGCATCATCTTCCTTGTCCGGCCGATTTTCGAGAAAATGTTCAAGAAATACGACAAGCTCAACGAGGACATTCAGGAAAACATCACCGGGATCCGCGCCGTCAAGTCGTTCGTGCGCGAGGATTATGAAATCAGCCGCTTCGACAAGGCGAGTCAGGATATTTACGTCATCAACAAAAAAGCCGAGAAACTGCTCGTGTGGAACTCGCCGGTCATGCAGTTTTCCATGTACGCCCTGACGCTGGGCATCTCGTGGTTTGGCGCCAGACAAATCGTCGGCGGCTCGATGGAAGTCGGCACGCTCATGTCGCTGTTCACGTACACGGCCAGCGTCCTCATGTCGCTCATGATGCTTTCGATGGTGTTCGTCATGGTGTCCATGTCGATTGCCAGCGCCAAGCGAATTACCGAAGTCATCACTCAGGTCAGCTATTTGGAGTCGCCAAAAGACGGCGTGCGCCACGTGGACAACGGCGATGTGCGCTTTGAGCACGTGTATTTCAACTACGCTGAAAACGACGAGAACGAATACGTTCTCGACGACATCAACCTGACGATTCCGTCCGGTTCGACATTTGGCATTTTGGGCGCGACCGGCTCGGCGAAGTCCTCGCTTGTCCAGCTCATTCCCCGGTTGTACGACACGACGAAGGGAAGCGTGAAAGTGGGCGGCGTCAACGTGCACGACTACGATTTGAAAACGCTGCGCGACAACGTCGGCATGGTGCTTCAGAAAAACGTGCTGTTCTCGGGGACGATTCTCGACAACATGCGCTGGGGCGACCCGGACGCGACCGAGGCGCAAATCGAGGAAGCGTGCCGGCTCGCGCAAGCCAGCGAATTCATCGAGCGCATGCCGGACAAATACCATACGTACATCACCCAAGGCGGAACGAACGTGTCCGGCGGCCAGCGCCAGCGTCTTTGTATCGCGCGCGCGCTGCTGAAAAAGCCGAAAATCCTCATTTTGGACGACTCGACCAGCGCGGTCGACACCCGCACCGACACGCTGATCCGGCAGGCGTTTCTGGAAAAAATTCCCGACACGACGCGGATCATCATTTCCCAGCGCATCAGCTCCATTCAGGACGCGGATCAAATCCTCGTTTTGCACGATGGAAAGATCGCGGGTCTGGGCACGCATGCGCAGCTGTTGAAAACCAACGAGATTTACCGCCAGACGTACGAGGCCCAGCAGAAAGGAGAGGACGAACAATGATTGGAAACAACTTAAATGGATTGAAACGCGTCATGAAGGAAACGATTCGCCGCTACAAGGTCCAATGCCTGATCGTCTTCCTGCTTATTCTCGTTTCGGCGATCGCCAACGTGTATGGCAGCGTCTTTTTGCAGACGCTCATCGACGACTACATCACGCCGCTGACCATCATGAGCGAGCCGGATTTCGGCCCGCTGGCGAAAGCCATCTTGTATTTGGCTTGCATTTACGGCTTGGGCATCGTGTCCACGTACACGTGGAACCGGCTGATGATCAACATTTCGCTTGGCACGCTCAACGACACCCGCGAGTCGTTGTTCAAGCACATGGAATCGCTGCCCATCGCCTACTTTGACACCCACGCCCACGGCGATATCATGTCGGTGTACACCAACGATACCGACACGCTGCGCCAGCTCATTTCGCAAAGTCTGCCGCAAATGATCTCGTCGCTGTCGATGATGGTGTTCGTCCTCATTTCCATGCTCATGCTCAGCGCCCCGCTGACGCTGATCACGATTTTCATGGGCGCCGTCATGATTTTCACAAGCCGCTTCATCACCCGCCGCTCGGGCAAGTATTTCCGCGAGCAGCAAATGACGCTGGGAGAAGTGAACGGCTTCATCGAGGAAATGATGGAAGGCAGCAAAGTCATCAAGGTGTTCACCCACGAACAGCAGTCGATCGCCGACTTTGAAAAAGTCAACGACAAGCTGTGCAAGGCGAGCACCGAAGCGAACAAGTTCGCCAACATCCTCATGCCGATCGTCATGAACCTGGGCTACGTTTCCTACGTGCTCACGGCCTTTATCGGCGCGTGGTTCGCACTGCACGGCATGTTTGGCATGACGATTGGTACGATCGCCTCGTTCCTGCTGCTCAACCGGCAGTTCACGAACCCGATCGGGCAAATCTCGCAGCAAATCAACGCCGTCATCATGGCGGGCGCCGGCACCAACCGGGTGTACGCCATTCTCGACGCGCCAAGCGAAGAGGACCATGGCGTCGTGACGCTCGTCAACGTCCGCGACGAAAACGGACACTGGGTCGAATGCGTGGAAAGCACCGGCCACTGGTGCTGGCGGCATCCGCGTCCCAACGGCCACGTGGAGCTCGTCGAGCTCAAAGGCGATGTGCGCTTTGAAGACGTGACGTTTGGCTACACGCCAAAGAAAGTCATCCTGCATGACATTTCGCTGTTCGCCAAGCCGGGACAAAAGATCGCCTTTGTCGGCGCGACGGGCGCGGGCAAGACGACGATCACGAATTTGATCAACCGCTTTTACGACATTCAAAAAGGCTCGATCACGTACGACGGCATCGACATCAAGCTGATCAAGAAGCCGGATTTGCGCCGGTCGCTTGGCATCGTGCTCCAGGATACGAATTTGTTTTCCGGCACGATCATGGAAAACATCCGGTTCGGCAAGCTGGACGCGACGGACGAGGAATGCGTCGCGGCCGCCAAACTCGCCAACGCGGACGAGTTCATCCGCCATCTCGAGCATGGCTACAACACGGTCATTTCCGGTTCGGGCGAGTCGCTTTCGCAAGGCCAGCGCCAGCTGATCGCCATCGCCAGGGCGGCTGTCGCCAACCCGCCGGTGCTCATCCTCGACGAGGCGACGTCCTCGATTGACACGCGCACCGAGCGCATCGTGCAGGAAGGCATGGACAAGCTCATGAGCGGCCGGACGGTGTTCGTCATCGCGCACCGCTTGTCGACGATCCAAAACTCGAACGCCATCATGGTGCTCGACCAGGGCCGGATCATCGAGCGAGGCGACCACGACGACCTGATCAAGCAAAAAGGCACGTACTACCAGCTGTATACGGGCGCGTTCGAGCTCGACTAACCCAAGAGTCCCGGTTTTTCCGGGACTTTTTTCATGTTTAGGAAATCTTTAGAAAATCCTGTCGTTTCTGCTTAGAAAGTTTTCGTATAGTACGTCCATAAGGAGAGCGCCCTTCGCGCAACATTCATTTCGCTCTCCTTTGATTGAGGTGATAACGATGGAAATGATAAAATGGATTGGAATCGGACTTGGAATCTTGTGGGTTTGCGCCGGATTCCTTCTGCATCCGATGCAGGAAAGCGAGGAGGAGAATATATGGAACATACAATATTAGTCGTGGAGGACGACCAGGGCATCCGCGAGGCGATTGGCATTTATATGGAAAACCAGGGCTATGAAGTCGTGCTGGCGGAAAACGGAGCCGACGGACTGGAAAAAATGAAAACGCATCCCATCCATCTGGCAATCGTGGATATCATGATGCCGGTCATGGACGGCATTCAAATGGTTGTGCAGGCGCGCAAGACGTACGACTTTCCCGTCATCTTTTTGAGCGCGAAAAGCGAGGACATGGATAAAATCAACGGCTTGATGATTGGCGCCGACGACTATATCACCAAACCGTTCGCGAGCATGGAGCTCATTGCCAGAGTACGCGCCCAGCTGCGTCGCTACGAGCAAATTCTCGCCTTGCAGTCGGGTGGCGCCTCCGAGGGGGACGCGCTCGTCATTGGCGACCTGGAGCTGAATCCGCTGACCAAGGAAGTGTCCGCGCATGGGGCGCCAGTGCACTTGACGCCCAAGGAGTTCGCGATTCTCGAGTTGCTTATGCGCCATCCTAACCAGGTGTTTTCGGCCCAGCAGATTTACGAGCTCATCTGGCAGGAGGAGGCGATCACGACCGACACGATTACGGTACACATCCGCAAGCTGCGGGAAAAGATCGAGCTGGACACGAAAAAGCCGATGTACATTCAGGTTGTGTGGGGGGTCGGCTACAAGCTTAGAAAGGATTGACGGATGAAAAAAAACAAGATTTTCTTTACGATCGCCTGCATTTTGACACTTGGTTTCGCCACGATCGCGACGTACGCCATCGGCCAGGGGCGTACGCTGCCTTCCACGCTGACGCACTGGGGCGAGCAAAGCCTGAACGAGGACATCGAGGCGATGGCGCTCTCCTATGCCAGGGAGCTGGATCCCGACTACGAAATCATCACGTTCGAGGACAACGCTCCGACCGAGCTTCGCAACATGGTCGAGCAGGCAGTCGAGGGGCTTGTGCTGGAATCGCGCCATCTTCTGGAGGACGATTCGAACTTTCAATTCAAGGCTTCCTACAAAAAAGAGAGCGCCGGCAATTTGGATGGCGACGCGCTGAAAAACGCCCGGCAGGCGACGAAGGTCGAAACGCTCGAACAGCAAATCATGAATCATTTGGGCTGGGACTATGGCAGCGAGCAGGTTGGCTACACGATCAATCCGCTGCCGGCCGGCTTCACGTTCGAATACACGCTCAAGGATCCGCTCGTCAACGATGGCGGATACGTGGCCTCGTTTATCGACTACGACTCGTACATGATGCCTTGCATCCTGCTTGCGGCTTGCGTGCCGCTCGCCCTGATTGGCTTGTTTGTGCTGTTGTTTCCATACAAGGACGAAAAGGAGGCGCCGCTCGTTCGCAAGACGCTGCAATGGAAGCTCGAGCCTTCCATCCTCTTTTACGGCACGTTGTTCACGTTTTTGTTCATGGGCGTGATCTTGTTGTCGCAAGCCTCTTTGATGGACGGCAAAAGCCTGCTGTTTGACGGCTTGCTTCAGGGCAACATTTACAAGGCGCTGTACACGCTGCTTTGGTTTGTGTGGTCGCTCGTTTACGGCTCCTACTTTTTGGTTCTTGTGTATTTGAAGCGCATCTTTTGCGAGGGAATCGGCCGCTTCATCCAGCGCGACACGTGGCTGTTTGGGATCATCCACTGGGTGCAAGGAAAAACGGACGCGCTTTTCGCCCTCGATCTTGGACGGCACAATTTGGATAAAATCGTCATCGCGATGGTCGCTTCCCTTGTCGTCGTTTCGATTTTATTCGCGATCGCGCCATTGGGCTGGATCGTGGCGATGCTGCTCATGACGTATGGCTTTATCAAGTTTTTTCAATACTACAAGCGCATCAAGGCGGATTACGAAAAGACGCTGGCGGCGACGCGGCAAATCGCGGCCGGCGACTTCGACAAGGTGCTGCCGTATCCGGTCGGTCCGTTCCAGTCCATCTACAATACCTTGCTGCAAGTCAAAAGCGGCTTCGAGATCGCGCTGAAGGAAGGCATCCAGTCGCAAAATATGAAAACCGAGCTCATTTCCAACGTGTCGCACGACTTGAAGACGCCGCTGACGGGCATCAAGACGTACGTCGAGCTGCTGGAAACGACGGACGACCCGCAAAAGCTCAAGGAATACGGTCAAAAAATCGAGGGCTACACGAACCGGCTCGACCAGCTTGTCGTCGACTTGTTCGACGTGTCCAAGGCGAACTCGGGCAATATCCAGCTGGAACGCCAGCCCGTCGATCTGGTGGAACTCATCGGCCAGGTGCAGGCCGAGCATTTGGATGAATGGGAAAAGAAAGACTTGCAAGTCGTCTACAAGCACCCGGATCATCCGGTGACGCTCCTGCTGGATCCAAACAAATCCATGCGCGTCTTCGAAAACCTCATTGGCAACATTTCCAAATACGCCATGGACAACACCCGCGTGTTCATCGACGTGAAAGAGGAAGCGGACACTGTCACGATCACGTACCGCAACATTTCGAGCCAGCCGCTCGACTTCGATCCGGACGAAATCGTCGAACGTTTCGTGCGTGGCGACAAGTCGCGGCATGAAATCGGCAGCGGTCTTGGTCTTGCGATCGTGAAAAGCTTTACCGAGATCCAAAACGGCGAGTTCAAGATCGACATCGACGGCGATTTGTTCAAGGCGATCGTCACATTTAAAAAATAATTTTATCGAAGGTGCCGGAAACGGCATCTTCTTTTTCGCTTTCTACAAAACAAAAAAAAGAAGGCACATGTCCTTCCTTTCCGCTATCGGGATTTCTTTTTAGACAACCCTTCAAGCTCTTCCAAAGAGCAGTCAAACACGCTGGCGATCGTTGTTTTGTCGACGCCGGCCGCTAAGAGCTGCTTCATCTTTTGGATATTTTGGCGTTCCATTTTCTTTTGTTGCTTCTCCATCTTCTTTTGGATCCGCTCTATTTTCCGCTCGTCGATAAGTCTTTGCTTCTCCATCCCCTGTTCCAGGATCCCCTGACTTAAATTGCACATCTCGCTGACCTCCTTTTCCATCTTCTCGCTCATGGGTATGTGAAATTCCTCTTCCAGCACCTGCCGTTTCTTCGGTTCCTTTACCTTGTTGGACAACAGCGTGTGCAGCAGCTTGTAGATTCCATCGTATTTTTCCGATCCCGGATCCCCAAGCCACAACATGATCCCCGTCATCAAGTCGTAATCCGACTTCTTCAGCTTCACGTTGCCCGCCACTTGTTTTTCCGTCATCTCGTACACGTTCATCGAATTGGCGCGGCTCTTTGGCGCGTCCATGCAGATCCAGATCGAATACACCTTTTGCAGGTTTCCGTAGTCGTCATGGGTGAATTCCACCCCATGCTGACTGGACGCCAGTCTGGCTAAATGGTACATCATCCTCGATACGAGCAGGTACTTTTCATTCTCCTTGTTTTGCGCTTCCACATTGATCAGCAAAAGCATCCTTCCTTGGCCTTTGGGAAGCAGGGCTCGAAAGAAGATATCGTAGCGTATCGTTCCCACATACAGATCCGTATCCTCGGTATTATCTCCATGAATGCGTGGTCCCTGCACCGGCACCACCGACACTTCCACGCCTTCGATGTATTTGTGCATGATGTCGTCGATCTTTTTGTCCTTGTATTCGGGCACGCATTCCTTCAGAATCCAGGCGAGAATGATCTTTTCGGACAGCAGGCGTTTGCACGCCGCGTCGTATTGCGACTGGTTTTCCGTGTTGTGGACAGCCTGCGCGATCGAGGTGTCCTGCCGCTTACATTGTAGCACAGCATAGGGTGGAGTTTCGGGTTTTTGTTCCGGTCCAAATGGATACGCCATCGTTGTTTGCTCCTTTCTGATCGTTTGTCTTTCTTGTGTATGGCACCGTTTTTCCTCCTTCCCAATGAATGTTTTATATACGACAAAACGAGAGAAAACCGGACAATATTTTAAAAAAAGTTAAAAAAGCGCAAAAAAGGAAGGGCTCCCGGCGTTCATCCAGCATTTGTCCTTCCTTTTTTCGCATTATTTTCTCATTCCAGCAAATCGACCCGGCCAAAACATGTGATCTTTCGATCTTCGTCGATCAGAATGCCACCATCCTCGTACATCGCGTACACCGGCTTGCCGGTTTCCTGCCGCACCTTTTCGATATATCCGTTTTGATGCGCGTTGTTGGCGTAGTGCACCTCGATGTCAAAACCATTCACATATCCCAAACCGGTTTGATACGAAAAATCAGGATAGTCCGCATCGGGCGTGATGTGGTAGCGGTCCAGCTGCATCATCGCCCCGGCGCTGTACCCGATCACGACGCCCGAAAAGCGCTTCAGCGCTTTTTTCAATCCTTTTTCCTTGATTCGCTTCATCGCAAGATCAGGCGCGCCGCCCGTCAGCATGAGCACGTCGGCCTGTTCGATTTTCCGGCGCATGTCCTCGGTCGAATCCGAAAAATAGCGAATCCACGAAATGTCCTCGTCGCGGATGCCGTAGCGAAAAAACACGTCGTGGTTGCTGCGGTACCAAATGCCCTGTCCCGGAGCGAACTGCCGGTTCCAGTCGGCCCCGGTTTTCGTGTCGTCAAAAAACGACAGCGCCACGACGCACACTTTCATGCCCGGCTTGAGCGCCTTCTTCAAAACCGGCACGCACCATTTCTCGTCGATCATGCTCGTGTTCATCAAGATGTTGATCATGTTTGATTTTCTCCTTTCAAAAAAAGAACACCTCGTCGAAGTGTTCCTCTGTGTTTTACTGCCGCACGATCTGGTTGACAAGATCCTGGTCTTTTGGCTGCGTCAGGTAGTCGGTCACCCGGTTGCCCGCGCCTGTCTTCGTCACCTTGATGTAAATCTGGCTTTCCTGCGGATGGGCCTCGTCCACCAAATAGTTGTAGCCATCCACTTCCAAATCGTACATTTTTCCGTTCTCGTTGTTTGTGAAGTACGTTTCGATTGGCAAAATCGCGGCCACGCGGTTGTACGCCTCGTCCACGATCGCGTTGATTTGATCCTGGCTCGCGTCGTCCATGACGTTGAGATGGACGCGCAACGTCGCCGACTTCAAGTTGACCGTCACGCCTTCCACGCCTCCGATTTCGCTCAGGCTCGCCTGAAGCTGGTCGAGCTGGTCCTGCGTGATCTTCGGGTCGATGTCCCCTTTTTGGAACCGGTTGCCCACGACCGGCTGGTTTTGCTGCTCCATGCTCGTAATGAGCACGTACCCGACCAGCACGCACGGAATCGCGATAATGATCAACGTCAGCCACACCAGCTTATGCCCTTGCTTCACCTTCTGCTTCGACGGCGTTTTCTTTTTCAGTTGGAATTTTTTTAAATCCGGCATCTTTCTCTCCTATCGTTTGGCGAGCTCTTCACGAATCAGCTCGTTCGTTCGCTTCGGATTCGCCTGTCCTTTCGACGCTTTCATCACTTGCCCGACAAGGAAGCCAATCGCCCGGTCCTTGCCGTTTTTATAATCCTCGATGGATTGCGGGTTGGCATCCAGCACCGAATTGACGAGCGCCAAAATCGCGCCGTCGTCCGACACCTGCTTCATGCCCTTTTCCTCGACGACTTGTTTTGGATCCTTGCCCAGCATCACTTCCTCGAACACGACCTTGCCTTGCTTGCCGCTGATCTCGCCCTTGGAAATCAAGTCGATCAGCGTAGCGAGCGCCTGCGGCTCGACTTCGATCGTTTCGAAATTTTTCGCGTTTTTGTTCAGCCACGCCGACATGTCGCCAATGATCCAGTTGGCAGCCTTCTTCGTTTCCTTCGTCTGCTTCGCGACCGCCTCGAAGTAGTCGGCCATCGCCCGGTCCGCCACGAGCACGCCAGCGTCGTAGTCGTTCAATCCATAGTCGCGCATGAACCGCTCGATTCGCGCGTCCGGCAGCTCCTCCAAATGGTCCTGGATGTTTTGGATCCACGCCGCGTCCAGCTGAATCGGGAAAATGTTCGGTTCCGGGAAGTATTTGTAGTCGACGTTGCCTTCTTTTTTCCGCATCAGGATCGTCGTCTTCTGCGCCTCGTCAAAACGACGCGTCGCCTGCTCCACCTCTTCGCCACTGTCCAGCAGCGCCGACTGCCGCTCGATTTCCGCCTGTACCGCCTTTTGCACGTTGGCGATCGAGTTCAGGTTTTTGATCTCCACCTTCGTTCCCAGCGTGTTTTCATCGGCGCTTAGGGAAATGTTCACATCGCAGCGCATGCTTCCCTCTTCCATTTTCACATCCGACACGTTGAGATAAAAGAGGTTTTTGCGCAGCGTTTCCACATAGGCCGCCGCCTCCTTGGCCGAATGCATATCCGGCCGCGACACGATTTCAATCAATGGCGTTCCCGCCCGGTTGAAGTCGATATACGTTCCCGTTTCCTTATGGAACTGCTTGGCGGTGTCCTCTTCCATATGAATGCGCTCGATCCCGATTTTTTTCTTTTCGCCATCCACGTCGATTTCCACGTAGCCGTCTTTTCCAATCGGGAAAAACTGCTGGGTGATTTGATAGCCCTTTGGCAAATCGGAATAGTAGTAGTTTTTGCGGTCGAAACGCACAAGCGGGTCGATCGCGCAGTGCATGCCCGTGCACGCCTTGATCGCCAGCTCGATCGCGTGCTTGTTGACACAAGGCAGCGTTCCCGGATGGCCCAGGTCGATTTCGTTGACGCATGTGTTGGCCACCTCGCCAAACGACGTCGGCGCGCTGGAGAACATCTTCGTTTTCGTTTTCAATTCACAATGGATCTCGATTCCGATCGTTACAAAATAGTTGCTCATGCTCTACCCCTCTTTCACCTGATTGGCCAGTCCGGTCAGCTCTTCGATGCCTTGCGCCAAGTCGAACATCGTCTGCTCTTCAAACGGCTTGCACGCCAGCAGCACGCCAAACGGCATGCCATCCTCTTTGCCAAGCGGCAGCGTCATCGAAGGATAACCGGAAAAGTTGCCTAGCTGCATATGCTCTTCCGCGAAAGACGAAGCGCCAAAACGCAAGTCCGCGCTCTCCTCGATGTGCGGCGCGATCGTCGGCGCCGCGATCGAAAGGACGCCATCCACGCCATCGAACATCTTCGCGTACGCGTCCACCAGCAGACGGCGGATTTTTTGCGCCTTGCGAAACAGCCGGTCCTGGTTTTCCTCAAACAAGGAATACGAGCCGATCACGAACCGCGCCCGGACATAGCTGGAAAATCCTTCGGTCCGCGAGCGCGTCATCACATCTTCCACCGAGTCGCCATCCACACGTCGTCCAAACCGGATGCCATCCAAGTTGGAGTGGTTCGCGGTCGCTTCCGCGTTGGCGATCGTCCGGTAAACCGGCGCGATCAGCTCCATGTACTCGCGCGGCATTTCGCGCTCCACCAACGTCGCGCCGGCCGCCTTGAGTTTTTCCTCGAGCGCCGCGAACGCCGAGCGGATCGTTTCGTCCTGCACCTCGTCGTTGACCGTCTTGAAAATCGCGATCGTCTTTCCGCTCAAGTCGCCATTCAGCGCCTCGCTGTACGCGCCCACCGGCTCGTTGGACGACGTCATGTCGTGGTCGTCCCGGCCCGCCAACACTTCAAGCGCCAGCGCCGCGTCTTTGACGTTCGTCGTGAAATAGCCCACGTGATCCAGCGAGCTGGCGTAAGGAATGATGCCATAGCGGGAAATGCGGCCATACGTTGGCTTGACGCCCACGACCCCGTTGTAGGCGGCCGGCTTGCGAATCGAGTCGCCCGTATCGGTTCCG
Source organism: Dubosiella muris (assembly GCF_004793885.1). GTDB lineage: Bacteria > Bacillota_I > Bacilli_A > Erysipelotrichales > Erysipelotrichaceae > Dubosiella > Dubosiella muris. The sequence goes on from NZ_SRYG01000004.1 coordinate 59,419, forward strand.
ATCGAAAGCGGCACCAGATCGGCCGCCACGACCACGGCGCTTCCGCCCGAGCTTCCGCCCGAGATCCGGGACGGATCGTATGGATTGTGCACGGCGCCTGTGAGCGCGTTTTTGTTCGTTCCGCCCATGCCCAGCTCGTCCATGCTCGCTTTAGCCACGATGACGGCGCCCGCGTCTTTGAGCTTTTTCACGATCGTCGCGTCGTAAACAGGGACATAGTTTTCCAAAATCCGGCTCGAGGCCGTCGTGACATGATCCTTCGTGTTGATGTTGTCCTTGAGCACGACGTTCACGCCCGCCAGCTTTCCGGTTTCGCTTTCCGGTTTTGGATCGTCGTAAAAGGAAACGACGGCGTTGAGCACCGGCTGGCTCGCTTTCATGCGCGCGATCGTTTCGCTCGCGCTGCGTTGTTCATTGATCTTCATCCTACTTTACCACCTTCGGAACATGGACATGTCCCATTCTGACATCTTTCGCGTTTTTCAGCGCGTCTTTTTGGTCGAGCACTTCCTCGACGACATCCTCACGCACGTAGACAGTCGGCGTCTCGAATGGGTACACCATCGCCTCCACGCCTGCCGTGTCGATCGAATCAAACAGCTCCACCTGCTGTTCCAGGGCGATGAAATCCTTTTTCAACGCCTCGATTTCCTCGTCGCTGAGATCGAATTTCAAATCGTTCGCGAGTTTTTTAAAATATTCGTTGCTGAATTTTTCCATTGTTTCTCCTTTTATATCGCCGTTGTGATGAGCACGTTCGTCGAGTCCTTGGCCCGCCGCATGAGGGCGTAGACATCGTCGTCGTTTTTGACCGTAACCACATACGCGCACTCCGTATCGGTAAACAAATTCATCTTTTCCTTGGCCTCCTGCGTGATGGCCATGACTTCGGCCAGCGTCTTGCCGTGGGCCGTCACCGTCAGCGACAGCTTTTGCGTCACGCCCTTGTTCAGCTTGGCCTCGCCCGTCACGTACGTGGCGTCGGGCAGGACATTGAGCAGCGCGTTTTTAAATTCCGTAAAATCGGCCGCCATTTCCGGGTCGAGTTCGGTGAATTTCGCGCTTGGCACCGTCGCCTGCGTCTGGTCGAGGTTGTGGAACGTGCTGTTCGTTCCATCGAAGTAGCCATCATACACATACCCGCCTGGCGAAGACGTGAGCGGATCGGAATCGAGCTCGTAGGCCGCCACGAAAATCGGCACGTTGACGGTCACCTCGTTAAAGCGCTCGCGCATGTACGTGACAAGCTTGCTGAACGTGACATTCAAATAGTTTTCCATCTTCTCGGGCGTGATCTCGTAGTCCTGGTTGTTGTAGTTGATCTTGTCGTTGACGATCAAACCTAGCGAAATTCCCGCCAGGCGGTCGTTGGCGTACCAGTCCAGCTCGTAAATATCCACGAGGATGATCCCGCCCTGCACGACGCCGTTGCCGGTGTCGAACTCCTCGTTGGCGTTGGGATTCAAGCCGTTCGGATTGCCGTCGCGCAGCGTCCCAAGCAAGCCGCGCGAGCCATCCGTGGCGTCCAGCTCGTCATAGTCCAAAAACGTGTGGGAGCGGAAGGCGACGTCGTTAGGCGAGAAATACTGCCTGGACAAGTCCATCAGCCCTTCCTCCATTTGCATACGCACATCCATATCCGAAATCAGGGAAACGTGCTTGACGCGCGTGTCGTTTTCCTGAAACGGCAGCGCCGCCGTGTAGTCGCCCGACGTCAAATACGACGCGTCGCGCGTGTTGGCGATGTCGCAGCCCGTCAGACAAAGACAAGCCAGCGCGGCCAGCGGCCAGCGTTTACGCTTTCGCATTGTCCACCTCCTGTTCGAATTGCTCCTCGCTCATTTGCGGCACCCCGAGCGCCTGCGCCTTGGCCAGCTTGCTGCCGGCGTCCTCGCCGTAAATGACATAGTCCGTCTTTTTCGAAACGGAACCCGCGACGTTGGCGCCAAGCGATTCGAGAATCTTTTTCGCTTCGTTGCGCGCCATCTTGAGCCTGCCGGTCAGCACCACCGTTTTTCCTGTGAAAACCGACTCTTTTTTCTCGACGCGCTCCTGCGTCATGTTCACGCCTTCCCGCTTCAAAAACTCGATCAGCTCGACGTTTTCCTGCTCCGAGAAATAGGCGCGGATGCTTTGCGCGGTGACGCCGCCAATAAACTTGACCGCGGCCAGCTCGTCTTCGCTGGCGGCGCGAATGGCGTCCATGCTGCCAAAGTGCTCCGCCAAAATCGCGGCTCCCTTCTTGCCGACCAGCCGGATGCCTAATCCAAAAAGCAAGTTGGCGAGAGGCCTTTTTTTGGACGCCTCGATGTGCTCCAGCAGCTTGTCGACGCCTTTTTGCGAATACCCCTTCTTTTCCAGCAGCTCTTCGCGGCGGCGATGCAGGCGGTAAATGTCCTCGATCGAGTTCAGGAAATGCCACTCGTGCAGCTGTTCGATCTTTTTGTCTCCGAGCGAGTCGATGTCCATAGCGTCGCGCGAGGCGAAATGGATCATGCTTTCGACGATACGGGCCGGGCAGTCCGGATTGATGCAAAAATGCTCGGCCTCCCCTTCGAGCCGGACAAGCTTGCTGCCGCACACCGGACAGTCGGTTGGATACTGGTAGGGGATCTGGGTGTCGTCGCGGCGCTCGGGCACGCTTTTGACGACTTCCGGAATGATTTCACCCGCTTTGCGGATGACGACGATGTCGTTGATTCGCAAGTCTTTGGACTTGATCATGTCCTCGTTGTGCAGCGTCGCTTTGGAAACGAGCGTGCCCGCCACGCGGACTGGTTCCAAAACGGCGTTGGGCGTGATCCGGCCGGTCCGGCCCACGCTGACGAAAATGTCCAGAAGGCGGGTTTGCACTTCTTCGGCCGGAAACTTGTACGCCGTCGCGTAGCGGGGCGCCTTGGCGGTAATGCCCATGCGCTGCTGGTCCTCGAGGTCGTTGAGCTTGATGACCATGCCGTCGATTTCGTACGGAAGCTCGCCGCGCTGCCGGCCGATTTCCTCGATGAAATCGTAAATCTCGTCGGCGGTTTTGCACACCTTGCGAATCGGATTGACGCGGAAGCCCATGTCTTTCATCGCGTCCAGCGCCGCTTCCTGCGTGCGCAAGCCAAAATCGCGGGCGTTTTGAAAATAATACCAGTACGCGTCGAGTTTGCGATGCAGGCAAACCGTCGAATCCAAATTGCGGATCGAGCCGGCGGCCGCGTTGCGCGGATTGGCGAACAGCGGCAAATGAAGCGTCGCCTGCAGCGTATTGAGGTTTTCAAAGCTCTTTTTCGGCATATACACTTCGCCGCGAACCTCGACGCGTTCCCTGGTGTCGATGTACATCGGAATGCTGGCGATGGTGCGCACGTTGTTAGAGACATCCTCCCCCGTCACGCCGTCCCCGCGCGTTACGGCGCGCACGAAGCGGCCGTTTTCGTATTCCAGCGACATGGCCAGTCCGTCGTACTTGCATTCGACGACAAATTCGGGGTCCTTCGCCTCCTTGGCGACGCGGTTGACAAATTCTTCGATTTCCTCTTTGTTGAAGACGTTGCCCAAAGAAAGCATGCGCTGGGCGTGGACGACTTTTTCAAACCCTTCCATGACCTGGCCGATAATGCGGCGGCTTGGCGAGTTGGGATCGTCCAGTTCCGGATGCTTTTCCTCCAAAGCGATGAGCTCCTGCATCAGGCGGTCGTATTCCTGGTCGCTGACGCTGGGCGCGTCGTTGTCGTAATATTCTATGGCGTATTTTTCCAGCAGCTTTCGCAGCTGTTCGATTCGTTGTTGTTCTGTCAGTTGTGTCCTCATTGTATTTCCACCTTGAACCTTAATTATACCACTAACGGACCGGTTCCATCATGCTTTATGGATCGAGGGATGCGACAAGTCGATTTTTTTGATGCCGAATTTGTGGCCAAACGCCACTTTGCCAACCGTCCCGTCGATGTCGACGACAACGCCCTGGCCGTACTTGTCGTGATCGACCACATCGCCCCGGCGGTATTTGCCGGCCGCTTTTTTATTTTTGGAAGACGGCGCGGCAACCGGCGCGCTTTGCCTGGCGTACGGCAGCTCCATCAAAAACCTCGATGGCGTTTTGAAGGTTTGAAGCACGTAGCTGAATCCGTTGCTCCATGTGACGACCAGGCTTTTTTTCGCGCGGGTCATCGCGACGTACAACAGCCGCCGCTCCTCCTCCAAAGCCCGTTTTCCTCCCTCGTCCAGCGAATGGCCGCTAGGAAAGATGCCGTCGTTGAGATCGACGACGAACACGACCGGAAACTCCAGCCCTTTGGAGGCGTGGACGGTCATCATCGTCACCCCGCCTTCGCCAGCGCCTTCCTGCTCTTTGTCGGTAAAGAGCGCGATATCCTGCAAATACTGTTCGAGCGTCGTGTTCGGATCGGCTTTGAGGGCGTCGGCGATATCGGAACGAAGCTCCATGATGTTTTCGAGCCGGTCTTCCTCTTTGGTCCCTTCCAGCATCGCTTTGTAGCCGCTGTTTTCCAGCAGCGCGTCAAACATCGCCAGCAGTCCGGACGCGTGCCGTATGGCTTTCAAGTCCTCGATCATGTCGTAAAACTTGACGAGCTTGGCGGTCGTCGACTTGGCGAACCCTTCCGGATGCGAGAGGACGTCGTACAAATTCAAATGCTCGGCCGACGCCTGCGCCCGGATTTTGTCGAGCGTCTTTTCCCCAATGCTTCGTTTGGGCACGTTGATGACCCGCGTCACGGCCAGATCGAGCGCGAAGCGGTCCGGATCGTCCTCGTCAACATCCGTGCAAAGCCGCAAATACGACAAGATGTCCTTGATTTCCTGCCGCTCGTAAAAGCGGATGCCGCCATAAATGCGGTACGGAAGGCCAATCGAGCGAAACGCCTTTTCAAAAGCGCGCGACAAGTAGTTGGAGCGATACAGAATGGCGATGTCGTTGTAGGCGACACCCTGCTTGTGGAATTCCTGGATCTTGCGGGCGACAAACAACGGCTCCTCGCTGTCTTCGATTGCCTCGTGGTACACGATGGGCTCGTCCTCCTCGCGGCTGGTGAACAGCTCCTTTTCGATGCGGTCCATGTTGTTGGCGATCAGCTGGTTGCTCGCCTCCAAAATGGAGCGGGTCGAACGGTAGTTCTCGTTAAGAATAATGGTGCGGCAAGGAACGAAATCCTGGTCGAAGCGCAAAATGATATCCACGCTGGCGCCCCGCCACGTGTAAATCGTCTGGTCGGGGTCGCCGACGACGCACACCCGGGTCGCGGGCGCGCAAAGCTGCCGGATGATGGAATACTGGATCGGATCGACGTCCTGGAACTCGTCGACGTGAATGTACTCCAGCCGGTTTTGCCATTTGTCGCGGATCGCCGGCTCCGTTTTGAGCAAGCGGTCTGTTTCCCAGAGCAAGTCGTCAAAATCCATCGCTTTCATTTCCTTGCGGGTCTTTTCGTAGTGCTCGTACAAGAAGGCGAACGTCTTGTGGTGCCGCCCGGCCAGCTTCTGGGCCTGCTCGACGGAGACGTCCGAGGACTTGTTGTTGGAAATATAGGAAATGACCGCGCCGGGCGCGGCTTCGCTTTTGTCGATGCCGTTTTCCTTGACGAGCCGGCGCAAAATGGACTTTTGATCGTCGGGATCGAGAATCGCGAACGATTTCGGGTAGCCGAGCGCCTGTCCGTCCTCGCGCAGGATGCGCACGCAAAGCGAGTGGATCGTCGAGATGCGCACATCCGAAGCGACATCGCCAATCATGGCGCGCAACCGCTCTTTCATCTCGTTGGCGGCTTTGTTCGTGAACGTGATGGCCATGATGCGCCATGGCAGGATGCCGACTTCGTTGATCAAGTACGCGATGCGGGCCATCAGGACGCGGGTTTTTCCCGATCCGGCGCCGGCGATGATGCGCACGTGCTCGTCGATCGTCGTCGCGGCTTCGCGCTGCGGCTCGTTTAATGTATGTAAACTTGTTTCAAGCATAATTTATCACCGTTCTTCATTTTACCATACTTCATGGTTTCGCTCGGGAAATTCTTGGATTTGTCCGAATCCGCCCCGGTTTCCCGTTTCGGAATTTTCTTTTGGGTGCAAAGATGGTACTATAAACTTGGTGATTTTATGAAAAAAGTGAAAAAGAAGGACGTATCCGTCCTGAATCAACCCCCTATAGATACGACACCGAAGAAACCGAAAACGCCGAAAAAATGGCTGGACTGGATCGAATGGGTCCTGGCTTTGGCCGTGACGGTCTTTTTGCTGTTTTGTCTATATCGTTTGAGCATGTTCGAACTGCAAATCGTGCTCAGCATTGCCGGCGTCCTGCTCGCTTTCGTTTTGATTTTGCTCATTTTGCTGATCAAGCGAAAAAGCGGCGGCTGGAAAGCGACGCTGTATCGAATCGTCCTGCTGCTGTATATCGCGGGGGCCGGTTTTGGCGCCTACACGCTCAACAACACGTACGTGACGCTCAACGACATCACGTCCGCCAGACAAAGCGTGATCCAGATCGACTTGCTCACGAAAGCCGATTCCAGTCTGGATTCCGTCGAGGATTTCGCCAAAAAGAAAATCGGCTACTCGAACCACGCGGACTCGTTTGCGTCCAGCGCGGCGATGGCGGACATCAACACGCAAACCGCCACGGTCGAGTACGTGGACATGAACGACTACCAGCAACTGTACGAGAAGCTGCAGGCCGGCGAGATCGACGGCCTGCTCATTCCGCACAACCGGATCTCGCTGCTGCGCGAGGAGTACAAGTCGATTGAAAAGGACACCAAGACGATCGAGACGTTCAAGGCCGAGCGCGAAATCACGCCGGTGACGTCGAACATCGACATTTCCAAAGAGCCGTTTGTCGTCTACGTGGCCGGCATCGACGAAGGGGACGATCCTTCGATCGACGCGCGCAGCGACGTCAACATTCTCGTGATGGTGGATCCGCAAAACAACCAGATGACGACGGTGTCGATTCCGCGCGACAGCTACGTGCCTAATCCCGCTTTGGAAAACGGGTCGGACAAGCTGACGCATTTGGGCAACGACGGCGCCCTCAACAGCATGGAGGGCATCGAGGAGGCGTTTGGCATCGACATCGACTACTACGCCAAGGTGAACTTCCAGTCGCTCATCCATATCGTGGACGCGCTGGGCGGCGTGGACGTGGATGTCAAAATCGACTTCAACGAGCAAGACGAGAACCGCAGCTTTAAAAAGAGCGACAAGATTTATTTGAAAAAGGGAATGCAGACGCTCAACGGCAAAGAGGCGCTCGCCTACGCCCGCCACCGCAAGACGGAAGGCTATGGCACGACGGGTCGCGAAAACGCCCAGCAGCAAATCATTCAGGCGATCATGAAAAAGCTGACGACGGCCGAAGGCATTTCCCACATCAACGACTTGATGAATGTCGCCAGCAAATACGTGGCGACCAACATGCCGCTTTCGGCCATCCAGTCGTTCGTTTCCAAACAGCTGCGCGACGTGAAGCCGTGGAGCGTGGATTCGATCACACTCAAGGGCGGAACGGACGCGACGCTGACGACCGTCTCGATGCCAAGTCTGCCGCTGAGCTGCTACTTGCTCAGTCCTGACGACATCGTGAAAGTGTACAACGCCTACCAGCGCATGTACGACTCGTCGCCGATGAAAAACTTCGCGTTCAACTTGAGCACGAACCCGCAATGCACGATCAAATACCCGAAAGATCAAAGCGTCAGCGAGTTCATGATTACGAGCGCCGCGGCCGACCGCCTCAACCCGTACAGCGTGTACTACGGCATCGACCGGGTGGATTCTTCCAACGCGGGGGCTTCCGAACAGCGGGCGCAAACCAACAACATTGAAATCGTCGTTCCGCAAGCGCCGGTTTACGATTATTACGTCCCTTCCCAGCCGGACTATGTGCCGGACACGGGAGGCGAAAACACGGGCTCGAGCGAGCCGGTCACGCCGCCGGCCACCGATCCGGGCACGGGCGATGGAGATGGAACGACAACCACGCCGCCATCCACCGATCCGGGTACGGGCGATAATGGCGGTTCCACGACACCATCCGAACCGGTCACGCCGCCGGCGGATACCGGAACAGCGGAATAGAAAAAAATGGATAAAAAAGATCCCGGCAGGATTTCCTGTCGGGATTTTCTTGTGTCGCTTCACTCGTCGGCGAGCTTTTCCCCTTCGGCGAGGAACGTTTCGTAGTCGATTTTGTTGCGAATCGTCTGCATGTGGGTGTCGAGCAGCGAGCTGATTTCCGCGCACTGGAACAAATGTTCCGAAAGCGACTCGACGAGTTCGTTGGACAAGTCCTTTTTGTAGCGCATCTGGTGTTCGAGCGAGGCCCAGAACTCCATCGCGATCGTGCGTAGCTGCACTTCGACTTTCATCATTTTCTTTTCATGCATCAAAAAGATGGGCGTCTCCACGATTAGATGGAGCGAGCGGTAGCCATTGGGCTTGGGGTGGCGGATATAGTCCTTCTTTTTGACGAGCCGCACGTCGTCCTGTTCCAAAAACGCCTTGGCGAGCCGGTCGATGTCGTCGATAAACGAGCAGACGACGCGCACGCCGGCCACGTCGAGCACTTCGTTTTCGATGTTTTCCTTCGTGAGCGCGAGGCCTTTGCGCTGGAGCTTGTTCGTGATGCTTTGGGGCGACTTGAGCCGCGTCTGGATGTCGTTGATGGGATTGCGGTCGTTTAGAAGCGCGCATTCATCCGCTAAAATCTGGAACTTCGTTTCCACTTCGCGTAAAGCCGAACGATAATACGTCATCCACGTCAAAAACTCCTGCGACTTGGCCTGGAATTTTTCCAGGATCTCAGGATTGGGCTTTTCAATGTCCCGTTCCCATTTTTCCTTCCATGTTGTCATTTCTCTTTCCTGAACTTTCCTTTTCTTTATTCACTCATAAAACCGCTTTGGCGAACGCATTGTTTCAAATACGGAATTTCCCGCTCGGAAACCGCCACATCGTGGAAGTAGAGCGTGCGGTTGTCGTAACGAAGCATCGCTTCCAAAACGTAGTAGCCGTCTTCCATCCAGTCGTCGAACCAGATGCTTTTGCCATCCACCAGCTCGGGCTCCTGTTCCTCGAGCGCCTTTCGATTCGTCACGATGTCCGGGTGCGTGCTGGCCTGGATGAGCCACGACCACTGCCCGTCGTCGGTATACGGTGCCATGAGATTGACCGATTTCGTAATGGGGTCATAGCTTCGTTCCGCGGCGCCGGGCGCGACGATTCTGGCGTCGTCGAACAAATGGTATACGTCTTCGGTTCGGTACTGGATCGCGTCCTTTTCCATTTTTGGCGCGTCTTTGAGCTTGTTTTCCCGGCCAAGCAAGTCGACCAGCTCGGTGTATTCCTTGACGGGAAGCGGCAGCTCCGGATCTTTTTCATGGGCGATTTCCAAGTCGTCGCACACTTCGTTGGCGACTTTTTTCGTCTGCTCGTTCATGTTCGTGTAGGCGCCCACGCCTTCTTTGGCCAGTAGCGTCAAGGCCGCGTTGCGGTAAAACCGGGCGTCCCGGTCCCAGTCGTTCCATACGTAAAACGCGTCCATCAAATCGTGCAGCTCCTTGTGCATGAACGTGTCGCGGTCCATGTCGCCAATCGAAGTCAGCACGCGGTTTTCCTTTTCCATAGGCAAAAAGTACGTTTCGTCGTACAAGTAGTTTTTTTGGCGAAACGCGGGATCGGTCAGCAGCAGCTTGCGTATGTAGTCGAGCTCGTTTTCATACACATGATGCAGGCGGTGGAAATCCTCGTCATTGGCGTACTCCAAATCGTCGATCAGCTCGTACTCGCCGGGCACTTCCTCCTCGATGTCTTTGAACAAGTCGACGACAAACGCGTGGAAGCCCGCGCCGGCGTGGCGGGTGTTGGCGGTCATGACCATCGTCATGTCGTCTTCGGTCACGACGATTTTCCCTTGCGGACACACGAGGATCTCGACGCTGGCGCCCCGGTCCTCGATTTGCACGCCTTCGCGCTCGCACAAGGCGCCGAGCACTTCATACAGTTCATTCATTTCTTTTTCATTGCGGTCTTTGCATATGAGTTGTACATACATTTTTCTATTCCTCCAAAAAAAGACACCGAAGTGTCTTGTATCATTCCACGGCAATCATACGATACACATCTTTGGGCTCGCCCGCTTCCTTCGTGCTCGTCACATCCGAGCCCGGAACGTAGTGGACGTCCTTCATTTTTATCATCGTACATTTCGCGTTCGTTTTAAAGTTGGACGCTTCGCTGCTGTCGGCGTATTCCATCGCGGCGTTCATCGTGTAGCCGTCGTACTCTTTGTCAAGATACGACACTTTGGCCGGCGCCATGTCGGTGAGCTTGACGTTCACGACTTGCGGCAGCGCCGCTTTTCCCTCGTTCGTTAAAATCTGGGCGTAGTTGTTGTAGTAGTAGTATTTGGCGTATTCGGAAAACGCTTCGACGCTGGCGGAAGGAATGTAGTCCAGTCCGCCAATGTCGCCGTCGTTGTCTTTGTTGGACAGCGTGAAGAAATCGGCGAGAAACGCCTTCGCGACGGCTTCGGCTTGTTTTTGGTCCGCCGCCCCCAGCGTGGCGGTGACGTCGTCGTACGTCTTGGCGATGTACTGGGTCGGATCCTCGGGCGCCCAATACGTGTCGTTTTCCTTCACGGTGTACTTGACGGCCTTTTCCTCCGTCTTTTCGCGATCGGCTTGTTTGCCGCTAGAACACGCGCTTAGCGGCATGGCGAAGGCGAGCAGGCCGGCCAGCACAAAAGCGCGCGTATATTTACAAATTGCATTCATTGTGGTTCCTCATCTCTAATCAAGTCCTAGTATACCACATGCGCGCACCCAAGACTATGGTGGCCAAAAACGAATCCCTTCTTTCTTCCACAGCGATTGTTTAGGCTTTTGGGGGCGTTTCGAGTATAATGAAAGCGACGCAAAGGAGCTGTTTTATGAATCAAATCGCAAAGGACTGGGTCGATTACGAAGTCATCGACACCGGCAATAAAGAAAAGCTGGAACGCTGGAACGACGTCGTGCTGCGCCGTCCCGATCCGGTCGCCATCTGGCCGATCGAGCAGGAAACGCCATGGAACAAGGCGGACGCCGTCTACCATCGTTCCAACAAGGGCGGCGGCAGCTGGGAATACAAAAAACAATTAAAAGAGGAATGGACGATCGCGTACAAAGACTTGCGGTTCAAGATTTCCCCGACCGGCTTCAAGCACACAGGCCTGTTTCCTGAGCAGGCAAGCAACTGGGATTTTATGATGGACACGATTCGAAAGGCGGAAAAAAACGGCAGAAAGGACATCAAGATCCTCAACCTGTTCGCCTACACGGGCGGCGCGACGATGGCGTGCGCCAAAGCGGGCGCGGCGGAAGTCGTGCACGTGGACGCATCCAAAGGCATCAACGAATGGGCCAAGGAAAACATGCGCCTCAACCACCTCGAAGACCATACGATCCGCTTTATCGTGGACGACGTGCTGAAATTCATCCAGCGCGAGATCCGTCGCGGACGCAAGTACGACGGCATCGTCATGGATCCGCCAAGTTACGGGCGCGGGCCGAAAAACGAAGTGTGGAAGCTGGAAAACCAGCTGTACGAGCTCGTGAGCGAGGCGGCCAAGCTGCTCAGCGACGATCCGTTGTTTTTGATTGTCAACTGCTACACGACGGGCTTTTCGCTTTGCACGCTCGACGAGGTGCTCAAGCGGGCCATCAAACAAAAGGGAGAAATCGAAGTGGGGGAAAACCTGCTCCCGGTTACGACCAACGAGGGCGTTCTGCCGTGCGGCATCTTCGGGCGCTGGACACCGGACAAGAAATAGACAAAAAGGAGCAAAAAACGCTCCTTTTTTCTATCTCATTTTTTGTATAGACTCAAAAACAAATACATCAAATCGGCGACGACGAAGCCGATGGCCGCGTACCCGAACCACGCGCCAGACAGGCGGGTTTGAAAGAAAATACAGCCAAGCTGAAACAGTAAAATTCCTTGCACGATCAAAGCCAAAATCGAAAAGAAGCGACGAACCACCCTTTTAGCCGATGGGTTTCCAGAAGCAAAAAACCGATATTGGAAAATTTGAATTTCCCCCGCTTCGCTTCCACTTTCCAAGCCGATTTTTTGGAACAAAACCGATAATCCCATAAGCAATCCGTAAAGCAGGAAAACAAACGCCGAATTTTGAAGATCGCCTTGTTCGGACATTCCAATCAAATACAAATGGATCGGCTTACCAAAATTCAATATGAAAATCAGCAGGGCGAGTCCTGTGTTCAATATTCCAATCATCTTTAGTGCTTTTGTCATTTTACGCTCTCCTTTCCTTCTAAAAAAATTCCTTGTTTTTATGGCGTAATGATACAATATATATGTATTTATGTCTATGTTCTTTTTGAGCAAAACAAAGATAAAAAAGAAAGAATTTCAATATATAATATATAAACAAAAGGAAGAAACGATTCAAAGATGAAAATAAACACAGCCTTTTATCCGTTATACACGCAGTATTTACGGCAATACTATGAAATTTCCCAGAAAGATTTAGCGAAAAACACCGGAATCAGCAACTCTTCTTTGAGCAAAATCGAGGCCGGCAAACAAGAAATGGATGACGCGACGTTTAAAAAAGCCATTTCTTTTTTTGAAAATCTTGATCCTGATTTTCATTTTTCATTTGATCTCTCTTTAGTGGATCATGCAGACGCGTTTGTCTTCAAATGCATTCAGTCTTTGATTTTTGTCACTTACCCTTCTTCTATGTATGAAATAGAGAATTTTATTGATCATTCACAATACAGGGATTCCTTCGCCTTCTTTCATTATTTGGTAGTTCAAAATATATACGAATGCATTCAGGAAAAAGACTGTATGGAATCCACTCAATATTTGATTGATTCAAATTTTTTTGTCGACCCTCGATACTATGCCCTTTTATATGACATAAACGGTGCTTCCGGTTCCCTTAAAAACGATCAAATGTTTATGAGACAAATTCAGTCTTTCCAAAAAGCACTTGGTTTTTGTCATGGAGCAAATTGTGATGGCCTACGCGGACTGATTCTTTACCATCTCATTCTTATTTATAAACAATATAAATGTTTAGGCGCTTTTCAATATTTAGAAGAATGCGAACACAGTCTGGAAAAAGCGGGCGCTTATCGTCGATTACTTTATGCGAAGCTAAACAAAGGAAATTTTTATATAAAGCTAGGTCTCTATCCTCTAGCTCAGGAAATATATAGGAATCTTGAACATTCTCAATCTCAAATTGATGAAAAAGAAATAATTTCTAGAATTTGCGCGAGCTCTTCCTGGTGTTCCCTCCTGCAAGGGAAATACGAAGAAGCGATAGAGAAAGCCCGAAAAGCGGAACGATTAGGCAGCCGGTTTCCCGATATTTATATCACCTTCGCGTATGGCTACTACAAACTAGGGGATATCCAATCGGCCAGACAGTCGATTACTCGTTTTCGACATTCTTTTTCATCCGACCCTCGTGTGAATTTCATCAACTCGTTTTTCACCATTTTGGAACGTATAATGGATGATAAAAACGTGCCGGATTATTTGATTGAGCGACTTTTTAAAAAACTGCCCGATTTTCGGGATGTGGAACTCGAGATGGTTTTGTATCCCCTGCTATCGGACTACTATTGTTCCCTGGGTTCGTTTCAGGAAGCGTATCGCATACAAAAACGCTGGAATGACTATTTGCAGTTTGCGAATCTTTAAAAGAAAAAACAATTCGCCGCCTTTATCTATCAAATTATTTTCGCATAGGACTTTGCCAGAAGAAGATCTTGCATAGTAAAATATAAACAAATCGAGAAACGCGATAGCCCAAATAAGGAGGAATGAAGATGCCATTTACTGAAATATGTATTTATCAAGTCAAACCGCAAAAGGTGGAAGAATTTGAGGCTCTGATGCTTGAAGTCAAAAGCCTTTTGGAAAAACAAGAAGGATTGCTTTTGCTTCGATTCGCCAAAAGAGGATATCGTATCGACATGGAGCAAATTAAGGAAGGTCTTCCGCCACTTCAAATCAAACGAATTGTAAAAAGCGTGAAATATATGCTGTACTGGGAATTTGACACGAAAGAAAACTACGGCATTGCGCAAAAAAAGCTTTATGACAGCTATTGGAAATCCATTGAAAAATGTTTAATCGCTCCTCACGACAAATATTTAGGCGAGCGCTTATTTTAAGAATCGAATCGCATACAAAAACGTGATTTTGGTTGCGCAAAATCACGTTTTCATTTCCTCCCGTATTTCCATTAAGGCAAAACCAAGCCGGTTTTCCCCTTTCCAGCGTCGCATGTCGAAACGGTTGGGATCGTGCATGGACAAGCCAATTCCCCATACCCGGTCTTTTACGGCGCACTCCACAATGATCTGATCGCCCGTTTCCAAATGGTGTCGTCATAGCCTTCCACTTCCCGTCCAAGCCGTTTGATTTGCGCGGGATCGCTGGATGCCAAAATCAAATCGGCCCGCTTTTGGTCGTGAAAGCGAATGGCCTTGTTCCACATCATGTATTGTTCGACCGATGTAAAGGTTTGTCCATTCTCGGCAAAATTTGACTCATACCAGTTGGCTAAATAGCCGTTGGGCTCATCCACATTGTGAAAACAAATCATGCTGGTTTCCTCCAACCTTATCCACGGCTAGACGCAAATCGAGATCATGCACTCCCGGGTACGCTTTTTTCAAAAAATCAAAGGGAACTTGACGAATGGTTTCTTCACTGGACAATTTGTTTTCCCATTGAAACAGCGCGTAAAATTCTCCCATCCATTCAGGGACAAATCCAAAAAGAGTTTTCCCTTTTTTCACTTTATAGCCATCCGCCTTTTGAAAATATTCCCACAAAGTCACTGGATCCATTGTGTTTACGTACGGCTGCCCATCGTCAATAAATCGACGGGTCTTGCTTTTCATATACGTTTCCACAAAATTTTTGAAAATCGGCTTCGGGAAATGTCTCCGCCACATACTCGAATAATTTTCCTTGGGTTTCCACCACATCGTCTAAGTAAACTTCTGCATAAGGTTTCATATTTTCTCCTTCAATACATCGCTAAATACATGTGTAACGGTATTTCGATCGGATTCAATCAGCTCTTTCATCTTTCTTCGAGCCTCTTGATCCCGCTGTGAATATTTCGCATTGAATATTTCAAAAGGAACTTCAATCCCTTCTTGTTTAAGAATCTTTTTTTCTTTTTTAAGATATCATGCTTTCTAAATTCCTACAAAAAATACAGTTTCTCCTATTGAGAAGTCCGATCAATAAAAAACATACGTTTTGTCACGTTTTTCCCATCTTCTCCAACAACAACGTTTCCAGCGCCTTGGGCACATGCCTGGCGCTACGCACCGCCAGCAAGCCGTTTTCCTTCAGCCTCTCGATCGGAAACTCGTCGTCGTACCGTTTGATTTTCCTTAGCTTCATTCGTTTGGCTTTCTCGTCGGCTTCCACGACCTGACACGCGAACCGGATTTTCTGAATCGGCGCGCTCAAATAAATAAACACCAGATCGCCCTTTTGCATGCTCGCCTTGCGATGCCACGTGATCGTGTCGCTTTCCCTGAACGCTTTTTCCACATCGTACACGCTCGGCTTGGATGGAATGACCCAGCTTTTCGCGCTCGTCTGCGTCAGCCTGTGACTCTCCCCGACCCGCTCCATGATCTCGATATCCGGCAAGGTGTCATCGAGCCGGATCGAGATCCAGTACGTCTTGTTCATATGGTACGCCGGCTCGTATCCTTCTCGTTCCAGCAGCGTTTTCACACGCTCCTTGTCCAGCTTCACGTTCAATAACGTCGTTTTGTCCTTGCGCGCCAGCACGATGCCATACCACTTGTCGTTGTCCGGGTTGCGAAAGACGCCCGTCTGCTCGTCGTTCTTGAACAAAAATTGCGGCTCGTCGCCATACGCCTCCAAAATACGATGTGCGATCCGGTTCGCCTGCGCGTTGTCGAGCCACACGTCCTCGAAGGCTTCCTGCGCGATTGTCTTCAACACCCGCTCGATTTCCTCCTTCATGCGCAGCGCGAACTCCCCGTCCGTCACTTTGTAGCCGATGTACTCCTCGCCAAACGCCACGTCCAACACGTGAAACGACGGGACTTCGTTTTCGACGCGCACGACAAGCTCAAAGTCGCCCGCCATAATTGGCACGCGCTTTTCCCACACTCCGTTTTTGTTTTCAAAGCCAGCCTCTTCCAGTTTGGATCCAACCGGCCGCTTCCTTCTCCATGCTTGTTCCATAGTTTTACTCTACCAAATTCCACCCAAAAGAAAAGACCGGTTTCCCGATCTTTGTGCTCTTATTGCGCCGCCTGCACAGTGTCGCCAAAGTTTTCCGCGATAAACGCCTTGATGTCATCCGACTTCAGCACTTTGACAAGCTCCTGCACCGCTTCGTTGTCCTTGTTGCTTTCTTTGACCGCGATCACGTTGGCGTACAGTTTCGCCGCGTCGCTGTCGGCCGCCTCCTGCGCGCGTAAGGAATCCGTGATATCCGCGTCCAGCGCGTAGTTTCCATTCACGACAATAACATCCGCGTCCTGCAGTCTTGCCGGAATTTGATCCGCCGCGATCTCGACGATTTCCACGTTTTTCGGATTGTCCTTAATGTCGGCCACCGTCGCCTTGTCGATCGTCGCATCGTCGTTAAGCGTGATAATGCCCAGATCCTGCAGCAATAGCAGCGCTCTGGCCTCGTTGGTCGCGTCGTTTGGCACGACGATTTGCGCGCCCTCGTTCAAGTTGTCCAAATTGACCTCTTCCACTTCTTGCGAGTACACGCCCATTGGCTCGTAGTGGATCGAGCCCGCGCTCACCAGGTAGCCGTCGTCGCCTTCAGCCAGGTTGCTGTCGGCGTTATAGCTGTCCAAATACGGCTGGTGCTGGAAATAGTTGGCATCCAGCGAGCCGTCGCTCGTCGACGGGTTGATGTTTGGATAATCGGAAAATTCCGTAATGTTCAGCGTGTAGCCGTCTTTTTCCATGATCTTTTTCGCCTCTTCCAAAATCACCACGTGCGGCGACGTCGTCGCGCCCACGTTGATCGTCTTCGATTCCGCGTCGCTTCCGCCTTCGCTTGATCCGCAAGCCGTCAAAGCCAAAGCCAGTCCGGCGGCAGCCGCCAGTTTGAAAAATTTGTTCATCTCATTGTCCTCCTCTGTTGTTTTCTTAAAACTCAATGGGTCGTTTTTTCGACCAGTTTATTACCAATCGACTGAATAATCGAAATGATAATCAAAATCACGATCACAACCGTGTACGTGATGTCGTACATGTTGCGCTGTCCGTAGCGGATGGCCATGTCGCCCAGTCCGCCGGCTCCAACCGCGCCCACGATCGCGATCTGCCCAATCAAGGCGATCAGCGTGATCGTGATGCCGCGAATCATACCCGGAATGTTCTCATGCAAGTACACCTGGAAGATGATTTGCATCGGGGACATCCCCATCGAAATGCTCGCCTCGATGATGCCGTCGTCGATTTCCATCATCGCCGACTCCATCTGCCGGGCCATGAACGGAATCGTCCCGACCACAAGCGGCACGAGCGCGCCGTTGATGCCAATCGTCGTGTTGAAAATCAAACGCGACAGGAAGTAAAGCATCGGCACCAAAATGATAAACGGAATCGCCCGGAACAAGTTGATGATCTTGTCCAGCACGAAGAACACCACCTTGTTTTCCAAAATCCCGCCCTTGCGCGTCACGACGATGACGACGCCAAGAATGAGTCCAAGCACGAGCGAAATGATGCCCGAGTACGCCAGCATGACAAGCGTGTCCACGATCGCCTTCGGAAACTGGTGGGCGTACTTCACGACGTTTGGAATGAAATCAATCAATATGTCCACGTTTCAACACCTCCACATAAACGCCTTCCTCGCGGCAGCGCTCCAGCGCCTCCTTGATCTTGCCATCCTCGCCGGTAAACACGGTCACCAGCGTGCCCAGCGGCGCGTCCTTGATGACTTCCACGTTGCCAAAGACGATCGAGCAGTCGACGCCGTAGTTTCGCGAAATTTGCGAAATGAGCGCCTCCTTCGTATTTGCCGACGTGTATTTAAGCCGGACAAGCTGCTGGTTCGGCTCGAGCTGCGTCAGCGGATGCTTCTGGGCGATCAGCTCGTTGATCTTGTTCGAATTGTTCGTCGTATTGATAAAGTTTTGCGTGATCTCTTCGATCGGGTTGACGAAAATCGGCACGATGTCGTTTTTCTCGACGACGCGCCCGTTTTCCATGACCGCCACCCGGTCGCAAATTTCCTTGACGACCAGCATCTCGTGCGTGATCATCACGACCGTGATGTTCATTTCCTTGTTCACCTTTTTAATGAGCTTTAAAATGCTTTGCGTCGTCTGCGGATCCAGCGCGCTGGTCGCCTCGTCGCACAGCAGCACCTTCGGGTCGCTCGCCAGCGCCCTGGCAATCGCCACGCGCTGCTTTTGCCCGCCCGACAGCTGCGACGGGTACGAGTCCTTGCGCTCCACAAGGTCGATGAGCTCCAGCAGCTCGATGACCTTGCGGTCGATTTCCTTTTTATCCTTTTTCATCATCCGCAGCGGCAGGGCGATGTTTTCGTAAATCGTCTTCGCCCGCAGCAAATTGAAATGCTGAAAGATCATGCCCATTTTCTGACGCTCGGCCCGCAGCTCCGAAGGGGAAAGCTCAAGCAGGTTTTTGCCGTCGAAAATGACCTTGCCGTCTTCCGGCCGCTCCAGAAGGTTGATGCAGCGCACCAGCGTCGATTTCCCGGCCCCGGAAAACCCGATGATGCCGTAAATCTGCCCTTCCTTGATATCCAGACTGACATCCTTGACCGCGTGGACATCGCCATCCTTCGTTTGAAATGTCTTTGTGACATGTTCGAGTCGGATCATTGTATCCATCCTTTCCAAAAAAAAACTTCCGCCCGCATAGGGCGAAAGTGAATTTCGCGTTACCACCTATTTTCGTCCTCTCCTCGCGGAAAAGACCTCCTCAAGTACAACCATACTCTATCACGATAACGGGCGAAACCGTCGCGACCTACATTTCGATCACGCAACTCCAAGACCATGTTCATCCAACGCTTCACGCTTTCTTCCACCAGCCGAAAGCTCTCTATCCATCCGGGTTGGACTACTCTTCTTTTCAACATCAATTTGTAGTTAGATATTAACAGTTTTACAAAATCATGTCAAAGACTTTCTGAAAAAATTTTCAGCACCGCAATATCTCCGGATAAAACTGAATGCCGCTCTTGATCATCCGGTGGATGCCCTGCTTGCCAACCTGGGAAAAATACTCCTCGATCGTCGGCGCTCCTAGCACAAGCAAATCGCCCTGCCGGCCTTTTTCGATCACGCCCAAATCGCGCAAGCCAAACTCCCAGGCCGGGTTGCACGTCATCGCCCGCAGCAAATCGCTCGCCCCGACACCCCGGTACACGTAAAGCACGAACGCGAGCGGCTGCATCGAGTACATCTTGTGCGGCAGGGAGTTCATCCCGCACGACAACAAAAACGGAATGCGGATCTTCTCGTCCGGAATGCCTTGAATGACCGGCATCCGCGGGTTGTGCCTGGACGTCAGCACTTCCTGAAACAGCTCCTTTCGCCGCATCGAAGGGTCTTTACTGATGAGCGTCAGGATCCCGTTCATCCGCATCGCGTACAAGGCGTCCGACACCTTGCGCATCCGGTCCCCGTCCAGCTCGTCGAGCGGACTGTTGAAATGGCAGTCGATAAACGCCGGCACGACGCATTCCCCGCGCGCGTCCAAGACCCGCGTCGCGTCGTCGATCCATTTCTTAGGATCGTGATGGCCGAAATCAATGATCTTATCATGGTGAAGCGCGATAAAAGCATGATGTTCGATTCGATTCTTTTGATTGCATGTATATAGATTTTCTATATTTTTTATTAAAAGAGTTGCTTTCATACGTTCTCCTTTTTTATAATTGGCAAAAGAAATGGGGGATTTAATGCTTTGGAAATTCAAAAAACGGCCCGTCGTCGTGACCGTTCACGGATTTGGCGCCCGCACATCGCACGAAATGGATGATTTGGCCGCCTTCCTAAAACAAAACCACTACGACGTCGTTCAATTCAATTTATACGATATCAACGATCCGACCGACGCGAACATCAAGGCGTGGATCGAACGCGCCGAGCAGGCGCTCCAAAACGCGTTTCGCAAAACCGACGAAGTGTATTTGCTCGGGTTCAGCATGGGCGGCGTGATCGCCAGCTATCTGGCCACGCTCTTTCCCGTCAAATGCCTGATCCTCGTGGCGCCGGCTTTCCACTACATCAATTTGCAGATGGCCAAGACCGCGACCAAAAAGACGTTTTCATCTTCGTCCTCTTCCAGCAAGGTGTCGCCAAGCCGCGCCCAGACAAAGGCCTTCACCGAAATCGTCAACATGTACAAGGAGTCCATCGCGCACATCGAATGCCCCGTCCTTATCCTGCATGGCACAAAGGACGAGGTCATCGACTATTCCAGCTCGGTTTCCGAATACAAGCGCATTCCGCACGAGCGCAAGCGTCTGCTCCTTGTCGAAGGCGCGCCGCACCGCATGCTTTACACGAAAGCGTTCGAAAACACCGCGTTTCAAATCATTCTCGCCATGCTTCAGGGAAAGCTACTCTAGCTTTCCCTTTTTTTAGCGATACTGCTCCAGCAGCCGCAGTTTGAGATCCAGCAGTTTTTCCGACAAGTCCACATAGTATTCCTGCGGAAAGGCGAATCGTTTGATCTCGTCCCAAATCGTGTCCAGCTCGCTCTTGCTGTAGGCGCGAACCGCCTCCAGCGACGGCAAGTCGTACACCAGCTCGCCCGCCTTGAAAACCGGAACGAGCAGCGGACGCACATCGTATGTCCCGCCCGGAATGACTTTGTACTTCCACCGGTTCATCGGATGGAAAATCCGCAAATCCGCATTTGTATCAATCGTTTCCTCTTGCAGCGTCATCAAATCCGCGATCGCCATCTTCGTTTCCCGATCGTAAATACGATACAAGTCTTTCACACCCGGATTCGTCACCTTGCCCACGTTGTCGCTAATCTTGATTTTCGGAATCCACCGCCCGTCTTCCTTGATGGCGACCATCTTGTACACGCCGCCAAACACCGGCGAATTTTTAGAGCAAATCAAATTCTCGCCCACGCCAAACGCATCGATTTTCGCGCCCTGCTGGCGAATGAGCGACTCGATCACGTACTCGTCCAGCGAGTTGGACACGACAATGGCGCAATCCTCCATGCCCGCCGCGTCCAGTCTGGCCCGCACTTTCTTTGACAAATACGCCATGTCGCCGCTGTCGATCCGCACCCCTTTGAGCCGGTACCCGTTCGGTTCCAAATAGTCCTTCGCCACTTTGATCGCGTTCTCGATGCCCGATTTCAGCGTCGAGTACGTGTCGATGAGCAGCGTGCACGCGTCTGGATACGTCTTGGCGTAATACAAAAACGCGTCGTACTCGCTTGGAAAGCTTTGAATGAACGAATGCGCCATCGTTCCCAGCACCGGAATTTGGAACTTCTCGCCGGCGTACGTCGTCGCCGATCCCGCGCATCCGGCAATATACGCCGCCCGCGCACCGTAAATGGCCGCGTCGAAATTGTGGGCGCGCCGGGCGCCAAACTCCATGACGGCCCGTCCCTCGGCGGCCTGCACGATGCGGCGCGCCTTGGTCGCAATCAGCGTCTGGTGGTTGAGCGCGAGCAAAATCGCCGTTTCCACAAGCTGCGCCTCGATGATCTTGGCCCGCACGCGAATGAGCGGCTCATGCGGAAACACCGGCGTCCCTTCCGGAATCGCGTCGATGTCCCCGGTAAAGCGCACCGTGGACAAATACTCTAAAAATTCCGGGCTGAACTGGCCCAGACTCGCCAAATACTCGATGTCGCTTTTCGAAAAGTGGAGATTTTTCACGTATTCCACGACTTGTTCGAGTCCGGCCAGCACGCAAAGGCCTCCGTCATCCGGATTTTTCCGGTAAAATAAGTCGAAAACGACTTCGAGATCTTTGTTTTGATTAAAATAGCATTGACTCATCGTCAACTCGTAAAAGTCCATGACCAACGTCAGGTTTCTTGGTTCATCCATTGTTTAGTCCTCGATTCTTTCCGGAACCACGATTCCGTTGGCCGCCATGTTCGCCAGCGCCATCGCGTTCCACGCTTCGGCCTCGTGGGTTCCATCGAGATGAAACGTTTCCACGGCGTTGGCCGGCACGATGACCCGGTGGTTTCGATCGTCGTTTTCATTCAAATAGCTTTGTAGCGAAAGCGCGAACTGAAGCACGCACAAATCCGTGCAGCACCCCGTGATCACAAAATCGCGGTACGTTTCCAAAAGCTCCGGAAGCCGCTGTTGAAACGCCGGCGCCATGAACGTGTTCGTGCTGTTTTTAGGCAGCACGTCCCGGGCGTATGGCGACAAGGCGTCGATCACCGCCGCCTCATGACTGTCCTGCACGCAATGGGGCGGATACGCCGCGAACTCGCGCGCGTCGCCCGTATGGCTGTCGCACACAAAAACGGCTGGATAGCCTTTGTCCCGGATCAGTTTTTCGATCGCCGGGACGATCGTTTCGATTCGTTTATCGCTCAACGCTCCTTCGTGTAAGAACCCGTTGACCATGTCCACGACGAACACGACCGGTTTGTCCAGCGAAAGCGCGGTTTCTTTTTTTCTATTTTCTTTTGTCATTTCTGACCTCTTTTCCGTGCCTCAATTATAACATAGAAAAGGAAGTTCCAAGAACTTCCTTCCGTGTCAAATTATTCTTCCGAGGCCGCTTCCCCGTCTTTTTTCGCTTCGTCTTCCTCGATCGCCATTTCCAGCGTGTCGTCGACTTGCGGGTTCATGGACGCTTTCAAACGCGTTTCCAGCTCCTCTTTCAGTTCCGGATGCGTTTTGATATACTCCTTGGCCGCTTCCTTTCCCTGTCCGACTTTCTCGCCTTCGTACGAGTACCAGGCGCCGGCCTTTTTCAAAATACCGGCTTCGACGCACAAGTCGACCAGCTCCGAAATGTACGACACGCCCTCGCCATACATGATTTCGAGAACCACGTTTTTAAACGGAGGCGCCACCTTGTTTTTGACGACCTTGACCTTGACTTTGTTTCCGACGATATCCGATCCGTTTTTGATCGCGTCCGCCTTGCGGATGTCGATCCGCACCGACGAATAAAACTTCAAGGCGCGTCCGCCCGGCGTCGTTTCCGGATTGCCGTACATCACGCCCACTTTTTCACGTAGCTGGTTGATGAAAATCGCCGTACATTCATTGTGGTTCATCAAACCGGCCAGCTTTCGCATCGCCTTGGACATCATTCGCGCCTGGGCGCCCACCTGCATGTCTCCCATCTCGCCATCCAGCTCGACCTGGGGCACGAGCGCCGCCACGCTGTCGACCACGACCAGGTCGACGGCGCCGCTTTCGATGAGCATGAGCATGATGTTCAATCCCTGCTCGCCCGAATCCGGCTGGGACAAAATCAAATCGTCGATATCGACGCCAAGCTTTTTCGCGTAAACCGGGTCGATCGCGTTTTCCGCGTCGATAAACGCCGCGCGTCCGCCTTTTTTCTGCACTTCCGCGATCGCGTGGAGCGCCAGCGTCGTCTTACCGCTCGATTCCGGTCCGAAGATCTCGATGATCCGTCCCTTCGGATAGCCGCCGATTCCCAGCGCCTGATCCAAAAGCAGGCTTCCCGAAGGAATCGGCTCGACGTCCGTCGCCGCCCGGTCCCCCAGCTTCATGATCGCGCCTTTTCCGTATTCGCGCTCGATCTCGTTCAACACATCTTTTAACAGTTTGTCTTTATCTTTTACTTCTGCGGCCGCAGCTGTTGTCTTTTTTGCCATTCACTTTCCTCCTTCATGATGGTCAGCGTGTTGGCGACCATGTCCGCCACGACCCGCGCGCGGATCTCGTTACGCGCCAACCCATCCCATTGAAAACGAAAATCAAAAACCGTTCCTTCCCGTTTCGCCACGGCGCAATACACCAGCCCCGCCGGTTTGCCTTCCATTGCGGACGGCCCCGCGTTGCCCGTAAAGGAAACCGCGAAATCGACATCCATGAGCCGCTGGGCGTTGAGAGCCATCGCCCGCGCGCAAGGTTTGGATACGACGCCAAAGCGTTCGATAAGCAAAGCGGGCACGTCGAGCATCCGCTCTTTCATTTCCGTGAAATACGTCACGTACCCGCCCTTGAGCACCGCGCTGGCGCCAGGGCACGACGCGATCGTCGCGCTAAAGAGCCCCGCCGTCAAACTTTCGGCGCTGCCGATCGTCCAGCCATTTTGTCCGGCGACTTCGATCAATTCCTTGACGGCTTCCATCACATCGTCTCCAAAACGTATTTTTTCAGTTTTTGAAAATAAATCCATCCGCTATACACGGACACGATCGTCGCCGCCCACAACACGATTGAAGCCAGAGGCACGCCAATCAGGGCGAACGGCCAGTTGTTCAGCAACAGCAAAAGAATCGCGATCATCTGCAAAACCGTCTTGAGCTTTCCAAAAAAGCCCGCGCTGACGACTTCGCCGCTTTGCGCGGCGCTCATCCGCAGTCCGTCCACGATCAAGTCGCGCGCGATCATGATCAGCACCGCCACCACGTTGGCCGCGTGCGCCCAGACAAGCAAGATCAAAACCGTGTTCACGAGCATCTTGTCCGCGATCGGATCGGCGAATTTTCCAAACGACGTGATCCAGTTGTTTTTTCTCGCCAGCATTCCATCCAAATAGTCGGTAATCGACGCCAGAGCGAAAATGATCAAAACAAGAAGATTGCGCAAGCCCAGTCCCGTCGCCGCGTTGACGATGCCGGCATCCGCCGGCACGCACAAATACACCGCCACGACCACCGGCACGAGCGCGATCCGCAAAATCGTAAGTTTATTCGGCAGATTCATATGTCCTCCTATTCCCCATAGCCGTAAGGATCGCCGTAGCCATAGTCTGCGGCCTCCTCGCCATAGGCGTAGTCTTCCGTACTTCCATCATACCAGCTTGCGTCCCACTGGCCATATCCGTTTGATTCGTCCGCCACCGGCGCGCTTTGGCCAAACGCGAGTTCGATCTGCGCCGGCTCGTCCTGCCCGCCTTCCTTTGGCGTATACGCCACGACCTGGCCGTTGAGCGTGATGGAGTTGTTTTTGTAGGAGGAAATGACAAGCCGGTACGTCTCGGCCGATCCGATTTCCAGCACGGTGCTGAAATCGGCCGTCTGCGCCTGGTCGGCGTCGCCGGCCACCAGTTCTTCTCCTTTGTACACTTCTATTTTTGTTTCCGAAGGAACCGACACGTTTAACTGCACGGTCCAGGGCATCGCCTGATCGGAATGGATATATACGGTATCGGGAACATCGGCTGTCTCGCTCAAAGTCAATGCGGTCTTCGCCTCTTCGAGCCTGGCTTCTTTTCTCTGCTGCGACAAACGCTGCGTTTCCTGTTCTTTTTTTTGCAATTCAGCCTGACGGGCGGTTTCCCTCGCCTTCGCCTCGTTGGCGCTCAGCATCGAGCTGACCATGTTCGTCAGCAAAAAACCGCCAGCCACGATGACGATTCCCCACAAGGCAAGCGGGGACAGTTTCCGTTTCGACCAGTGCAGGGAGCGCGAGGCTCTGGAAATGCTCGACTGGAAATGCGACCGTTTTTTACGCGAGCGCTTGGACGCCTGCGCCTTGGGCATGTTTTCCACGATCCGCCGCTGCGCCTGGGTGAGCGCCATGTTTTTCTTGTGCGCGTGGTATTTGATCGTCTGGTCCACTTCGACCGAGATCGCCTCCCAGTTCACGCCGATGGCGTTGGCGTAGGCATGCACGAAATATCGGACAAATGAATAGTCATCTGAAAATACATCAAGATCATTTTCCTCGATGGCCGCGATGTACTCAGGCGCGAGCCGCGTCTGCACCGCCACATCTTGGATGGAGAGTTTTAAATCAATTCTTCGCTGTTTCAGGATTTGATAATATGTCATTAAAACTTCCCCTTTCAGTATTTTATTATACCAAATAAAACACGTGAAAAAAAGGACATATCATCCTTCACACTTTTCTCTTTTTAACCTCCTACCCTTTATATACGATAAAAAATCAAAAAAAGTCCCGTTCCATCAAAAAAAATTTTTCTCCCGTAAACAAACACATTATTTTCGGTAAACAGATTATATCACATCCAGTTTTACTGGGCAATCGTTTTTTCAAAAAAAGCCGAAAATCCGGCTTCTCTTCGTATTAGTCCTCCAAACGGGCGTCGATATCGGAAATCTGCTGCTCCAGCTCGTCGATAAAGTCTTCCTTATCGTCGATTTCCGCCTGAATGTCCGCCATCGTCGCTTCGCTGACAAGGCCGAACATGTCGTTTTGCAGACGCTCGATCTGCCGCTTCTGGTTGTTGATGAGCTCCACTTTTTTATTGCGGGCCTCCATCATTCTGGACTTCCAGTCCTGCTGACGCTGCTCGCTCATCTTTTTCAAACCGTCGAAATACAAGTCGTTGGCCGCTCTGAACTCCGCCCAGATCCGGTCGTCGTGCTCGCGTCCCGCGAAGCCGATCTTTTTCCAGTCGTTGGAAAGCTGCTTCATAAACTCCGTGTTTTCACGCGAGTACACGCCGCCGTCCGCGACCGCCTTGGCCTGCTCCACCAGCGCGCGTTTCTTGGCGTAGTTTTCCGAACGCGTCCGGGACAATTCGTCGTAATGCTCGTTGCGGCGCGTGTAAAATTCCTGACGGGCGTCGTTGAACTCGTGCCACAGGGCGTCGTCGACTTTGTTGCCGGCGTGGCCGATGCTCTTCCACTCGTCCATCAAGTTCTTCATCGCGTTGCTCGTTTTTTGCCACTCCGTGGAATCCTTCAATTCCCGGGCGCGCTCGATGAGCACTTCCTTCGCTTTTTTCGCCTCGTCGAACTGCGCGTGCATTTCCTCCCACG
Organism: Dubosiella muris; assembly: GCF_004793885.1. GTDB lineage: Bacteria > Bacillota_I > Bacilli_A > Erysipelotrichales > Erysipelotrichaceae > Dubosiella > Dubosiella muris. The sequence continues at coordinate 86,392 of NZ_SRYG01000004.1, forward strand.
CCTCGTGCTTGCGCTGGTAGAAAATATCGCGGGCGGCCTGGAACTCGGCCCACAGTTTATCGTCCGTTTCCCGTCCGGCGTGACCCGCCTTCTTCCATTCGTCCATCAGCTCGTTGGCTTCCTTGCTCGCTTTATTCAAGTTGTCGGTCTGCGCCAGTTCCTGCGCGCGCTTCACCAGGTTTTCCTTGATCGTCTGCGCCTCTTTATACACTTCATTGCGTTTTGCATACACCGCGTCGAGAGCCGATTCAAACTCGTCTCTGAGCTGGTCTTCATAATCCGATTCCCAATAGTGGATTCGCTTCCATCTTCTCTTCAGGTTGGAGAGTTCGCGCTGCGTCTCGTTCCAGTTGGACGATTCGGCGAAATTCTTCGCCTCTTCGACTAATTCCTCCTTGAGCGAAATGTCCGCATCCATGTCTTCAACTTCGTACAATTCATCATTCATCTGTGCCATATGTTTCCTCACTCATATAGATTTACTATCTAATACATTATTTTACACGTCTTTACACAAATAAAAAAGGGATAAAACGAATTTTTTTCGAATTATCCATTTTTATGCAAATTTTCACGCGCGATCGAAAGCATCAGCTTGATCCGGTTTTCCTGATTCACCTTCGTCGCTCCCGGATCGTAGTCGATCGCCACGATGTTGGCTTGCGGATACGCCTTGCGCAGCGCCCCCATCATGCCTTTGCCCACGATATGGTTTGGCAAGCAGCCAAACGGCTGGGCGCACACGATGTTACCATACCCCGCCTCGGTCAGCTCGATCATCTCCGCCGTCAGCAGCCAGCCCTCGCCCATCTTGCAGCCGTTGCCGATAAACGGCGTCACGATCTGCTTCAAATGCGCATAGCTGGCCGGCGCCACAAACGATCCATCGCGCTTGACCGCCTGAATCAGCTCCGTTTCAAACCGCGTCAAGTAATTGAAAATGACATGCGTCGCCTGCTGGCTGAACCGGCTGCCGCCATACAGGCGCGTGTCCTCCATCGGCATGTCGATGGCATACAACAAAAACTGCATCACGCCCGGCACCATGACTTCGCACCCCTCGTCGCGCAAAAACCGCTCCAGGCCGTTGTTGGCCAGCGGCGAGTACTTGGCGTAAATCTCGCCGACGATTCCAACTTTGACCTTCGGCACGGCGTGACGCTCGATCGCCGAAAACTCCGCCACCATTTCCTGATAGTGGCGCGTCACCTGCTTGAGCGAAAAGCCCTCGTTTCCATCAAACCAGCGCGACGTGCGCTCGATCCACGACTCGACAAGTGCGTCGGTTTCACCGCAGGTGACTTCGTAAGGCCGCGTCTGGTTGGACAGCAGCATGAGCATGTCCCCGTACGCCAGCACCGCCAGCATCCGCCGCAGCATCGGGATCGTGATCCGAAACCCCGGATTGCTTTCGAGGCTGCTCAAATTGATCGTGACGACCGGCACCTGGCCAAGCCCGGCGTCCCGCAACGCCTTGCGCAGCAAATACGCGTAGTTGCTCGCCCGGCACCCGCCGCCGGTTTGCGTCATAAGCAGCGCGACGTGGTCCACATCGTAGCGGCCGCTCTTGAGCGCGTCGATCATCTGGCCGATCGTCAGCAGCGCCGGATAGCACGTGTCGTTGTGGACATAGCGCAAGCCTTGCTCCACGACGCCTGGCCCTTCGTTCATGAGCACCTCGATCCGAAAGCCGTAGCTGCGCAAAATGTTACGCAAAATTTGAAAATGCGTCGTCAGCATGTTTGGAAACAGCAACGTGTGCGTTTCCTTCATTTCCTTCGTAAACGGAATCGCCGCCACCCGTTCAGACATGCGTTCCACCTCGTTTCTCTTTCGCCGCCGCGAACAGCGAGCGCAGACGGATTTTCACCGCGCCCAGATTGGTGATCTCGTCGATCTTGATTTGCGTGTAAATCTTTCCATTCGACTCCAAAATCGCCCGGACCTCGTCGGTCGTGATCGCGTCCAGCCCGCAGCCAAACGAAACGAGCTGAACCAGGTCGATTTTATCGTATCCGCACGTGTTCACAAAATCCGCCGCGCTATACAGCCGGGCGTGGTAAGTCCACTGGTTGAGCACGTCGGTGTCGACCTTCTTCACCATATGCCCAAGCGAATCCTCGGAAAGCAGCACCGCGCCTTCCTGCGTGACAAATTTGTCGATACCGTGATTGACTTCCTCGTCCAAATGATACGGCCGCCCGCACAAGACGATGATCGGCAAATTCCGCTCGACCGCGTACTGGTACAACCGGTCCCCCTCGTTGTGAATCGTTTCCAAATGCGCCTCGTAGCGCGCGTACGCTTTTTCCGCCGCCTCGGCCACTTCCTTTTTCGAAAAGTCATGGTCGAACGCCTCGTTCAAAAACGCCCGGAAGTGCTTCGGGAAATCCTTGCGGCGGTGAATGCCTAAATACGGATGGAGCAGCCGCGCCCGGCTGCCGGCCGGCAGCGCGTTGCGCAGCACTTCAGGATAGTAGGCGACGACCGGACAGTTGTAGTGGTTGTCCGCCTTTTGCTCGTCCATGTTGTACGACAGGCAAGGATAGAAAATGTGTTCCACCCCTTTATCCAAAAGCGCCTTCAAATGTCCGTGCATCAATTTGGCCGGATAGCACACGGTATCGCTGGAAATCGTGTTTTGTCCGGCATGGTACAGCTTTTTGTTCGACTTGCCCGACAGCTCCACCCCGAATCCCAGCTCCGTCAGCAGCGTGTGCCAAAACGGAAGCAGCTCATATTCGTTCAGTCCCATAAGCAGCCCGATCGTCTCCAGGCGGCCCGGCTGCGACGAATACGCGTCCAGCAGTTTCTTTTTCACCTCGAACATCGACGGCAGCGCCGCGCCGGACTGCCCGCGCGTCGGCTTGTCGCACTGGTTGCCGCCAATAAAACGCCGGCCGTCCGAAAACGTGTTGATCGTCAAGCGGCAGTGGTTCGTGCACCCTTTGCACGTCGTCGCCATGACCTGGTGGCGGAAATTTTGGAGCGCCGGCCCATCCAGCAGCCCGCTGCGCTCCAGACGATGATCGAGCGCGTACAACGCGGCGCCATACGCGCCCATCAAACCGGAGAGCGCCGGTCGAATGACGTCGCGGCCGATTTCTTTTTCAAAGGCGCGCAAGACGGAATCGTTCAAAAAGGTTCCCCCCTGCACAATGACGTGGCGGCCGATTTCCTCTTTGTCCTTCATTCGAATGACTTTGTACAGCGCGTTTTTCACGACGCTGATCGACAAGCCGGCGGCGATGTTCTCTATCGTGGCGCCGTCCTTTTGCGCTTGCTTCACGCTGGAATTCATAAACACCGTGCAGCGCGAGCCCAAGTCGACAGGCCGGTTCGCGAACAGTCCCCGGCGGGAAAAATCCTCGATCGAATAGCCAAGCGCGCCGGCGAACGTCTGCAAAAACGAGCCGCATCCCGAGGAGCAAGCCTCGTTTAAAAAGATATTGTCGATCGCCCCGTTGCGAATTTGAAAACACTTGATGTCCTGCCCGCCAATGTCGATGATGAAATCGACATCCGGATCGTATTGTCTGGCCGCGGTGTAATGGGCGATCGTCTCGACGAGTCCGTAATCGGCGTGGAACGCGTTTTTAATGATTTCCTCCCCGTATCCCGTCGTGGCGCTGCCAACGATTTTCGCTTGGGGGAACGCCGCGTACAGCTGCTCCAAAAACGATTTCACAAGCGGAACCGGATTGCCGGCGTTAGGCATATAGCGCGAAAACACGACGTGGCGGCGCGTGTCGATCGCGACCGCCTTCAACGTGGTCGATCCCGCGTCGATGCCGACCGCCAGCTCGACCGGCTTTGCGCTCGATGTCGTGATTTGCTGGTCCTGCTTCGAATGTCTGGCGGCAAACGCCTCGTATTCCGCCTCGCTTTCAAAAAGCGGCGCGCACGCGGCGTACTGGTCGCTGGCCGTGTAGCTTGCCAGCGCGCCCAGCAAGGCGTCAAACGAAAACGTCTTGTCCTGCGAAAGCAAAGCCGCTCCGTATGCCACAAAGTACAGGGAATGCTTCGGGCACGTTCCTTTTAAGCGCAACGCGTCGTCGAAAGTGGCGCGCAAGGCGGAAAAAAAGGTGAGCGGACCGCCTAAATACACGACGCGGCCTTCGATTTGGCGGCCATGCGCCAGGCCCGCGATCGTCTGGTTGGCGACCGCCGTAAAAATCGACGCCGACACGTCCTCTTTCGTCGCCCCCTGGTTGAGCAGCGGCTGGACGTCGGACTTGGCGAACACGCCGCAGCGCGAGGCGATGCTGTAAATCTTTTTGTGGTTTGTCGCCAGGGCGTTCATTTCGTCTTGCGAAATATCCAAAAGCGTCGCCATCTGGTCGATGAACGCTCCGGTTCCCCCCGCGCAGCTGCCATTCATGCAAACATCCATCGCGCCGGACAAAAAAAGGATTTTCGCGTCCTCCCCGCCCAGCTCGATGACGACATCGGTTCCCGGCAGCAGCGCGTTGACGGCTTCCCGGGTCGCGTACACCTCCTGGGCGAACGGAATGCCCAGATCTTGCGCGAGCCCCATGCCGGCCGAGCCGGATATACACAATCGAATGGTCGCTTGATCGGGAAACATGCGCTGGATTCCCGACAGCATTTCGATGACTTTTAACGTGATTTGAGAATAATGGCGTTCATACTGCTGGTACAAAATCGCGCCCGATTCGTCCAGCACTACGCTTTTCAATGTCGTTGAGCCTACATCTAAGCCAATTCTGATCATAAAGTCCCTCCTTTTCTCGGAAAGTATAGCACATTATATACTTTTTTCGCCCGTCGTGACAACTCAAACGCGAAAAAAAAGAGCCGCTAGTTCGACTCCTTTGCCAGCTGCGGCACGTTTTGTTTTTTTCCAGCCTGCCGCAGCGAAACGACCATCAGCGCTCCCGCCAGCGTCAACGCGAGCACGAACCGCAGCATCGTCTCCATGCCATAGGCGTCCTGCAGCATGCCGCCCGCCGTGTTTCCGATCGCCGAGCCAAATCCCGACGTCATGACGCCAATCATCGTCTGTCCCATGATTTGATGTTCTTTCGCCAGATTTTCCGCCACATAGTATGTCATGATGGGCGTGAACAACCCGTACGAAAGTCCCTGGAACGCCAGCCCGACAAACAAAACCGGCAGGCTTGGCGCCACGCACACCAGACCGTTGCGGGCGATATAAAACAAAGCCGCCGCCGCGAGCAGGCTTTTGGCCCCGAACCGGTGCATGAGCCGTGGCGCCACCGCCATGACCGGCAGCTCGCTGGCCGCCATAAAAAACGTCGCCACGCCCAGCATCGAGGCATCGCCGCCCAGGGACGTCACGATGTTGATCAAATACGTTCCAACGCAGGCGCTAGCCGCGAACGCCAGCCCGAAGCCTAGAAGCAAGCCAAAAAACAAGCGGTACCGCCCGGCTAGGCCAAACAGGCTGACGCTGGCCGCGCAATCTGCTTTCGCCTCCGTTTTCGAATACGTGGCCGGCATCCGCCACAAAACGACGACACATAGTATATTGGCGCCCAAAAACAGGAAGCCCAGCGCTGCCGGGGAAAACCAGCCGACAAGCTGGCCGGCGACGATGGCGCACAACGCGTAGGAAATCGAGCCGATTCCGCGCGACAAACCGAAATTGACGGGTTTCCCGTCCGCGATGTAGTTCATCGCGATCGTGGAGACGAGTGGTACGGTGCTGATATTCAGCGCGTACATCGCGATGTACAATCCCATCAAAAGCGCTTTGGGCAGAGGCAAAAACACGATGGCGCTAAACAACAGCGATTCGACGGCGAAAAAGCCGATGAGCTGCTGCTGTAAGGAAAACCGTTTCACTTTGGCGCATACGCCGGATACGACTGGCGACAAAACGATAGTCGTCAAGGAGGATCCGCCTGTGACGACGCCGATTTCCGTGTTCGTGAGTCCCTTGTGCTGCAAAAGCACGGCCACGAAGCCAAGCGCGCACAGCGTCCCCATCCAGTATGTCGCGTGCAGCGCGTTGTATTTTCTTTGCATTGTGTTGTCCATTCCCACCATCTCCCTTTTCAAAGGCATCTTATTCCCTTTTCGCGCAAAAAAGAAGCGCGGATAAAAAACGGGTTCCGTGTTTCGTTTCCGGACGGATTTTCAAGTGTTCTGGCGAAACAACATGACTCATGATACAATTTATTTATGTTAATCAAGGAAAAACTCAAGCATTCCAAATTTTCGGATTCGCAGCGAATCGTTGTCGACTACATGCTCAAAGCCGGCCCCAAGATCCGAAACAAAACGGTGCGCCAAATCGCCAAGGAAACGTACACGTCGTCCGCGACGCTGATTCGCATCGCCCACAAGCTCGATTTCACCGGCTGGGAGGAATTGAAGCGCGCCTTCATCGAGGAGCAGGATTATTTGTCATCGCATTTTCAAAACGTCAACGCCAACGTGCCGTTTGAAAAGGACGACTCTTCGATGACGATCGCCAACCGGATCGCCGTGCTCGAAAAGGAAGCCATCGACGACACTCTTGCCCTGATCGACTGGGGTGCGATCGAGCAGGCGGCCGCCATCGTGGACGACTGCCCGGTTGTCAACATCGTGGCCATGAACAACACCATCGCGCAAGCCGAGGAGTTCATGTACAAAATGGGCCGCATCCAAAAGCGCGTCATCGTCCAGCCGCCCAGCGGCGAAGGCTTGTACAACGGAACGATTCTGGATCCGGCCTCGTGCATGATCGTCATTTCCTACACCGGCGAGACAAGCAACTTCATCCGCTGGATCCGCTTCGCCAAGGAAAGCCATGTGCCGGTGATTGCCATTACCTCGCTGGGGGACAACACCATCAGCAAGCTGGCGGACTTGACGCTGCGCATTTGCACCCGGGAAAAGCTCTACTCCAAAATTTCGTGGTACGCTTCGGAGGCGTCGATTTCGTATTTGCTGAACGTGCTCTACTCGCTCGTGTTCGCGCGCCACTACGATCAAAACTTCGCCGCGAAAGTCGAACGGTCCAAAAAAATCGAAAAAGGACGCAAGTCCTCGATTTCGATCATCAACGAGGAAAAGCCGTAGGACGCGGCTTTTTTTCACCCGCCGATTAGCCTGGCTTAACCTTTTTTCAAAGTAAAACGATTGCCCAAACCGGCGGTCCGTGTTATAAACTATCCGACTGAGGGAGTAATCAGCATTCTCAAATGCAGCAATGTCGACATCCTGGCTGACGCCCGGTATTGCTTGAAAAGATGAGACTCATGAACTTTTTAATCGTTCATGAGTCTTTTTTATGATAGGAGGAGTGGAGAATATGGGAATGATCGAACTCGTTTTGATTGCGGTGTCGCTGTCGATGGACGCTTTCGCGGTGTCCATCTGCAAGGGGCTGTCGCTTCAAAACGTCAATGGAAAGCACATGGTCATCGCCGGCGCGTGGTTTGGCGGCTTTCAGGCGCTGATGCCGCTGATCGGCTATGGCCTGGGCAGTTTGATGGCCGGCTTCATCCAAAACTACACGCACTGGATCGCGTTTATCCTGCTGGCGTGGATCGGCGGCAACATGATCAAGGACTCGTTTGGCGAGGAGGAAGGCGTGGACGGCTCGATGACGTGGAAGTCGATGCTCGTTTTGGCGATCGCCACCAGCATCGACGCGCTGGCGGTCGGCATCACGTTTTCGTTTATGGACGTGTCGATTGTGCCGGCAATCGTCCTGATTGGCATCGTGACGTTCGCCTTTTCGGCCATTGGCATCAAGATTGGCAGCTTGTTTGGCGCCAAGTACCGTTCCAAGGCGACTCTTTTCGGCGGAATCGTCCTCGTTCTCATCGGGCTGAAAATCCTGCTCGAAGGGCTGAACATCCTGTAAGTGTTAGAAAGGAAATCGGGAAAGTGGTTTGATATGATGGACACAAGGAGGAGAAACACGTGAAATTTTACGACCAATCGGTTCCGGATGTGGAACGCTGTCTCGACACGAACATCCATACCGGACTGGATACGACGCAAGTCAAACAACGACAGGAAAAATATGGGCCAAACAAACTCAAAGAGGCGAAACAGAAATCCAGCTTCGCCCGGTTTGTCGACCAGTTCAAAGATCCAATGATCATCATCCTGCTCATCGCGGCCGCCATTTCGTTTGGAATCGCCATTTTTGAAAAGGATCCCGAAGGATTTTTCGAACCCGTTCTGATTTTGGTCATCGTGATTCTGAACGCCTTGATGGGAGTCGTTCAGGAATCCAAAGCCGAGGCCGCGCTCAACGCCCTCAAGCAAATGACGACGCCGCAAGCGCGCGTCATCCGAAACGGGAAAGAGGAAATCGTTCCTTCCCAGGATCTTGTGCCCGGCGACATCATCAAACTGGAGGCCGGCGACTTCGTTCCCGCCGACGCCCGCCTGTTTCAAAGCGTGAGCCTGAAAAGCGAGGAAGCCGCGCTCACGGGCGAATCCGTCCCGGCGGAAAAAGACGCCGGCGCCATCGTCAAAGACGGGGCCCCGCTCGGGGATCGCGTGGACATGGTGTACTCGGGCTGCTCCATCACGTATGGAACCGGCCAGGCCATCGTATGCGCCATCGGCATGGACACCGAGATGGGAAAAATCGCCGGTCTGCTCAACAGCGAGGAAAAATCCCAGACGCCGCTTCAGCTCAAGCTCGCCCAGCTTGGAAAGTACCTTGGCTTTTTGGCGATCGGCTGCTGCGCGATCATCTTTGTGGTCGGCCTGCTCAACGGCTTGCCGCCAATGGAATTGTTCCTGACGTCCGTTTCCCTGGCGGTCGCCGCGATTCCGGAAGGCTTGCCGGCCATTGTCACGATCGTGCTGTCGATCGGCGTGACGAAGCTTGCCAAACAAAACGCGATCATCCGCAACCTGCCGGCGGTCGAAACGCTCGGTTCGGCCTCGATCATTTGCTCGGATAAGACAGGCACGCTCACCCAAAACAAAATGACGCTCGTCAAGGCGTGGGCCGACGGCGACGAGGATGTCGTCGACATCACGACCGACGATCCAAAGGAAATCAAGCGCCTGCTTCAACTGGGCACCTTGTGCTCGGATGGCTCGATCTTGATCGAGGACGGCCAGGAGAAATCGGTCGGCGATCCAACCGAGACGTCGATCGTGTCGGCCGCCATGAAAAACGGCATGACGAAAGAAGCGCTCAATCAAATGTATCCGCGGCTGGCGGAGCTGCCGTTCGACTCGGACCGCAAGCTCATGTCCACCATCAACAAAATGGACGGCCAGCTCGTCGTGATCACGAAGGGGGCGCTCGACTCCATGATTCCACGCCTGAAAAGCGGCGACGTGAAAAAAGCGAAAGAGCTCAACGAGGCGATGTCCAAAAACGCCTTGCGCGTCTTAGCGATTGCCTCCAAACCGATTGACGAGGTGCCAAAAAACCCGACGAGCGAGCAGCTTGAAAACGACTTGAACCTGGAAGGTCTTGTCGCGATGATCGACCCCGCCCGGCCGGAAGCGAAAGAAGCGGTCAAAGTGTGCCGCAAGGCGGGCATCCGTCCGGTCATGATTACGGGCGACCACGTCATCACCGCCAGCGCGATCGCGAAGGAGCTTGGAATTTTGCGCGATGGCGACAAAGCCATCACGGGTGTCGAACTTGACGCGATGAGCGACGACGAGCTTGATCACGACATTGAAAACATTTCCGTGTACGCCCGCGTTTCTCCGGAAAACAAGATCCGGATCGTCAAAGGCTGGCAGCGCAAAAACCAGGTTGTCGCCATGACGGGAGACGGCGTCAACGACGCGCCGGCTTTGAAAGCGGCCGACATTGGCTGCGCGATGGGCATCACCGGCACGGAAGTCGCCAAAGGGGCGGCGGACATGATTTTGACCGACGACAATTTCGCGACGATCGTCTTCGCGGTCCGGGAAGGACGCGGTATTTTCTCGAACTTGAAAAAAGTCATCGGCTATTTGCTGGGAACGAACATCGGCGAGGTGCTTGTCGTGTTTGTTTCGATGCTGTTGTGGCACAAATCGCCGTTTGTGTCGATGCAGCTGCTGTGGATCAACCTCGTGACCGATTCCCTGCCGGCTATCGCGCTGGGCATGGAGCCGGTGGAAAAGGACGTCATGAACCACAAGCCGAAAGCGAAAAACGAAGGCATCTTCGCCAATGGCTTTGGCGCCCGTATCATCCTGCAAGGCGTCATGTTTGGCGGTCTGGCGTTGCTGTCGTTTTATCTCGGCCAGCAGCTGACCCACACCGAGCGGGGCGCGGAAACGATGGCGTTCATCACGCTGGCGCTTTCCCAGGTCATTCAGGCGTTCAACATGCGCAGCGAGCACTCGTTGTTCAAAACCGGCTTCTTTACAAACAAGAAGCTGAACATGGCGGCGCTCGTATCGTTCGCGCTGGTGGCGCTTGTCATCTTCACGCCGCTCAACATCCCGTTCAATTTGGAGATTTTGCCTTGGGGCGATTTCTTCATCGCCCTTGGTTTGGCGTTCGTTCCATTTGTCGTGATGGAATGCTCGAAGGCGTTTGGCTTGATCAAGCATTCCAAAAGCTACGACGAATAAACAATCCGATTCGAAAAAGTCTGTTACGGCAGGCTTTTTTTGTATATAATATAGAAAAAGGAGGAGGATCGTATGTGGATCTTGATCATCGGGGCGATTGCCTTGTTCGCTTTGTCCGTCTGGCTGGAGCGACGCGCTCCTCGCTCCGGACGTGATCAGCTGGACGAAAGCGGCGAGCAGGCGCGGCTCGACCAGCGCAACGCGGCGAACAACCAGAGCTTTCGCCCATAAGAAAAAGGTGTCCAATCGAAAATCGTTTCGATCGACACCTTTTTTAAATCCATTTTTTGCACAGCGTCAGCACGAGCATGTAAATGAGCGAGCCAATCAAAATCAGCAGCGAGCGAACGATCGCGCCATAGCCGATGGTCAGCGCTCCAAAGCCGAGTAAAATGAGCAGCTTGGCGTTCTGCGCGTTTTCGCGCAGCGATTTGACATACATCCAGCCAATGACTTCCACGCACAAAAAGAACAAGACGTAAATCTGCCCGAGCACAATGGGCGTTTTGGCGGTTTCCATAATTGGAAAAATCGTAAAGACGAGCATTTCCAAAGCGAACCGGAGATGTTGTTTCGAGGTTTGTTTCATAATGCGGGTTCCTTTGCTAGTCCGCGCATCCATCCGGATGAAAGCGGAGTTTTATTATACCACATCCTCCAAAGCGCCGGCCGGGACAAAAATAGAAAAATCTCCCAACTGGGGAAGTCGAGAGATTTTAAATTGAACTAAGATGAATCGTACCCGGTTCGTCGTTCAGGGTCAAACCGATACTAGTTTCGTCTTCTTTCATTCCTGGTGTGCGGACGTGAGTTGTCTGACTGCGTATAGCATTCGGTGTGAATGTTGTAATTTCATCATCGTCATAACCAATTACCATACTATTCTCTGATAAGAGAATCGGCCGCTTCAAAATCGACGGATTCTTCTGTATCAAAACAATCAATTCCTTTGTCGAGAAGTCATCAATCCCTTTCTCTAAAGAATGAAACACTTTTGAACGGACGGAAATGATATCTTCTGTACCATTTTCGCACCTTGACAACAAGTACTTAATCTCACTTTCTTTTAACACACTTGAAAAAATATTTTTTTCGACAAAATCTATATGATTATCTTTGAGCCACTGTTTTGCCTTCCGACAACTAGCGCACCCAGGAGAAGTATAAAGAATTACCATATACTGTCCTCCTACTCAAATTATACCTTTTTCGTAGGAAATGAAAAGATTTATTTTATTTATCGCTTAAGCGAAACTTAAATAATTCCGGTTTTTTACCACATTCCCCCGTTTGGATTGTGGCAGAAATTCATCGTTTTTTTTACAATTCTTCCGCGATTTGCGCCATTTCTTCCAGATTTCGCTCGGTTTCACGCGCTTTCAAAGTGACAATCGGCTCCACGAGGGTCATATTTTTCATTTTGTCCACATACCCTTGGATGACGCGCGCCGCCGACGGTCCCCACGATCCGTTTTGCATGATCGCGACCTTGCGGTTTTGGAAGTTTTTATGCACCAGTTCGATCAAAAACAGCTCCATGCTCGGGAACACGCCGCCGTCGTAGCTTGCGGAAGCGAGCACGAGCGAGCTGTATTTGAACGCGTCCGCGATCGCCTGCGATACGGGAACGCGGGACAGATCCGCCACTTTCGCCTTCTTGCCAAGGCCCTCGATCATGTCCTTGAGCAGCCCGGCCGCGTGCGCCGTGTGGCCGTAAATCGAGGAGTACGCGATAAACACGCCTTCTTCCTCCGGCGCGTACGAGCTCCACGTGTTGTACAAGTTGATGTAGTACCCCAGGTTTTCCGTCAGGATCGGGCCGTGCAGCGGGCAGATGATCTGCACATCCAAGCCGCTCAGCTTTTTCAGCAGCGCCTGCACCTGCATGCCGTATTTGCCGACGATATTCAAATAGTAGCGGCGGGCTTCGTCCACCCAGCCATCCTCGTAGTCCAGCGTTCCGAATTTACCAAACGCGTCCGCCGAGAACAGCACTTTTTCCTCCGGCACGTACGTCACCATGACTTCCGGCCAGTGCACCATGGGCGCCATGAAAAACTGCAGCGTGTTTTTTCCGATCGAAATCTGGTCGCCTTCCTTCACGACGACTTTTTTCTCATTCAGCCCTTCAATGTCAAAATAGTTTGGCAGCATGTTGAACGTCTGCGCGTTTCCAATGAGCCGCATGTTCGGATACCGCTTGCACAGCTCTAAAATATTGGCCGCGTGATCCGGCTCCAAATGCGAGATCACCAAATAGTCCACCGGACGGTCGCCGATTTTTTCGGCCAGGTTGTTCAGCCACTCCTCGCTTTTGCGAATGTCGATCGTGTCCATCACGACAATTTTCTCATCGACGATCACATACGAGTTGTACGACACGCCATGCGAAATCGGATACTGGCTTTCAAACAGATCCAAATCGTGGTCATTCGCGCCGATATATTTGATATATGTATTGCTCCACATAAAAAAAGCCTCCTGTTTCCTTTCACATTTTATCATCATCACTACATACAGAAAAGAAAAAGGAATCATAAATACAAAAAAGGCGCCCCGTTTTTCACAGAGCGCCTCGCGTTTCATGGCTTTTTTCGATGCAGCAATGCGTTCGCCGCGAAAGCGGCCGCCACGATGAAGCCAAGAACGATCGCCATATCGTACATCCAAATCCTTTCCTTTTGCCCTTAGTTTTCTTTCGACTCGACAAATTCCTTGGACGCCGTCAAAATCGTCGCCAGGTTTTGCAGCTCGCTTGGCACCACGATCTTGGTCGCGGTTCCGTTGGCCAGATCGCTGTACGTTTTCAAGCCTTGCAGCGTCAAATACTCCTTGGTCGGATTGGCGTCCTTGATCATCTGGATTCCACGCGCCTGCGCCTCGTAAATGGCCTCCATCGCCTTCGCCTTTCCTTCCGCCTCGGCGATCATCGCTTCCTTTTTGGCGGTCGCGTTCAGGATCGTTGCCTCTTTCTTTCCTTCCGCGGTCAAAATCGCGCTGCGTTTTTCGCCTTCCGCCTTTAAAATCGACTCGCGGCGTTCCCGCTCGGCGCGCATCTGCTTTTCCATCGCTTCCTGAATATCCTTTGGCGGAATGATGTTTTTCACTTCGACGCGTCCGACTTTGATGCCCCACGGATCGGTCGCCTCATCCAAAATGCTGCGCATCTTCGTGTTGATGATGTCGCGCGACGTCAGCGTTTCGTCCAGCTCGAGGTCGCCGATGATGTTTCGCAACGTCGTGGCCGTCAAATTCTCAATGGCCGTGATCGGCCCCACGACGCCATACGTGTACAGCTTCGGATCCGTGATCTGGAAGTAGACGACCGTGTCGATCATCATCGTGACGTTGTCTTTCGTAATGACTGGCTGCGGCGCGAAATCCTTCACGACTTCCTTGAGCGTCACCTTGTTGGCGACCCGGTCGATGAACGGGATCTTGAAGTGGATGCCCGTGTGCCACGTGGCATAGTAGGCGCCCAGCCGCTCAATGACGTAGGCGTTGGCTTGCGAAACGATGCTGATCATGCTCATGAGAATGGCCACGATGAGCACGATCGCCAAAACGATCAAAACGATTTTTACAATAGTCATCATTATTCATTTCCTTTCCCGAGCGCCTCCACGATGAGCTTGGCGCCTTCGATGTTCAATACTTTCACCTTCGTGCCCTTTTCAATCGTCTCGTGCTGAAACGACACCGCCGACCAGTACGAAGAGAGCACGTACACTTCGCCCCACTGGTCCTCCCTGATTTCCCTTGTCACCGTGCCGATCTGGTGAATCATGCGATCGGCGTTGGTCGGCACGACGTTGCCGCGCAAGTAACGCGACGCGATTGGACGGACGATGAGCATCGCCAAAAGCGAAACCAGCACGAACGCCACGACTTGCACAGCCACCGACAAACGCAGGATGGCCAGCAGCGCCGCCACCACCGCGCCCAGCGCAAACCACACGCTCACCAGCGCGGTTGGCGTCAAAAGTTCAATCAGCACAGCCGCCAGCGCGGCCGCGATCCAAATCAAAACCATCTTTTCATCCCTCTTTTCCCATTCCGTCTCCACACTCGATTTCCAGCAAATTCTCGTTTTGGTTGAAGGCGGCCGCGTATTTGCAGCCGTCCACCGGCACATGCATCGACGTGTAGATCTCGTGCATGATCGCCTTGTTGCTGATGCGTCCATACCCTTTCCCTAGCGAAAGCTTTTGCAGCTGTTCCCTTGGAATGACGCCAAGCTCGATCGTCGCCTTCGGAACCGGCTCGATCGCCACCCGCTTTCGTTCCAGATCCAGGCCGATGCGCACCCAGCGGATATCCTGAAAAAACGTACAAGCCGCGGCGTTGAGCGTGATATTGGTCGGATAAAACGTGACTTGGCACGTATAGGAATTTCCATTGATCCATTGATACACGTTTTCACTTCCTTCTGGTTCCAGTTTATTATTTCTCTTATTTTTTTGCAAGTTAAATTTTTCACAATTAATTCATCTTCGCTTAATAAAAAAAGGACCCCTGAAAAAGTCCTTCGTTACGACATGGAGGCGGCCTTCAGCATCCGGTATCCCACACCGATGTGCGTTTGGATGCACGAAGCCTTCTTGTCGATTTTCTCGATCTTTTTGCGCAGTCCCGCGACATACACCCGCAAGCTGGCGACATCGTTTTCCTGGCTGTGGCCCCAGATGCGGTTCGTGATTTGCGTATGCGTCAGCACCTTGTCCAGATTTTGCAGCAAAAGCGTCAAGATCTTATACTCGATTGGCGTCAAATGCAGCGGCTCGCCATTGACGCTCGCCACGCCGCGCGCCAAGTCGACTTCCAGCCCGCCGTTTTTCAAACAGGCATCCTCCATCCGCGGCCCGGTTTCCATTTGCGCCAGCCGCCGCTGCGTCACCCGCAAACGGGCCAGCAGCTCGTCCACCGAGAACGGTTTGGTCAAGTAGTCGTCGGCCCCCTGGTCGAGCGCCTCGATTTTGTCCTGGTCCTCGTTGCGCGCGCTAATGACGATAATCGGCACTTGCGACCACGAGCGAATCGTCTCGATGACTTCCAGCCCGTCCATATCCGGCAGTCCCAAGTCGAGCAAGACGATATCCGGCCGGTTGGACAACGTCTGCATGAGCGCATCCTTGCCGTTTTTCGCCATGTCGTATTTGTATTCGTGCAGTTTGAGCGTCGTCGCCATCAAGTGGCGGATCCTGGCGTCGTCCTCCACGATCAGCACTGTGTTTTTATTCATGTAAATCCACCTTTCGATACGGCAGCGTAAACGTGAACACGCTGCCTTTGGGCACATTGTCCTTTACCTCGATCGTCCCGCCATGGGCGTGCACGATCGACTCGCAAAGCGAAAGCCCGAGGCCAAGCGAGCGCCGGCTGTCGACGATTTCGTGGTCGCCGCAGTAAAACCGTTCGAACACCCGCGCCTTGACGGCGTCCGGAATGCCCTCGCCCTCGTCTTTCACCTCGACGCGCACCCGTTCGCCCTCCTTGCGCCACGCGATCTCGATTCTCGATCCGGACGGCGTGTATTTGATGGCGTTGTCCACCAGATTCACGAGCACTTGCATCACGAGTCTGGAATCGGCTTCGACAAACAAAAACGGGTCGCCGTCCGTCGCGATTTCGTGATCCTCGTTGTGGCGGATGTGGCCCAGCGCCTCCTCCACCAGCTCCTCGAACAGCTCCAGCGTCGGATGCAGCGCCACCTTGCCTTCCTCGATCCGGGTGATGGCGAGCAGGTTTTCCACCAAACCGATGAGCCAGTTCGACTCCTCGTAAATGTCCTCGATCGTCTGCCTTCGGGTAATTTCGTCCATCCCGGCCTCGTTATCCAGCAAATTCGACGCGTTGCCCGAAATCGACGTCAGCGGCGTGCGCAAGTCGTGCGAAATGGCCCGCAGCAGGTTGGCGCGCGTCTGCTCGTTTTTCGCCAGCATCCGCGCCTGTTCCTTTTCGGCCCGGCTTTGAATGCCTTCCAGCGCGAGGGCGCATTCGCCAAGCACCGACAAGACGATGCTTTGCTCCAGCGGGTCGAGCCGGGCGCCTTCGTCCATCGCGATCCCGACCACTCCGTACACCTTTTCGTTCAGACGGACCGCCAAATACAAACACTTGGCGCTGGACAGCGTGTCGGTGCTCGCGCCGGCGTGCTTGTTGTTGGTGGCGCACCAATAGGCAACCGCCCGCTCGTTGGGCGTCAGCAGCAGTTCCTTGCCCTCCCCATACACCCGGCCATGGCCGATGCGGCGCTTGGCGTAAGCGTATGTGACGATTGGACAGTCCAGCAGCTGGCGCAGCTGGGCCGCGCCAATCTCGAACACCACGTCCTCTTCCTCGACGCTTTGAAGCAACTGGTTCGTTTCGAGCAAAACTTTCGTCTTAAACGCCGAGCGGGCCGCGCTTTCGGCGCTTGAGCGAATCTTTTGCGCCATGCGGCTTGTCAGCAGCGCCGCGGCAAACATAAGCGCGAGCGTCAAAAAGTCCCCGGCGTGCAAGGCGTGGAACGAATAGCGGGGCGGCGTGAACGCGAAATTGAACAAAAGCACGGCCACCAGCGAAGTCACCAGACCGTTGAAGGCGCTGGCCGACAACGTGGAGGCGAACAACACCCCGAGCACGTACGTCGTGAGGATCGCGGTTTTCGGAAAGCCGCTCATCTCGAGCGCCAGGCCGGCTATCGTCACAAAGGCGAGAATGAGCACGCTTTTCAGCAGCGCGCGCGTCGGCTTCATGACGCGAAAGAGCTTTTTCTTTTGCGCCTTGTAGCCCGCCTTGTCGGGAATGATGTACACGTCCAGGTCGGGCGCCTGGCCAATCAGCCGCTCCGTCAGTGTCGGCGATGGAAAAAAGCGCGGCTTTGAAACGGCGCTGCGCCCCAGGACGATTTTGGTCACATGCGACAAGCGCGAAAACGTGGCGATTTGCTCCGCGATATCCTCGCCATACAGCGTTTCGATGCGCGCGCCCAGCTGCTGGGCGAGCCGTTTATGGTTTTCGAGCCGCTTCTCGTTTTCCTGCCCGCGCCACTCCTCGTCGTCGCGCTGTACATACACGGCCGAAAACCGCGCTTTGAAGGCGGCAGCCATCCGGGCGGCGGTGCGGATGATGCGCTCGTTGCTTGGCGACGAGGACAGGCAAACCAAAATGTGCTCGTCGCCTTTGGGGGCCGACGCCCCCTGGAGCCGGCTCACCCGTTCGGCGCAGCGCCGCAAGGCGATTTCCCGCAGCGCCCGCAAGTGGTCGAGCGTGAAAAAGTTGTCCATCGCCTGCATCGCCTGGGCGGGGGCGTAGATTTTTCCCGCCTTCATCCGCTCGAGCAGCTCTTCCGGTTCGATATCGACCAGTTCCACCTGGTCGGCTTCGTCAAAGCTCGAATCGAGGATGCGCTCGCGTACGCGCACGGTCGTGATGGCGGCGATCGTGTCGTTCAGGCTTTCCAGATGCTGCACGTTGACGGTCGTGTACACGTCGATGCCGGCGTTGAGCAGCTCCTCGATGTCTTTGTACCGTTTGTGGTGGCGGCTTGAAGAGGCGTTGGTGTGCGCCATTTCGTCGACAAGAATCAAGTCGGGATCGCGCGCCAGCGCCCCATCCAAATCGAACTCCTCGACGGCCACGCCGTTTTCCTGGTATTGTCGTTTGGGCAGCGCTTCCAGTCCTTCCATGAGCGCGAGCGTCTGCGCCCGATCGTGCGGTTCGACGTAGCCAATGACGACGTCGCGGCCAAGCGCCTTGGCTTCCCTGGCGGCGACGAGCATGCTGTATGTCTTGCCCACGCCGGCCGCGTAGCCGAAAAAGATTTTTAAATGCCCTTTTCTCAAGTGGATTCCCTCCTTTAGCGTTCATCTTACACGATTGACTGCGGGAAACTCAATTCAAATCATCCCTCAAAAAAAGCCAGCCAAATCCATGGCTGGCCGTACGATTTTATCGTCTTGTTTCCTTGTTTTTTCCGTTTATTTAAAACTTAATGTCCGATTTCGTCGAGCTTCAAATTGACCTCGAGCACATTGACGCGATCCTCGCCAAACAAGCCAAGCCACGCCTTGCTCGTGCAGGCGTCGATGACGTTTTGGACTTCCTTCTCGCTGATGCCTTTGGCTTGGGCGATCCGTTTGACCTGCGCCTTGGCGGCCTTTGGCGAAATGTCGGGATCGAGCCCGCTGGCGGAGCTTGCCAGCAAGTCCGCGGGCACGTCTTTTGGATCGACACCGAGTTTGACGGCCAGATCTTCCCGTTTGTTGGAAAGGTCCTGCTGGTAGGCTGAATCGGAGCGCACATGGTTGGCTGGCGCCCCATAGACGAGCGGCTGGCCGAACTCGTCCTGGAAGCTTGTGACGTCAATGGATGCCGGGCGTCCCCACAAGTGGTCGTCGTCCTTGAACGGCTGGCCGATCGCGGTCGATCCAACCACGACGCCATCTTTTTCAACGAGGCTGCCGTTGGCCTGGGCCGGAAAGAAAAGCTGCGCCAAAATCGTGACGCTTCCCGTGTACAGCACGCCGCAGACGAGCGTGAACAACAGGAAGAAGCGGACGCAAGGTTTCCAAAGGGTTGAAAGCATGATTGAACCTCCTTATATGCAGTTGATCAGCAGATCAATGAGCTTGACGCACACAAACGGCGCGACGAGTCCGCCCAGTCCGTAGACGAGCAAGTTGCGCGACAGCAGCTTGCCGGCCGGCAGCTCTTTGTATTGGACGCCACGCAGCGCCAGCGGGATGAGCGCCACGATGATCAAGGCATTGTAAATGACCGCGGACAGGATCGCGCTTTGCGGACTGGCCAGTCGCATGATGTTGAGCACGTCAAGCTGCGGATACAAGCCGACAAATAGCGCCGGAATGATGGCGAAATATTTCGCGATGTCGTTGGCGATGGAAAACGTCGTCAAACTGCCGCGTGTCATAAGCAGCTGCTTGCCGATTTGCACGATTTCGATTAGCTTGGTCGGCGAGGAGTCGAGGTCGACCATGTTGCCGGCTTCCTTGGCAGCCTGCGTGCCGGTGTTCATCGCCACGGCCACGTCGGCTTGCGCCAGGGCGGGCGCGTCGTTGGTGCCATCGCCCGTCATCGCGACGAGGTGGCCTTCCTGCTGGAACTTGCGAATCATATCCAGCTTGCCTTCCGGGGTCGCCTCGGCGAGAAAGTCGTCGACGCCCGCTTCCGCGGCGATGGCGGCGGCGGTCATCGGGTTGTCGCCGGTAATCATGATCGTCTTGATGCCCATTTTGCGCAAATCGCTGAATTTCTCTTTGACGCCTTCCTTGATGATGTCTTTTAAATAGACGACGCCGAGGATCTTGTTGTTTTTGACGACCACAAGCGGTGTGCCGCCTTTGGTGGCGATGGCGTTGACGACTTCGCGTGTTTCGAACGACACGTGACCGCCCGCCTTTTCGACGAATTTCATCATCGTGTCGGCGGCGCCTTTGCGGATTTGCACATCCTGGAAGTCGACGCCGCTCATCCGGGTCGCGGCCGTGAACGGCACGAACGTCATGTCCTTGATTTCCTGCTCGCGCAGTCCGTACTTTTCCTTGGCGAGAATGACGATGCTACGCCCTTCCGGCGTTTCGTCCGCCAGCGAGGAAAGCTGGGCGGCCTGGGCGAGCTCCATCTCGTCGGTGTGGTCGACGGGAATGAATTCGCTGGCCTGCCGGTTGCCCAGCGTGATCGTTCCGGTTTTGTCAAGCATGAGAATGTCGACGTCGCCGGCCGCCTCGATGGCGCGTCCGCTCATGGCGAGCACATTGGCCTGGTTCAGGCGCGACATGCCGGCGATGCCGATGGCGGAAAGCAGTGCCCCAATCGTCGTGGGCGCCAGGCACACGAGCAAGGCGACGCACGTCGTGATGGATACCGGGTTGGTGGCGCCTTCCATCGTCGCGGAAAACGCCGAAAACGCGTACAAGGCGATCGTCACTAAAATAAAGATCATGGACAGCGCGATCAAAAAGATTTGCAAGGCGATTTCGTTGGGCGTCTTTTTGCGGTTGGCGCCTTCCACCATCGAAATCATTTGATCGAGAAAGCTGTTGCCGGCTTCGTTGACGACTTGCAGTACGATCCAGTCCGAGAGCACGCTCGTGCCCCCGGTCACGGCGCTGCGGTCCCCGCCGGCTTCACGAATGACGGGCGCGGATTCGCCAGTGATGGCGCTTTCGTCCACGCTGGCCGCCCCAAGCACGACGTCGCCGTCGGCCGGAATCGTCTCCCCCGCTTTGACAAGGACGAGATCGCCTTTGTGCAAGTCGGGCGAGCAGACGGTTTCGACGGTTTCCAAATCGTCGAGCGAAGCCACGCGGCGGGCCTCCACTTCCTTTTTGGAGGAGCGCAGGGCGTCGGCCTGGGCTTTGCCGCGGCCTTCGGCGATGGCTTGCGCGAAGTTGGCGAACAGCACCGTCAGCCACAAGATGATGGCGATGGTGAAGATGTACGCGGTCGGGGCGTCCTGGATGCCGGCGAGCGCGAAAAAGAAGAAGACGGTCGTCAGCCACGCGCTCAAGTACACGAGAAACATGACTGGATTTTCGACCTGGGTTTTTGGTCCCATTTTTTTTACGCTGTCGATGAGCGCCGCCTTGATCATGGCGCCGTCGGCGAACGATTGTTTTTGTTGATTGTTCATATCGAATACCTCATCAATGGATCATTTGCGTCCACTCGGCGATTGGTCCGAGCGCGAGCGCCGGGAAGAAGCTGAGCGCCCCGATCACGACGACGATCAGGATCAGCAAAAAGACAAACAAGGCGTTGCTTGTGCAAAGCGTTCCCGACGTGCTGGCGACCATTTGCTTGCGACTCAAGTGCTGGGCCATGAAGATGGCGGCTGCCATGGGCACGAAGCGCGCGAACAGCATCATCGCGCCCAGTAGCGTGTCGAGCAAGACGGTGTGGCTGACAAATCCGCTCAAGGCGCTGCCGTTGTTGGCGCCCGCCGATGTGAAGGCGTACAGGATTTGCGTGAACGCGTGCGGCCCGGAAGCGGACACGCTATCCATCGTGGCCGGGTCCAGACAGGCGATCGTGCTTCCGAGCAAGATCGCGAATGGCGCGGCAAGCACCATGACGACGGCCCACTTCATTTCATACGGCTCGATTTTCTTGCCGGCGAACTCGGGCGTGCGGCCGACCATGAGGCCGGCAATAAAGACGGTCAAAATGACGAAGGCGAGCATGCCGTACAAGCCGCAGCCCGCGCCGCCGAAGATGACTTCGCCTAGCTGCATGACAAGCAGCATGGCCAGCTGCGCCACAGGCGACGTGCTGTCGAGCATCGCGTTGACCGATCCGCTGGACGCGGCGGTCGTAAAGCTCGACCAGATGCTCGAACCGACAATGCCGAAGCGGGTTTCCTTTCCTTCCAGCGCCATGGCGGGATCGAGGCCAAGGCCGGCGTGCTCGCCCAGCGCGATGACAAGCGTGGAAAGCAGCAGGCAAATGAGCATGGCCCAGAAAATGGCCCGGCCCTGCTTCATGTCTTTGAGCGCCTTGCCAAAGGTGAAGCACAGCGCGGCGGGAATGAGCAGGATCGAAACGACCTCGAGCACGTTCGTGAACGGCGTCGGGTTCTCGTATGGATGGGCGGCGTTGGTCAAAAAGTAGCCCCCGCCATTCGTCCCGCTTTGTTTAATGGCGATTTGGCTGGCGGCAAGCCCCGATGGCAGCGCCTGCTCGGTGATGATTTTCGCGTCGGGAACGATCGTTCCGTCGACGATCACGACGTCGTGTTCCTCGTCGATGATGGCGTTTTCAATCCACTCCCCTTTGGCGTTGACGGCGACTGGCTCCAGCAGTTTGGCGGTTTGCGTGCCGTTCATCGTCTGGACGACGCCTTGCGAAACGAGCAGCAGCGAGAGCACGAGGTTGACCGGGATCAAAATGTAAAGCAGAATCCGGGTCATGTCTTTCCAGAAGTTGCCAATCGTGCCGGTTTTCGTTTGGATGAGTCCGCGCACGAGCGCGAAGAGCACGGCCATGCCGGCGGCTGGCGCCAGAAAGTTTTGCACGCTCAGACCGAGCGCCTGCACGACGGGTGTCATTTGCGTTTCGGGCGTGTACGACTGCCAGTTCGTGTTGGTGACAAACGAGGCGGCTGTGTTGAACGCCTGCGCGATGTCCATGCCGACAAAGCCTTTGTCGTGGACAAGGCTTGCTTGCGTGACGAGCATCAAAAACAAAACGAGGAAGCCGATCAATGAAAACAGCAGCAGCGAGCTTAAATACCGCTTACCGTTCATTGGTTTGTCGGGGTCGATTCCCAGCACTTTGTAGGTCGCCTTTTCCAGCGGACCGACCAGTCCGGTCAGGGCGTTCTTTTTTTCAAACATGACGTTGTACATGTAAAGGCCGAGCGGATAGGCGAGCGCGCCGACCAGAAGCACATAGACGCCATAGCGTATGACAAGTGCCATCATTGCGCGTCCCCCTTTAACAAAATCACGATATACCATATCAATAATCCGATGGCGCATAGCGCCGACAGTGCGATGAGTATTGGCATCACAAAACCCTCCTAATGGACCTTATGATAGGCTTTTTTTTGTAAAATTGGCGTTAAGGAAAAGGCGTTCGTATAAAGATTGTATAAAGATGGCGGCTGATTTGCGTATAATGAAAGGAAAAAGGGAGGAAAGGGTATGGGAAAACATGTATACGAGGCCATGAAAGCGACGATCCCGGTCATGATGGGCTATATCGTGCTTGGCTTCGCGCTTGGGATGCTGCTGCAAAAAAACGGCTACGGGTGGGGCTACGCGCTGTTGATGAGCGGGTTGATTTACGCGGGGAGCATGCAGTTTGTCGCCATCGACTTGCTAGCGGGCGGGGCCTCGCTGATCAGCGCCGCGCTCATGACGATGGTCGTCAACGCCAGACACATCGTTTACGGTCTTTCGATGATTGGAAAATTTAAAAAAATGGGGTCTTACAAGCCCTACATGATCTTTTCGCTGACGGACGAAACGTATTCGCTGCTGGTGGGCGCGAAAACGCCCGAAGGTTGTGAGGAAAAGAAGTTTCTCTTTCTCGTTTCCCTGCTCGACCAATGTTACTGGGTGCTGGGAAGCGTGGCGGGCTCGCTCATCGGCTCGATGCTGACGATCAATACGACAGGTCTCGATTTCGCGATGACCGCGTTGTTTGTCGTCATCGTTGTGGAACAGTTTTTCACGTCAAACAGGCATCGCTATTCGTATTTGGGTTTTGGGGTAAGTGCCATTTGCCTTCTGTTTTTTGGAAGCGCCTCCTTCCTCATCCCTTCCATGATTGGCATTGGGATTGGTTTGTCGTGGTTGTATGGAAAGGAAGGAAAAGCGCGTGAATGAACTGATTTTGATTGGCGTCATCGCCCTCGTGACGTTTGGAACAAGAGTGCTGCCGTTTGTCGTCTTTAAAAACCAGAAAAGCCTGTTCATCGCGTATTTGGGCGATGTGCTTCCCTTTTCCATCATGGCGATGCTTGTCGTGTACTGCCTGAAAGATGTGGATCTGTTGAGAGGAAATCATGGCGTTTGTGAAATCATCGGGGTGGCGAGCGTCGTTTTGATCCACTTGTGGAAACGGAATACGCTCTTGTCGATCCTTGCGGGCACACTGATTTATATGGGGTGCGTGCAAGTCCTTTTTGCTTGAAGACGCTCCTTCAATAAAACTCTGCTGAATTTATTTTGCAGAGTTTTATAGGGTGGATCTATTCATTTTGATCTTTTTTAATAATTTTCTCATGTTTCGCGTTCATCCAGATCGACTCCGCGATTCGCTCTCGCTCTTGAGCAGAAAACTTCTCACCAACACTTGGCTATTGTAAAACTCGTTCCAACGCTTTCACGGCTTCTCCTTTGACAGGCATCAAAATCGCTTTCATATTTTTCCTCCTTGTATGACGCAAAAGCGTGTT
Organism: Dubosiella muris; assembly: GCF_004793885.1. GTDB lineage: Bacteria > Bacillota_I > Bacilli_A > Erysipelotrichales > Erysipelotrichaceae > Dubosiella > Dubosiella muris. The sequence continues at coordinate 110,828 of NZ_SRYG01000004.1, forward strand.
GAATCTTTCGAATCGACACGCTTTTTTTGTTCATTGTGAATTGAGCTCCACCGAGAACGAGTACGCGTCCCCGCGGTAATACGCCAGGGTGAACTCGATCATCTCGTTGGCTTTGTTGTAGCCAAAACGCGTCCGGACAAGCAGGGCGTCGTTTTCCTTGATTTCCAGCTTTTGAGCGATGTCTTTCGGCGCGTTGATGGCTTTAAAGTTTTCCACCGCCCGCACAGGCTGCTTGATGCCCCGCTCATTTAAATACTCGTACAGCGACTCGCCATAAGAGGACGGATCCAGCGGCATATCGAGCGATTTGGCGAAATACGTTTTAAAATAGACGATTGGTTTGTCGTTGCCGGTTCGTACCCGGCTGACGCAAACCAGCTTTTCGCTTGGCAAAATGCCAAACGCCTTCGCGCCTTCTTCGGGCACGGGTTCCTCCCGGATTTCAAAATTCCGGGTTCCCGGTTCCATATGGACGGCGCGCATCTCATCCGTGAACGAGCGGATTTGCGAAAAGCGTTCCTCGATCGTGTGGTTGTAAATGACGTGCGTGCCTTTCCCCCGGGAGCGCACGACATACCCTTCCTTTTCCAAATCCGAAATGGCGCGTCGAACGGTGATTCGGGACACGTCGTATTTTTTCTCATATTCCACTTCGGATGGGATCTGGTCCCCGTATTGGTAAACTCCGTGAATAATATCGTTTTTAATGAGCGCTTTCAGCTGGACATACAGCGGAAGCGCCTCCTTGCTAAAGTCTAGATTCATTGCATCATCCCTCATTAGAAACCGCTTTTTGGCCAGAGCGCGGCAGACTCGATTTCCTTCCAGACGTTTGTCTTATATCATTATACCAAACCAGCGAAAAAAATAAAGAAGCAGGTGGGAAGTCTGCTTCTTTATCGGATTAATTATTTTACAATTAAGTGAATTTAGAGGAATATTACTACAAAAGGTATCTTCATCATCGAGTTATGGGAGCTCTACTCGATCAATCACAATACGGCTGCTAGGGATATTATATGATCTCGTTTGTGATGTATATCTTATAGATTCGATGATATTCCAGCGTTCGGCCCTCGTTTCGGGAAGAAATAACGCACTATATTGTATCTGGCCGAAGACTGGTTTCAAGAGGTTGTTTCCGATCGAATTATTCGTGTTGCATAGGTTGGGAATTTTTTTTATTATCTGAGGATCGGCTTGACTTTTGGAGACTTCGCTCCATAGTTGATGCGGTTTATTGTTTCTATTTAGCGATGCCCTCCATTTCTAGTAACAAGAAATCCGCTTTTGTATTTGCTGCTGGTGTAAGCGATTTCTTTTACAGGTACATCATACCATATTCCTACAAAAAAGCTAGTATTTACTTGAGTAAAATTTCGATTTTTTTTCACTTTTTTCAATCTTCCTCAAAAACCAATAGATTTTACCGAGGTAAACAAGTTGTTTACTCTCTAATTATCAAATTAAATCGTTTTTATTTGAAAACAAATTGGTAGTTCCTTTGACTTTTTGGACGAACATTCCATTACCCGGGTAAAAAACATCAATTTCCCCACTCAAACAAAAACGGAACGTTCCGCACCCGTTTCCGGTATTTTCAGCCATTTGCGGCTGCGCAGCCGATACACAAACAAGCAGCCCCGGACACCTAGTTCAAACGCCATCGCGAACCACACGCCCGGCAAGCCGTAAACCGGAGCCAACACGATGGACAGCACGATGCGAACGCCCCACATGCTCGCCAAATTGTACAAACTCGGCATCAACGTGTCCTTGGCGCCCCGCAACGCGCCCGCGATCACGATCGACGCCGCGAAAAACGGTTCCGCGAACGCCTCGATTCGCAGCACCTGCACGCCCAGCGCGCGCACCTGCAAATCGTTGGTCATCGTTTCGAAAAGAAAAGGAGCGAGCATGTACATGCCAAGCGCCGTCACCGACATGATCCCGACGCCCAAAAGCGTGGCCATATCGGCGAAAGCGCGCACCGCGCCCCAGTCTTTCGCCCCGACGCTTTGTCCAACGAGCGTCGTCGCCGCGCTGCCAATGCCATATCCAGGCATATAGCACAAGCTTTCCGCCGTGACGGCCAGCGAATTGGCGGCCACCGCCACCGTGCCCAGCGGCGCCACGATCCCGACAATGACGATTTGCGCCACATTGACGACCGAATGCTCAATCGCGATGAGCGCTCCAATCGCGAACGCGGTACGCATCGTCTGTTTTTGCCAGCGCCAGCTCCCCTCTTCGCGAATCGTCAGGATTGGCGAGCCAAAACACATTTTGCCCACCATCATTCCCGCGATCACGACCTCCGAGGCCGCCGTGCCAAGCGCCGCCCCTAAAACGCCAAGACCGCATCCAAAAATGAAAAACGTGTTGAACACCACGTCGAGCACGCACAACAACATATTGAGGGCGCTGGGCGTTTTCATATCGCCCGTGCACTGAAGCATATGGGACGCCATCTGCCGGTTGAGCACAAAAAACAACGAGCACGCGTACACAAGAAAATACTGGGACGCCATGACGCACACCGTCTCGCTGCCCCCAAGCCAGCGTGGAAGCGCCCCGCTCAACGAAACGGCCGTTCCGCTCAATCCCAGCGCGATCAGCGCGCAGATCCCCATCGCCTGCCGCATCGTGTCCCGCGCCTGCCTTGGCTGGCGGGCCCCGACAAATTGCGCCACCTGCACCGCGAATCCCGCCGCCACCGCCATGCCGATCCCGTTGATCAGCCACGTCGTGCTCGCCACCAGCCCGATCGAGGCCGAGGCGTCCGCTCCCAGCGAACCGACCATGCCCGCGTCGATATACTGCATGACAATCGACGAGATTTCCGCCAGGATGGCCGGCACGCTCAATCGCAGCACCATCCACATTTTTTCCTTCATTTCGGCATCCCTTCTTTCTCGTTCATTTTAACAAAACATCCCATACTTTTCACCTTGATGCGCGCTATAAGTTTTGCGTATAATGGAACGACGAGGAGGGTAAAACTTATGAAGGAAAATAAAATGGGAACGATGCCCGTCAACCGGCTGCTCATCTCGATGTCCATTCCAATGATCATCTCGATGCTCGTGCAGGCGCTTTACAATGTCGTGGACTCGATGTTCGTGGCGCAAGTCAGCGAAAACGCGCTGACGGCCGTATCGCTCGCCTTTCCCTATCAAAACCTGATGATCGCGGTCGCGACCGGAACGGGAGTCGGAATCAACGCGCTGCTATCCAAGTCATTGGGCGAAAACGATAAAAAACTTGTCAATAAAACCGGCTGCAACGCCGTGTTTCTCGCGCTTGCCAGCTGGGCGGTCTTCGCCATTCTCGGGCTGGCGTTTTGCCGGACCTTTTTTCAAATGCAAACCGGCGTCGCGGAAATCGTCGATGGCGGCACGGCGTATTTACGCATTTGCAGCGTGATCTCCATCGGTCTGTTCGTGCAAATCGCGTTCGAAAAGCTGCTTGCCTCCACGGGCCGCACGACGCTGACGATGTTCACGCAAGGCACGGGCGCCATCATCAACATCGTGCTGGACCCCATCTTTATTTTCGGATGGTTCGGCATGCCCGCCATGGGCGTCGCCGGCGCGGCCATCGCGACCGTGATCGGGCAGCTTGCCGGCGCCTCGCTAGGCATTTGGCTCAACCATCGCTACAACGATGAGCTCCACTTGTCCTTTCAAGGCTTCCGGCCGGACACCCGCGTCATTAAAAAGATTTACAGCGTGGGCGTGCCCAGTATTTTAATGGCCTCGATCGGCTCGGTCATGACGTTTGGTATGAACAAGATCCTTATTGGATTTTCCACGACCGCGGCCGCGGTCTTTGGTGTGTACTTCAAGCTGCAAAGCTTCATCTTCATGCCGGTCTTTGGATTGAACAACGGACTCGTCCCGATCGTGGCCTACAACTACGGGGCGCGCCGGCCGCAGCGCATCATTCAAACCATCAAGCTTTCCATGGTGTACGCCACGGGCATGATGGCGCTTGGCTTCGCGGCGTTCCAGCTCTTTCCGCAAAGCCTGCTTTCGATTTTCAACGCCTCCGACACGATGCTTTCAATCGGGATCCCGGCTTTGAAAATCATCTCGCTCCACTTTATCCTGGCGGGATATTCGATCATTTGCTCCAGCACGTTCCAGGCTTTGGGCCATGGCGTCCTTTCCTTGCAGATGTCGCTGGCGCGCCAGCTCGTCGTCCTGCTGCCGTGCGCGTTCGTGTTCGCCCAAACCGGGGTGCTCGACTATGTGTGGCTCGCCTTCCCGATCGCGGAACTCGTATCCGTCGCGATGGGCACATTGTTCCTGCTTCGTATTTTCAAGCACGAGATCGAACCGCTGCGAAACAACGAGCTTGTATTTGAAACCAAGTAGCGTCATAATACGAGTATGAACTACTTAAGCATGGCGTTTTATTTCGCCGCCTCCGGCTTGCTGGTGGCGTTCGCCTTTACGAACAAGACCGGCTTTTTGATTGCCGGTGTCGTCAGCCTGGCTGTCGCGGTCGTCCTGGGCAAACTGGCGAAAAAAAACAAATCCAACTAGAAAGACGTCTTCACGGGCGTCTTTTTTCGTTTACCCAAAAGAAAAAGGCGTCTTCACACGCCTTGATTTCTTATTTGTGCTCGCTGACTTCCACTTTCACTTTGTGGTTCATCGGATCGAGATCGTATGTGATCTTGGAAAAATCTTCCTGATGGTTCGCCACGATATCCCGTACCGTATCGAACACCTCGTCCTCTTTGTCCGCGTGCTTGCAGTCGTATTCGATCGACGTCACGACCGACTTCTTCACAGGAACGCTATTTAATTCATCTACCATTGATTTCATGACAATACCTCATTGTTTATTCAGGCAAACCGCCTTTAAACCAGTATAGCATATCTTTTTTCTTTTCGAAACCTGCATTATACTTCATAAAACGCCAGCAAATCCGCCGGCTTGAGTTTTTCCTTCTCCTCCCTGGAAAAATCCTTTATGATTTTGCCATCGTTGAAAATCAAAAGCCGGTCCCCGTATTTCAAGGCGTCCGTCATATTGTGGGTAATCATTAGCGCCGTCATCTTCTCGCGCCGCACAAGCTGGTCCGTGATTTCCAAAATCGTCTTCGCGCTTTTGGGATCGAGCGCCGCCGTATGCTCGTCAAGCAGCAGCAGCTTAGGCGGATCAAGCACCGCCATGATCAAAGCGACCGCCTGCCTCTGCCCGCCCGAAAGCAGACCGATCGGCGTCTTGAGCCGCTCTTCCAGCCCCATATGCAAATCCTTGAGCTTTTCCTTGAACAGCTCGACGTCTTTCTTTTTGACCGCGATCGAAAACAGCGACGTGCCCGCGTGTCCGGTCAGCGCCAGGTTTTCCTCCACCGTCAAGCCGGCCGCGGTGCCCTGCGCCGGGTTTTGGAACAGCCGGCCGATATGTTTCGAGCGCACGTGCACCTTCTCGTTCGTGATATCCTTGCCGTCAAGCGTGATCGTGCCCGACGTCACCGGCACCGAACCGGTTACCACGTTGAAAAACGTGCTTTTTCCCGCCCCGTTGCTGCCAAGGATCGTGACGAACTCGCCCTCTTTGATGTGCACCGACACGTGGTCGAGCGCCGTCTTTTCCAGTTTTGTGCCTTCATTGAAGACGACATTCACATCGTTTAACTCAAGCATGGCGTTTCCTCCTTTTCGAACGCAAGTACGGAATCGAAATCGTGATGGCGACCAGCACCGCCGACACGAGATTCATGTCCGTCGCCGCGAACCCCAGCTTCAAGGCGAACGTGTACAGCAGACGGTACGCGACGGCGCCAAAGATCGAGGCGGCAAGACCCGCCGCGATCGTGTGGCGGCGAAACACCGCCTCGCCCACGATGATGCCGGCCAGGCCGAGCACGAGCATGCCGGTACCACTCGTCACATCCGCGAAGTTCTGGTACTGCACGAGCAGCGCGCCCGACACCGCGACGATGCCGTTGGACAAGCCCAGCCCTAAAAACTTCATCGCGTCCACGTTGATGCTCGACGACCGGATCATCTCCTCGTTGTCGCCGGTGGCGCGCAGCATCAGTCCCAAATTCGTTTTAAAGAACCAGTACAGCAGCAAGCCGATGAGCGCCACGATCGCCACCAGCACAACGAGCTGCGTCTTCGAGTTCGACAGTAGCGTCCACACCGGCTTGAGCGTGTTGGAAAACAGCGACACGTTAGGCGCCCCGCCCATAATGCGGATGTTGATGGAATACAGCCCGCTCATTGTCAAAATGCCCGCCAGCAAAGGCTGGATGCGCATTTTCGTCTGCAAAAAGGCCGTGACGCAACCACAAAGACAGCCGGCAAGAAAGCCGGCTATCAAGCCCAGGATCGGATGGCCGGCCAGCGTGCACATCGCGCACACGCAGCCGCCCGTCGCGTACGAACCATCCACGGTTAAATCGGGCGTGTCCATGATCCGGAAGGAAATGTACTCCCCCAGTGAAAGCACAGCGAAAATCAAGCCGAGCTCGCACGCCTTGGTGAGAATGGCAATCGACATGCTATTCTCCCACCATGATCAAGTTGTCGTCGTTTTGGATTGCTTCGGGCAGCGTGACCTTCAACTGATCCATGTACGCCTTGTTCACATAAATATTCAAGCCGTCTTTAAACACCTTGACAGGAATGTCGCCGGCTTTTTTCCCTTTTAAAATCTCGTCGACCATGTTCGCCGTTTCGCGACCCAGCTCCTCGTAGTTGATGCCGACCGTCGCGAATCCGCCATCCTGCACCATCGAGTCCGCGCCCACGTAGTACGGAATTCCCGCGTCCAGCGCGATTTTCGAAAGCGCCGCCATGCCCGAGGCGACCGTGTTGTCGTTTGGCGAGAACATCGCGTCGACCTTTTCCGCCAAAACGGAAGCGGAAGACTGGAGCTCAGTCATGTCTTTGCCCGTGCCCTCGATCAGCTCGATGCCGTTGGCCTTGCAGTATTCCTTCGCCTTCTCCAAGTTGGAAACCGAGTTGGCCTCCCCCGCGTTGTACAGGAAGCCCAGCGTTTTCAAATCCGGGTTGATTTGTTTGGCGAGCGCCACGATCTGGTCGATTTGCACCTCGTCGCTCGTTCCCGTGATGTTGCCGCCCGGCTTGTCCAGACTTTGCACAAGACCGGCGCCTACCGGATCGGACACGGCCGAAAACACGACCGGAATCTCCTCCGCCTCGTTGGCGGCCGATTGCGCCGTCGGCGTCGCAATTGCGACAATGACATCGCTCTGCTCGTCCGCGAACTGCGACATGATCGAATTTAAGTTGGAAGGCTGTCCAGCCGCGTCCGCAAAATTGTATTCCACCGTCTCGCCGTCTTTGTAGCCTAGCGTTTCCATCTGGTCCACGAACGCGTCGCGAATCGTGTTCAGCGACGTGTGCGACACGATTTGCGCCACGCCGATCTTTGGCGTCTTTTCCGTTTGTGCCGCCGAGCAGCCCGAAACCAGCGTTGCCGATAAACAAAGTGCGCTCAAAACTTTTAAAGATGTCTTTTTCATATGCTCTCTCCTCTTTTTTTCTTAGCACTTTCATAAAATGGTTTAAATAAAAAGTCCCGCGCCTCAAAAACGAGACACAGGACAGAATTTCAATTTCTGCGGTACCACCTGAATTGGCATACGACATACCCACTTTACGAATGCTATCACATTCTTCTTTCTGTAACGGGAAAGCCCCGGCTCGGCTACTGGGATTCACCTCGCCCTCCGAAGTCCATTTGCAGACTCGTTGCCACCCGGCTTGCACCATCCCGGACTCGCTAAGACACGTTTTTCTGTTTGATCTCTTCTTCAACGGTTTGATTTATGGCTGTATCATACCCCCGTTTTTCGCATTTGTAAAGCGAAAGAATGCGCTTTTTGAAACAAAATGTAAAAAATGAAAGAAGGAGATCGTTTTCATTCCGGAATCCGCAAATTCTCCAGATTGAACTCGACCGTCCGATCCGGTCCGCTTTGTTTGCGCAAAATCTTGATGCCAGCGCCATAATGTTCGTTCGATTTTTCTTCGCAACATATTCTCACCTCAATGTCGTTATATAGAAAAAGTGTAAAATACGACACTTTTTCCAAAACAAGACTCTCATAGGTGTTTTCACCACCGTTTTTTCATTTCCTCTTTCAGCGCTTCGAGCGTGATCGGCCGCAACGTTCCATTTTTGACGAGCAGGATCTCGTCGTAGCGCGCCGCCACATCCGGGTCGATATGGTGCGACACAGCGATGACGGTTTTGGCCGGATCGTTTAAAAACGCCATTTCGATGGACTGGCGGGTCGCCTCGTCGATAGCGGAAAACGCCTCGTCCAGCACGACCCATTCCTTGTCGGAGGCGATGGCGCGTCCGAGCACGACGCGCTGGATCTGCCCGCCGCTGAGCATCATGGAATCGCTGTCGAACACCTCGTTTTGCCGTTCGTTCAAATCCATCAAACGCACCTGCTTTAAAACCGGCTCGACAGGTTTGTCCTTGCCGAGCACGATATTTTCTTTTAGCGTCATCGGAAAGAGCGAGAGCGTTTGCGACACGTAGGCGATGTGGGAAAAATACGATCCGTAGCGCACCTGGTCGAGCGGCGCGCCATCGGCTTTCACGTTCGATGACGGGATTTGTTTGAGCAGCAGCTTGAGCAGCGTCGACTTGCCTTCCCCGCTTGGCCCGACGATGAGCGTCTTGCTGCCTTGCCTGAACGTGTGGCTCACATCGTGGAACACCGTCTTTCCATTGGGATACGCGAAATCGAGGTGGTCGAGCGTGATGGAACGCAGTGCGGGAAGCGAGATCGTCTCGCACTTGTTGTGCTCGAGCACGTGCTGTTCCTCCGCTTCCATTTCCTCGAGCAGAAACCGGCTCGACAAGATGCGGTTTTTGAGCGTGGCAAACTGGAAGATCGGATTGGCGACCATGTTGGACACTTGCACGACGGCCATCAAAATGGCGACCGTCATATGACCGGTCGAGATGAGCAGCGCGCCAAAAACGAGCACGCCGAAAAACATGAACTGGCCGATGCCGTCGTTGAGCGCGTCGCTGACGACCAGAAAGCCGTTCGCTTTGTCGCTGGCCGCCCGCAAGGCGCGGTTTTCCTTTTGCAGCGAGCGGGAATACAGCGTTTCCACGTTTTCGTTGCGGATGTTTAAAAAGTTTTTATAAAAATTTTTAATGGTTTGGATCCAGCGCTCCTTTTGCGCAAGCAGCGTCTTCTGGTTCGATTCCAGCCGCGGCGCGAAGCGCTTGTTCAGCCAAAGCGTCAGCCCGGTGCACACATACATAAAGACGAGCATGAGCGCGTTGTAGGACAAGATATACACGCTGCCGACGACAAAGGAGATGACCAGGTTGATCATGAGCATGTACGAATGGACGCATTTCTCGATGATCTGGTCGGCTTTGTTCGTCATCGTGTTGATGAACGCGCTCGAATCGCGCGCCTCCATCTCGCTTGGGCTCATCCGCATCGACCAGTCGCCAAGCCACATGAGCAAATCGTAGCGCGCCTTGTTTTCAAATTTTTGCATGAGGGCGCTTTTGATGGAGGAGGCCGACACGTAGACCACCAAAAACAAGGCCGTTATCCCGCCCAGCTCCATCACGCTTTCCCACGTCATCTTTCCACCAACGAGCTCGCCCATCAAATACGCCTTTCCTAGCTCGGCGACTGCGAAAACGATGACCGAGACGACGACCGCGACAAACAGTCCCGGATTTTTTCGAATAAAACGGATCATGAAATTCCCTCCTGATGACGGTATCGTACCGCCTGGTTTTGTCTTTTTCCATGATCCGTTTTTTTAATCTTTTTCGCGCAATCCCACAATGGAGCGCGTTTTTTGTTTGCGCCGCTCCAAAGCGAGCAACCGCCGGTGATACGTTTCGACCCGGTCGACGCGGCCAAGCTGCGCGTTCAAGTCGATGAGCCGCTCCAAAAAGAAGCATTCCCATCCCGGCTCCTGATGGAGCGCCATTTCCGAATACACGATTCCCAGCGCCTCGTCGGCTTTTTCGAGTTCCCCCTCGCTCCACGCCAGCGCGCCTTCGACAAAATAGCGAACGAGGGGCGCCGTTTCGCGTCGCAGGATCCATTCGCTCCACTGACGAACGTGGTGGGAATCGTCCAGCCGCAAGTAGGAAAACAGGAGATAAAAGTACAACGCGAAATCGACATGTTCGCCAAACTGTTCGATCGAGCGTTTGGCGAACACGATGGCGTTCATGTCGTCCTTGGCGAAAAACGCGGTTTGCGCCAAATTGTCGAGCGCCTGACGCTGAATGAACGTGTTTTGGGTACGAACCCCTTCCTCGTATAAATTCAGCAGCGCCGCCTGCGCGGCTTCCCGCTCGTTGTTGCGGGCCAAAAAGATGGCTTCCAGCAGCGCGAGCTGCAAAAACTGCTCGCTGGAAGCGGTGGCAAACACGAGCTGCTGGCAGCGTGCAAGATGATTGCGCGCGACCTGGTCGCAGTTGAGGATCATCGCGGTGTCCGCCATGCGCAAATGCGTCAGGTACGACGTCTTGTCGAAACAAAGCGCCCGTTCATAACACGTCCACGCCTGTTCGAAACGAAGACATTCGTACCATGTGTCGCCGGCCAGCTGTTCGTATACCGCGCGCTGACGATTGGAAAACAAGTCCTTGAACGCGGCGATTTCGTCGACTTTGGCGCGCAGGGCCTGTCGCTCCTCCTTTGTCCAAATGGTTTTCATCAACCCCTTTTTGGCATACACCATCGCGTACAGCTCGAGCAGCGCGTATCCGGCGAAGAAATACGAGGCCTTCAGCTGCGGATTGCGCAAAAAGGCGTCCAGCTTGTCGAGCATCCGCTCGATATCGACGAGGTGGAAATGGCGAATATCGTCCAGCTGTGTGGCGTAGGCGTCCAGAAGATGCCAGTTGTCGAGAAAGCTTTCAAACCCGAACACCTGCGCGATCTGGTCCATTTCATCCGGAAGCAAAAGCGTTTCCCCGAGCTCGACGCGTCGGATCGTCGAGTACGACATATGCATCGTATGACCGAGATTTTCAAGACTCCATCCGTTTTGCTGGCGGTAAAAGCGCACAAAACGGCCGAAAATCATCGCCTTTTGGTAAAATTCCTTTTGATTGTGTTCTTTTTCCATAAGGGTATTATAGCGAACCCCTTCCCCGTCGCCCATTCCATTTTTCAATATTTTGCCGGTTTTCCCACAAGCGGAAATCAAAAGTGCGTATTTTGCCCTTTTTCGCTCTATGAAAAATGCGTAAAAAGGAGGTGTCTATATTCCAAAGAAAAAAGATCTCACCCATCGAAGTGAAATCTTCTGCATCCAAAACAAATACATCGGGCAAAGAAAAGAAACGACAACGATTTCATCGTGAAACCGGAAATCATATCCTTTTGATTTGTCCGTTTTGAATGACGACTTGCTCGAAGCCCTCATACGCCCTCCCGTCCTGAATGTGCGAAACGGCGATGATCGAGACGGAAGGCAAATACCCGGGGATGTCCCGCAAGATTTCCAGAAAGGTTTGGGCGTCGATGTGCGCGTCCGCCTCGTCAAACAGTAGCACGTCCGGCTTTTGAAGCAGGGCGCGGGCGATCGCCAGCCGCGTCCGCTCGCCCAACGAGAAATTTTTCCCGTTTTCCAAAATCACGGGATGGCTTCGCCACACCGGCACCAGTCGCGTGATTTGAAGCACGGCTTCCAATTCCTTTTCATTGGGCGCGTTCAACGCCGCCATCCACGTACCCGAAAAGATTTCAGGCTGCTGGCACACGTAGCCGATCTTTCGAGAAAGCGAGGGCGACGCGTTTTCCGGGCAGCACGCGATCATCCCGTTTTGCGGCGTGTAGTAGCCATACAGCAGTTTGAGCAGCGTGCTCTTGCCCGCCCCGTTTTCCCCGGTAATCAAGTAGTTTTTCTTCCCGTCGAATCGGGCGGACGCCTTCGTCAAGAGAGGGCTTTTTTTCCCGTAGCCAAACGTGACGTTTTCCACAACGAGCCCATCCATCGGTTTGTCGCTCGTTCGCGCCGGCCGCTGGCTGGAAAGTTCCGTGTTGTACATCGTTTCCAGACGACCAACACTGACGCGCAGCGCCTGGGCGTTGCGCCAGTACGCGCCGATGTCGCTTAGAAAAAACGCGAGTCCCTCGCTCATCGAAAGCATGAAGGCGACGGAGCCAACCGTGATTTCCCCTGCGCCAGCCAGCAAAAAGCCGCCAATCAGGATCACGAACCGGTACAAGCCGTCGTAGACGAGGTCGTGCAAAAAGTCGGCTTTGGCGTTTTGTTCGGCCGTCTTCTTTTCCAGCATGGACGCCTCGTTTTGCACGGCCTTTTGTCCGCTTTGGATGCAGGCAATCGCCCATGCCGCGATGCTGGCTGGTTTCGCGTGGTTCAATCGCGCGACGATTCAAAAGCGTTTTTTTTCGCTTCGTTCCTGGTTCGTCATTGGCTTATTCGTTCTCGTGCTCGGTTTTATGGCTTCCATGCCGCTTTCTAAAAAAGCGGCTTTGTTTGGTTGCGCGTTTTTTTGCGTCGCGTTTTTCGAACAGTTTTTGCTGCGGGGGATCCTGTTTTCGTTAACCAAGGCGAGCCACACGAACGCGATGACGATTTTGGTCAACGTCCTCATGAGTCTGGGCTTGTTTCTCTTTGATTTTTTCATTTCCAGCGCGCTTCATCTTCCCGGCCCGTCGGGTTTGAGCTTTGGAACGATCGCCTACTTTGTCCTGTTTCAATGGTTGTTCGCGTGGTTTTTTTCCATGACCGAAAATCTTTGGGTTTGCGCGCTCTTCCAGTTTCAAGCGCAGACGCGCGTCGTTCCCTTCGCCTGGTTCACCTTGTTTTTGGGGATTTACCTTGTCTGGCACGCGCATTCCTCCCGTTGGGTGGAAAAGATGAAAAACTGGATATAGAAAAACAGGCTTCCGCCTGTTATTTGCCTATGCCCAGATCTTTGCGCATGAGTGGATCCATTTTCCGCAAAAACTCGATTTGATCGCCTTTGTTCAACGCGTCCACGTTGGAAAGCCATTTTCCGTCTTTCCGTTTGAGGCAGTATCCAATCACCTGACGGTCTTTAAAAAACACGTACACCCTTCGCCGTTTCAGCTGGCTTTCAAAATCGAAATACGCTTCCATCATTTTTCCCGGATCCTCGAAGCGCTGGTGAATCAGTTTGACCATATCCCCGTAGGAATCCACCCGCTCGTCCGCGTTGGTGACATGCAGCGAGCAAAACACGAATACCGACGTCTGGTCTTTTTGGCTTCGTTTCAAATCCGGCCATTCCATCATTTCATAGCCCATATCCATCTCCCTGGAAGCAACGGTTTCCCGTTGTTTCTTATTTCACAAAATGTTTTTTATTATATAGTACTATCATAGTGAATTTTCTCGTGTTATGCAATTAAAACATTGTTAATTAATACTTTTTATATGTTTTGTGACATCACGATGGCCCGCTCCGTCCTTTTCGTTGCATCTTTTCTTAAAAATGACTACACTAAAACCATGAACGAAACGAAAGAAAAACCAACCATCGCCTTTGTTGGCGATTCGATCACCGAAGGCTGGGGACTGGCCGACTGGACGCGCGAGCGTTTTACCACCTTCGTGCAAGCCGCTTTTCCCCAATACGACATTTTAAACTTTGGCTCGAGCGGCGCCACTCTTCAAAGCCAGTTCGACATGGGCTATACGCACACGCTCGCCTTTCAAGCCAGCCAGAAAGCGAACCGGCAGCATCCGTTTGCCTTGCTTTTTGTCTTTCTTGGCGCCAACGACGTCTGGCAATGGACGAGCGAAGCGACCTTCACGAGCGAATATCTCGCCCTGCTTGATTGCTACCCCGACACGCCCAAAGTGCTTGTGACCCCCATCCCGATGAACGCGGGCCCGTATGAACACCACAAGATCGAGCAAATCCGCCAGCTCATTATCCAAATCGGTAAAAAAGAACACATCCCGGTTCTGGACTTAACCACGTTGTCCATGAAAGACGGACTGTCGTTTGATGGCGTACACCCCAACGTCAACGGTCAAAAAAAGATCGCCGAAGCGATCATCAACTATTTAAACGCGCATCCAATCCAGTGAGAAAGGCGTTTCCGCCTTTCCTTTTTCTTTGCCAGCATCCATACTACGGGCACGAGAATCCAAACCGCCCGATGTTCCCACCGGCGCGTTGTCCAAACGCCAAGGACAGCCCCAATCACAAACCCGATGATCGAAACAAGCGGCTCCCGCCCTTCCCTTTTTTCCCGGCATCGAACCGCTTTGCGGATGTTTCCGGTGCAAATCGTCGTCGGCAGTCTGACAAACCGTTCCGACTGCACGGCGCACAACAACGACACGCCACCCGTCACGAGAAAATCAAGCGAGGAGGAAGGAATCATGCCCATCCATATGAAAACGATCATTTCCAGCTTCATCCACTCACATTCCTCGTGTCCGTGTTCTTTCATTCGCTCCGCCAGCAGCACGCCGATACAAAACAAGATCAGGGACCAGGCGCAAGGAAACAACGATTCACCCCGTTCTCCCAGAACGATCAAAATCATTTTCAGCACGTTTCCCGTTTGCGCGTTGGCGAACACGCCGCTCCGCGTCCGGTACGTATACGTCTCCAAAAAACCGCCAACAAGAGACAAACCGGCAACTGTTGTCAATCCTCTTTTTTCATCCACGCCGCGATGTTCTCCCCTGCCCGCAGCAGTTGATACGGATGGCCTGCGGCTTGCAAGTCGCTGTTGAACACGAGCCATTCGTCCACAAAATCCAGTGGTTTCCGGCAGCCCGACACCATCCAGATTTTCGGCCTTTCCAGTGCGGCGCGCAAAGAGCGGACATCCACATAATCAAAGTACGAACCCGTATAGGAGAAGACGACAACGAGGGTGTTTTCATCCGCCTTTTTGAAGTACTCGATTTGCTCGAACAACGAAAGATTCGTATAAACGACCTTTTGCCAGGCGAGCATTTCCTGCGCGAACGCAAGACACGCCGCCTGTCCCTTGAGCAAGCCAAACACCGCGATTTTCCGGTACGTCTTTAGATTGCGCGCCAGTTTTTCGAGCTGGATGGGATCCAGGCTTTCATCCACCTGTCGAACCACCCGTTCAATGACGGCTGGATCCGGCACATTGTTTTTTTCACCATCATTTCGATAGCGCGTGTTATGTGTCTGAATGCAGGCGCGCAGCTCGAAAAAGTCCTGAAAGCCGATATGCCGGCAAAAGCGCGACACGCTCCCCAGCCCGACATGGCAATGGTCGGCCAGAGCCTGGATCGTCACGTCGTCCAGCGCGTCGACATGCTCCAAAAGATACGTCGCCAAAACCGCGTCCTGACTGTCTTGCGGCTTGGAGGCGATGACGCTCAACAACACGACTTCCAGCTTTGAATACAGCATCCTACACCCCTTTCGCGAACGAGTACATCAACCGTTCTTTCAGCGTCGTCGTGTCTTGGCCAAACGCCTCGATCAGCGCGAACGCGAACGGATACGCCGTCGCCGGCCCCTGGCTTGTAATCAAATTCCCATCCCGCTCTACGATCCGGTCCGTAAAGACACCGCTTTTCAACTGTTCTTCATAGCCCGTATATCCCGTGACGCGCCCGCGCTGAATCACATCACCAGCCTCGAGCATCCGCGTACCCGAACACATGGCGCACACCCATTTTCCTTCCTCGTTAAAACGCTGGAGTATTTCTAAAACTTTCGGGTCGGTTTGAAAGCGGACGATGCTTTCGCGACCTCCCGGTACGACGAGCATGTCATAGTCGAAAATGGAATCGTTGAGCTTTTCATCCGCGAAAAAACGAATGCCTTGCATGCCGGTGATTTCCCGCTCGTCCACCGAAAACGTCGTGCACAAAATAGCCGCCCTTCTTAAAAAATCCACGATTGTCACGCTTTCCGCCTCTTCCACGCCGTTCGCCAGCAAAACCGCCGCTTTCATTTTTGTCCCTCCTTTGGAAATGTATGGTCAAACAACATCCGCTTTTTCACACTTTTCCCGGTTTCGTTGAACCGGTCCGCGATAGCGAACGCGAAATGCATGGCGCACGCCGGACCGCGCGACGTGATCAAATTCCCGTCCTCCACGACGATGTCATCCACAAAGCCCTGCGCCCGAATCTTTTTCTCGTATCCTTGATACGCGGTAAATTTTCTGCCTTCCAAAATACCGCATACGTCCAGTACCGCCGGGGCGGCGCACATCGCGCCAATCCATTGCCCTCGCCGGTTTCTCTCTTTCAAATGCGCGCAAAGCGCCTCGTTTTCCAACATGAAGTCGACCGCGTCATAACCGCCGGGAAGAATCAGAATCGTGTCGGAAAAGTCGTTTTCATCAAACAACCGGTCCGCTTTCACGACAACGCCATGGGCGCCTTCCACCCATTCGCTCCAGCCTGTCAGTTCGCACACGATGCCGCATCGTCGCAGCACATCCACAATATACAACGTTTCAGATTCCTCGAATCCGGGCGCTAACGCCACACCCGCTTTTTTCATGTCCAATCCCTTCTTTCCCCTTCATTATAAAAGAGCGCAAAAAAGGAACAACCGTTTTCCACGTTTTGGAAAAGATCGTTCCTGACACTCAATACATCGACAAGTTTTTTCGTTCCACGACGCGGGCGATACAAAACAGGATCATCCCGCACACGATCGCGCTCACATTCAAATCGAAATGGAAACCGGACAACGTCAGCAGGCCCGCCACAACCGGCACGAGCAAATTGGCAAAACACAAGCCGCCAGCCACTTCCAGCC
This sequence comes from Dubosiella muris, assembly GCF_004793885.1. GTDB lineage: Bacteria > Bacillota_I > Bacilli_A > Erysipelotrichales > Erysipelotrichaceae > Dubosiella > Dubosiella muris. The sequence continues at coordinate 127,601 of NZ_SRYG01000004.1, forward strand.
GTTTCGCGTTCGCCTGCGTGCCCATTTCGTCCGGTTCGGTCCGCACGATTTGATAAAACAGGAAACATAGCGCCGCGCTCAAACCGCACGACAACGCGCCCTCCACAAGCGAAACGATCGTTCCCATATACGGATGGGCGGAAGAGGTGACGTTTATCGTCGCGTCTGGCTGCACAAGCGTCAGCGACTTCACGACTTCGCCGCCAACCGTTTGATTCCAAATCAGGACGGCCAGCACGACAAAAGCGATCCCCGCCAGCGCGTTGAAGACAACGCCAAACACCGTCAGCACCCGGGCGCCTTGCCACAAAGACGGCTTTTCGACGCCCGCGATCCAATCCGCCACACACAACAATAAAACCCCGGCGATCAGCGCGCCAAGATCCACGCTGCCTACAAGCACGAGCAGCGACATCCAGCCCGACACCGCGCCAAAGCCTGTCGCCATGAGGATGCCAACCACGACACCCAACGCGACTGTCGCCAGCAAATACCACGCGGCCTGCCGGATCCATTTGCCGTTTTGCGCGGTGAAGATCTCGCTTTGTGCGCACGCCTTCAACACCCGCCAGCCGTTAAGCCACATCAAGCCGGACAAAACACCCGACGCCACGCCCAGCACGGTAAACGCGGCCATAAAGCTTGTCGAGGTCATCATCGACAACAACGACGGGTCGACCGGCAAATCCGCGAAGTTTTCCATGCCGATTTCCTTCATTTGCCCGATCGTTCCCGAAGCGATGACAAGCGTCACAGCGGCTAGCGCGATGCTCACCCAGGTGATGATCGCAAGCGCCAGACAAACGATGGACGTCGCTTTAAAAAGGCCTTTTCCTTTTTCTTCCATATTGCTTTCTCCTTTTATTTGCTTCTATTATGCCACAAACAAAGAGTTAATATATTATCTTTTGATTATTTTTCCATCTTTTCCCGGCAAAGCGCCTTCGCTTCCACAATGAGCGCTTCCATCAGCGCGACACGCTGAAACGGCGTCATCAAGTAAAATCCGTCGCAATACGGCGCGCACGCCTTCATGACCTGCTTCGATACGCGCTGAGCCAGCGCCTCCCCCTCGCTTCGGTTCAGCCCTTCGTACCGTTCGATGATCTTCTCATCCATATCCATGCCGTGAATCTCGTTGTGCAAAAACACCGCGTTGCGATGCGAAACAATCGGATAAATGCCCGCGAACAAAAAGCCTTTCAACGTCTTTCTCGCCTGCCTCAAGTTGTCCAGCGCCCGTTTCGACAAGACGGGCTGCGTCAAAAAACCAACCGCCCCGTTCGCCTCCTTTTCCAGCGCCAGCTCCAGCTGCTTGTCAAAGTTGACCGCGTTCACGTCAAGCGCCCCGAAAATCGCGAGCCCTTGCGACAGCTCCGCCATGTCCCGGGCGTAGCGCATGAGCTTGCGGGAGTTGAAATTGTACACCGCCTTCACTTCCGCCTTCGAGTCCTGTGGCAGCGGATCGCCCGTCACAAACAACACCTGGCGGACGCCTTCGCTCGACAGCCCCATGAGCAGCGCCTTGATCGCGTTCAAGTTGCGGTCCCGGCACGTCATATGCGGCAGCGGCCGGATCCCCAGCTCGCGATGCAGACGGCACGCCAGCAAGCTTGCGTCCGCCCGTGGCCGGCCAATTGGCGAATCCGCGATCGTAATCAAATCCGCGCCCGCCTTTTGAAACGCTTTCGACGCGTGCAAAAAGCCGTCGATCTGGTCGTTTTTTGGCGGATCGAGCTCGACAAACACCTTCCCGCGCCAGTTTTCCGTCCGCGTGCCTGTCAAGCGCTCTTTTCGCGGCTCGTTTCGATACGGAATGTGCGCCGGCAAACGATCCAGCATTGCCCGGGTTTGACAAATGTGCGCCGGTGTCGTCCCGCAGCACCCCCCGAGCAGCTCGACGCCCGCCTCGCGGATTTCTTTCATCGCCGCCGCGAAATAGTCCGGGCTTCCACCATAGCGCACCCGCCAGCCCAGCACTTGCGGATAGCCGGCGTTGGGCGCGATATACAACGGCTTGCCGGTACGAACCAACGTTTTGACGTGCTCCACCATATGACGCGGTCCCGAATGGCAGTTGAACCCGATGGCGTCCGCCTTTGAATCAACCAGCGCGTCATACAGCGCCTGCATGCCGTACCCTTGCGCGCTTTCCCCGGTGCTTGAAATGGCGAAGCTCACAATCACGAAGCTGTCCGGCGCTTTTTCCTTAATATACGCCGCGATGGCCGCCAGTCCATCCGGCGCGGCCATCGTTTCGAACAAAAAGTTGTGGACGCCCGCCGCCAAAAAGACGTCCACCTGCGTTTGAAAAAGGGAAAACACGTCGTCGCTTTCCACACCCGGACCGATTTCGCCAAACAAAAACACGTCGTCGCCCGCGGCTTCCTTCGCCTCCAAAATGGACGTTTTCAAGGCGTCGAGCGCCGCCTCGCGGTCTTCGCCAAGCCACGACGAAATCGAAAACGTGTCCGTCTTGATGGCGTTGGCCCCCGCCTCGATGTACTCGCCAAGCACCGCTTTGGCCGGCCGGTTTTCCTTGTATGTCGTCATCGCCCCATCAAACAAAAGCGGGCCGCGCGTCAAAAAGCGCTTCACCTCATTCATGATCGAACACCTCTCTGGCGATTCGCACGCCATCCTGCGCGTCCTTTGAATAATAGTCCGCTTGCATATCCCGGGCGTACGCGGGCGTGAGCACGGCGCCGCCCACCATGATTTTTGGCGGATTGTCCAGCGTATGCAGCTGCCGTATCGTTTCTTGCATCGCCGGCAGCGTCGTCGTCATGAGCGCCGACAAGCCAACCAGCTTTACGCCGTGGCGCGCGACCGCCTCCACGACCGTTTCCGGCGCGACGTCCCGCCCCAGGTCGATCACGTCGTAGCCATAGTTTTCCAGCACCGTCTTCACGATGTTTTTGCCAATGTCGTGAATGTCGCCCTGCACCGTCGCCAGCACGATTTTTCCTTTTTTCACGCTCGCCTGGCCGGTGTTCGCCAAATGGTCTTTCACGACTTCGAACACCGCCTGCGCGCTTTGCGCGGCCGCGAGCAGCTGCGGCAAAAACAACGTTCCCTTCTCGTAGCGGTTTCCCACCTCGTCCAAAGCCGGAATGAGCTCTTTCTCGACTACATCTAGCGCCGAAAGCGAGGCAAGCGCCCGTTTCGCGGCGTCTTTCGCCTCCTGATCCAGTCCCTTGACGATGGCCACCTGCAAGTCGACTGTCTTTTTATCCGGCGCGACCGTGTCCATCGTCCGGCCGCCAAAGCGTGCAATGTAGGCTTTGGCGTTGGGATCTTCGTCGCGAATGAGTCTTGCGCACGCGATCGTGTCCATATACGCGTCCACATTCACGTTCAAAATCGGCATCGTCAAGCCCGCGGCCAGCGCCTGCGCCAAAAACACCCGGGTAACCGCCGGCCGCTGTGGCAAGCCAAAGGAAATGTTGGACACGCCCAGCACCGTCTTCCAGCCTCGCTTCGAGAAGCTTTCCACGGCCTTGAGCGTTTCCTGCGCCTGCGCCGGCTGGGCGGACAACGTCATCGTCAGCGGGTCGAACCACAGCTCGCACGCGTCGATTCCCATTTGCTTCGCCCGTTCGACAATCCGCTCCGCGATCGCGATCCGCCCGTTTGCGGTGGCCGGAATGCCGCGCTCGTCAAGCGTGAGCGCGACCATCGACGCCCCGTACTTTTTCGCGATGGGCAGCACGGCGTCCAGCTTTGCCTGCTCGCCGCTGACCGAGTTGAGCGCCGGCTTGCCGTTGTACACCCTTGCGCCCGCGGCCAGCGCGGCGGGATTGGAGGAGTCCAGCAGCAGCGGCACATCGACGACGCTTTGCAGCTTTTTGACGACTTTTCGCATCATATCCACCTCGTCCACGCCCGGGAATCCGACATTGACATCCAAAATCTGGGCACCCGCCTCCTTTTGCGCGAGAGCGATCGAAACGATATAGTCCAGGTCCTCTTCGAGCAGCGCCTGCTGAAACCGCTTCTTTCCGGTCGGGTTGATGCGCTCGCCGACCGGATGGATCGTGTTTAGCTCAAGTGCCATCAAAGGCGTGCACACCTTGCTTTGGGAAGGCACATCGGCTCGCTCGAGCGGTTCGCCCTTCCAGCGGGCGATGCGTTCGATAAAGGACGGATCCGTGCCGCAGCAGCCGCCAATGCGCGAGGCGCCCGCCTCCACAAGTTGTTCCATGGACGCGGCGAACGAGTCGGCGTCCATCGTATAAGCCCCTGTGGCCGGATCGGGCAAGCCGGCGTTAGGCTTGGCGATAATCGGCAGGCTCGTCAGTCGCGCGAGCCGCTTGACCAGACCAACCATTCCATCGGGGCCGATCGAGCAGTTGAATCCCAGCGCGTCGACTCCCAGGCCTTCCAGCGTCATGGCCATGCTTTCAAGGGTGCACCCGGTAAACGTTCGTCCGTTTTCCTCGAACGACATCGTCACGTATACCGGCAGTTCGCTGTTTTCTTTGGCCGCCAGCACGGCCGCCTTCGTTTCCAGCAAATCGCTCATCGTCTCGATGACGATTAGATCCGCGTCGTTTCCGGCCTTAACCATGGCGGCGAACTGCGCGTAGGCGTCTTCGAACGAAAAGCTGCCCATCGGTTCCATAAGCTGACCAAGCGGGCCGATATCCAGCGCCACAAGACAGGCAGGCGCCCCTTGTCTGGCGTTGGCGACGCCCGCTTTCACGATGTCCTCCACCGTATAGCCAGTGCCCTCCAGTTTCATCGGACTGGCGCCAAACGTGTTGGCGTACACGATTTGCGAACCGGCCCGGGCGTACGCCTCGTGAATGGCGATTAGCGTTTCGGGCGCGAGCACGTTGAGCAGCTCCGGGATTTTCGGCACGTCGATGCCGGCTTTTTGAATCATCGTTCCTGTCGCGCCATCTAAAATTTGTATCGTTTCAATCACAGTGTTTTCCTTCCTTTCTATATGGGCAGCTCGATCGCATCGAGCACGCCGCGCAGCCTTTGATGCGGGCCGGCTGGGGCTGCCGGCTCAAACCGATCAGCGCGCTGACGCTTTTGGTCGGATACATCATGCCGCTTGGCAGCACCCGCACGCCAATGTCCCGGAACCCCGCGACAAGCTCCGTCTGCAAATCCAGCGGAAGATCCCCGTAGCCGCAGGAAAAGCGATCCGTTAAAAACCAGCCTTCCGCCTTTTGCCGGCTGGCCAGCCCGGCCTCGAACGTGTCAAGTTCGTGCTCGAGCCACACGCTTCCGCACGCGTCCCAAAGCAAGGCGTCCCGCATCGCCCGGTGCTGGAGCGCCGTCAGTTCGCGCTCGAATTCGTATCCGAGCGTCGCGATCAGGACGACGACCCGCTCGCACGTTTTCAGCATGCGGCTCGCCATATGGCCTGGCAGCGTCAACGAACCGGATTGTAGGCCGGATGGCGTCATTTGGAGCGGCTCGATCCGGTACTCGATTCGAAATCCATCCATTTTTTTTATCGTTTCGAGCATCGCCTCGATCGTTTGTCTTGCCGGCTCATCTTGCGGGTCGGCCTGGGCCAGACGCATCACGTCTTTGATCATGTCGTTTTCTCCTTTATGAAAAAAGACCTCGCGATGAGGTCTGTCTGTTAAGCTTGTTTTTCCACTTCCACCGTCCATTCATGCGGATCCGCGATCGTTCCCCATTGAATGCCGGTCAAGGTGTCGTACAGTTTCTGCGTCAGCTCTCCGGTTTTAAAATCGTTGATGACGGCTTTTTCGCCTTTGTAGCAAAGCTCCCCGATTGGCGAGATGACCGCGGCAGTGCCCGTGCCAAACGCCTCGGTTAGCTTGCCGTTTTTCGCGCCTTCCATCAGCTCGTCGATTGGCATGTGGCGCTCCTCCACTTCGTAGCCCCAGTCCTTCAGCAGACGGATGATCGAATCGCGCGTCACGCCTGGCAGCACCGTGCCGTCGATTGGCGCGGTCACGACGGTGTTTCCAAACACGAACATCGCGTTCATCGAGCCGACTTCCTCGACATATTTTTTATGCACGCCATCGAGCCACAGCACTTGCGTGTAGCCCTGGGCTTCCGCTTTTTCCTGCGCCTTGAGCGAGCCGGCGTAGTTGCCGCCGCACTTCGTAAATCCCGTTCCGCCCGGCGTCGCGCGGACGTACTCGTCCTCGACCCAGATCTTGACCGGATTGACGCCTTCCGGATAATACGCGCTGGATGGCGAGCAAATAATAATAAACTGGTAGGAAGTGGCCGGGTGCACGCCGACGCACGCTTCCGTGGCGAACATATACGGTCGGATGTACAGCGACTCGCCCTCGTTGGCCGGCACCCAGTCGCGCTCGACGTCGACAAGCGCCTTGATCGCGCCCACGAACATGTCTTCCGGAACGGCGGGCATGCTCAGCCGCTCGTTGGAGTTGATAAACCGGCGGGCGTTCATTTCCGGCCGGAACAGCTGGATCCTGCCGTCTTTTGTGCGGTACGCCTTCAAGCCTTCAAACGTTTCCTGCGCGTAATGCAAAACCATGCTGGCTGGCGACAGCTCGATCGGGCCAAACGGAACGATGCGCAAATCGTGCCATCCACCCTGGTCGGCGTCGTAGTTGGCGACGAACATGTAGTCGGTATATATCTTGCCGAACCCCAGCGCGCCGGTCGGCTTTTCCTTTAATGTGTCGGATTGTTCAAATCGGATATCCATGATCTCATCTCCATTTCTGATACTGTTTAAGTTACCACGAAATGTAAATCATTTCAACGTTTCACAAAAAGTTTTCATTTATTTTCAGCAAGCATCCCGCGGGTGTTTGCGCACCATTCCCGATACAATAAGGGCACCTGAAAAAAGAATCAAAGGAGGAAAGAAATATGACAAATAAAAATAATGACGCGTCAAAGAAAATGAACGAAACGTTTGGCCAGTACGACGCTACCCAAAACAATGCGTCGTTCTCGATCGCGCCGGACAGCGAAGACGACAAACCACAGCCGAAAAAACCGGATTTGAGTTTGAAGCACGACGGCATCGGCAACAACGATTCCCCTGTCCAGCCTCCGGCCATGGACACGACAAAAGCCCAGGACAAGATTTCCGAGCAAATCGTGCACAACGAGGAGCCGGCGCCATCCAAAAAAATGAACGAGTCGTTTGGCCAGTACGACGCGGCCGGCAACAAGAAGGTGCATTCGATCGCGCCAAACAGCGAGGATGACAAACCGCACCCGAAAAAACCGGATTTGCGTCTGAAGCACGACGGCATTGGCAACAACGATTCCCCGGTTCAACACCCGACGCACGTCGTCAGCCCGGAACAAAAAGAAATTTCCGACCAGATCATGGCGGAAGAGGAGAAACTGCAAGCGATGAACAATACAATAAAAGAAGAACTTGATCAAATGCATACAAACGTCGAAAGCTACATCGACGAAGTGGAGGACGAATACAAAGAAGCCGGCGGACTGGCCGGTCTGGCGAAAGAAAAAGCCGAACAGCTCAAGCAGGCGATGGAAGACGATCCAAAAGCGACCTTGTGCGACTTAGGAAAAAAAGCGCTCATCGTCATTGGCGCCTTCTCGGTTTTAAAAGCCATTTTCCGCCATTAAACTAGCGAAAAACAAAAAAAACGGGCCGCGATTGCCCAATGTCATTTAGTTAAGAAATGGCTTAACCATCTGGAGATTAATTTCCAGATGG
>NZ_SRYG01000050.1 GCF_004793885.1 Dubosiella muris
TGAAGTTAGAATATAAATAGGATAATCCGAATAGAGAGTCTAACTTACCAAACCTATGTCATGGAACTATACTATCTACGAAAGGAAGCAAAGATCTATGGCAAACAAGAAAAAACAATTTACAGCCGAATTTAAACAGAACGCGGTGGATTATGTCTACGCGCATCCTGACATGACCGTCCAGCAATGCGCCGATCATTTGGAAGTCGGAAAAAGCACCTTGGCCCGTTGGAAACGCGAAGCCAAAGCCAACCCAAACCACGAAGTTCCATTTGTAGGATCCGGTCATTATTCTTCAGAAGCCGAAAAAGAAAACATACGGCTTCAAAGAGAATTGCGTGACACGCAGGAGGCTTTGAAAATCCTAAAAAAAGCCATCAGCATTCTGGGAAATTAACACAAGTCATCTATGAACTTGTCACACTGGAACACAACGCCGGAGTTCGCTTCTCCGTGTCCAGAGTGCTGCATCTTTTAAAGCTCTCCACCTCCGGGTATTACGATTTTCTAAAAAGAGAACCAAGCCAACAGGCGCTTCATAAAGAAGAAGTGAAAAAACAGATCAAAGATATTTATGAAGAGAGTCACCAGAACTATGGAGCACCCAAGATTGCAAAAGTTCTCGAAAAACAAGGGATCGTGATCTCACCGCGTACTGTCGGGCTGTATATGCGCGAGATGGACATACAGGCTCAATGGGTCAAAAAAGGCGTAAAAACAACCGTGGACAGCTGTTTCCATACCGAGTTGAAAAACGAATTGCAGAGACAATTCTCACCAGAAAAGCCGAATGCGGTATGGTGTAGCGACATCACCTACATCCGAACGAGATTGTCCGGATTCGTGTATCTGACATGCGTCATGGATCTCTATTCCCGGAAGATCATCGCGTGGAAATTGTCAAAAACGTTGGAAGTGACCGAAGTGCTGGAATGCATCGAAATGGCGAAAACTGTACGTCACATCGACCAGCCGCTCATCATCCATACAGACCGCGGGATCCACTATACATGCGAATTGTATCAACAAATGACCAGGGGGATGAAGCGGAGTTATTCGCAAAAAGGCACGCCGTACGACAACGCGTGTATCGAGTCGTTTCATTCATTGATCAAGCGAGAATGGCTAGGACGATGCGAGATCCAAAACTATCGGCATGCGTCCCGTCTCGTGTGGGAATACATCGAAGGCTGGTACAACACGATCCGGATCCACAGTCATTGCGAATACCAATCGCCCAATGACTATGAAATGGAATGGCACAAGCAAGAACGTAAGAAGTAGCGTGAAAAGAGAAAAAATTCTGAAGCACTCTTTACAGCGGGCTTTCCCCTGATAAGCTAGGGAGGCCATCGAACCCAATGTATACGATCAAGAAATTGGGTGATGGCAAAGAAAGTGGTTCAGGGGAAAAAGGGACCCGGTGTCAAGAGAGGAAGCGGAAGAAATTTTTCGAGTCAGACTACCAAGCGCGCAGTCAGGAAATAAAAAAATCTATTTATTTTATCCGTTTTCTTGACATAGGACCA
>NZ_SRYG01000051.1 GCF_004793885.1 Dubosiella muris
CACCAAGGCGACGATGCATAGCCGGCCTGAGAGGGCGGACGGCCACACTGGGACTGAGACACGGCCCAGACTCCTACGGGAGGCAGCAGTAGGGAATTTTCGTCAATGGGCGCAAGCCTGAACGAGCAATGCCGCGTGAACGAGGAAGGTCTTCGGATCGTAAAGTTCTGTTGAAGGGGAAAAAGAGCGGAGAGAGGAAATGGTCTCCGATTGATATTACCCTTCGAGGAAGTCACGGCTAACTACGTGCCAGCAGCCGCGGTAATACGTAGGTGGCGAGCGTTATCCGGAATGATTGGGCGTAAAGGGTGCGTAGGCGGCCTGCTAAGTCTGGAGTGAAAGGTACCGGCTCAACCGGTACAGGCTCTGGAAACTGGCGGGCTAGAGAGCAGGAGAGGGCGGTGGAACTCCATGTGTAGCGGTAAAATGCGTAGATATATGGAAGAACACCAGTGGCGAAGGCGGCCGCCTGGCCTGTTACTGACGCTGAGGCACGAAAGCGTGGGGAGCAAATAGGATTAGATACCCTAGTAGTCCACGCCGTAAACGATGAGGACCAAGTGTTGGGGAAGACCCAGTGCTGCAGTTAACGCAGTGAGTCCTCCGCCTGGGGAGTATGCACGCAAGTGTGAAACTCAAAGGAATTGACGGGGGCCCGCACAAGCGGTGGAGTATGTGGTTTAATTCGAAGCAACGCGAAGAACCTTACCAGGCCTTGACATAGGGTGCGAAGCTATGGAGACATAGTGGAGGTAAACATCCATACAGGTGGTGCATGGTTGTCGTCAGCTCGTGTCGTGAGATGTTCAGTTAAGTCTGGCAACGAGCGCAACCCTCGTGATGTGTTACCAATATCGAGTTAGGGACTCACATCAGACTGCCGGTGAGAAACCGGAGGAAGGCGGGGATGACGTCAAATCATCATGCCCCTTATGGCCTGGGCTACACACGTACTACAATGGCGGCGACAGAGGGCAGCGAGCCTGCGAAGGCAAGCGAATCCCAAAAAAGCCGTCCCAGTTCGGATTGGAGTCTGCAACCCGACTCCATGAAGTTGGAATCGCTAGTAATCGCGGATCAGCATGCCGCGGTGAATACGTTCTCGGGCCTTGTACACACCGCCCGTCAAACCATGGGAGTGGGCAATGCCCGAAGCCGGTGGCGCAACCCTTAAAAGGGAGCGAGCCGTCGAAGGCAGGGCCGATGACTGGGGTTAAGTCGTAACAAGGTATCCCTACGGGAACGTGGGGATGGATCACCTCCTTTCTAAGGAGAAAGCAATTTGAAAAGGTGTAAAGACGTGGGAAGAGTTCTATCAGGTTTTGGAGGATCGTCCTCCAGAGTTCGATCTTTGAAAACCGGAGACACAAATTTGAAGAAAAGACACAACAAATAG
>NZ_SRYG01000052.1 GCF_004793885.1 Dubosiella muris
TCATTTGAATGTCGTATTCCTCTTCCAGCACCTGCCGTTTCTTTGGCTCCTCCACCTTGTTGGACAACAGCGTGTGCAGCATCTTGAAGATTCCTTTGTATTCTTTCGATGCCGGTCATTGAATTGGCTCGACGTTTTCTCAACGAGCGAGTATTTTGGATTTTCCTTGTTCCGTGCTTAATTCCAGCTACTTTTTCGATAGCGCTTCGAGTTCTGCCACAGAGCAGTCGAACACGTTGGCGATCGTGGCTTTGTCGATGCCGGCTGCCAGCAACTTTTTCATTCGTTTGATATTTTGACGCTCATCTTTGATTCGCTGTTCCTGGCGGCCTCGGTGTATTCCACGCTGCAATCCTTTCTCTTCTCCTTGTTGGAATCCTCGTTGAACTCCTTGCTGGATCCCTTGTTCCAGGATCCCCTGACTCAAATTACACATCGTGCTGACCTCCTTTTCCATTTTCTCACTCATTTGAATATCGTATTCCTCTTCCAGCACCTGCCGTTTCTTCGGTTCCTCCACCTTGTTGGACAACAGCGTGTGCAGCATCTTGAAGATTCATTTGTACTCTTTCGATGCCGGATCTCCAAGCCACAACACAATGCCGGTCATCAAGTCGTAATCCGCCTTCTTCAGCTTCACATGGCCCGCCACTTGTTTTTCCGTTATCTCATACACGTTCATCGAATTCGCCCGATGCTTTGGCGCGTTCATGCAAATCCAAATCGAATACACTTTCTGCAAGTCCCCGTAGTGGTCGTTGGTGAACTCCACTCCATGCTGGCTCGACGTTTGCCTCGCCAGATGATACACCATCCTCGATACGAGCGGGTATTGGGGATTCTCCTTGTTTTGCGCCTCCACGTTGATTAACAAAAGCAGCCGGCCTTTCCCTTGGGGAAGCAGGGCCCGAAAGAAGATGTCGTAGCGAATCGTTCCTTCGTGTAGATCCGTATCCTCGGTATTGCCTCCCTGGATGCGCGATCCTTGCACCGGCACCGAGGACACTTCCGGCGTCCCTTCGATATACTTGTTCATAATGTCGTCAATCGTTTCTTCCCGGTATTCGGGAACGCATTCCTTCAAAATCCAGGCGAGGACGATTTTTTCGGACAACAGCCGCTTGCACGCCGCGTCGTATTGGGACTGCATCGACGTGTCGTGCAAAGCTTGCGCCAAAGACGTGTCTTTGTGCTTACATTGTAGCACAG
>NZ_SRYG01000053.1 GCF_004793885.1 Dubosiella muris
AAAGGTCGCGTGATGGTGATCTGCGAGAACCCGAAACACAAACAGAGACAAGGAAACTAGTAGGAGGAACGAATGGCACGTATAGCAGGAGTAGATATTCCAAACGATAAACGAGCAGTGATCTCATTGACGTATATTTATGGAATCGGCCGTACGACGGCAAGCAAAGTATTGGCGGCAGCCAATGTCAGCGAAGACAAGCGCATCAAGGATTTGAGCGAACAGGAAATGAACGCGATCCGAAAAGAAGTGGACAAGATCAAAGTCGAAGGGGATCTGCGCCGGGAAGTGCAGCTGAACATCAAACGACTGATGGAGATCGGCTGCTACAGAGGAATTCGTCATCGGAAAGGACTGCCGGTCAGAGGACAGAGAACGAAGACGAACGCGCGGACAAGAAAAGGGAAGGCAAAAACAGTTGCCAACAAGAAGAAGTAGGAGAGGAGAGTAGAACATGGCAAAAGTACAAAAAACAAGAAAACGTCGTGTCAAAAAGAATGTGGCCAGAGGATGCGCGCACATTCACTCGACTTTCAACAATACGATCGTAACGATCACGGATGAAGGCGGAAACGCGATTTCGTGGAGCTCGGCAGGAGCGCTCGGATTCAAAGGAAGCCGGAAGAGCACGCCGTACGCGGCGCAGATGGCGGCGGAAGCGGCAGGAAAAGCGGCGATGGATCACGGAATGAAGAGCGTCAGCGTAGAGGTAAAAGGACCTGGACCTGGACGGGAAGCGGCTGTACGGGCGCTGCAGGTAGCCGGACTGGAAATCACAATGATCAACGATGTGACGCCAATCCCTCACAATGGATGCCGTCCACCGAAACGACCTCGTGGATAA
>NZ_SRYG01000054.1 GCF_004793885.1 Dubosiella muris
TTTTTCACGATCCATCCTATGCCCAGCGCCACAAAGAGGAGCACCCCGACAAAGATGGCGACCACGTTGCGGTTCAGTAAAACCGCTTCCGACCGGGCGTTTACGAAGTCGTCCGGCAAATTGTCGACACGATGGCCGCGCACAAGCAGACGATGGGTGTTGATTCCATAGGGCGTGCACGTTTGCAGCGTCGCCAGATCCTTCCCCTCTTCGATCTGCAAATACGTGAAATCGTTGGGTTCCACGATTTTGATCTGATCCACCTGATACGTGTACGTATCGTCCAACACGACAAACATGAAGTAGTCCCCCACTTCCATCTGGTCCAGATCGGTAAACAGCTTGGCCGAGGGCAAGCCCCGGTGCCCGGATACAATGGTATGGGTACTTTCACCGCCAATGGGCAGCGAAGACCCTTCGATATGGCCGATGGCGTCCTGCAACGTCGACTCCTCCACCCCATGGTAGATGGGAAGATTCACCCGCAAGGAGGGAATCTTGACAACGCCCATGATGCCGTCCCCGGCCACATCTAGTACCGATTCATATTCGGCATGCAAAGCGTCCGAAGGATGGAACCGGTTGGGTTCGGACAACAGCGACGTATTGTAGGCACGCGCGTCGGAAAGATACTTTTCATATTCTTCATCCGACATCGTCGCCACCGCTTCCGAATAGGAGTCGATGGCGCGAGTGGCATGAAACTGATTCCACCAGTCCGCTACCGTTGGATACAACAGCAGGGACAGCCCTACCGTGAACATCATGACAAGCAGAACTGTGGACCAATTCTTTTTCATAAATTTTTTCATGTAGAGCTCTCCCTGCCGCTGAATCA
>NZ_SRYG01000055.1 GCF_004793885.1 Dubosiella muris
TATTCAGAATTGCGATCAGTTGGGTGGGCCTTTGAGTTCTTGTACCAGGATCAGTCGAATACTTTGTAAGTGGAGATTCCATTCGCTCATTTTAGAAAGGACGGTGCTCTTATGCGCTATTTGATCGGCATCGATGTCAGTAAATTCAAACATACAGCTTCTGTCATTGATAATGATGGTGTCGTTTACGTTGAACCTTTTGACTTCAATAACGATATCATTGGTTTCCAATTGTTTTTATCTACCGTTTCCTCTTTCACCAATGATGATTACATTATCGGTATGGAAGATACTGGCCATTATGGCGATAATCTTCAACGTTTTCTTTTATCCAAAGAATTGAAAGTGGCCATGCTTAATCCTTTAGCTACCAATCATATTCGCTTGGCTTTTGGTAAAGCCAAGAACGACAAACTAGACTCGGTTACGATTGGTTCTGCCTTGGCAATGCCTAGACTTTATCGAATCATCAAAGATGATCATTTCTCTTATCATGAGATTCGCGAGCTTACTCGCTATCGTCTGCACCTGACCAAATCCAGTAATATCTACAAAAATCGATTGAAGAAGTTGATCGATATCACTTTTCCGGAATTTGATTCTTTGTTCTCTACCGCTTATTCAAATACCTATTTAAAGGTTCTCCATGACTTTCAGAGTGCCGAAAACATTGCTTCTACAGACATACGAACTCTTCGGAAAGCTTTGATCGTAGATAGAGGACGCTGCGTTTCTATCACTGCGGAAGAGCTCAAATCTGCAGCCAAACAATCGATCGGTCATTCTAATTTCGCAATGGAAATAGAAATCCGGCAGACTGTGGAGATG
>NZ_SRYG01000056.1 GCF_004793885.1 Dubosiella muris
GACCGCCCCAGTCAAACTGCCCGCCTGGCACTCTCCCCGATCCTGTTCCAGGACCCAGGTTAGGGCTCCAAACGCTCAAGGGTGGTATCCCAACATCGACTCAAGACGCACTGGCGTGCTCCTCTCTTCGTCTCCCACCTATCCTGTACATGTTCGTTCAGAACCCAATGCCAAGCTGCAGTAAAGCTCCATGGGGTCTTTCCGTCTAGTTGCGGGTAACCTGCATTTTCACAGGTACTAAGATTTCACCGAGTCTGCTGCCGAGACAGCGCCCAAATCGTTACACCTTTCGTGCGGGTCAGAACTTACCTGACAAGGAATTTCGCTACCTTAGGACCGTTATAGTTACGGCCGCCGTTCACTGGGGCTTCGGACCACTGCTTCATCTTTCGATTCACAGATCCCCTTAACCTTCCAGCACCGGGCAGGTGTCACCCCCTATACTTCGCCTTGCGGCTTCGCAGAGAGCTGTGTTTTAGTTAAACAGTCGCTTGGGCCTTTTCACTGCGGCTCTCTCTCGAGAGCGCCCCTTCTCGCGAACTTACGGGGCCATTTTGCCGAGTTCCTTGGCAACAGTTCTCTCGCTCACCTTGGCCTACTCAGCCTGCCCACCTGTGTCGGTTTTGGTACGGGCCGCTCGATACCTCTTTGCTAGAAGCTTTTCTTGGAAGCCGTCCTTAGCGCTTCGCTACTCTCTTTCGATTTCGCTTACCCTTCACGCCCTGCCTTCCGATACCGGATTTGCCTGGTATCCGTCTGCTGCGCTTGGCCCTCAATCCATTCAGA
>NZ_SRYG01000057.1 GCF_004793885.1 Dubosiella muris
GGTCCTGGAACAGGATCGGGGAGAGTGCCAGGCGGGCAGTTTGACTGGGGCGGTCGCCTCCCAAAGAGTAACGGAGGCGCCCAAAGGTACGCTCAGGCTGGATGGAAACCAGCTGACGAGTGCAAATGCAGAAGCGTGCCTGACTGTGAGAGCAACAACTCGAACAGGGACGAAAGTCGGGATTAGTGATCCGGCGGTGCCGAATGGAAGGGCCGTCGCTCAACGGATAAAAGCTACCCTGGGGATAACAGGCTGATCTCGCCCAAGAGTTCACATCGACGGCGAGGTTTGGCACCTCGATGTCGGCTCATCGCATCCTGGAGCTGGATTCGGTTCCAAGGGTTGGGCTGTCCGCCCATTAAAGCGGTACGCGAGCTGGGTTCAGAACGTCGTGAGACAGTTCGGTCCCTATCTGTTGTGGGCGAAGGAGATCTGAGGGGAGCTGTCCTTAGTACGAGAGGACCGGGATGGACCTGCCGCTTGTGGATCGGTTATCACGCCAGTGGTAAAGCCGGGTAGCGAAGCAGGGAAGGGATAAGCGCTGAAAGCATCTAAGCACGAAGCCCACCCCAAGATGAGATCTCCCATTCTGAGAAGAAGTAAGGCCCCTCAAAGACGATGAGGTAGATAGGCCGGGTATGGAAGCG
>NZ_SRYG01000058.1 GCF_004793885.1 Dubosiella muris
GATACCGGATTTGCCTGGTATCCGTCTGCTGCGCTTGGCCCTCAATCCATTCAGAGGGTCGCCTACTCCGTCTCCGTCACTCCTTCGCCTCGTATCTCGCGGGTGCAGGAATCTCCGCCTGCTTTCCATCCACTACGCCTCTCGGCCTCGCGTTAGGTCCCGACTTACCCAGGGCGGACGAACCTTCCCCTGGAATCCTTGGGCTTTCGGTGTGCAGGATTCTCACCTGCATCTCGCTACTCACACCGGCATTCTCACTTCCATGCTGTCCATATCCCTTCTCAGTGATACTTCTTCCTGCATGCAACGCTCCCCTACCACATACTCTTTCGAATACATCCGCAGCTTCGGTATCAGGCTTAGCCCCGGTACATTTTCGGCGCAGGGCCACTCGACTAGTGAGCTGTTACGCACTCTTCAAAGGATGGCTGCTTCTGAGCCAACCTCCTAGCTGTCCGTGCGTCCCCACATCCTTTTCCACTTAGCCTGTATTTCGGGACCTTTGCTGGCGGTCTGGGCTGTTTCCCTCTCGACCATGGACCTTATCACCCACAGTCTGACTGCCGGCCTCTT
>NZ_SRYG01000059.1 GCF_004793885.1 Dubosiella muris
GGAAAAGGTATATAGAATGGCTCAGTTAAATGGGCTAATTCATATATACCAGGAAGAAAAATCAATGAAAAAATTAAACAAAGTATGGCTTGGTCTTGGCGCGCTCCTTGTCTTTGCGGGATGCTCGAGTGTGGATGCGCTGGAACAAAAAACGAGCGAGCCAATTCAGGAACCCGTTTATGTGGAAGACATGCCTTCCGAAGCAATGGACGATCCGTTTTACGGAATCGACGATGACCAAAGAGTCCTTGTCTTGCCCGATGGCGGGATGCTGACGGGTTCGGGCATCGTGAATGTTTACGATGAAGATGGCAATGTGACTGAGTCGTATGATTTGGACAACGATCCAAATTCCATGACGGTTCAGGAAGCGAGAGAAAAGCTTCTAGAAAACCAACGATAAAGCTTGAATTCTGGCGCGGCGAACGGCCGCGCTTTTTTATTTATCGGGTTTGTCAAGAAAAGTGTGTAAGTATTTTTGAAACCTTTCAAGCACAAAAAAACCTCGCCAGCGGCAAGGTGGTCGTTCGATCTCTCAAAACCA
>NZ_SRYG01000005.1 GCF_004793885.1 Dubosiella muris
CTGTTTCCCTCTCGACCATGGACCTTATCACCCACAGTCTGACTGCCGGCCTCTTTCTTCAAGGGCATTCGCAGTTTGATTGCATTCAGTACCCCGGGTTGGGGCCATCATGCATTCAGTGCTCTACCTCCCTTGCTCATCGGCCGACGCTAGCCCTAAAGCTATTTCGGGGAGAACCAGCTATCTCCGGGTTCGATTGGAATTTCTCCCCTAGCCACAGGTCATCCGCTAACTTTTCAACGGTAGTCGGTTCGGTCCTCCACAGAATTTCACTTCTGCTTCAACCTGCCCATGGCTAGATCACCCGGTTTCGGGTCTGCATCGCTCTACTCTCTCCGCCCTCTTCAGACTCGCTTTCGCTTCGGCTCCGCTCTTTCCTCGCTTAACCTCGCATCGCAACGCAACTCGCCGGTTCATTCTACAAAAGGCACGCCATCACCCCTTGACGGGCTCTGACTTCTTGTAGGCATACGGTTTCAGGTTCTCTTTCACTCCGCTCCCGCGGTTCTTTTCACCTTTCCCTCACGGTACTCTTTCTCTATCGCTCACTCGTTTATATTTAGCCTTGGCGGATGGTCCCGCCTGCTTCCGACAAGATTCCTCGTGTCTCGTCGTACTCAGGGTCGTTCTCGCTTCCTCTTCCCATTTCGGCTACGGGGCTTTCACCCTCTTCGGCCGCGCTTCCGTTCGCGTTTGCCTATGGTCTGTCTCTGCTTTCCTGAACCCCCTTCAACCCCGTCCCTCAGAACGGTTTGGGCTGCTCCCCTTTCGCTCGCCGCTACTCGGGGAATCACTCTTGTTTTCTTTTCCTCCGGGTACTTAGATGTTTCAGTTCCCCGGGTCCCTCTCTCTACGACTATTTATTCATCCTAGAGATGACATCCCTTTCAAGATGCCGGGTTTCCCCATTCGGATATCGGCGTGTCTTCGCTTCCTTACAGCTCGGCGCCGCTTTTCGCAGTTCGGTGCGTCCTTCTTCAGTTTCGAGTGGCCAGGCATCCTCCGTACGCCCTTGCCTACTTGATCAGTTGGTTCTCTTTGTTTCTTCAATGTGCTTTCTTCAAGATTTTCTTCTTTCGAAAACTGTTTTTCTCTTACTGTTTTCTCAGTGTCTTTTTTTCTCCACAACTTGCTTCAAGACCTCTTCTCTATTTGTTGTGTCTTTTCTTCAAATTTGTGTCTCCGGTTTTCAAAGATCGAACTTCCGCGCCTCATCAGCGCTCACATAATATATCATGGCGCTTCTTGGCTGTCAATCATTTTTATAAATATTTTTAAATATTTTTTAATGACAGTTTTGTGAGCGGAAAAAAAGCGTCCATCGACGCTTATGCATTCAAACTGGAGCAGGTGATGAGAATCGAACTCACGTAGTCAGCTTGGAAGGCTGAAGTTCTACCATTGAACTACACCTGCAAATAAAAATGGTGACCCGTGGGCGATTCGAACGCCCGACCCTTTGATTAAAAGTCAAATGCTCTACCAGCTGAGCTAACGGGTCACAATATCAATCGCGTCATAGGTCCAGCCCAAGGCGGTTCCGTTGACTGCGTAGTGAATATTAACACGCAAAAAACGCTTTGTCAAACGAAAAAGCCCAATTCTTTTCCCACACTTTTTCACGAAAAAAAAGATCCTTTACAGGATCGGTTCTTTATAAATGGAGCAGGTGATGAGAATCGAACTCACGTAGTCAGCTTGGAAGGCTGAAGTTCTACCATTGAACTACACCTGCAATAAATAGTGGCTGGGGTATCTGGATTCGAACCAGAGAAATGCAGGAGTCAAAGTCCTGTGCCTTACCGCTTGGCTATACCCCAAAATAAAAAAATGGTGGAGGAAGACAGATTCGAACTGCCGAACCATAAGGAACTGAGTTACAGTCAGCCGCGTTTAGCCACTTCGCTATTCCTCCACAAAAAGAATGGTGGAGGTTAACGGGCTCGAACCGCTGACCCTCTGCTTGTAAGGCAGACGCTCTCCCAACTGAGCTAAACCTCCATGTCTTGTTCGTGATTACATTGGAAATATTACCAGAGGCTCTTCGGTATGTCAACGAGTTTTTCAAATTTTTTTGAAATTTCTTCACTCCGTGCTTGAATGACAGTTTTGCACACCTTAACCAGGTTTTCGTAATTGATTCGTTTCATCCACAACAGCCGCCGCTCTCCCTGATACAAAAACAAATAAGAATACGCGATTTGTCTTGGTTCGCCAAAAACCACTTTCGTTTTCAACGCTTTCAGCGCTTCGATTTTCTTTTCAGAGCGTTCGCAGTCAAACACGTTCGCATACCACGCCGGCGCCTCGTCTTCCAAAGAATATACGATCACGTGCACATCCAACCAGGCAAACACTTCCTTAAATCCGACGAGTAGTGTAAAATATTTAAATGATTTGTGGCTTGTCAAATCCGAAAGGGTGACGATTAGATCCATTGGATCCAGTTTGATCGGTTCCATTTTCTGTCCTCCGCCTTTTTATTGTATCATAGGTTTTGAACAAGACCGCGTTTTAGCCCGTCTATAGAAAGGAAGTGATCTTTTTGATCCAAATTGGAATTGATCTTGGCGCCAACTCGATCCGCCTGATTTCTTTAAACGATGGAATCATCTTCGACGAGCCTTGTATGATCGCGCTCGACGAGCACAACCACGTTCTCGCCATTGGACGCGAGGCGTTTGAAATGAAAGGACTGGAATCCAATTCCGTCCGGGTCGTTTCCCCTATTTCCAATACCCGAGTCGATATCGCCGCTTTGACGCTGCTTCTCGAACAGCTGTGCGACCAGTTTAAGATTTTTCGTTTTTTCACAAAAACGACCGTGCTGTTTTCGTATCCGACCAGCCTCTCCAACGAAGGCTGCGAGCAAATCAAAAACGCACTGCTCGATTTGGGCGCCAGCAAAGTGTATTATGATCGCGAAATCTGGTTTGCCGCCATTGGCTCCCGCCTCGATCTTTCGCTGCCCGTAGCCAGCTGCGTCATGAATATCGGCTACAGCAACTGTGATATCGCCATCTTTCAGGAAGGCGATATCAAACAGTACAGCCGTGGGCCTTTCGCAGGCATTCAAATCGGACAGCTCATTCGCAACTGGCTGAAAAAGTCCCATAATATAACCGTGACCGAAGCGACACTGGAAGACATCGTGCGAACGCTTGGAACCGTTATTCAGGAAACCGATCCTCTTCACGTCACGATCCAGGGCTCCAACACCCAAACCCACACCTTAACGACAATGACTCTAAGCGGAAACGAGATCGCCTTTTTGCTCGCGCCGCTCGTTAACGATTTGGCGCAATGGATCCTCGGCTTTCTCGCCTCTGTTCCCATCGAAACCCAAAAAGACATCCTGCTTCGCGGCATCGTGTGTTCCGGCGGCTCCATGACATTGACTGGGCTGCCGAAAAAGCTGCAGGAATTGATTGGATGTCCGGTTTATTTGACTGATCATCCGCTGTACACCATCACAAGCGGCCTTGAAATCGTTTTAGACCAGATGGACTGACAAGAAAAAGAAATGAAAATGCAGCAAGATCACTCGCTGCATTTTTCTTTTACGATTGTTCCGTGCCTTCCACCATTTCGGTTTCAGCATCCACCTGGTTTTCCGCCTGCTGGGCGGCGTCGCCTTCCTCATTGACTTGCGCGTCGTTTTTCGGGGCTTCCTGCTCCGGATTTGTTTGCGTTTCCGTCACTTGATCCTCCTGGATCTGCTCTTCTTCCGTCGTCTCGCCTTTGTTGCCGGCCCAGATTGCCGCAACTAGCGCAATCACGATGATCACCACGATCAGCACGGTGATCCATGTCTTTTTATTCTCCATGTTTTGCCTCCGTTTCTCTCCATTGTCCGTCCCTTTGAGGCTTTTCTTGAGCCACTTTCATTATAGTAAGCCCTATCCAAAATCATGCATACAATGCTCAAAAATCGCAATGTTTTCCAGCGTTTCCCCCGTTTTCTTCCATTCTTCCCGGAAAATAAGATATTTAAAAAAAACGAGCGGACATCGTCCGCTCAGAAAGGAAAATATACCCGAGACACAGCTCATGTTCCATGTCTCCGGCGTGCTTACATTATTTGGGATGACTGTAAGCAGATATAAGTATACACGTTTATATTTCGAAAATCTACCCCAGATTTAATTTTGTGACGAGCCAAGAACAAGCTCCACCGTCTGCCGCGAACCATCCCGCTCAATTTCCATCGTCAGCGTATCGCCCGCTTGGTGGCTTCGAACGATTTTCTTCACATCCGCCGCCGAATCAACCGCTTCTTTATCAATCGAAACGATTCGGTCCATGACGCGCAGCCCCGCTTGATCCGCCGCCCCGTTTTCCACGATTTGCGCGATATAAACGCCAGCCGCCCCCTGTCGGGAATCGTCGACTAAACTTACATGCATCGCGGCCCGGTTCGTTACGGCGCCATCGTTCATCAGCTGTTGCGCTACCGCCATCGCCTCGTCGACCGGAATCGCGAATCCAAGCCCCTCGATGCCTTCCGAACTCGTCTTCGCGTTCACGATGCCAATCAAGGAGCCGGACGCGTCAAACAAGCCGCCGCCGGAATTTCCCGGATTCACGGCCGCATCCGTTTGCAGCAGCGTCATCGGTTCCCCGTCGACTTCAATTTCCCGATCCAGCGCCGACAAAATACCAGTCGTTACCGTTCCGCCCAGCGAACCGAGCGGATTGCCGATTGCGATCGTCGTCTGCCCGACTTGAAGATTGGAGGAAGTGCCGATTCGCGCGGCCGGCAGTCCTTGCGCGTCCACTTTCAACACCGCCACGTCGCTGACTTCGTCGCTCCCCACGACGCTTGCTTCATAGGTTTGCCCGGTGGTCGTTTTGACCGCAATGGAAGACGCGCCGGAAATCACGTGATGATTTGTGATGATGTATCCATCCTCGCTTACGATCACGCCGCTTCCCGCTCCTTGCTCAATGGCGTAGCCGGAAAAAACCGGATTGTCCTCTCTTGTTTCGGTTGTGATTTCCACAACGCTTTGCCGGCACGATTCCACGACCGCGCTCAAATCGGTTTCCGGCGAAGCCATCACGCTTTGCGCCGGCGTGGCCGTCGATTCGTCTTGATTTCCGTGTAGCGTCGCATACGCGTAGCCGCCCGCCGCCCCCGACAAGCTTGCGCACACCATGCCCGCGCACACGCCTGCCGCGAGCCACCCCTTTCGTACGCGATGCATCGTATATACTGGTGGTTTCTTGGTTGGTTTCATTTCATTCGCTCCTTCCGTCTTTCTGGAGGCATCGTACCTCGGCATCCTTAAACGGAGCTTAAAAAAAAATAAAAAGAACAACCAGAAACAAAAAAAAAGCGTCCTAAGACGCTTTGCTTTACGAACAATGGAGCAGGTGATGAGAATCGAACTCACGTAGTCAGCTTGGAAGGCTGAAGTTCTACCATTGAACTACACCTGCAAATAAAAATGGTGACCCGTGGGCGATTCGAACGCCCGACCCTTTGATTAAAAGTCAAATGCTCTACCAGCTGAGCTAACGGGTCACATGGTGCCGACTATAGGAATTGAACCCACAACCTACTGATTACAAGTCAGTTGCTCTACCAATTGAGCTAAGTCGGCATAAATGGTGGAGGTTAACGGGCTCGAACCGCTGACCCTCTGCTTGTAAGGCAGACGCTCTCCCAACTGAGCTAAACCTCCGTAACGCTCATTTATAATATCCCGAACTTTCGGAAATGTCAACGAATTTTCGAAAAAAATTTCAAACTTTTTTCTCTCAAAAGAAAAGCTACCAAAGGAGGATAAAACCTGGTAGCTTTCGGGAGAGTTGAAGACCCTCGTTGATGGGACAAGGATCTTCGTTGGCTGTAAACAGTCAGTGATGGAGTCATCTGACTGTTTTACTATTTAAACATATTGTTCTAGAGAAATCAAATCATTTTACAAACATCGCATAAGATACACTACGCTTTTTTTGTCTCTTCTTTGATCCACACAATTCCCTCGTAAGGTGTCAGCGTCACCGCTTTTTCAAAAGGTTTAAGCGAATCGTTGCCGATCCATGGCGTGTATCCTTCCTCCAGCAGTGCGTCCGGCCATTCGACGGTTTGCGGCTGCTCGCTGAAATTGCACGCCACAAGCAGCTTTTGTCCCTCGTATTCCCGTGTAAACACGTAGACGTTATCGTCCTCCTCCATGTATTGACGATACGTTCCATACGGAACGACTTTGTTCGTGTGCCGCAAAGCGATTAGACGCTGATAAAAATGGAACACCGAATCTGGATCGGCGATTTCTTGTTTCGCGTTGATCTCGGTATAATTCGGGTTGACGCCGATCCATGGCTCAACCGAAGAAAATCCCGCATACGCTTCGTCGCTCCACTGCATCGGCGTTCTGGCATTGTCGCGCGACAATTTGTAAACGCCCTCCATAAACTCTTCCTCGCGCATCGCGCCGGTTTCCTTTACGAGTTCCCGATAGGCGTTCAAAATCTCGATATCGTGGTACGCGTCGATCGAAGGAAAGCGGACGTTTGTCATCCCCAGCTCCTCGCCCTGGTAAATGTACGGCGTGCCTTGATGCATATGCAAGCAGAGCGCCAGCATTTTCGCGGACTTTTTGCGCCACGCCTTCTTGTCGCTGCCCCAGCGGGAAACGATGCGCGGCTGGTCGTGGTTGTCCCAGTACAACGAGTTCCATCCCCGACCGTCGAGTCCTTCCTGCCACTTTTTGAAGTTGGCTTTCATCTTTTTTAAATCAAAAGGCATCGGTGACCACTTTCCATATTTTCCATGGTCGATGTCCATCATTTCGAACTGGAACACCATATTCAGCTCGTTTTCCTCACTGCCCGCGTAGCGCTGCGCCTCTTCGATCGTCGCTCCGGGCGCTTCGCCAACTGTCACGATATCGTATTTGGACAGCACTTCCTTGTTCATCTCTTTCAAGTACGCGTGCACGCGCGGCCCGTTGCAGCAAAACTCCATCGAATTGCCATACGCTCCACCATGGGTTTCGCCATCCGGAAACGCCTGGTCTTTCGAAATGAGATTGATGACATCCATGCGGAATCCGTCGATTCCCTTATCCAGCCACCAGGTCATCATTTTATAAACCGATTGGCGGACCCGCTCGTTTTCCCAGTTCAAATCGGGCTGCTTTTCCGCGAAAATGTGCAAATACCATTGTCCCGTTTGCTCGTCGTATTTCCACGCCGGGCCGGAAAACGCCGAACCCCAGTTGTTGGGCGCCTGATCCGCCTTTCCATCTTTCCAAATATAGTAGTCGCGATACGGGTTGTCTTTGGATTTTCGGCTTTCAACGAACCATTCGTGCTCGTCCGAGGTGTGGTTGACAACCAGATCCATCACGATTTTCAACCCTTTTTCATGGGCCTCTTTCAGCAAAAGATCAAAGTCCTCCATCGTCCCAAATTCATCCATGATCGCTTGGTAGTCGGAAATGTCATAGCCGTTGTCCGCGTTGGGCGACTGGTATACAGGCGAAAGCCAAAGCACATCGACGCCTAAATCCGCCAAATAGTCAAGCCTTTCCCGGATTCCATTCAAATCACCGATCCCGTCGTCGTTGGAATCGTTAAAGCTCCGTGGATAAATTTGATAAATCACACTTTCTTTCCACCAGGTTTCCATCGGTTTCATCTTTTCTTTTCCTCCATCTTCTCTTTCTCGTTGTTTGATGGCTTTATTGTACCGACTTTCCCTTTTGATTTCTCACACTTTCAAATCCAAAAATCACACGATTTCACCACAGGCAAAAAAAAGCCCGCGTTCGCGGACTTCGATTTTCCTATTTGTTTTTCATGTGCGGGAACAGCAGGACTTCGCGAATCGTTCGCTGGTCCGTCAAAAGCATCACCAGGCGGTCGATTCCCAAGCCGACACCTCCCGTTGGCGGCATGCCGTATTCGAGCGCCTCGACGTAGTCGACATCCATTTCGTTGGCTTCGTCGTCGCCCAGATCGCGCAGCTCGAGCTGTTTTTCGAACCGTTCTCTCTGGTCGATCGGATCGTTTAGTTCCGAGAAGGCGTTCGCGTACTCGTGACCGCAAATAAAGAGCTCATAGCGATCCGTAAAGCGCGGATCCTCGGCGTTCTTTTTCGCCAGTGGCGAGATCTCGATCGGATACTCGTACACGAATGTCGGCTGCTCGATCGTTTCCTCGACATACTTCTCGAAGAAAAG
The DNA here is from genome assembly GCF_004793885.1 of Dubosiella muris. GTDB lineage: Bacteria > Bacillota_I > Bacilli_A > Erysipelotrichales > Erysipelotrichaceae > Dubosiella > Dubosiella muris. The sequence goes on from NZ_SRYG01000005.1 coordinate 8,196, forward strand.
CGAAATGATATGGCCGACGGAATTGTGCTTTTTCTCCAATTCAATGCCATGCTCGGCCGCCAGAGCTTTAGCCTCTTCAAAGCTCATTTCCTGCTTAAAGTCGATGCCTGTTTTCTCCCGGATCGCCTCGCACATCGTGACGCGCTTGAACGGCTCGCCAAAATGCAACATCGTGCCCTGGTACTCCACATCGGTCGTGCCGAGCACTTTTTGCGATACGAACCGGAACAAGCCTTCGATCAAGTCCATCATGCCGTGCAAATCCGAATACGCCACGTACGCTTCCACCGTCGTAAACTCCGGATTGTGGGTCGCGTCCATGCCTTCGTTGCGGAACAGACGGCCAATCTCGTACACGCCTTCCAATCCGCCGACAATGAGTCGCTTCAACGGCAGCTCGGTCGCGATGCGCAAGTAGAACGGCATGTCCAGCGTGTTGTGATGGGTCACAAACGGTCTGGCGGCCGCTCCGCCTAAAATCGGCTGGAGAACCGGTGTTTCCACCTCCATCAAGCCCTGGCCATCCAAATATTCCTGAATGGCGCGGATGATGCGCGGTCTGGTGATGGCGATCTTCTTCGCTTCCGGATTCATGATCAAATCCACATACCGGCGGCGGAACCGTTCTTCCGTATCGGTCAAACCGTGGAATTTTTCCGGCAGCGGCCGCAGCGCTTTGGAAAGATGCGTGTACTCTTTCGCCCGAACCGCCAAATCACCGTGGTCGGTTTTCATGAGCGTGCCCGCGATGCCGACGATATCGCCCAAATCGTTTTTCTTGAAAATCTCGTAGGCGTCGTCGCCAATCGTGTCTTTTCGCACATAAATCTGGATTTGCCCGTCCAAATCCTGAATGTGCATGAAACCGGCTTTTCCCATCCGGCGCTTCGTCATGATCCGGCCGGCGATGGTGACAGGGATTTGCAGCGCCTCCAGCTCTTCTTTGGTTTTTTCCTGATACACCGGAATGATATCCCCTGAACGATGCGTCCGTTTAAACGCCGATCCAAACGGATCCACGCCCATCGCGCGCAGGTCTTCCATCTTCTGCCGGCGGACTTTTTCCTGTTCCGACAGCTTATTTTGAACCGCTTTGTTTTTTTCTGCCATATGATCTCCTTTTCCAATAAAAAAGAGCACTCCAGGGACGAAGTGCTCGCGTTACCACCCTGATTCGCCTTCCGGTTGCCCGGACGGCCTTGTTCCCTTGTGGGAATCCTTTAATGCAGGAATACAGACAGCTCCCGGGTCTTTCTTCCAAAGCCTTTTTCTGCTTTCTTGCACCACCCGAAAGCTCTCTAAAAGATACCGACTTTGTGCCTATCCCGTTCAACGCCTTAACAAGGTTATCCTACAAAATGTCGGTCCATTTGTCAATTTACTTCGTTCGATAAGCGATCGCTTTGGCGCCCGGACCCACATGCGTGCCAATCGCCGCGCCGATTTGCTGGGTATACACGTTCGCAAACGGATAAACATCCAAAATTTCCTCCGTCCACGACGTCAAATCTTCCGTGCCTTCCTGCCCCGTATAGCCAAAGATCGCCGTATTCAAGTCGACCTCGTCTTGCGCCATCAGCCGCCGGACTTCCTGAATCGCCGATTTCTTGCCTCGCGCTTTGGAGAGCACGACGACTTGCCCTTCCTGGACACCAATCAACGGCTTGATTTTCAAAAAGTTGCCCGCGATGGCCGCCGCTTTGGACAACCGGCCGCCCTTCTGCAAGTAATCGAGCGTGTCGACGACCGCGATTACCTTCACCTGGCCGCGCATCGCTTCAAGCGCCTCTTTGATTTGCCGGGCGTTCCAGCCTTTTTCCCGCATCGCGACCGCTTCCAAAATAAGCACCATCAACGGCAAAGTCACTTGCTGGCTGTCCACCACAAAGATGTTGTCACGCTCGCTCATCGACTTCGCCAGGTTCGCGGATTGAAACGTGCCGGACAGTTCTTTGGCGATGGGCAAAACGAGCAGCTCGTCGTTTGGAAATTTTTCATACATCGTCATAAAAGCAGCTGGCGAAGGCTGCGACGTTTTCGGCAGCTGGTCGCTGTTGGCAAGCTTCTCGTACAGCGTGTCGGGATCCATTTCCACCCGGTCAAGCGCCGTCTTTCCTTCGTGTTCAATATGCAATGGTACGATTTCGACTCCAAGTTGTCCGGCTTGCTCCAAGGTCAAGTCGCTTCCGGAATCCACAATGATTTTTACCATGATTTTTCTCCCTTTCGTTTTTCTTGATTGTACTTGGATTAGTTGATTTGTCAACATTTTTTTCCCATCGTCATCTCGCTTCCAAAACAAAAAAAAGATCCGGATGGATCTTCTCTAACGAAACCGATACACAATCAACCGCAGGCCCGGGCCCGTATGCGTGCCAATGAGGGAGCCGATTTGCGAAGTCATATGCGTGGCGAAGCCATACTTGTTCGCGAGCGGATCGCGAAACGAAACCAGGTCGACGCTACCTTTCGCGCCCGAATAGCCAAAGTAGGCGCGTTCCGGGTCGATGTCGTGGGCGTCGATCAGTTTCTCCACTTCACGAAGAATCGACTTTTTGCCGCGCGCCTTGGAAAACATCACGATTTTTCCGTCTTCCAGTCCAATGATGGGGTGGATGTGCAAAAAATTGCCTGCCATCATGACCGATTTGGAAAGCCGGCCGCCTTTGTATAAATACTCCAGCGTGTCGACGACGGCGATCAGCTGGATGTGCTCTTTCAAATCCTCGATGGCGCGCGCCGCCTCCTGAGCGGTTTTGCCTTCGTCACGCAGCCGAATGGCCTCATCCACAAGAAAGCGCAATCCTTGCGCCGTCTGCAACGTATCCACGACGTAAATATCGTCACGTCCGCTCATTTGTTTCGCCAGCAAGGCGGACTGGTACGTGCCTGACAGCTCTCTTGACATCGGCAGCACGACGATTTCCTGATCCGGATAGCGCTCGTACGCCTCCAAAAACTGTCCCGGAGCCGGCTGTGAGGTTTTCGGAAGTTCCTCGCTTTCGGCAAGCAAGCCGTAAAAGTCGTCTGGTGTCAGCGTCAGCCGGTCCTGAAAATGCTTTCCGGCAAATTCAACATTCAAAGGAACGACCTCGACGCCATCGCGCGTCCATTCCTCCTTTGTCAAATCACTTGTGGAATCTGTGATAAGTTGAAACATTGTATCCTTTCCTTTCATTTCTCTATTTTCTCTATTATAGCGAAAACCTCGAAAAAAGAGGGTTACAATACTTCGCGGATTTTTTCTTCCGGAATCGCGCCTTCGCGCAAAATCACGAACGCGTCGTTCGTGCAGTCCACGATCGTGCTCGCCTGCAAGTCGCGGCACGTTCCCTGGACGATCGCGTCAATGTGGCCCAGCTGGGAAAGAGCGTCCTCGTACGTCAGGGCGGTGGGCTCGCCTGACATGTTGGCGGACGTCACCATGAGCGGACGGCCGATTTGACGGATCACCGCCAAAAGCGGTTCCAGGTCGGGCATCCGCAGCGCGATCGTGTCTTTTCCATTCGTATATGCCGGATCGACGCTGTCTTTGCGCCGTACGACGATCGTAAGGGCGCCGGGCATGAAGGCGTCGATCAGCCGGCGGGTTTTCGGGCTCACGTACGCGACTTGCTCGATTTGCCGCAAGTCGGAAATCATCATCGGAATCGGCTTTTCTTCCGGGCGTCGTTTCGCCTGCTTCAGACGCTCCAAATCGTCCAGGTTTCCGTACGGCACGCCGACCCCATACACCGTATCGGTTGGGAACGCGACGATGCCCCCCTCGTCGAGTCTTTGGACGATGGCGTCCGTGTCCGTCCACGCATAAGTTTTCATCTCAATCCAGGAGCGGATACCCGCCTGCTTGCGCGAGGAAGCTCCTCTCTCTCCTTCCAACGGTATCCCTTCGTTCCTCTTTTCGCGGGTTGTCCCGCTAAATACTTTCAGTATAGCGAAATCATGCTACAATGGACAAGTGAAAGGAGTTCTCCTATGTTTTCTGATACGATTGCCGCGATCTCGACACCGCTTCAGGAAGGGGCGATTTCCATCGTCCGCCTGAGTGGTGACCAAGCCATCGCGATCGCGAATAAAATATTTTCCGTCGACTTGACGCGCAAGCCGTCGCATACGATTACGTATGGGTTTGTGCACGACCAAAACAAGCCTGTCGACGAGGCGCTCGTTTCCGTCTTCCGCGCGCCCAAAACGTACACGCGCGAGGATGTCGTCGAAATCAACTGCCATGGCGGCGTGTTCATCACCCGCAAGATCTTGACGCTGGCTCTTGCCAACGGGGCCCGGCTCGCCAAGCCCGGCGAGTTCACGATGCGCGCGTTTTATCACGGCCGCATCGACCTGTCGCAAGCCGAAGCGGTGGAAGACATGATCGAGGCCGCGAGCGACACGAGCGCGGATATGGCGCTTCAAGGCATACGGGGCAGCGTGCGCCGGCTAATCGAGCCTTTGATTGATGACATCATGGACATTATCGCCAACATCGAAGTGAACATCGACTATCCCGAATACGACGACGTGGAAACGCTGACGTTCGAAAACCTGCTGCCCAAAACCGAAGCGTGGCTCAAAAAAATCGACCGCATCCTGGAACGGGCGCAAAACGGGCAAATCGTCAAGCGCGGCATCGACACCGTCCTTGTCGGCCGGCCCAACGTCGGCAAAAGCTCTTTGCTGAACGCGCTGCTGGAAGAAGACAAAGCCATTGTCACCAGCATTCCGGGCACGACGCGGGACATCGTCGAGGGGCGCATCCATGTCGGGGGCGTCCAGCTCAATTTGATCGACACGGCCGGGCTGCGGCAAGCCGATGACGAAATCGAAAAAATCGGCATCCAAAAATCGAAGCAAAAGCTTGACGAAGCCGATTTGATTCTCGTCGTTTTGGACGCCAGCGCGCCGCTGACCGATGAGGACAAACAGCTGCTCGAGCAAACAAGCGGCCGGCTCCGCCTTGTCGTCTGGAACAAGGCCGATATCTCGAAACCGGGCGAAGGTTTGCGCGTCAGCGCGAAAAACCAGGATATCGAACCGCTGCTGCACGCGTTGAACGAGCTGTACGAGCAAAACATTTTAAACGAGGAACCGCTTCTTTCCAACGAAAGGCAAATTGGTTTGCTCAAATCCGCGCGCGCGGATATGATAAAAGCGAAGCAGGCGATGGAAATGGAAATCGAGCCGGATCTGATCGAGATCGACATTATGGCCGCCCACGACCATCTGAAAGAAATTCTTGGCGACGTTTCGCGCGACGATTTAATCGACACGCTGTTTTCAAAATTTTGCCTTGGAAAATAAAAGAAAGGACCTCTGCACATCATGCATGAATTGATTACCCATCTCGTCGCGGTCATCGCGGGGCTTTCCATCGACTTCATGGAACTGCTCTCGATCGGCATTATCGTATACACGACATTTTTCGCGTTTTACAAGCTTTTGAAAAAGGATCCCAACGCGCGCATTTATTTGCTGCACGGGCAGTCCATCGGACTGACGTTCAAGCTTGGCAGCGAGATTTTACGCACCGTCACCGTCCGCAACATGGACGAGATTTTACAAATCGCGATGCTCATCGTCATCAAAGCCGCCATGACGTGGCTAATTCACTGGGAGCTGAGCGGAATCGAGCAGGAACAGGAATCGAAAAACGGACACACCCGAAAGGTAAAATCCCTTTCGGAACGCGTGCATGAAAAACTGCACCCGGAAACGATTGAAGCCAAAATCGAAGTCGAAAACGAAACAAACAACCATTAAAAAAAGCGAGCCGACTCGCTTTTTTTCTTTTCCATCATCCTTCGAACGTTTCCGCCACCAGCCGCAGGTTTTCAATAATCGGCAAATGTTGCGGACATATGCTTTCGCACTGCCCACACGCGACGCACGCGCTCGCCTTGCCGTGCGTGGCGTGCAATTCGTCATACGCTTTGGACTTTCCGGCGGAAAGCGTTTGTTTGCGCTCGTTGTACAACTTGAAATAGTCCGGAATGCAAATGTGCATCGGACAGCCCGCCACGCAGTATTCGCACGCGGTGCAAGGAATGGCGATCGTTTTTCGAATTTGTTCTCCGGCGCGCAGCACCATGTCCATTTCCGCCTCGCTCAGTGGTTCAAACGCGTCCATGTACGACAAGTTGTCTTCCATTTGTTCCGTGTTCGACATGCCCGAAAGCACCATCCGCACGCCATCGAGCGACGCGGCGAAACGAATCGCCCACGACGCGATGGACCGGTTCGGATCGGCTTCTTTGAATGTCGCCGCCACCTCGTCCGGTACCCGGATCAGACTGCCGCCTTTGACCGGCTCCATGACGACGATTTCCTTTTTGTGTTTTCGAGCCACTTCGTAGCAGCCGCGCGACTGCACGTTGAGCGCCTCCCAATCCAGATAATTGATTTGCAGCTGAACGAAATCGACTTCCGGATGCGCCGTCAAAATCTCGTCGAGTTTTTCGGGCGTGTCGTGGAACGAGAAGCCGAACTCTTTGACTTTTCCTTCTGCTTTCATCGCGGCGGCAAACGCGAACGCGTCGCATTTTTTCGCCGTTTCATACAAGTCGGTCGTCAGGCAGTGAATCAAGTAGTAGTCAAAATAACCGGCGCCTGTTTTTTCCAGCTGCTCGTTAAAATACCGGGCGCAGTCTTCCTTTTCCTTCAAAAGAAACGTGGGCAGCTTGGTGGCCAGCTTGTACGCCTCGCGCGGATACCGGTCCACGAGCGCCGCCTTCACGACGCGTTCACTTTCCCCTTCGTGATATGGATACGCGGTGTCGACATACGTGAAGCCTTGTTCCAGAAACCGGTCGAACATCGCCTCGACTTGCGGCTTGTCGATGGATTTCACGTCGTTTTCATCCAGCAGCGGAAACCGCATGCATCCAAACCCTAGTTTTTTCATAATCTTCCTCCTTGTTCATGGTTTCATTATATCGTATCCTTCCGCTTATTTCGAGTTGAAGCGACTCCACTGTTGACATGTGTTTATCACTGTTATATAGTGTTTATAAGGTGAAAACCATGCAATTATTAATCAATACATCGTCCATGACCCCGATTTACGAACAAATCGCCGACCAGATCAAACAGCTGATCAAATCCGGCGATCTCAAGGAGAACGACCCGCTCCCCTCGGTGCGGGCGCTGGCGAAAGATTATAAAATTTCCGCGCTGACGGTAAAAAAAGCGTACGACGTATTGGACGACGAAGGGTTTATTCACACCGTGCACGGCAAAGGCAGCTACGTGGCCGCGATTTCTCTCAACGTCGTGTTGGAGGAACAGCAAAAAGTGCTGGAAGACGAACTGGAGGAGTGGATCTCGAAAGCGCAACGCCTCGGCTTTTCCAAAACCGATCTCGTGACGATGTTTCATTTGCTGATGGAGGAAAAATATGATAAAAGCAAATAAAATCAAAAAGAAGTATCCGGAGTTCGAGCTCGATCTCGACCTGGAAATCAAGGACGACACCATCACCGCGATCCTGGGCACCAACGGCGCGGGCAAAACGACGTTTTTCAAAAGCGTGCTCGGTTTGATCCACATCGACGAAGGCTCGATTTCCATCGATGGTGTGCCGGTCGATTCGCTCAGCCCGCGTGACAAGGAGAACATCGGCGTCGTGTTTCCCGACTCGATCGTCAACGCGTATTTGCCGATCAAGGACGTCCGCCAGATTTTAAAGGCATCCTACACCCGCTTCGACGCGGCGATGTTCGACGAGCTCGTGGACCGCTTCCACCTGCCGAAACAATCGAAAATCAAAAGCTTCTCGACCGGCGAGAAGGCGAAATTCAAGCTGATTTGCGCCTTGACGCACGACGCGAATCTGCTCATCTTGGATGAGCCGACAAGCGGCCTGGACGTCATCGTGCGCGAGGAGCTGCTCGACATGCTACGCGTCTTCATGGAAAAACCGGGCCGCTCCATCGTCATCAGCTCGCACATTTCCTCGGATCTGGAACATTTGTGCGACGAGTTTTACATTTTGCACGAGGGCAAGATCGTCCTGCACGAAACGATGGACGCCCTCGACCAGTACGCCATCCTGAAAATCAAGGACGGCCAGGCGCTGGATGACGCCTACGCTTTGCGCAAGACGAAAACGCCATATGGCTGGGCGGTGCTGACCAACCAGAAACAATATTATATCGACAACTTTCCGCAAATCGTCGTCGAGCCCGCCTCGATGGACGACGTGTTCACGATGGTTGTCCAGGGAGAAACTATATGAAAGGCTTATTGATCAAAGATTTTTATATCGCGATGCAAAACCGCATCTTTCTGTATTTGACAGGCGCCATCGTTGTGGCGATGGTGTTCATGCCGGGTGGCTCGGTGGAGTTCATGATCCCCTACCTGGCGTTCATGCTCGTAACCGACGCGCTGAGCACGATCAGCTACGACGAGTTCGACAACGGCTACAAGGCGCTGTTCACTCTTCCCATCACCCGCAAGCAGTACGTGTGTGAAAAATATCTGCTTATCCTCGGTCTGGGCGCGCTCGTTCCGTTCGCCATCGCTTTGATCGCCGTCGCCCTGGGCGCGCTGAAAGCAGGCGCCCTGGTGTTTATCGCGCTTGTCCTGCTACTTCTTGTCGTGTGCATGGGCGGCTTCGCGCTTCCCTGCTATTTGAAATTCGGCATCGAAAAAGGACGCGTCGTCAACATCGCCATCATCATGGCGACCACGTTTTTAATCGTCACGCTTTCCGATTCCGCCGTGTCCCTGTCGCAAAGCGCCTGGCTTCAAAATCCGCTCGTGCCATGGATCGCCTGCGTGGCCATGGCGCTGATATTGAGCGTTTCCTTTTTGATCTCGGTCAAAATCATGGAACGCAAGGAGCTGTAATGAACCCGTTCCGCGTTTGTCCGAAATGCGGCGCGGCCCCGATGATTCGCGTGCCGAACGATCCGCGCCGCTACGCGAGCGGCAACAATATTTACACGTCGCGCTGGACATTGATCGAGAAGATCCCGGCGATCCGCTACGTATGCGGACAATGCGGGTATGTGGAAAACTGGATCGACGATCCCGGTGGTATTGAAAAAATCAAGAAGGCATTTCAATAAGAAAGGAAAGAAAATGTATGAAAGGACTGTTTGCGAAAGACTTTTCTATTTTAAACCTCCTCCACATCCCGCTCATTCTCGCCCTGCTGACGATCACCGGCTTCTTTTCCATCCTGCCGTGGTTTTCCCTGATGCTGGCGGCGATCGTGACCGGCTGGACGACGAGCACGATCACGACCGACCAGCTGGACAACGGCTGGCCCGCCTTGTTCGTCTTTCCGGTTTCCCGCAAGCAGTACGTACGCGAAAAATACATCCTCGCCCTATTTGGAGCCAACGGGTTTGGCATGCTGGCCGGACTTGGATCGTGTCTAATTTGGCATTTGGACGCCGCCCAAAGCCAAATCGTGTTCGCGGAAGTCTTTGCGCTTTCCGCGTTGCTGACAAGCGTTCTCATTCCCGTCTTGTTTCGGTGGTCCTCCAGCGGCGCCGACAAAGCCGTCTTCATATTGGGGCTCGCCTGCGTGTTCGGGCTCAAGCTGATCCAGCCGGCCAATCCCGTCGTTCCGTTTGTTTTTTCGCCCGGGATCGTCGCGCTGCTCGTGCTCGTCTCGCTTGGCTTGATTGCGGGCTCGTACGCCCTTTCGATTCACATCTTACAAACGAAGGATCTTTGATTCGACGATTTTGGCCACGTCGCCCGGCTCAAATAAATGCCGGGCGGCTTTTTTCGCGGCGGGCAGCGCGTTTCGCGGCGCGAACGAATGCGCCGTCAGCCCAAGCATCCGGACATCGTTTTCCCCGTCCCCGAACACGAACAAATCCTTTGCGGATTCGCCGTGTTTTTTTAAATAGCGCGCGACCATGTTCTTCTTGTCCCACGCTTCGGGCACGATCTCGTCCCAAAACCGGCCGATTCGAATGTAGCGGGTATGGGTGGCGCGTTCCATGGCGGCGACGCGGCGTCCCGTTCCCCAGTAGCCAAGCACCGCGATCTTGTCGATCGTTTCGGGCAGCGTCTGCATGCGGGGATGACGCAGCACATTTCGCACTTTGCGAAGCGGAATGCACCGCATGAGGGGTTCGAGCGGCGAAGGCGTTCGTTCGTGCGCGCCGTTGGCGACGACATACAGCTGCCACGCGTGATGAGCGAGCCGTTTGAGCACGTCTTTGGCCTGGTCTTTCGTCATGGCTGGCTCTTTTACATGCTCCCCGTCCTGAAAGTCGATGAGCTCTCCGCCATTCAGCAGGATGACGGCGCCATTTTGAAACCGTTCCATTTCGAGCGCTTGCACAAACGGCTTGACGCTTTCTAGATCCCGGCCGGTGGCGAGCACGAGACGATGCTTCGTCTGCAGCGCCTTGAAGACGGCGATCGAGTGTTCATCCAGTTTTCCATGGACGAGCAATGTGCCGTCCAGATCCGTTACGACTGTCGCCATAGGGCCTCCTTTCCTTACGCGTTTTTAATCACGACGCTTTTTCCCCGCCTGCCAAAATGCTACACTTCCACTGGAGGCGTGTTTCTATGCTATTTTTTCAAATTCTCATTTGCGCGTACGTCGTGTTTTTGATTTGGGACTTGTTTCAAATCGTGACCAGGGCGCGTCCAGCCTGGAACCGGAAAGCCGTCGCTCTCGCTTTAACGCTCTTTCTTGTGCCTGGCATGTATAAATATTCCCTGTATTTTCCGTTTGTCGTCTACATTCTCGTCTTTACCTTGCTCGTCCAGCTTTTGACCCGGGTGCTTAAAAAGCCATTCCGGCTCTGGATGGTGGCGCTTTGCGTGGCGGCCGCGTTTTCCTATACGGCGTATGGCTACACGCATTTTCAGCGCCGCGTCGAAATGGACTACGCGCTGGAAACCGATAAAAAGATCGCGCCGACCCGGCTTTTGTTTTTTTCGGACTTGCATTATCCAAACGGTATGGATGGCGCCTCGCTGGCGCAGCTTGTCGATTCGATGGCGCGCACCGATCCGGATATCGTCCTGATTGGGGGCGACTTGTTTGATGAGCAAACATCCAAAGCGGACATGGAACAAGGCGTGGCGTCCTTGCGCCCGCTACGGGAGCGCGCCCGCGTGTTTTACATTTATGGCAACCACGACTTGCAGCCAAAGCGCCGCGTGAAAACCTACACCCAGGCCGATTTCGAGCGTGCCTTGCGGCAGGCCGGCATTGAGATTTTGAACGACGAGTCCGCTGTGTGCGGCTCGATCACTATCGTTGGTCGCCAGGACGCGGCTTTGAAAACCCGGCTCGAAGCCGCCGATTTGCTCGACTCCCTCGATCCGGCGCGGTTCACTGTGCTTGTCGACCACCAGCCGGTGGATACAAAAGCGCTTTTGGACAGCGGAAAAGTGGATTTGATGTTGTCGGGCCATACCCACAACGGCCAGCTGTATCCGTTTGGCTATTTGCTGGATGTGTACTGGAACTGCGATTTGCGCTACGGCATCAACGACGAGGGGCGGATGACCGCGATCACCTCATCGGGTGTCAACGCCTGGGGCTTTCCGGCTCGCACGATGGGAACGAGCGAATATGTCGTGGTCGACATTAAGCCACAATCACCTTCTCCGGCTCCGGAAAATTCGACGGATCGGCAGTCGTGACGATTGTGTCGAATTCCCGAAACCGGGCGTATTGATAAGGGGCGCAAACCTCGGTTTTCGAATCGTCCACAAGCAGCACGCTTCGCGCGGCGTGCATGAGCGCGGTGCGTTTAATTTGAATTTCCTCATACGCGAAGGTCGTCGGGCCTTCGCTGTTTTTAAATCCATCGCTGCCTAAAAACGCGAGATCGAAATGGAGCGCGGCGATTTGCTCGTTCGCGAAAGGGCCGACAAGAGACTGGCCGATGGGTTCGAGCAAGCCGCCAACCACGATGAGCCGGTGGTGGCTGCCGGCCAGGGCGGTCGCGATTTCGATGGAATTGGTGGCGATCGTCAGGTTTTTTCGGGGACTTAAAAACCGCAGCATCGTATACACGCTGGATCCCGCGTCCAGCCAAATCGTCTGGTAGTCCTCGATCAGCTTGCTGGCGCAGGCGGCCATCCGGATTTTTTCCTCGCGGTGGTCTTCGCGTTTGACGCGCAGCGGAATGTGGGAATACTTGTCGATTCGGTTGGCCGATCCGTGCTTTTTCTCAATCTTGCCTTGTTCGCATAAGACATCGAGATCTTTTCGAATCGTTTCGGAGGAAACATTGTAATCGTTGGATAATTCCGTCACTTTGACGGAACCTTCCCGTTGAATTCGTTCATAAATTATCTTTCTTCTTTGTTCGCTTTTTCTTGTCATAATCGTACCCTATCGTTTGATTTCAATGTTTATTTTTTTGGCTTTCAATTTTTTCATCCTGCTTTTCCCCAGTTGAGAGTGAATTCGATTGTTTTCCCTTGGCGCTCATTTTATAGTGAAAATACAAAAAAAGAACGAGCCCCACAATCGTCTTTGGTTTCTTCTCAAAAAGAGAGTCGAAGCATAAAAAACAGCCGCTGCGCTGTTTTTTCAGTTGAACGAAATCGCAAGCAAAAGAAACAATCAGAAGCGGCTAGGCTTCTGATTGTTTTTGTCTGGCAAACAAAATCGCGCCAAGCAAATTGGCGTCGTTGTCATACAGGCACCGTTCGATGCGCGTCGTGCAAATGTCCGAAAACGCACGGCCCAGCGCTTCCTGCCGCATCGTGTCGCGCAGTTTTTCGATGAACCAGTCTTCTTTCGAGATGCCGCCACCGACGCAAATCACTTCGGGGTTATAAAAACAAATAATCGTTTCAAAGCCGAGGCAGATGTTTTTGCACCACTCGTCGAGCGCCCGGATGGCGACAGGATCGCCCTGGTGGTAAAGCTCGGTAATTTCCGTCCCGTAGCGTTTTTTCGCCTCTTCCTTGGCGTCGCGATTGTAAATGTCGATCAGCGCGTTCATCGACGCGATTTCCCACAAATGCGCGATGGATCCGTCTTCGTGGAAGCCGCACGCCAAATTGGAAAACTCGCCCGCGATTCGATCCACGCCTTCCCAAACGTGCCGGTCATCGCAAACGCACCCGCCGATTCCGGTTCCAATGACGAAATACGCGCTGGACGACGTGCCTTTGCCGTTGCCGATGCGCATCTCGCAAAGACCGGCGCTCTTGGCGTCGTTCAAGGCGTGCGTCGGCCGGTGCAGACGTTTTTCCACTTCCTCGATCACATTCGTTTTGTAGGTAATGCGCACATTGGCGGCCGCCTGCGACAAAATCGTCGAATCGGGCGCGATGACGCCAGGCACGCTCACACCGACGTAGCGAATGTTTTCGACCGGCAAATCCGCGCACAAGTAGTCGTAAAACGCCGCGGCCGTGTCGCACGGGATCGTTTCGCGTTTCCAGCGCCGCACGATGTTGTTTTCGTCGTCCACGACGGCGTATTTAATAAAGGTTCCTCCAATATCAATGCCTAAATCTAACATAAAATTTCCTTTCTTTTAAAAAATGCTCAGATTCGACATTTGAGCATTTTTTCTTCCTTCGTTTGTTTATTTTGCGGCCAGTTTTTCCGCCAGTTCCAATACGGCTTTTCCGTTGCAGCGTCCATAGTCAGCCATTGGAATTACATCAAGAGGCACACCCGCGTCTCCGGCGATCTTTTGCGCTTTTTTCTTCATATACCCAACTTGTGGTCCCAGCAAAGCGGCGTCAACACCCGCCAGACGACGATCCAGCTCGTTGACCGGATATGCCACGATATCCACTTCTTTTCCTTCTTTTTTCGCCTCTTCGATCATTTTATTCACGAGAAGGCTCGTCGACATGCCTGCGGCGCAGAACAATCTAATAGTTAACATAATATCCTCCTTTTGATTTCATTTTTCCAAAATGTAATCGCTTTCTATGAGAATTTTACCTCAAACTATGGCAAAACACAACCTTAATCGCAAAAGGAATGCTATAATGATTGGCTTTACATTGGATTGAATGTCACGCGCGGATCTTCGAGGCCGTACTGCATCGCCAAATCGTGGTAATGCTCACCAAAATAAGTCGGAAACTCCTTCTTGAATGTCTTTTCGTCCGGGAAATGGACAAACACGTCGAAGACATCGATGACCGGCACGCTGGCGGGTCGCAGCTCTTCCATGATTTTCTTAAACGCGAAGTCGGCTGGAAACTCCACTTCGATTTCCCCGCCATGTTCAAGATGGATGACCAAATCGAAGTTGTACATGACGTTGAGCGCTATGAGCATGCCGCCGCCAGCCCATCGTCTGGCCACGACGTACAAGTCGATCCATTTGATTCCGGAATACGGAATCGAAATCGTATCGTTTGGATCCTGTATGCGGTACAACTCGATTTCGTTGTATTTGAAATCGCAGCCACGAATGAACGGATGCGAAATACTCATCGACGCGTCGACGGCGAATCCCGACATCGCGAAAATCTTTTTTGTGAAATTTTTCGCCTTGCTCGCGTACGAACGTTTCTTTTTGCCCGTCATCAACTGGGCGTAGTAATAGCGTTGTTTCATGTTGTCCCTTTCTACCAAGATGTTTTCTTAAAGCCAATACGCGGATCGTCTAGTCCATGTTCTTGGGCGATGGTATGATAATTTTTCTCAAAATACGATCCAAAATATGATTTGAAAGCTTCCTGATCCGGAAACCGTTTAAACACGTCGAGCACATCCATCACATAAATATTTTCCGCTCTCAAACGTTCCATCACTTCCAGAAATCCAAAGAAGGCCGGAAACTCGATTTCGTACTCGTCATGCTCCGTGTGGACGATCAAGTCGAAATCGAAGCACGGAATCATCATCGTCAGGATCGTCGTTCCCCAGCGCCGACGCACGACGTACAAGTCGATCCATTTGATTTCGGAATACGGAATCGAAAACCGGTCGTTGGGATTGGTCAGCCGATGCAAATACAAACCGTCATACCGAAAGTCGCAGCCGTAAATGAACGGGTAACCAAGCGGCGCGTTTCGATTCGAAAGAATGAATTGCGGAATGTAGTAGGGCGTCTTTTCCTGTCCGTCTACAAACGCGTCCACATAATAAAAGTTTTTTAACACTTTGTTCTCCTCTCTGCATTTAGAAAATTCCGATTATATTAATTCCATTTTTATTATATCGCGATTCATCCTAGCAAACAATCAAATAATCAGAAAAAATAAGAGAAAGAAGAAAAAGATGAAAACGTTTGTCAACCGCTTTCAAACGTGCTATGGTGGAAAAAAAGAAAGAAGGTTCTTTTTATGCTTAACGAATTTTACTATGGCAACCTCTGGATCGACACCAAGCGCAAAACAAGCAATGCCAGCTTGATTCTCGTTGTCCCTTTTTATTTTCTGCCTGCCGTTTTCGGTATGCAAACCGTTTGTCATTTCACACTGGACAGCTTGGAACTGACACGACTGACGAAGCCAAATCAGAGAAAAAACATCCCCTATACCGAAATCGGAAGCATAGAACTGTTCGTGATTCGACGAAAATGGGAAGGTGGAACTTTCCTTTCAATGCTCGTTCCCTACTACAATTTCGATCTTGTCGTGCATTTAAAAGACAACGGACGGGACGATCCAAAACTGGAAATCGAGTTTCCCGCCACATATTCCTTTGTGGAAGCGATACAGCGTTTGAAAGAAAACCATATTTATGTCCATGACGCGTTTGGCGTGTTCGAGCGCTTTACAAATGAAGAGTCGTTCAAGAAAGACTTCGCCAGCTATTTCGACGAGCATTACCACGCGCTGGCAGCCGAATACGGGCTCGACGACCCGCGCATCGGCTTTACCGCAAGACAGCGCCTTTAGCGTTTCTTCCAAATTTCCTTTAAAGAAACCGACTTTTTAAAGCCCATCCTTGGATCATCTAAATTGTATTTTTCGGCCAAAGCCGGATAGCACTCAAGGAAATGTTGTGCAAAACCAGCCCGAAATGACTGGGCGTCCGGGAACTGTTCGTAAATATGAAACCGGTCGTAAACGGGCACACCGTTTTCCCGAATCTTTTCGCACATCCTTTTTCCCTCAAAACAGGCGGGAATTTCGATTTCCTCATCATGATCGTATGTGTGGACGATCAAATCCAGATTGAACTCAGGCGCGATCAGCATTGTCCATGCTATACCCCATACGCGTTTTACGACATACAAGTCAATGTATTTGATGTCTTTGTACGCGATGTCGTGGCCGATTTTTGGATACGGCAAACTGTGGAGCTCAATGCCCCGGTCAGTCACGTTACAGCTGTAAATAAACGGAAAACCGGGAGATGGCTTTGACTTTCCAAGGGATAAAATAAACTGCGGCATATAATACGGCGTGATTTCCTGTCCGTCGATAAATAAATCCGAATAATAAAATCGTCTGAGCATACATTTCTCCTTCTGCTTCTATATTATTCTTTCCATTTCCGTTTATCGAATCATATAACCATAAAAAAAAGAGATCCTCGTATTGGATCTCTTTCATTTTATTAAGCAAGCTTCGCTTTCAAAGCATCAATTTCTTTGTACACGTCGATCATCTGCTCAACCATCGCTTTGAACGTTTCAGCACCCATCATCTGGTCTTCCGCGTGGATCAGGATCAAAGAAACTTCCGGAGAATTGCCGGCTGCTTCCTGCTGAACGAGTGTCGCGTGCGGTGCATGACCCTGGTTCAACATTTCGTCGCCTTCCTTGATCATGTTTTCAGCTTCTTCGTAGTTGCCTTCTTTCGCAGCTTCCAAAGCAGCCATGTACGCGGATTTCGCTCCACCGGATGCAGAGATGATTTGGAAACAGATTAATTCTAAACCTTCCATCTTTATTTCTCCTTATAATAATGTAATTTGTGTTTTTATTCAGCGGCTTCCTGCTCTTCTTTATACAGCTGGTTGTCGTACATCTTGATGAATGGGAAGTACGTGAAGAACGATCCCACAATGACGATTGCCTGCCATACCATCGTTTTCCATCCGTTAACCAACAGACCGGAAATGATTGGAGGGGTTGTCCAAGGAACAACGACACCGGTAAACATCGGCAGGATGCCCCATTGGATGAGCAGATAAGTCAAGGCACCGGACAGTACCGGAGTCAAGATAAACGGAACCGCGAGCATCGGGTTCAATACGATTGGCGTACCGAACAGGATCGGCTCGTTGATATTGAAGACGCCTGGGCCCAAACCGAGTTTACCAATGGACTTCAACTGCTCGGATTTGGCGAAGAAGCACAAGTAAACAACAAGACCAAGAGTCAAACCGGAACCGGTTACTGTACAGAACTGGTCAATCAGCTGCGAAGTGAAGATATGTCCACCGTTGGCAACCGTCAGTTCGCGACCGGAGTCGAGAATCGCCTGGTTGTCCGAAACGTTGGCTGTCAGGATACCACCCATGACACCGCCGACAACCGTCGCACCGTGGATACCAAACCACCACAGGAACGTAACGAGGAACTGGTGAGCGATAACACCACCCAGGTTGTCCGTCAAGCCTTGCAGCGGAGCCTGGATCGCGCTGTAAACCAATTCCATGACCGTCGTACCAGCGGCCAATTCAACGACGTAAACGATAGCCGTCCATCCAACGATGATAACCGCGGCTGGAATCAACGCCGTAAACGCGTTGGCAACACCTTGAGGCACGCCGGCAGGCATTTTGATCGTGATGTCCTTTTTCAGGAACCAGCAGTAAATCATACCAACGATGACACCGAAGATCAGGGCGCCAACCATACCTTGACCGGCAAGCCAAGTACGGTCGATGACGCTTCCAACGGCTTCGTCGTTGAACATAACCGACTGAGGCTGGGACATCAGCCAAACAGACAGCGAGATAACCGCGGCCGGCATACCTTCGAATCCTTCGTTTTTCGCGTAGGTGTAGGCGATACCCATAGCAGCGATCAAAGACATAATGTTGAATGTGTTCGCGTACGTCGTCGTGAAGATGTCGTACAAACCAACACTGGTCAGAAAGTCACCAACTGCAGAAATTGGGAACTGTTGCAAAAGCAAGAATACAGAACCTACGATCATCAATGGCATCGAATACAGCAAACCGTCTTTCAACGCCTGCATAGGTTTCGTGTTGATAAAGCCCATCACTGGAGGTATGACTTTATCATTAATAAATTCACTCATCTTTTTCTCTCCTATTTTCCTTTTTTTCTTTTACTTATTTTTTAGCCAGTTTTTCAGCGAGCCCAAGAACCGCTTTTCCGTTGCAGCGTCCATAGTCAGCCATTGGGATCACATCGAGAGGAACTCCCGCGTCACCGGCGATCTTTTGTGCTTTTTTCTTCATGTAACCAACTTGCGGTCCAAGCAGAGCGACATCCACGCCATCCAGACGGCGGTCAAGTTCGTTGACAGGATATGCGACGATATCCACTTCCTTGCCTTCTTTTTTGGCTTCCTCGATCATCTTGTTCACCAGCAAGCTTGTTGACATTCCAGCAGCACAGAACAATCTTACAGTTAACATATTTCTTCTCTCCTTTCTACTTTTTATTTGTACCACATAGATACTATATGGTCACTACCTCCAGAAATGTGAGCGCTTTACCTTGCCTCACACCATTTATTATATGCAATGGATGCAAAATCACCATAGAAACATTTGCCACATTCAATATGGTAAGCAACCGTTTACAATGCAATTATACCTATGAAATCTGATAAATTCTACATTTTTTTTCGATTTTTATCACGATTTTTCACACAATGTTTCGACCACGTTACAAATTACCACATTTCGTTCTCCTGAAAGTTTCCTTTTTCTTCCGTTTTCTATTTTTCCCTGAAACTGCCTGCCATATGTGGCAATAAAACGTTATAAAAATACACTATCTTTTTGCGGCTTACCACAAAAAAAACCGCCCTGCTCGTGCAAAGCGGCTTTTATTATATCCCCAGCAGTTCGATAAATTTGGTAAATTGCGGATCCTCTATCAAGGAGGCGACCGCTTCATGGTCCAGGGCGAAGCGGGCTGTTAGCTCGTAAAACTTCTGCCGGTTCTTGCTGTCCTGGGATCCGGGCGACGACAGCAAAACGACACGGATCATTTCGTCGTTCCATTCAATCGGCTCGTCCAGAACGGCGATGTACGCGAACGTGTATGTCGAGCAAATCCGGTTTGGATGCGGCAGCGCGATTTGATTTTTGTACATCATATGCGGATATTCCTCACGCGCCATGACCAGTTCATAAAAGTCGCTCGACACAGTTTCCTGACTTTCCACGATTTCGCACATTTCCTTCAGGATCGCGTTTTTATCGCGCCCTTTCAAGTTCGTCAAAAACCGCTTCGGCGTGTAAAAGCGACGGAGCTCGTTGGACTCGGCGCGCCAAAGCGCCTCCTCGATGCTTTGCATGTCGTTTCCTTCCATAAACGAGTTGATTTCGAAAATCGGTTTCGGAATCTCGATCAAGATCGGCACGGTCGTGAACACGTAGTCGACAAGCGAAAAATCGAAATTGCGCAAGCCGAGCGAATCCGACACATACAAATGGTTGATGGACGAGAAAAACGCCTGCTCGTATTTTTGCTTGAACACGTTCATCGTCGACGAATTGGCGTTCGATACGATCAAAACGTTCGACTTCTTAATTGGATCGTTTGAATCCTTGTCGATTTGCAGCGCGAAAATCAGCGCCAAATAGCCGATCTCGTCCTCGGAAAGGTCGGTTTTATAATGCTTCTTCAAAATGCTCGACGCGCGAATAGCCATGTCGTACGCCAGCGAGTAGTTTTTCTTGATTTCGTCAATCATCGGATTCGTCAGCGGCAAGCCGTACTTCATTCGAATGTCGAACGGGACAAGATGGCGGTTCAATGTCATCCGTAGCTCGAAATTGTTGGAAAACGAAATTTGGAACTCCCGCCGTATGAGCTCGATCATGTCGTAGGAAAGCTGGTCGATTTCGCGATTGAAAATAAAGTTGTCGTCGCTTTCGATTGGATAGTTGCCGCCCGCGGTCATTTGCTTGCCGCCCAAATACAGCAAAATATAGTTTTTCTCGTCGGCCGTATACGTCACGCCAAACTGCGATTCCAGCAGCTCGACCAGCTCGTTGCAAAAAGACGATTCCTTAATGCCAATCGCACTAAAGCTTTCCACGTTCAAATTCAAATTGACGATATAACCGCTCAAAATCCGTTTCATCCCCACGTATACATAGTTCGCGAAATTATCAAGCGCGACTTCCGACAAATGCAAGTCGTATTTGTTCAGCAAAGAAACGATTGTCTGGCCAAGCCACACCGAATCGGAATTGGCGTCGACGCGTTCATTGTCAAAAAAATGGTATTTGAGCTGGCAATAGCAAAGAAGACGCCGGATGTCGAACTCCTCGCCCTCGATTCGGATCCCGCACGCCGGCTTGCGAATGATTTTCAGCCGGTACTCTTTGAACATGTCCTCGATTTGTCGCAGCGAGGCGGATATGCTCGTTCTGGAAATGTACAGCATTTCGCATAAATCGTCGATTTTCACAAAGCCATGGGCGTTCAACAGCTTTTCAAGCACGACCACGTTCCGGTTTTGTCCTTCCACCGGCCGTTCCTCCACATTTTTGTTGAACCATTCCTCAAACGCTTCCGGCTCTTCCACCACCATCCGATACCCATTGTGCGCCTTCGATTCGATCGACGCGCCATGGTGATTCAAAATACAATCCAGCTTTTTTATATCGTTTCGCACGGTTTTCAAGCTGACATTCAAACGTTGCGCAAAATATGTGGCTGACCGGTATTCATTTTGACTCATCAAATTGAACAACTCCTGCAACCGCACCCCCATCATCATGACCTCTCCTCTCTTTCTGTTCCGTTGTCATTATCGTATCAAAAAATAGAATTGAAAAAAAGACCGACAGATCGGTCTTTCTATCTTTTTCATTACTTGAACAGGAAGCTGAGCAACGGTTCCATTTGCACGAGAACCGGCGCGAGCATCAAGGAAATGACAGACATCAATTTGATCAAAATATCCATCGCCGGTCCCGCCGTATCCTTGAATGGATCGCCGACCGTATCGCCCGTAACCGCCGCCTTGTGGGTATCCGAGCCTTTGCCGCCAAACTGGCCGCTCTCGATAAATTTCTTCGCGTTGTCCCACGCGCCGCCGGAATTGGCCATAAACACAGCCAGCATGATGGCCGAGATAAGCGCCCCCAGCAGCATGCCGCCAAGGCCTTCGCATCCAAGCAGCACGCCCACCAGCACCGGCGAAACGATGGCGATGCAGCCCGGCACGACCATTTCCTTGAGCGCCGCCTGCGTGGAAATGTCGACGCAGCGCGCGTAATCCGGTTTGGACGTTCCTTTAATAATGCCGGCATCCGCCTTGAACTGGCGGCGCACCTCGTTGATCATATGGTTGGCCGCTTTTCCAACCGAGCGAATCGTCAAGGACGTGAAGAAGTATGGAAGCATCGCCCCAAACAGCAAACCGACCAAAACGCCCGGCTGCAAAAGCGAGATAACGGACAAGTTGGCCGCCTCGGCGAACGCGACAATCATCGCCAGCGCCGTAAACGCCGCCGAGCCGATACAGAAGCCTTTTCCCATCGCCGCGGTCGTGTTTCCAACCGAATCCAGACGGTCCGTGATCTTGCGCACACCCGGATCCAGCTCCGCCATTTCGGCGATGCCACCCGCGTTGTCCGCGATTGGCCCGTACGCGTCGACAGAAACCGTGATGCCGCACGTCGACAACATGCCGACAGCGCCCAGCGCGATGCCGTACATGTCGAAGAACATGAACGACAAGATGATTCCAAGCACGAGAACGACGACGGTCAGCATCGTCGATTCCATTCCAACCGAGAACCCGGAAATAATATTCGTGGCGTGACCCGTCTGGGATTCCGCCGCGATTTCCTTCACTTTCCGGTATTCATCCGACGTGTAGTACTCGGCGATTTTTCCAAGCAGGATCCCGACGATCAAGCCTGTCATAACCGAGAAAAACGGATTCATCGTTCCAAACAGCCATGTGCTTGCCATGAACGCCGCGATAATGACGATGCCCGTCGCCACGTATGTCGCGATCGACAGCGCCTTTTGCGGGTTGTCCCACGATTTCATCCGCACGAACAGCTGCGCCAAAATCGAGGCGATAATGCCGACAGCCGCCACCACAAACGGGAACAAAGCCGCCTGGAGCGTGTAGTTCTCGCCAAGAATCGTGACGGTCAGTCCCAGCGAGATGGCCGACACGATCGCGCCAACGTACGATTCCGTCAAATCGGAGCCCATGCCCGCGATATCGCCGACGTTGTCGCCGACATTGTCCGCGATAACCGCCGGGTTTCTTGGATCGTCTTCCGGAATTCCCGCTTCCACTTTTCCAACAAGATCCGCGCCGACATCGGCCGCCTTCGTGTAAATTCCACCGCCGACACGGGCGAACAAAGCGATAAACGAGCAGCCAAGACTGTAGCCGGCCACGACCGGAACCGCCTGGATCGGATCGCCCAGAACGTAGGTGAAGACCACATACAGCAAGGCCAATCCAAACAAGCCAAAGCCAACCACGCTGATTCCAAGAACGGAACCGCCGTTAAAGGCGACATTCAGCGCTTTGGACATGCCGTTTTCGCGGGCCGCCTGCGCCACCTTCGCGTTGGCCATCGTCGCCGCCTGCATGCCGATAAAGCCGGCCAGACCGCTGCTCAACGCGCCGATCACGAAACAGATCGCGCCGTTGATTCCCACGCCGTCGATGCCTTGCAGCGACGGAATGAATCCAAGTCCTGTCAGCAGCAGCGCGACGATTACGATGAAAATGATAATGATTTTGTACTCTCTTTTCAGGAAGGCCATCGCCCCTTCATGAATGTACGAGCTGAGCGCTTTCATTCGTTTGTTGCCCGAGCTTTCGCGTTTGACGGTCACAAACAAGTTAGCGGCGTACACAAGCGCCAACAGCGCGACTGCGATCACGATCAATAAAAACGTGACCATTTTTGAAGAATCAAACTCCATAACCTTTTCCTCTTCCTTTCTCTACTCAAAGATATTTAGTATTGTATACCCTTTTCATAAAACTGTAAACGGTTTCAAGAATGGTTTTTCCGCTATTTTCCCACAAAAAAACCGATTTCCAAAGAAATCGGCTTTGATTACCATTTTGGACGAATACCTAAAATAGTAAAGAGTTTCGTATAATTATCGTACGTGTTGATGCCCCCGGCCGGATCGTCCATCTTCGCGTTGGCGATAAATTGCAGCGCCTCGTTGTTGGTGATCGGGGTGCGGCGCCCTTTCTCGTCCTCGACATAGTATTCCACCGGCGCGGTGTTGGTGTTGACTTCCGCCGGACCAATCTTGTGTCCGTATTCGCGAATCGCATCCAAATGGGTTTTTAATGACATGGGAAACGCCTCCTTTTTCATGGTTTCATCATACCCAAAACCAGAACCGCAGGCAAACCCCATGCTTTTTTCCTCGCTAATGCGGCGTTTCCAAAAGAAAAGTCAGCAGAAAAAACACCGAGGAACAAATGGCGAAAACGATCTGGTGGGTGCGAAGCTCTTTGGCGCGCTCCTGCTTCACAAGCCGCTCCTGCTCATCTTGAAGACGGGTTTCCACATGATCATTGATCATATCCATAAACTCATAACTCATAATTACGCTTCCTTTCCAATGGCTTTTTACCATTTTTTCTGTGCAAATGGATATTAACACAGTTTTTGTGGCGGTGCAATATGGAACGTCTCATTTTTTCTGATTTTTTATAGACTTCTGTGCCCTGTTTTGATAGTATTAAAACAGGAAAAGTCTATATTTTTCGGATCCGGAACCGAAAATGCGACTCCTGGCAACGAAACGATCGACAAAAATAGAAAGGAGGCGCCGCATTCGTTCGCCGACGCCTTGCGAATGAATACGGCAATGTGCATCATGGCATTACCACAACAAATCAAAAAATCACGTAAAAAGAAAAAGATCACGCAGGGCGAACTCGCGAAAATGCTTGGAAAGACGAAAAACGTGATCTCCAACTGGGAGCGGGGCGACAACAAGCCGGACGCCGACACGATTTTAAGCTTGTGCCGGATCCTGGACACGACGCCGAACAGCATCATGGACTGGGAGGACGACGGCAAGTCGCTTTCGGAAGTCGAGCGCTACCACATCGAAAAGTTCCGGGCGCTGGAGCCCTGGCAGCAAAACCTCGTGGACGAGATGATCAACAAGATCCTCGACCACTCCAATCCGGAAAATCTGGATCTGCCGCAATCGCTTTCGATTCCGTTTTTCCAGGTTTCTCCGGCGGCTGGCGCCGGAAACTATCTGGGCGACGACGTCGAACAGGAAACGATCGAGCTGCCGGATACCGCGCTCAACCGGAAGATCGACTACGTGCTGCGGGTCGACGGGCACAGTATGGAACCAAAATACATGGATGGCGATCTCGTCAAGATCGCGTCCCAGCCTTCGGTCAACATCGGCGAGATCGGGATCTTCATCATTGACGGCAACTCGTTCATCAAAGAGTACCGCGCCAATTCCCTGCACTCTTTAAATCCGGAATATCCGGACATCGAATTCACGCCGGGCATGGATATCCGCTGCGTCGGCAAAGTGCTTGGCGCTATTTAATCAAAAAAAAGTAAAAAAAGATGCCAAAAGAGGTATCTTTTTTTTTCTTCCTGTGCTAAAATCGTTTATGCACATGGCGCGTTCGGCAAGCGGTTAAGCCACAGCCCTCTCAAGGCTGTATCACGGGTTCGAACCCCGTACGCGCTGCCATTTTATCAATTCACTTCACGAAATTCGTGAAGTTTTTTTTTCGTTTCGACACAAAAAAAGCGGATCCGCCTTCGTTTCACCGCCTCATCGTTGTCCTTTTACTTCGCCGCTTTCTCGTTCATCCAGGCGCCAATCACATACAACGCCGACAGCACGAACAAGATCCCGTACGCGATCCAGCTCACGTTGCCATTGGCGCCAAAGTAAAACAAAGCCTCCACGACAAACAACACAAGCAGGCCGATTCCGTAGTAACGCAACGTTCTCGCGTACAAAAGGTTCGACGCCATTTTCACCGCCATATAGCCAGCTGCCAGTTCAGCAACCGAAACGAGCATGCCGACAGCCAGCGTGCCCGAATCCAAAATAAACAGCTCGCCAATGACGCTTCCCTGCACCGTGGCGATGATATCGTCCGAAATCAAGCCGCCAATTTGAATGCACAGCGACAAAATACCTAAAATCACAAAAATATAGCCAACGACCTTCAGCAAGGTACTTCCTTTCGCTTCCATAGACATTTACCAATCCTTTCGTAAATATCTTACACTGAAAAAAAACAGGCGTGAAATGTAACGCCTGTCAACCTCAAAGATTCATCGTCCGCATGGAACGCATTTCCACTTTTTCATCCTGCGATCCCGGTCCGCACGGGACACACAGCTTCGCCACGATGTGGCCGCCCTGAAGAATAAACACTTCCTCCTCGTCCAGCCTTGGCAGGATCTTTTCAAAATCACGAATCAAGTCTTCTCTAGAAATCACCATATGTCTCGCTCCTCATACCCTTAGTATACGGATTCCGGTATAAGAAGCAAGTTATTTGTTATTTTTTTCACAATTAAGTCATCGCTTTTAATTGACGAATGCACTCGATCGCGCCTTCTGCGTCGACTTCCGGCTCCAGCGAAAGCGCCCCCGTGTATCCGCCCTCCTTTAAAACACGAAGCACAGCCGGAAAGTCGATGTCCCCTTGTCCAAGCACCTCATGGACAAACGGCTTCGCCTGGGAAACGTCGATCGAGTAGTCTTTGATGTGAATGTGGGCGATCATCGGAAGCAGTCGTTTCGCCTCCTCTTCCAGCGTCCAGGACTGGTATTGTCCGGGCACCTGCTTGATTTCGGCCCGGAACGAGTTGGCCGGATCCCAAAGCAGACGAATCCAGTCACTTTGAACCGCCTTCCACAATTTAAGCGTCATTTCCCCCTTTGGCAAATGAGAATACGGGCAGTTTTCAATCGCGATCACGACTCTCTCCTCTTCCGCGATCGCCGCCAGCCGCCGCATTTGCGCTACGATCCGTTCAAAATCCTCGTCGGTTCCATACGGCCCCTTCCGGTTGTCGGGTGCCCGAAACGGAAACGCCCGCACAACCGGCGCCCCGAGCGCCTTCGCGATGCGGCACGCGCGGCGAGCGTACTCCAAATGCGCGTCGGCATCGCCCTCGATCGTATAAAAAGAAGGATTGAACAAACTCACCTGATCGCCCTCGTACAGCGGGCACAAAAAGAAAATCGTCGACGCGATCGAGCTGACACGCATCCCGTACTGTTTGAGCAGCGTCCGGATCCGCTCCACTTCCTCGTCGTCACACTGCTCGATCGTTTTGCCAAACACGTTGTGCAGTTCTACCTCGCGCAAGCCTTCGCTTTGGATTTTCGCCAGCGCCCGTTCCAAATCCTCGTCCACCTGATCGGTAATGATCGAATATCTCATACTTCCACCTCTCCCTTTTCTTAAATGATATATCTATATATCGTTTTTGTCCATAATAAAAAAAGCGAATGCTCAAGGAGCAGCCGCCAAAGATTCATCAATGGAACATGTCTTTTTTCTTAAAGATAAAAATCGCGCAGACGCAGGCGATCACCGCCAGCAGCAGCGGGAACCAGGCGAACGGAAACAGCAAGTCTTTCACGTTCATGCCGTAAAAGCCAAAAATCATGTTCGGAATCGCCATAACGATGGTAATTACCGTCAAAATTTGCATGATAAAGTTCAAGTTGTTCGAAATGACGTTGGCGAACGTGTCCATCGTGCTCGACAAAATGCCCGAGTAAATGCTACACATCTCCACCGCCTGCTTGATCTCGATCATGACGTCCTCAAGCAAGTCCTCGTCGTCCTCGTACAGCTTGATTTGCCGTCCGCGCATGATCTTGGAAAGCGTCAGCTCATCCGACTTCAGCGAAGTCGAAAAGTAGACGAGCGACTTTTCCAGCCCAAGCATGTCGATCAGCTCCTTGTTGTCGGGCGTCTGATACAGCTTTTTTTCCGTCCGCGACGACAGCCGGTCGATTTGGCGCAAATAAATCAAATAGCGCTGGGAAATCCGGAGCAAAAGCAGCAGTAAAAACCGCGTTTTCAGCTTCGTATCCAGACCTTTGACCCGTCCTGAAGCCAAGTCGTTGACATTGTTGTTTTCATACAAGCTAATCGTGACAATATAGCCCTTTAAAATAACGACACCCAGCGGCAGCGTCATATACTGGAGCGTCAGCTCTTTTTCCTTTTGAGGGCGGTTGATCGGATCTTCCTCCTCGTTCATGTTCGGGTAGTCAAAAATCACAAGCGTCTGGTCGACATCGTCGTCGTAGTCGATATGGGCGCTTTCCTCCTCATCCAGCGAGGACTTGACAAACTCGGGCAAAACACCGATTTTCTCAATCAAATAGTTTCGTTCCTCATACGTTGGCGCGATCGCGTTGACCCAGCATCCCGGTTCCGGGGATTCGATTCTGGCCGTCACGCCTTGTTCATTCGTCTTGTAAAATTCTAACACTTTGTACCTCCTTGCTTTCGGAGGTCATGCACATGCCTCCGTCTGGTTGCTGTTTTGTTCAATTCGCTCATGCGGGTCTGGAGACATACGTGCACCTTCTTTCTGTTTTGTATTGTATCACCGAAAAAAAAAAAGCGAAACTATTCGTTTCACTTTCTCCTCCAATTCATAAGCCATGTTCTGTTCCGGTTTCCCGGCGGCAGCTATTTATCTATGCAAAATGCATCCAGCCTCGGCTTCCGATTCGCTTTGGCCGGTTCCCCTACCAAATTTGGGTTTCTCGCTTGCGGGGTTTACCCGTTCCACTCTTTATGTTTCCATAAAGACTCGTCTCTGTGGCACTTTTAAAGGCTCTCATCCATACCATACGGGTTAGGATTCAAGCCGGCCGTCACGCTTGCGCGTGCCTGGACTTATTGATTCATCCAGCACAAACACTACGATCATCGCAGATCGTGCGAGCATGGACTTTCCTCTAGCCTTTCGACCAGCAACTGCCGAATTGGAGTAACGGATCCAATGATCCCTTAGTTTTGATTAAAAACCGCTTTTTCCAAACGGGCGATTCGTTTTAAAATATCAACCTGATCGGTATTCGCGTTCACGAAATCCTGATCCTTCTGCTCCTGAAGGTTTTGATTTTCCGTTTGAAGCGCAAAAACTTGCTGCTGAAGCTCCTTGATCTTCGCTTCGTAACGAGTCAATGCACTTCCAAGCTCTTCAATCTTCTCATCGTAATTTTGATAATCTTCAATGACCTGATCGAGAAATTCATCCACCTCTCCAGGCGCATACCCTTTTAAGTCCACGTGAAATTCTTTTTCGTAAATCACTTGAGCTGTTAAATTCATATCTTTAGACATCGTGACCCTCCCCGGTATTAACTATTATATTATGCCTTTGAACTCTTAAAAAATCAACTTAAATATTATGCCTTTAAAGCCAGAAAAAATCAACTTAATCATTATGCCTTTTTTATGACAAAAACGCAAGTCCGATTTCGGATTTTTATCTTCCTCCATTTTTCCAGCCGGAAAAGTGGAAGAATAGAGAGTTCTTTCCAAACATGATACGATGAATCCGCCATCCTTGCTTGCGCGCGAATCCAATTTATGACTTTTTCATTTTTATGGAGAAACTTTATTATCATTTAAGGTATAATAAGTAAGTGAGCATGATCAACTACCCAAACGGAAGCCCGCCTTACCAGATTGCGAAAAACATCGACAATCATTCCAAGCGCGGCGCGACCCTCGAAAAAGACATCAACGCGTCCAACACGTACTACAAGGATTTGAACATCGCGCTGATTTATAAAAAACCGACCCCGATCCAGGTGGTCCGCGTCGACTACCCGCGCCGCGATCGCGCGAAGATCATCGAGGCGTACTACCGGACCCCGTCGACGACGGACTACAACGGTCTTTATAAAGGCAAATATGTCGATTTCGAGGCGAAAGAAACCAAAAACAAGTCGCGGCTGCCGCTGCAAATGATCCACGCCCACCAGATCAAGCATTTGGAACTCGTGGAACGGCACGGCGGAATCGGCTTCTTCATCATCCGTTTTTCCTATTACGGAAAGACGTATCTTGTCGACGCCCCCCTGCTCATTCGAACAATCAAGAAGACGACCGGTTATGCGATTCCGTACGACTGGTTCGAACAAAACGGCCATCTTATTAAAGAAGGCCTGTATCCACGGCTTGACTATTTGAAAGTCGTCGAAGCACTGTATTTTAAGGAGGAAAATTAATGCCGGATAACCCGAAACCAAACAACGCGGCCGCTCCGAAGCCGAAACGGCGAAAACTCGATATTTGGAACAAGATCGCCGTCTGCATTCTGACCTTGTTTCTGGTCGGCTGCATATCCGTATTCTTTATTTTAGTCAACATCATCAACGATCCCGAAGGCATGCGGTTTTCGCAGGACGGCCTGTCGACCTTGTCCAACTCCCGCATCTTTGACGGAGCGGGAAATCTCATTTTCGAATTTGGCGACGAAATTCGCGAAGACGTGACGTACGAGCAAATTCCGCAATCGCTCGTCGACGCGTTTTTATCCATCGAGGATTCGCGCTTCTTCGATCATAACGGATTCGATTTGCCTCGATTCATGGCGGCCGGAATCGCCAACTTGCGCAGCGGGGGCTTCGCGCAAGGCGGTTCGACCTTGACCATGCAGATGATCGACAACGCCTTCACGAAAAACCAGGAGGAAAAACTCACAAACGAGGGCAAATACAACAAGCTCACCCAGCTCAAGCTCAAGATCCAGGAAATTTATTTGGCTCTGATCGCCGAGCAAAGCATCAACAAAGAAGACATCTTCGACTTTTATGTAAACCGGATCTGGTTCGGATCGGGACAGAACACGCGCGGCGTGCAAAAAGCGGCGAAGTATTTCTTTAACAAAGACGTCAGCGAGCTGAACCTTGGCGAGGCGGCGTTCCTGGCCGGCGCCATCAACGCTCCCTACAACAACAACCCGCTCAACAACATCGACAACGGCTCGGAAGTCGACTTCCTGAAAGCGGCCACCGAGCGGCGGAACACGACGCTGCGGCTCATGCTCCAGCACGGCTACATCACGGAGGAAGAATACGAACTCGCCAAAAACGCACGGCTCGAGTTCGCGCTCCAGACGAACCTGACCGTCAAAGTCGATCCAAACGCGGCTTTCATCCAGCAAACGATCGAAGAATGCAAAACGCTGACCGGACAGGATCCAAGCATCATCCCGATGGACATTTACACATCCCTCAATCAGGATGTGCAAAAGCAGGCCGATGAAATTTGCAACGGCAACATCGTGCCGTTCCCAAATGAAGCCTTCGATGTCGGATTCGCCGTCATCGACAACGCCAGCGGCGAAATCATCGCCGTCGGGCCGGGACGAAACTACCACACCAACTCTGAGCGCGACAACTCGAAAGACGCCAGACAGCCTGGCTCCTCGATGAAGCCGCTGCTCGCCTACGCGCCAACGTTCGACATTCTCGGCTGGGCGACGACCCACACCGTGCAGGACGTTCCAAAAGACTACTTCACGACCGGTTCCAACTTGCAAAACTCCGACCGCCGCTACCAGGGCAACATGTCGTTGCAGGACGCGCTGGGCGTATCGAAAAACACGACTGCGGCCGCGGCCATGATCGACCTCGTCAAGGATACCGGTTTGGATTACTGGAAAGAGTACTGTCGAAAACTAGGCTACAAAGAGGATGTCGCGAACGACTTCGTCGAACAATACGCGATTGGCGGCGCCAACATGTTCGCCTCGCCAATCGAGCAGGCAAGCGCCTACACGATCTTTGGCAACAAGGGACAGCACGTGGACGCCCACCGCATCCGCAAAGTCGTACGGCGCTCGGATCAGGCGGAATTCGCGTCCAACGCCCAAACCAACGAGCTCATTTCCGAGCAGGCGGCGTTCATGATGTCGACCTTGCTTGAAAAAGTCGTCACGGGCGGCTACAACAACTACAACCAGATTCTCGCCTCGAGCTATCCGGTTTACGCCAAGTCCGGTACATCCGACTGGGCGGACGACGGTTTGCAGTATGGCATTCCGCTTGGCGTCGTCAAGGACGAGTGGTCCTGCGCCTACACGAGCCAGTTCTCGGTATCGGTGTGGTCAGGCTATACGTCAAAATATCAGCAGCAAGGCTACTATATTGATATCGCGCAGCTGAACATGGCGACCGCATTCCATATTTCCCATTACTTGCTGGATTATTGCCAGCAGTACGGCAACTACCACGCCATCGAGCGGCCGGACGGCGTATCCGACTATCGAGGGGGCTACATCAAGACCGAATATGTCAACCGCGGCGACACTTCCTCGGCGCCAGTATACGACCCGTCCACCGCGTGCGCGGCCAATGGCGGCACCTGGGACGATGAAGCGGGCTTGTGTATCACGAAGCAAGAGGAAAACACCGACGAAAACGCATGTGTTGGCAGCGGCGGTACATGGGATGGCGGCGCATGCAGCTGTCCGGAAGGCTATGAGCTCAACGGCAACGCCTGCGTGGCAGCCGAAGAGGAAAAGCCGGATGAAGACAAAGACAACGAGCAAGCCGCGATCGACGAATGCGTCAACAACGGCGGCACCTACGCCAACGGCGTCTGCATTTACGATACAGTCGACGATCCAAGCCAGGGCGGCGACAACCAGGGCGGCAATCCCGGCGGGGATGTTAACCAGGGTGGCGACAACCAGGGCGGCAACGGAAACGGCAACGCGAATGGAAATGGCGGAAACAACGGTAATCCGGACGTTCCGGCCGGTTTGGTCTTCCCTCGCTTCAAAGGGTTCTTCAACCTCTTTAGCTGGCTATAAACAAACTTTTCCAAGGCTCTGAAAAGAGCCTTTTTTGTAGCTCATAAAAAAAGCCGCCCCCGCAGCGGGAACGGCCGTATCGCCATCAATCCGTTTCTTTGCCTGTATGCAGCAGCCGGTTGGCGTTCGCGATGCGCGCCGGCGTGGGTGGCTCGACGCCTTCCAGAGGATAGTCCATACCGAGCGCCTTCCATTTGTAAGCCCCCATCGTATGATACGGTAGAACTTCCACACGCTCCACATTCGACAACGAGGAAACGAAGCGGTCGAGCGCGATCAAATACCGGTCCTCGTCGTTGATGGTCGGCACCAGCACATGACGGATCCAAACCGGCTTGCCAATCTCGTCTAAATACTTGGCAAAATCAAGAATGTTTCGATTGGACCAGCGCGTTAGCCGCGTGTGGGCTTTCTCGTCGATATGCTTGATGTCGAGCAGCACCAAGTCTGTCACCGCCATCAGCGCCTCGATTTTCGCGAACATGGCCCCCTCGCGCGTAAACGGCTGCCCGCACGTGTCCAGCGTCGTGTGGATGCCTTCGGCTTTCGCGAGCCGAAACAGCTCCGTCACAAAATCAATTTGCAGCAGCGGCTCTCCCCCGCTTACCGTGATTCCGCCCTGGTCGCGCCAATACGTTTGATAGCGCTTCGCCTTCGCCAGCAGAGCGGCCGGCTTTACGTCGCCCTCTTTTGTCTGCCACGTGTCGGCGTTGTGGCAAAACTGGCACCGCATCCGGCACCCTTGCAAAAAGACGACAAACCGGACACCCGGTCCATCGACCGAGCCAAACGTTTCGATTGAATGAATCGCACCTAAATTGTTGTTCATAGCTTCCTTTCATACAAAAAGCCCGGTCGCGCCGGACTTTTATTTTTTTATAACCGATCGTGGCAAGTTCTGGAAATGACATCCAGCTGCTGCTCACGCGTCAAGTCGATAAATTTCACCGCGTAGCCGGATACCCGGATCGTGAAATTCGCGTACTCTTCTTTTTCCGGATGCTCCATGGCGTCCATCAGCTTTTCAATGCCAAACACGTTGACGTTCAAGTGATGCGCGCCCTGATCAAAATAGCCATCGAGCACGTGCACGAGATTGTCCATCCGCTCTTGCGCGTCATGGCCAAGGGCGCTTGGATTCATCGTCTGCGTGTTCGAAATACCATCCAGCGCGTACTCGTAAGGCAGTTTAGCCACGCTGTTGAGCGAAGCCAGCAATCCGTTTTGTTCCGCGCCATAGGAAGGATTCGCGCCCGGAGCCAACGGCTCGCCCGCCTTGCGTCCATCCGGCAGCGCGCCGGTTGCCTTGCCATACACGACATTGGACGTGATCGTCAAAATCGACGTCGTCGGCTCCGAATCGCGGTACGTGTGGTGCTTGCGGATCTTGTTCATGAACTCCTTCAACAGCCACACCGCGATTTCATCGGCCCGGTCGTCGTCGTTGCCATAGCGAGGGAAGTCGCCTTCCACCTCGTAATCCACCACGATGCCGTCCTCGTCGCGAATCGTCTTGACCGTCGCGTATTTGATCGCGCAAAGCGAATCCACGACGTGCGAGAATCCCGCGATGCCGGTCGCGAACGTGCGGCGCACATCCGTGTCGATCAGCGCCATCTGGCTCGCCTCGTAATAGTATTTGTCGTGGAAATACTGAATCAGATTCAAAATGTTCACATACAATCCGGCCAGCCAGTCCATCATGATGTCGTATTTGTGCATGACCTCGTCATAGTCGAGAATCTCGCTGGTAATCGGCTTGTATTCCGGGCCCACCTGCACTTTGGATTTTTCATCCACGCCGCCGTTGATCGCGTAAAGCAGGCACTTCGCCAAATTGGCGCGGGCGCCAAAGAACTGCATTTCCTTGCCGGTCTGGGTCGCGCTCACACAGCAGCACACCGCGTAGTCATCGCCCCATTCCACACGCATCACGTCGTCGTTTTCGTACTGCACAGAGCTCGTGTCGATCGACACTTTCGCGGCGTACTTCTTAAACGTTTCCGGCAGTCTGGACGAGTACAGCACCGTCAAGTTCGGTTCCGGGCTCGGCCCCATGTTTTCCAGCGTGTGCAGGAAACGGAAACACGTTTTCGTCACCATCGAACGGCCATCCATGCCCAGGCCGCCGACATCAAGCGTCGCCCAAACCGGGTCGCCGGAGAACAGCTGGTTGTAGCTTGGAATCCGGGCGAATTTCACCATGCGGAACTTCATCGTCATATGGTCGATGATTTCCTGCGCCTCGGCTTCGGTCAAAACGCCTTCGCGCAAATCGCGCTCAAAATAAATATCCAGGAACGTCGAGATCCGGCCCACCGACATGGCGGCGCCGTTTTGCGTCTTGATCGCGGCCAAATAGCCAAAATACAGCCACTGCACCGCTTCCTTGGCGTTGGTTGCCGGTCCGGAAATGTCGTAGCCATACGAAGCGGCCATTTCCTTCATGCCTTTCAGCGCCTTGATTTGATCCGCAATTTCCTCGCGCTGGCGGATGATGTCGTCGGTCATCGTGCCATCGCCGCAATACGCCAGATCCTTCTCTTTTTCCCGAATCAAAAAGTCGATTCCATAAAGCGCCACCCGGCGGTAGTCGCCGACGATCCGGCCGCGTCCATACGTATCCGGCAGTCCGGTCACGATTTTGTTGCGGCGCGCCAGACGCATTTCCGGCGTGTACGCGCTAAACACCGCGTCGTTGTGCGTTTTGTGGTATTTCGTAAAAATCTCATGCAGCTTCTCGCTAGGCTGGTAGCCGTACGTCGTGCACGCCTCCTCGCTCATACGAATGCCGCCATACGGCATAAACGCGCGTTTCAGCGGTTTGTCCGTCTGCAAACCAACCACCTGCTCCAAATCTTTCAACGCTTCGCTAATGTATCCTGGTCCATAGGAAGTCAGGCTCGAAACAACTTCCGTCTCCATATCCAGCACGCCGTTTTTGGCCCGCTCCTCTTTTTGCAGCCGCTGCAATTCGCCCCATAGCTGGTCCGTCGCGTCGGTCGCGTCGGCTAAAAACGATTCGTCTCCATCGTATGGAGTGTAGTTGTTTTGGATAAAATCGCGGACATCGACTTCATCCTGCCATTTTGTCCCGCGAAATCCTCGCCATTGTTCTTTCATGTGACTCCTCCCTCTCGATTCAAAAGCGCGCTTCCGCTTCGCTTTTCCTTAATAAATATATCGGCAAAGACTAGGAAAGTCAACTAAAATTAGTTTAAACTAACTCGTTGTACGCCGCCCGGATCTGCTCCAGTCCTTTTTTCAAAACCGAACGCGGACATGCCACGTTAAAGCGTTCGAACCCTTCGCCGCCCCGGCCGAAAATATAGCCTTCGTCCAGCCAGACGTGCGCCTTCTTCAGCATGAACTCCTCGAGCTGTTTGGCGTCCAGTCCCAGGCCGCGGAAATCGACCCACACCAAATACAGCCCCTGGGGCTCGATCACGCGCACCATCGGCATGTGCTCGGCGAAAAAGGCCTTCATGTATTCGATGTTGCCACGCAAGTAGACGAGCAGCTCGTCGACCCAGTTTGCGCCATAGGTGTACGCCGCCTCGCAAGCTGCCATGCCGAAAATGTTCGGATCGGTCACGCCGCAGCGCGACTTGGCTTCTTCAAACGCCTTGCGCAGCGCCGGGTCGGCGATGAGGATGTTCGACGTCCACAAGCCGGCCAAATTAAACGTTTTGGACGGCGCCGTGCACACGATGGAAAAATCCTTGAACGACGGATCCACTTCAAAAAACGGGACATGCGTATAGCCCGGATATACAAAATCCATATGGATCTCGTCGCTGACGACGAGCACTCCGTGCTTTTGGCAGATCTTCCCCATTTTCAGCAAATCGTCTTTCGACCACACAATGCCAAGCGGATTGTGCGGATTGCACAAAATAAACATCCTCACGTCGTTTTCCACGATTTGTTTTTCAAACAAGTCGAAATCAAGAGCGTATCGGCCTTCTTTCAAATCAAGCGGACATTCGACCAGCGTCCGGCCGTTTTCCAAAACCGCCCGGTCGAACGGGTAGTACACCGGCTTCAAAACGAGCACGGCGTCGTCTGGCTTCGTGTACGCCTGCACGGCGAGCTTCAAAGCCGGCACCACCCCGCCCGTGCACACGATCCATTCCTTTTCCACTTGAAAACCGTGCCGGGTCTTCATCCAGTCCACGACCGCCCGCAAATAGCCGTCGGTCAAAATCGGATAGCCATACACCGGGTGGCTGGCGCGCTTCACGATCGCCTCGCGGATTTCGGGAAGCACTTCAAAATCCATATCGGCCACCCACATCGAAACGAGTTCGGGATCGTTTGTATGCGCCGCGTCGTACTTGGCGCACCCTGTTCCCTTCCGGTCAATGACCTTGTCAAAATCATACATCGTCCATTCCTCCTTCTTAACGTCTGTTTCGTGTTTATTATACGAAACCGTTTCCAAAGAAGAAAGCCGCCGCCGCCAAAAGAAACGACGTTACGCCGCGCTGGACGCAAGCGCGCCGTTTTTCTGTTTCCACGCGGCTGGATCAAGCACGCTTTGAACCGTTCCGCTTTCCATCGTGATGATTTTGTCGTAATACTTGAGGTTTTTCATCACCGGCTTGTGGCAAATGGAAATGACGGATCTGTCCGGATCGGCTACGTACATCGCTTCCAAACGACAAGTCGTTTCGTGGTCGAGCGCGGAAAACGCCTCGTCCAGAAAGAGCCAAGGCCGATGCTGGGCAAGTACCCGGGCAAGCTGGACGCGCTGTAGCTCCCCGCCGCTGAGCGTGTCGTTGTCCAGCCGCATCAGACGACCGGGATCGAGATGGGACAAATGCACCTGGGCGAGCAGCGCGTCGATCGTCGAAGGCGCGGCTGGCTCGTTGAGCGCGATGTTTTGCGCCAGCGTCCATGGAAAAAGCGCCATATGCTGGCCGACAACGCAAAGCTGCGCCTTCATCGACAAGCCCGCCTTTCCATTCAGACGTACGTCAGAGGATGGAATCGCGCCTTTGAGAGTGCGCAGCAGCGTCGTTTTCCCGCACCCCGACGGCCCGACGATCATGTATTTCTTCCCTTTTTCAAACCGCAAATGAATGTCGTGGAGCAGCGCCTTGTCCCCGACTTTGACGACGGGCGTGTCGATTTCAATCGTTTCGACCGGCCCGTCGATGGCCAAAGGCTCCGGCGCAGAAGCTGTCGTTTCCATCGCCAGGAAACGTTCCAGCACCGGCCTGGACGCGTTGAGCCGGTTCCAAATCGTCGTGAAATTGATGATCGGATCCACGATGGAGTTGCTCAGCTGAATGGCCGTGATCGCAAGGCCGGGCGATATCGTGCCGGAAAAAAGCGTCCCGCACAAAATCAACAAGCCAAAAAACATCGCCATGCCAATATCCAGGTCGACGGAGTCGAGGTTGGCGAGCTCGAGTCCGCCGCGAAAATGTGCCTGCACGCTACCATCACTGGACCGGGCAAGCGCCTCGCTTTCCCTTTCCTCCAAGCCATAATCCTTGATTGTGGAAAAATTGCGGTAAAATCCTTGCAGCGTGGCGATCCAGTCGCTTTTCGCGCGCAGGATTTGTTTCTGATTTTTCGCCAGCCGGGGCTGGCATAGGCGGTTGATGGCAAACGTCAGCGCGCTGCCGGCATATAAAAACGCGAGCATCCGCCAGTCCAGAAACAGGAAATACACGCTCGAGAGCACAAACGACGCGGCCAGACCAAACGTGTTGAGCAGCGGCGTCACGTATTGCTCGATCACAAGATCCACTTCCGTCGTCATCGTGTTGACGCACGCGCTCATATCCTGCTTTTCAAATGCGAGCTCGTCCATATGCATATACGCGTGAACGCCTTTTTCAAGCAAAAAACGGCGAATATCGCGCTTGAGCGACTCTTTGGCAAAGTCGATATACAGCGAGCAGCCTAGCGTCAGCGCGATGTACGCGCCAATCAACGCGAGCAGCCAAGGCTGCGTGACGTTGTCTAAATGGTCGAATACGAGGCCGAGCAGCGTCGCTTGAAACAGCATCAGCATGGAATGGAAAACAATGGCGAGAATCGCCAAAAGAAACCCTTTGCGGTTTTGTGTCATAAGAATTTTCATCGTACCGCCTCCCTGCTTTTACGATACGGGACAAATCACGCCAGCGCCACAAGGTTCGTGGCAGACAATCCATCCAGAAATCTTGTGAATCAAAAGAAAGAACATAGAAAAAAATCCTTTTATTTGGATAAACGAATAATTCTTTCAAGGAAAGACGGATCCTTTCGCCTTTTTTAGCCGCTATTTTTCATGAAAATGCTATAATTTTGGAAAAAGAGGATAAACGTATGAATCAAACCGAAGCGCGGATCTTTGGCTTTTTTGTCGCCACGATGCGAAAGCAGCAGGAATGGACGCTGGAGGCGCTCGCGCACGCCACCCACTATTCCTACTCCATGATCCGCTCCATTGAAAAAGGAACGAGCAACATCGACGAGGAAGGGCGAAACCGGTTCGCCCGGGTGTTTGGCTTTGCGCGCTTTTCAAACGACTCGAAAGGAAAAACCGCGTGGCTGGCCCGGCTTGACGAGCTCGAAAACGCGCGCGCCTCCCTGCGCAGCGAAGAAAGAAAAAAACTGACCGGCGCCCTGTTGAAGGACAGGACGTGGATGGCTTCGTTTTTGTTTCCGCAGTTCTTGTTTTTGGGGTTGTACGACCGCGTATGCGCCGACGCCCCGGCAGCGGAAATCGAGGCGTTGCGAAGCGAACTCGAACCGGCGCTCGAGTTTTTCGACTCCAAAGAGCTAGCCGTTTACTACGACTTGCTTGGCGTGGTCGCGCTCGACCTTCACGACGAAACCCGGTATTTTAAACAAGCGCTGCGCTACGACCCGGAATCGTTTTTGATCCGCTTGCACATGGCGATGAACGCGTATTTTCGCCAGCGTCTGCTCGAAGCCGATCGCCACGTGGCCGTATGCAAGACGCTTTCCTTTCAAGTCGGCTCGCTTTTCCGCTTTGTGCAGGTGGCTTCGCTGGAAGCGCAAATCCATATGGATCTGGGCGACTATGAAACGGCAATCACATGCTTGAAAAACTTGATCAACGAAGGGCAATCGCTCGATCCGGTTTTGTATCAAGGCTGTCTGTCGATCCTGGCATTCGCCTATTTTCGGAAAAACGATATCCATGCCGCCTTACAAACCGCGAAAGACGCCCTCCGAATCGGCGCCACGAAGCCGGTGCTTCACTTTATCCTCGTTTTCGCCGCCTTCCGGCTCGACGATCCTTGTTTTGCGGTGCGTGTCCATACCGCCAAAGACGCCCTTTGTTTGACGCAGGACAGCGATCCTTTCGATACCTTCATGCCGTGGAACGCGCTGCTGGATGGAATCGTCGCGTGGAAAGACGAAAATTTCCCGGCCGCGATTTCCTTGCTGGAGCAGGCGAAGCAGGCGTTCTCGATGGACCCGCTGCGCGTTTGCGTGCTGGAATGGCTCGTCGAACTGGCGCAGGCCCAAAAGGACTTCGCCTTGGCGCTGCAATACCAAAAAGAGCTGGCCGCGTTGCGTTCCGGGCAAATGCGCTAAACCAAAAGAAACCGGCAGGAGCCGGTTTTTCAAGACGAAAAAAAAGCTGACCGAAGTCAGCTGATCTTACATGATGGCGCCTGAAACAAGACTCGAACTTGTGACCTGCCGGTTAACAGCCGGATGCTCTACCGACTGAGCTATTCAGGCATCTCCTCAATGCCTAACCATAATAGCACACAAGGTCATTCAATTCAAGTCCTATTTTACAATTTAGCGCGTCAAGGCAGCGGTTTCTCCGCCGCCATGTACAAGTCGTACCATTCCTGACGAGTCAGTTCAATACGGCACGCGTCGATGTTTTCCTTGAGATGGTCGCAGGAAGTCGTGCCGGCAATCGCCTGGATACGCGCCGGATGCCGTAAGATCCAAGCGGTCGCGATCGTCGCTTTGCTGACGCCGTACCGCGCGGCGATTCGTTCCAGCGTTTCGTTCAGCCGGCCGTATTTCGGATTGTTCAAAAACGTTCCGTCCGCCCACGACGCCTGGACGATGCTCCACGCCTGGATTTGCACGTCGTTTAAGCGGCACCAGTCGAGAACGCCGCCATCTTTGTCCTGCGCGAAAGCGTCCGTCATGTTCATGTTCAATCCCGAATCAATGATGACGGAGTGCACGATGGACAACTGAAGCTGATTGATCACGATTTTGTGTTTCAAATATTTTTCCAGCAGCAGGATTTGCAGCGGCGTATGATTGCTGACGCCAAAGTATTTCACCTTTCCCGCCTCGTACAAGTCGTCAAATGCGCGCGCCACTTCTTGCGGATCGCACAAGGCGTCCGGACGGTGCAGCAGCAAAATCTCCACGTGATCGGTGTGCAGGCGTTCAAGCGACTGATTCACGCTGTCCACGATGTGGTCGTAAGAAAAATCATAGCGCTGTCCCGGCACGATCGCGCATTTCGTCTGGATCACCATCCGCTCGCGCCATTCCGGATGGCGCGCCAGCGCTTCTCCAAACAGCCGCTCCGAGCGCCCGCCGCCATAAATATCGGCATGGTCGAAAAAATTGACGCCAAGATCCAGCGCGCATTGCACCAGACGCTCCACCTCGTCGACGGTTTTATCGGCGATCCGCATGCATCCAAGCGCGATTTGCGAAACTTCCAGATCCGTGTTCGGCAATTTTAAATAGTTCATCTTCTCCCTCTCTTTCTTTTCCTTTTCCAGGATACCTTTTTGCGTGCGTCAAAGACAAGAACAAATGGATCCACGATCATTTGACGCCTTCCTTCTTTTCCACCAGCTCGATGGCCTCCTTGCCGGTGCAATGCTCGACATCCAGCGCGAGCACCGTCAGCGCCTTCCATGTCCGGTCGATTTCCCGATCCATTTCCTCTTGCGGGATATCCGGCGCGTATTTTTTCGCCAGAGCCTCGATGCCGCGCCGCTTTTCGGATGCCGGTTCCACGATTCGAACGCGCCCAAACGCGATGACGCTTCGAAAATACGTGGTCAATCGCGCCGGCACGATTTCGTCCTGGTCGATGACACAAAACGACGCCTTGTCGCCGCGTTTGATCGCGTCGATTTTATGTCCGCTTTTCGCGCTATGGAAAAACAGTGTGTCCCCTTCCAGCGCGTAGCTGATCGGCACCGCGTACGGGTACCCGTCGTCCCCATAAAGCGCCAGCACGCCTGCGCTTCCGTTTTCCAAAATCTTCCGGCACGTCTTTTCATCTAGTGCCTGCCTTTTTCTTCGCATGGTTCGAAACATCGTTTTTCCTCCTGTCAACAAAAAACGGCATTCGTTTCCCCGCTCTTCCAAGACCTAACGAACAGAGGCGAATGCCGGCAACCCGGTGGCTGCAATGCTTGTGTTTTTGAAATTGTATCAAACCGCTTCCTTCGATACAAGCAAAAAAAAGCCGACCGAAGTCAGCTGTTCTTACATGATGGCGCCTGAAACAAGACTCGAACTTGTGACCTGCCGGTTAACAGCCGGATGCTCTACCGACTGAGCTATTCAGGCATCTCCTCAATGCCTATTTATAATAGCATTCCCCTTTTCAAAACGCAAATCTTTTTTTCATAAATTTTCTTTCGCCGCGCAGGCTCTTATCGTCCCTCTTTTTTCGGATTTGTGCTAAAATCGTTTGCGAGGTGATACCCATGGTCAAAGCAATCATTATGGATATGGATGGAACCCTGCTGGATTCTACCAACACGATTCCGCCCGCCACAAAGCAAAAGCTTTTCGAACTGCAAAAAAAAGGCGTGCGGCTCATTTTAGCAAGCGGGCGCTCTTATACGCGGCTTCTTCCTTACGCCAGAGAGCTGGAAATGGAAAAGTACAACGGCTTGCTCATTGAAGTGGATGGCATCGCGTGGTACGACTTGTCGACCGGAAAGCGCCATGTGCTCAAAAAAATGAAGCCCGAAGAAATCGCGTCCATCTTCCAGTATTTAATGAATATGGAATGCGAAACGATGGCCTGCTTCGACGACGGGTTGTTCGACTTCTTCCCGCAAAGTTTAAAAACCGTCAAGGAAGCCATTCGGCAAGACCAGCATCTTCCAATCGACTATCCCTGGACCGCCGGTCCGTGGAGCTGGCTTGCCGACATGCGCGACGGTTATCCCAACATCAAATACATTCAAGCCGTCGAGGAGATCACGGCTCCCATCAACAAACTGCAAATCATGCAGGAAGAGGAGCCGCTGCTCGCGATTTACGACGATTTGAAGCAAAAATACGGCAACAAGTTCGAGATTTTTCGAACGACGC
Organism: Dubosiella muris; assembly: GCF_004793885.1. Lineage (GTDB taxonomy): Bacteria > Bacillota_I > Bacilli_A > Erysipelotrichales > Erysipelotrichaceae > Dubosiella > Dubosiella muris. The sequence continues at coordinate 50,374 of NZ_SRYG01000005.1, forward strand.
CCAGACAGCTCGAAGTGCTGCCCTACGGCTTCTCCAAAGGAAAGACTTTGCTGTATTTAATGAATCTGAACGGCTGGGAAGCCGACGAAGTCGTCGCGTTTGGCGACGGCGAAAACGACATTTCCATGTTCGAAGTCGTCAAGGACTCGTTCGCGATGGAAAACGCCAAAGACTTTGTGAAAGAAAAAGCCGCGCATGTCACCCGTTCCAATCACGAGGATGGAATCGTCCACGCCCTCAAAACATTGGGATACTAAAAGAAAGGTTTTGACATGGCTTATATCGTTTTACTCATCGGGATGGCTCTGCTCATCAAAGGAGCCGATCTCTTCGTCGATGGCAGCGCGTCCATCGCCTATCAATTTCACATTCCCACCTTTATCGTCGGCTTGACGATCGTGGCGCTGGGCACTTCGCTGCCCGAACTGAGCGTTTCCGTCACCGCCTCGCTGGCAGGAAGCAACGAGCTCGCCCTCTCCAACGTCATCGGCAGCAACATTTTCAACACCCTTGTCGTGGTGGGCTGCTCCGCGCTCATGCGCCCGTTTCTGATCGACCGGCAAATCGTCAAACGCGACTTGCTTTGGAACATCCTCATTACGTTTGTCCTTTTGCTGGCCGTCTTCAACCACCGGCTCAACTGGATCAACGGCGTCTGCTTCCTCGTCTTGCTGACGGTGTACATCGTTTCGCTCGTGCGCGACACCAAAGCGCACGAGCCAAAGGAAAACAACGAAGACGACGAGGCGAAAATCATGCCGGTTCCCAAAAGCGTCGCCCTGATTTGCGTCGGCGTGGCCGGCATCATTCTGGGTGGCAATCTTGTCGTCGACAACGCGACATGGATCGCCCAGACGTGGGGCATGTCCGAAACGCTTGTCGGGCTGACGATCGTTTCGGTCGGCACTTCGCTGCCTGAGCTGGTCACGAGTATGGTCGCCGCGAAAAAAGGCGAAAGCGGCTTGTCGCTTGGCAACGCCATCGGCAGCAACATCATGAACATCACGTTCATTCTCGGCGTCGCCTCGCTCTCTTCGACGATCCAGGTCACCGCGCTCAACTTGATCGACATCGTCATCTTGTGCGTGATCGCCGTGTTCCTTTATTTCATGACGATGCGCAGCGAGAAAATGTCGCGCGCCCGCGGCCTGCTCATGCTGTGCGCCTATATCATCTACGCCATTTATATCGTGTGGCGTTAAAAAAAGCCGTTTGACAACGCAAACAGCTCAATCCTCCCGTCTTCTGCGCAAGACGGGTTTTCTTTTGTCGATTTCCAGCAAAGGAAACAGGAAAATGAGAATCGGGTAAATTTCCAGCCGTCCCAAAAGCATGCAAAGGGACAAGACGATTTTCGACAGCGCCGAAAACAGCGCGAACGATCCGGTCGGCCCGCAAAGCCCCAACCCCGGTCCGACATTGCCAAGACACGTGTACACCGCCGTCAGCGTCGTTTCAAAATCAAAATCGTCAAGCGCGACCACGAGCGTCGCGGCCGCGATCAAAATCATCCACGCGCCAAAAAACGCCATGACCTGGTCGACCGTTTCCTTGTCCACGATCTTTCCATCCACCATGATCGCCTCCACTTTGTGCGGATGCCACAGCTTTTGCACGTTCAGCTTGATTTTCTTGAGAACGATCATCAGCCGCGTCACTTTCAAGCCGCCGCCCGTGCTTCCCGCGCACGCGCCAACGACCATCAAAAAAAACAAAATCATTTTCGACAGCGTCGGCCACAAATTGAAGTCCGCCGTCGCGTAGCCTGTCGTCGTGATGATCGACACGACTTGAAACGACGAGTACCGTAGCGATTCGGCCAGCGTATGGTATAACGGCAAGATATTGATCGTAATCGCCACGATCGACAACGCCACGATGCCAATATACCATCGGAGCTCCTCGTTTTTCAAAATCGGCTTAAAGTCCCGAAGAATGAGAAAAAAATACAAGTTGAAATTTATGCCGAACAAAAACATGAACACCGTGATCACGACTTCGAAATACACGCTGCCGTACGCGCCGATACTCGCGCCGTAAATAGCGAAACCACCCGTCCCGGCGGTACCAAACGTATTGCACAACGCGTCGAAGAGCGGCATGCCGCCTGCCAGCAAAAACAAAAGCTCGATGACCGAGAGCGCCATATACAACGCGTACAAAATCATCGCCGTCGTCTTTAGCCGCGAAACGAGCTTGGAAATCGTCGGTCCGGGCACTTCAGCCCGCATGATGTGCATCGTATGCTCGTTGTTTTTCGGCAAAAAAGCCAAAACGAACACCAGCACGCCCATGCCCCCGATCCAGTGCGTGAAGCTGCGCCAAAACAGCAGCGATTTGGACAGCGACTCGATGTCCGTCAAAATCGTCGCCCCCGTCGTCGTAAAGCCCGACACTGTTTCAAAAAAGCAATCCACCAGCGCCGGGATCTGCCCGGAGAAGTAAAACGGCAGGCAGCCAAAAAACGAGACGCAAATCCACACCAGGCCGACCGCGATCATCCCGTCGCGGGCGAAGTAAGCGTTTCGCTTCACTTTCAACCGCGACAAAAAGAGCCCGCACAGCGCGCACACGCCAATCGTGATCAAAAACGGCGAAAGCAAATGAAACTCCCGGTAACGCAAGGCGACAATGACGGGCAGCATCAGCAGTCCCGACAAGGCGATCAAGGCGAAGCCAATCATATTCAGAATGACCCGCCAGTTCAGCTTGTTGATGTTACGATTGAGCCAAAACGTCATTGATATCACTCAACCCTTTCCGTTTCGAAATCACGACGACCGTGTCCCCGCAAACGACCCGCGTTGCGCCCGTCGCGATGCGCGGCTCGCCTTTGTGCGTCACGAACGCGATCAAGATCCCCGGCTTGAACGCCACGTCTTTGATGGGGCGGTTGAGAAACCGGCAGTTGTCGCGCACCCGGAACTCGAGCAGCTCGATCCGCTCGTCTTTGAGCTTGACGAGCGACTCCACGTTGCTGCCTAGCGAGTTTTGCATCGCCCGCACGTAGGAAACGATGTGGTCGGCGGTAATGTTTTTCGGGGTGATCGCGTTTTCAAGCCCAAGCTTTTCCAAAATGAATCCCAGCTCGACGCGGTTCACTTTGGGAATGACGTGCTCGATACCCTTTGAGTTGGCGAACATGGAAATCATGACGTTTTCCTCGTCGTTGTCGGTCAGGGCGATGAACGCGTCCATGTTTTCGAGGTTTTCCGACAAAAGCAGCTCGTGGTCGGTTCCATCGCCATGAATGATGGTCACGCGCGGAAATTTCTCCACAAGCGCCAGACACTTCTCCCCGTCCTTTTCAATGATTGTGACGTCAATGCCTAAATCCAGCAGCATGGACGTCAAATAATACGTGATCCGGCCGCCTCCGACGATCATCACGTCTTTGATCTTGTCGTTTTTCAAGATCCGCAACTCGTTAAAGAAGGATTGCAGCTCCTTCGTGCGCCCGGTCAGCGCCACCTTGTCCCCCTTACGAATAACGGTCGTTCCGTTGGGAATGAGCAGCTCCCCTTCCCGCTCGACGATGCAAAACAACACACTTTGGCGGTACATGTTCGCGATGTCTATGACTTTCCGGCCAGCCAGCGGCGAATTTTCAAAAATCTTGATTTCCGCGATTTCCAGCCTCGTCTTGGCGAACGACTGCGTCCGGATCGAGGAAGTGAACCGCAGCGACCGGCGGATCTCCCGGGCCGCGACAAGCTCGGGATTGATTTCCAGCGAAAGCCCCAGCTCTTCCTTGACCATGTTCAGCGAGCCGACATACTCGGGGGAGCGGATGCGCGCGATCGTGTGCCGCGCGCCCAGCTTGCGGGCCAGCAGGCAGCTGATAATATTGATTTCATCTTTGGATGTCGCGGCGATCACGACATCGGCGTGCTGGGCGCCCGCCTCTTTCAGCGTTTCCGGCGTGGCCCCGTTGCCAAGCACGCCGACGACATCCAGCGAGTTGATCGTCTTTTCCAGAACGGACGCCTTGTTGTCGATCACCGTCACGTTGTGGCCTTCGTGATCCAGCTGGGTCGCCAGGGCGAAACCCACCTTCCCGTCGCCGATAATCACAATATTCATAATGTATTCTCCTTATAAACTTTCCGATATGTACTATCGTATCCACTTGTAAGCGCTTTTTCAATAAATATTCGCAAATAAGGCATCTTACTTGGTTCGATCTTGTACGATTTAGTATATTTTAAGTAGAAAATCCATAGAAAGGAGCTTTCCCATGTTAACAGATGTCGTCCTTTATACATTGATCGGCTACTTGTCCGGCAGTGTGCTATACTCTTTGCTTTATGTGAAAATGTTCAAACTTTCCGATATTCGGATCAACTCCCGCGACCACAATCCAGGCGTGGCGAACGCGTTTAAAAACGGCGGATTCGCATGCGGAACGTTCACGCTGGTCGGCGACTTTTTCAAAGCGTTCCTTCCGGTCTACCTCTATTTGCATTTGACAAGCCACTCGCTTTCGTCGATTGGCGCCGCCCTCGTCATGGTCGCGCCGGTCATCGGCCACATTTACCCGCTCTTCCACGATTTTAAGGGCGGAAAAGGCATCACATCCTCCTTCGGAAGTCTGGCGGCCATCCTGCCGATTTGGCAGCCCATCGCGTTTCTGGCAATTTTATTCTTGTTCTTTTCGTGCATTTTGGTCATTAAGCCCAACTACTACCGCACGCTTGTCACGTATATCGTGTTCCTGCCTTGCATTTTGACGCTGAATATCAACGTTTCGGTTGGAACCGGCGCCCTGCTGATCGCGTCCGCCATCATCGTCCGGCTGCTGACAAGCAAGGAGCATAAAGAAGAATTCAGCATGGAGCCGATATGGAAGCGCTAGTGTTGTCCTGCTCCACCGGAGGAGGACACAACGCGGCGGCGAAAGCCATCGTCTCGCAGCTTAAGGAAAGTGGCCATACCGTCACTTTTTTTGATCCCTACTCGCTCCAAAGCGACCATCTCGCCCACGTTGTGGGCACGACGTACATGACGTTTGTGCAGCATACGCCGGATTTGTTTGGCTGGGTGTATCGAATCGGCGACGCGTACTCCCGCATGCAAAAAAAGATTCCCATCCACTCTCCGGTGTACTGGAAGCAAAAAAAGACGTCCCGGCTCCTCGAGGCGTATTTGCGTGAGCATCCGTGCGATGTGATCATCACGACGCATTTGTTTGGCGGCGAAATTTTGACCCAGCTCAAAAACCGGCACATTCCGCTGCCGCCGGTTTACTTTGTCGCCACCGACTACACGTGTTCCCCGTTTGTCGCGGAAGTGGACGCGGACTATTTCGTCATCCCGAGCCCCAAGCTGGAAGACGTATTCGTCAAGGCGGGCATTCCAAAAGAAAAGCTGCTTCCATTCGGCATTCCGACGTCCAAGCCGTTTCACGAGAGCCGGACGCCGGAAGAAGCCAAGCAGGAACTTGGTTTGGATCCAAAGAAAAAATACTTTCTTCTTTCGGGCGGCAGCATTGGCGTGGGCGATATCAACGACACGATCGACGAACTGCTGACGTTCATTCTCTCGCACAAGGACTACGAGATTCTCGTGCTGGTGGGCAACAACTTGCATTTGAAGGAAAACCTGGAAATCGCCTACAAGGGCGTGCGCCCATTGCATTTGATCGACCCCACCGACAAGGTGTACGACTACTTGTCGGCTTGCGAAGTTTTGATCGCCAAGCCGGGCGGTTTGTCCTCGACCGAAGCCGCCGTGTCGCAAATCCCGTTTTTGATCATCACGCCAATTCCGGGATGCGAGGACAAAAACGCGCAGTTCTTTCAGGACAACGGGATGGCGATTTGGGTCAAAGACGTGCAAAACGACTTGCTCGTCGATTTGATGAAGGCACTCGATCCACGCGAACGGCAGCGGATGATCGAGGCAGACAAGCGCGTGATCGACCCGCTGGCCGCGCGAAAACTTGTCGAATTTATTGAAAAAAGACACTAGGACTCGATGCCTAGTGTCTTTTGCATATGCGTGATAACGCTGTATTGGTCGGATGGGCCAATCACGTCTTTGGCTTTTTGCTTCGCCGTTTCGCTGGCGTTGGCAGGCGCATAGGCGTGCTCGAACAAGCCAAGCATTTCCAAATCGTTGCCGCCGTCGCCATACACGGCAATCTCGTCCGGGTCGATTCCAAGCCTGTTTCCAAGCCGCAACACCGCCTGTCCTTTGTTGACGCCGTGCGCGGTCAGCTCGTACAGGCCGCTTCCGCTTGGTGCGTTGGCGATTTCCTTTTCGTGGACGGCAAGAAAGGCGTCCAGATGTCTGGTGTCCATGCCCGGATCGACCCGCAAATTGATTTTGCAGACGTCGGCGTCCAAAATTTGCTGTTTTGTGGCAGCGAACTGGATGCGCGGCAAAAAGTCGCGCATAAAGCGCTCTTTCCACAACGCGTCGGCGCTCGTATCGACTTTGCGGGTAAAATACGTTTCTTTCGAGTAGCGGGTGTACGTTTTGTCCGGTGTCACAAAATCGAACGCGTACTCGGGCAGCTCGTCAAGAAGGCGGGCAAGAACCGGTTTCGGCACGCAGGACATGGCGAGAACCGCGTCGTTTTTGTCAAGAATAAGCGCGCCATTCATGCAAATCTTGTACACGTCGGATTCGATTTCCGGGATCGCGCATTGCTTGTTTCCGCGTCCGGTCGCGATGGCGAAGGCGGCGCCTTCGGCCAGCAAGCGGCGGATCCCGTCGACGATTCGCTCGTCGAATTGATGATGGGCGTTGAGCAGCGTTCCATCCAAATCGCTGGCAAAAAGACGGATCATCGGGCGTTTTCCTCCTTTGGACTGGACAGCACTTTTTTATAATACCGGGCGAACAAGATGCATGTCGTCAAGACGGCCAGGGTGTCCGCGACCGGCTCGGCCAAAAAGACGGCGAACGTCTGGTCGCTTAGCAGGGCCGGCAAAAGGTAAATGAGCGGAATCAGCAGGAACACTTTGCGTAGCAACGCCAAAAACAACGACGTCTTCGCGTTGCCTAGGGCGATAAACGTTTGCTGGCAGGCGATTTGCGCGCCAAAGATGAGCGACATCGCCATGTAAATGCGCAACGCCCAGCACGTGTAGTTCATTAAGTTGGCGTCGTTGGTGAACAAGCCGGCGAGCACTTGCGGCGCGAACATCGAGATCGCCCACACTGTCGTCGAGTAAATGAGCGATACGAGCAGCAAGATCCGGAACGTGGATTTGATGCGGTCGTACTTGCCGGCGCCAAAGTTGAACGAAATAATCGGCTGCGAGCCTTGGGTCAAGCCTTGGAGCGGGAGCATGGAAAACTGCATGACGGAGGCAAGAATCGCCATGGCGCCCACCGCCGTGTCGCCTCCGTACTTGAGCAGCGACGAGTTGAAGCAAACGCTAAGCAGACTTTCCGTAATTTGCATGACGAATGGCGACAGGCCGAGCATGAGGCATGGCGCGATGACCGCGATCGACAGTTTGAAAAACCGCTTGCGGATGTTCAGGTAGCTGCGGTTCGAGCGCAAAAACCAAAGCACGAACACCGCGGACAAGCATTGCGAAGTAATCGTGGCGATGGCCGCCCCTTTCACGCCTAAATGAAAACCAAAAATCAAAATCGGGTCGAGCACGATGTTGGCAATCGCTCCGATCAGGACACTCGTCATGCCGTACGTCGTGTAGCCCTGGGTGTTGATAAAAGCGTTCATCCCCAGCGCCGTTTGAACAAAAATCGTTCCCAGCGCGTAAATGCGCAAGTAGTCTAGCGCGAATGGCAGCGTGCTTGGGCTGGCTCCAAAAAGATTCAGCATTGGAACAGCGAATATCTCGACGAGAATCGTCAGCAGGACGCCAAACACAATCAGGAGAACAAAGCAGTTCGACATGATGTGCTCCGCGTTTTCTTTTTTGTTTTTGCCAAGCTCGATCGCAGCGCGCGGAGCCCCGCCCATGCAGACCAGACTCGAAAAGGCGGAAATCGCCATGATGACCGGCATCGTGACGCCGACCCCTGTCAGCGCAAGCGCGCCATGATCGGCAATGTGGCCGATGTACATCCGGTCCACGACGTTGTACAAAACGTTGATGACCTGGGCGATAATGCTTGGCAGCGCAAGCGAAAACAGTAGCTTGACGACAGATCCGGTTCCCAGATCGACAGATTTACTTTTTTGTTTCATCAAATATTTTTGGAGTGGATACACGCGATCGTTTCGTGGGAGGAAACTCCAATCTCTCCTTTCGGTTTCGTATCCCTTGCTTTCCTCAATCACACAGACGGGTATGCTTTCACATACCCATTTCTGTCTTTTCACTTTTTAAAGCGGATTTATGAGAACCCATGAGGGTACGTTTTTTTTACCCGGTCCCGCTTTCTATTCCTCATTATAGCAAACCCCATCCGCTTTCGAAACACAAGCTTTACGATTGAATTTCAAAAACCACTCTTTTATCATAAGAAATACAGGAGGTCATGTGCCATGAAAAACAACAACAACCGTGTCGACGGCCAATACGCTGAAAATTTAATCGAGCGCGAAAAAGCGGACGCCGAGAAAAAATGGAAAGAATTTGAAAAATTTAAAAACGAAAAAGATCAGGAATTCGAAAAGGATCTTGCCCGCGACCACGCCGAGCTGGACGCCAGCGCTGAAAAAGTGAAAGAAAAAATCGAGAAAATCGAAGAAGACATCAAAAAAGACATTCACTAAACCAATGAGCGAAAGCTCATTTTTTTAATAGAGTAGGCCCCTGTCTGTGCCTTGAAGAGTTCCTCCCCGCTCATTCTACTCCGGTTCTCTGTGTTCTGTTTTATCAGATTCTTGTAAATCGTTTTTGGCCTTTTCCAGATTATCATCAGCCAAGATCTGATTTCATATACTCATGACTGTTCCTCCATTCTATTCACATACCCGGTATCTGTGCTCCCATGTCTTTTTTCCTATGCTCGTTACGATTCGCATTTTTAATCCATTTCACTTTCGAATTCCATATCGCTAGGCAACACTCTGCAAACAATCGTTCCTTCATCCTGAATAGGACGATTCGTTTGCATTCCAAACTTGCTTCTATGTCGATCATATCACTTTCAGCTAATTCGCTCGATTCGGACATCAAGGAGTCCAGAAACGCGGGCATCAACTTTTATCTTGGCAAGCCAATCAATCCCGACTGTCTGAAAAATGTTATACTTCTGTATAGACAAAAAATAAGCAATAATCGTAAATCAATTTATGATATTGTAAATAAGAAAAGGAAAGCAACAAGATGAACAAAATAGAGAAAATACTTTTTATTATGATATGGAGTATCGGTTTGATCGGATGTTCAGGCAGTGTGCCTGAATCAACACAGCCGGCAGAAAAAGCCGAATCAGACCAAGAAATTGAAACGCTATTTCCTTCAGAACTGGATTTAGATGCATATTCTGAAGGAATGATCAAAAGTACGAGCTTATGGAAAGCGGAAAAAGATTTGCCTTTATTTACTCGGGATGAAGGCGGGCGGGATGTAGTTTCTGCCAATGAAAAAATCAACGAAGGAGAAGAGTTCAGGATCCTTTTTCCTGCTACATTTCCACTTCAAGATGCTGATAGTGAAAAAGTTTATGGATATTTACCTGACAAACAAAAATATGTTCTGATTTATGATCAAAATCTTAAGGCGTCCTTGATCAACGGTGCGGAATGGGATGGCAAATCACTAATCCAGCGAAAGCAGAATATAAAATTATATGATCAGATCGACGGAAAGAATATTTCTGCGAATTCAGAACAGCAGATTTTTAAGAATTTTGATTCAGGAGAGCAAAACATGCCATGGCTCAAAACAAACGAAGGATGGATGCCGTTATACGACGAGAAGGGTCCGACATTTTTTTCGGTCATTAATGGTATTGTGGTCGGTAATTTTGCCCGTAGCACAACAATGAAAGAGGTATATGATCGAATCGTGATGATGAAACAGTTCGATGTCTATAAGGGCACTTTTAGCTGGGGATATGCTTTAGCAAATTTATCAGACAGTGAATGTCCTGCTTTGCTTATTGTTTCAGGTGCATACAATAAAGACTTAAAAATAGAAGTCTATGGCGATTCTTCTAATGTGATAACTAGTCAATCAATCGGATCATTTTCAATGGAAGACAGTATTCTTTATCAAAATAAAGATCATACACTGCTACGGTTTCAAAACGTAAACGGCCAGAAAACGGTAACAAAAATTTCATCCCAGAATAGCGAGCTGAAAGAAACAGCGCTAACTCAGGACAAAATTGCCAAACTGGATTTTGACAATTTAAAAGAGATTCAGTTTACCAATGTTTATGACCCGTCAGGTTTAGATTCGCTTAAGCAATATATAGCTGGAAATTTATATCCGGATTTTGATTTTGAGAATCATGGATATGTCAATCCTTCTTTGAAAAAAGAATGGCTGCTAAACTATGATATGACAATTCGTGAAGAGCCAGACCGTAATTCTAAAAAAATTGGAAATTTATCAAAGGGTGAAAAAATCAAAATATCCGATATCGTCGAAGATGACAGCGAATCCTGGGGAAATTTGACTACTGGCGGTTGGGTATGTTTAAAAGATATTCAATACGATTATGCAGATCCAATGTCAAGCAACGCCAAAGACTGGAAAACAGCTTATAAAGAAATCCTGGATAATGAAGCCAATAAAGAAAAGTATGCGAATATCTTAGAATATGCCCCGTTATGGTACTTGTGGCAAGATAGCGGATTCGATGTACCGGTGCTGGCAGTAAAAACCGGTATATGCGAAGCAGATTATATACTGAAATTGTACGTATACAAGGATGACTCAATTAAAAAAATCGGTGAAACTTCTGCTTCTCATGCCGGCTTCTATTCAACCGAAAACTCTGGAGTTTTTGAAAGAGTTATGGGACATATGGGTACAGAAAGCGTTGATCGAATCACAGTTACAGCAAATGATATGGAAGAAGAAAATTTATCTTCCCGTCAGGATGTTCTGGATTACTACAAACCAGACGGACAATTCTGGGAATTCCAAAATGTAGAAGCATTTGAATAAAGACGTTGCTTATGAACGATGGTTCTAGCAGAAGTTTGTTTTGGAATCCCTTAAATGGAAGGAAAATTTAAATCCTTCCTTTTTTTGTAGATCTTCCTATCTTTAACATGTATTCCCGTCTCTACTTACACAAATGATGGAAAACATACAGCTCGCTATGGAGAAAAGGAAATCCTTTGAATCCCCTTTAGAAAGAGTGGTCATGATCTCTCGTTTTATGAACGCCAAGGATATCGAAACTATCAAAGCATTATTCAAAAAGGTCCAGTTCGTGATTCTGGATACGATCATGCTGAGAGAATATTTGTTTTTCAATCTTACTTCGAAAACAAAAGAAGAAACGATTGGAGAAATGATTTCAAAAATAAAACAATATTTCCCCTTGCCATCCGACTTTTACGAACAAGTGATGGATTGCGAAGCAAAAACAAGTACCGAATTCGAAGGAAAAATTACCATTGCTCATCCGTTGTCAACGGCTGATCTTCCCGGATTTATCGCGATCGCCAGACATGAAAATCAATTCTTTGGAAAAGAAAACCCGTACAGCACATTTTCCTAATATGCAGTTCCCAAGCCACCAATCCAATGATTTATCGTAAATTAAGCGCAATCATCAAAAAGCCGAAACTGACCCAAACGCTTTAGGAACCGAATTCTTTGAAGAGTAATTTTTCATTAAAAAAAAGTTGCCTTTTTAGCAACTTTTTCTTCTCTCAATACCCAACCGTTCCCTCGATCATGTTGGCCGTGGACTTGAATTGGCCCATTGCTTCCGGATCGCTTAAATCCGGCAGGCTTTTTGTCATGGTGTCGCGGATGCTTTCATCCTGCTCCTGCCAGCTTCGCGTTTCCTGCGGACCGTGCACGTTTTTTGTCAGCGCCCAGATCAATCCTAGCGCAACCACACATGCCGCGACGATTCCTATGATTTTGATTGTTTTGTGTTTCATCTTTTTTCTCCTGAAGACTGTCGTTTCTTTGTGCGTTTTTTTATAAGAATGGTACCATTTTCAAATTTATTATAGTTTTAATATTATTCCTTTTTCAATCTCGATGCTTATTTTTCTTATTTATCGTCCGGTTTTTCCTATGCCACAAAAAAAAGCCGAATGACTTCGGCTTACATGAGAAACTGGGAAGGCTCGATTACCTGATGGCCCGGATGCCAGAACAGGAAATTTTGCGACCCTTCGTCTTTGGCGATAGTTTTAAAAAACTCGTTGGAGGATTGGTAATTCCATCCAAACTCGTTGGTGTCGGTCAAATACTGAATGCCCTGGTCGCTGACGTAGCCGACAATGCAGTTGGGCGCGTCGATAATAGTCCAAACATACGATTGATTGGTGAGGATTTGCTCGATGTCGTATTTCAACGCGTCGATTTCCTCCAGCGTGTCATCGTAAATTTTTCGCCATTCCCCAAACGCGAGAATCGCCTGTTCCGTCCCTGTCTGCAAATATAAGTTTTCTTCTCCGCACTCGTTAATGACGACGATGATTTCCTCGTCATCGCTTAAACTGGCGAACTGATGCTGTTGATTATTAAAGATCTCCAAGGTTTCTTCTTTCAAAAATTCCCTTAACGCGATTGAAATGCGATTCATATATCAGCACCTCCTTGCCTATGAGCTGATTTCCTACCTTAATAAAACCATGTTTTTCCTTCCGAAAAAACCAGAATGCCTTAAAAGACAAAAAAAGCAGGTTTTATTCCTGCTCAAGTAATCGAATCATCAATTCGTTGAACGCCTGCGGCTCGCACCATTGCGGATAGTGGCTCGATTCCTCGAACCAAAACCACTGTTTCGCCGACGTGATCTTGTCATAATATGTCTTCGCCAGCGCCGAGGACAGGCGTTTGTCGTGGCGTCCTTCCACGAATACGACCGGCACGTCGAACCGCGTCGTCGACTCAAAGTCGACTTGCATGATTTCCGGCCACAGCTTGCGGACGCTTTGCTCGATTCCCTTTCGATAGCGCTGGTAGTCGAACATCGTGTACGCCGGACAGCGCAAATAAATATGCTGCAAGCTGAACTTGTTTTTTTGATCGTACAAGCAGCCTTTCAGACGGGTGATTTGCTTATCCAGCCGTTCGAGATCCTTCATCCAGCGCTCGCCGGAAAATGTCGGGTCGATTTTCAACAGCCGGTTCGCGACGTTGCGCGGGGAGTTTTCAATCGCGTAACGCAGACGCAGACGCATCGCCTTCTCCATGTTCACGACTTGCGAACAGCCAATGTATTTCCGCACCGTTTCCGGATACTTTTGAATATAACGCAAGCCGATGATCGTTCCAAAATCGTGCGCGAGCAAATACACTTTGTCCTGATGGAACCGGCCGGTTAAATACGCCGTCAAAGCCCGCAAATCCTCGACGTAGTCGTCGATGACGACTTTCTCGTTGACGCCAAACTCGTAAAACGATTTCCCGGCTCCACGCTGTTCCCACACCACAAACGTGAAGTGCTGGGCCAGTTCTTTTTGATAATGCATCAGCAAAGGCAAAGCGGCCTCGCCCGGTCCGCCATGTACATACACGAGCAGCGGCAGCCCTTTTTTTTGCGCCATAATCGCGACATACTGAAACACCCCGTTGATTTCAATCAATCTATTTTCATTCACACTCATCTTTCGCTCTCCATGTTTTGTGGAAGTATACCACGACTTTTCCCGTTCCCGCAATCCGAAAAAGAAAAACAGCCCGAAAGCTGTCAATCCAAATCGTTTCCATTGGAGGCGATGACCTTTTTATACCAGTAAAACGAATCCTTCGGCGTCCGTTTCATCGTGCCTTCGCCTTTATCATCCATATCCACGTAAATAAAGCCGTACCGTTTGCGCATCTCGCCTGTGCCCGCCGACACCAGGTCGATGCAGCCCCACGTCGTGTACCCAATCAAATCAACGCCTTCGGCGATCGCCTGATCCATTTCCTTTATGTGCTCGCGATAATAGTCGATTCGGAACGGATCGTGAATCGAGCCGTCCTCCTCGACGATGTCGTAGGCGCCCAGCCCGTTTTCCACGATCATGATCGGCTTATGGTAGCGGTCGTTGATCACTTCCAAAAAATAGCGCAGGCCTAGCGGATCGAAGCCCCAGCCCCAATCCGAATACCGCAAGTATGGATTGCGCGCGCCTTCCACGTTGTTGCCGCCCGCTTTCTCCTCCACGTCATGCGTCGTAATCGTATTGGACATATAGTAGGAGAACGTGTAGTAGTCCACCGTTCCCTCTTTTAAAATTTTCCGGTCCTCATCCGTGATGTCCAGCTCGACATCGTGTTCCTGCCACAGCCGCTTGGAAAAAACCGGATACTCGCCCTTGCATTGGACGTCGCCGCAATAAAAAATATTTTTCTCCCATTGGTGGCGGTTCAGCATAATGTCCTTTGGATCGCACGTGGCGGGATAAAACGTAATGCCGCAAATCATGCAGCCGATCCGGTTTTCCGGGTCAATCGCATGCCCGACCTGCACGGCCTTGGCGCTGGCGACAAACTGGTAGTGCAGCTGCTGGTACGCGGCCCGGAACTCCTCGTTGTCCGCCTCGTGTCCCCACATATCGAGGAACATAATCGTGTTGTTGATTTCATTGAACGTCAGCCAGTATTTGACAAGTCCCTTGTACTCCTCGAAGCACGTCTGCGCGAAACGGACATACAAGTCGATCAAATCCCGGTTGTTCCACCCCTTCATTTTCTCTTCCAAATACAGCGGCGTGTCAAAATGCCAAATCGTCACGAGCGGCTCGATACCATGGGCTTTCAATTCCTTGAACACGTTGCGGTAAAACTCGACGCCTTCCGGATTGGGCGTTTCCTCGATGCCGTTTGGAAACAACCGGCTCCAGGAAATCGACATGCGAAACACCTTGAATCCCATTTCGGCAAACAAACCGATATCTTCTTTCCAATGATGATAAAAGTCCGTTCCTTTGTGGTTTGGATAGTAATAATCCTCCAGCACTGCGTAGGACGCCCCCTCGGGTAGCGTAAATCCGTGGCTTGGACTCGCGTGCGGACTGCCGTACTTGTCGATCCACGTAACCATCCGCGGCGAGTCGACGGTTCCACCCGTCGTCACATCCGTCAGCGCCGGTCCGCGGCCGCCTTCGTTCCAGCCCCCTTCATACTGGTTGGCGGCTGTGGCGCCGCCCCATAAAAATCCATTTGGAAAATGACTCATTGAAATCCCCTTTCTGTTGTTAATCGTATCGCCTATTCAAACCCATTTTATCCGATTTTTAATGAAATGAAAACGATTTCTAGTCATTTTTCGAGGTTATTTATCCAGCAGGCGCCGCGCTTGCTCGAACACTTTCGCGCAATCCGCCCGACCATACGCGGCCATGTCGATAACATCCACCGGAATCGACACCCGCTTCATGACGTCTTTCTTGCGGTATCCGGCTTGCGGCGCCATCAGGATGACGTCGTATTCGCCCGCCACCTTTTCATAGGCATGGCCCATTTCCCCAACCGCCTCGATCGTAAGCGGCTCGTCGTGTTCCGCGGCGTATTGACGCATTCTTTCCATCAGCACCGAACTCGACATGCCACCCACGCAAATCAGTAAAATTTTCATAGTCTCTCCTTTCAAAAAAAAGGTTCCGAAGAACCTTTTCTAATCCAACTCTTTTCCGTTGGACGCGATCACTTTTTTGTACCAGTCGAAGGAATCCTTCTTTTCCCGATGCAAGTCGCCGTTGCCGTCGTTGTCCTTATCCACGTAAATGAAGCCGTACCGCTTCTTCATCTCCCCCGTGGACGCCGAAACCAGATCGACGCAGCCCCACATCGTATAGCCAAGCAAATCCACGCCATCCTCGATCGCCTCGCCCATTTGCTCGATGTGCTTGCGCAAATAGTCGATTCGATACACGTCGTGGAACTTGCCGTCCTCGCCACGCACATCGACCGCGCCCAAGCCGTTTTCCACGATCATGAGCGGAATCTCGTACCGGCCATAGACGTCATTCAAATACCAGCGCAGCCCTTCCGGGTCGATTTGCCAGCCCCATTCGCTCGTTTCCAAATACGGATTCGGAACGCCGGCGAACACATTGCCTTTAGCCGCCTTCAATTCCTCGTCCACCGTTTCCGTCGACGACATATAGTAGGAGAACGAGTAGAAATCGACCGTTCCATTGAGCAGCTCGATTTCATCGTCCGTCGTGATATCCAAATGGATATCGTTCTCTTTGAAAAAGCGTTTCGCAAAATACGGATACACACCGCGCACCTGCACATCGCCGCAAAAATAATTCGACATGTTGTTTTTGTTTTGCGCGGCAAGCGCGTCTTTTGGATTGCACGTGTACGGATACGCCAGCCCGCCCGCGATCATGCAGCCAATCATGAAATTCGGATTGATCGCATGACCGATTTGCACGGCTTTCGCGCTGGCGACAAACTGATGGTGCAGCGCCTGGAACCGCTTTTGGACTTGTTCGTGCGTTTCGCTCGCGCCAAAGTCCATCACATCCGATTCGGGCACCATGCCCAGTCCCATAATCGTTCCAAACGGCATCATCGCGCAGTTGATCTCGTTAAACGTCAGCCAGTATTTGACCTCGTCCTTGTACTCCTGGAAGCACGTCGTGGCGTAGCGGACGAAATGGTCGATGACTTCCCGGCTCGCCCAGCCATTGTACTTCTCGGTCAGCGCCCATGGCGTTTCATAGTGCGAGAGCGTGACGAGCGGTTCGATTCCGTATTTCCGGCATTCCTTAAAAACGTCATGATAAAACGCAAGACCTTCCTCGTTTGGCGTTTTATCGTCCCCGTTGGGATAGATCCGCCCCCAGTTGATCGACAGCCGGAACACGTTGAATCCCATTTCCGCCATCAGCGCGATGTCCTCCTTGTAACGATGATAAAAGTCCACCGCTTCGTGGCTCGGGTAATACGTTCCCTCTTCGATTTCCCGTGTCCACCGCCGCGGCGTGCTGACCGTACCTCCCGTTATGTGGTCCGGCACGCTGGCTCCTTTTCCCCCATCAAGCCAGCCGCCTTCGTACTGATTGGCCGCCGTTGCGCCTCCCCACAAAAAACCAGCGGGGAACGCGTAAGTTTTCTCTCCCATTTTTTCTCCCTTTCGCTTTCTTTGTTACGCTCGATTACCGGCGTACATCTCGATCATCTCTTTGATCGTTTCCGTCGCCAGCAGACTGCTCATCAGGTGGTCCTGCGAGTGCTCCAGCCAAGTTTCTACTTCTTTTTCGCTTCCCTGTACGAAATGAAGCAGATCGCTTTCCGCCTCCTGCGCCAAAGTCGTCGCTCCATCGCTTTGCGCGATCAGCTCTCGTGCTTCATCAAGGTTCCCGGCCTTCATTTGCTTCAGAGCTTTGTACGCCAAATTTTTGGCTTTTCTTGCGTTTCTCAGAATTGAGAAAGACATCATATCGAGTTTTGTGTCCATAATTTTCCTCTTTTCCTCTTACTCAAGTAAACTTTGTACTTTTATTTTACTCAGGGAAACCTTTGGTGTAAAGCGTTTTCACCTCTGAAAATGAAACAGTCACAACGTTTCAGAGTTTGCCAGAAATATATATAACATAAAATGTTTTTTTACGGTACTAAAACGCACGAAAAATGCCTTACCTGTCGGGAATTTTGACTTGGCAAGGCAATGTGGTTGAAAAAATACGCTCCGCTTTCACCCAACCGTGAAAAACAATGGTATCCTTTTGTTTCTATTTCGCGTTCTCAAAAAGAATCTGATAGTTATATAAAGCACCAATCAAATTGGAATCGTTAAAATGCTTGCATACACCCACTTCGGTGCGAGGCATCGGAACCGGCACCGCGTCATAGTAGGCGTTCGTCTTTTCGCGGATGGCTTCCACGACGCGCGGCTGCTTCGAGATCCCGCCGCCAATCAAGATGCGCTCCGGATTCAAAATGCACGTCAAATTGTAAATATGGCCGGCGATTCCATTGACCACTTCGTCGAACACGGCGTGGGTCTGCTCGTCCTGGGCGTCCAGCAGCTCGAACACTTTGAATCCATCCACCTCTTCGGCTGGCAGGCCTTTCTGGTCCGCCACCTTTTTGGTCAGCGACGCCGTGCTGCACGCGTTGGCAAAGCAGTTGGCAAATCCTTTCACGTTGACGTCGTTCATCAAAAACGACAATTCGCCCGCGAAGAAATCTTTTCCTTTGACGACGCGGCGGTTCAAAATGATGCCGCCACCGATGCCTGTGCCCAAAATGATGACGACGCCATCGTTGCAGTCGGCCAGGTTGCCTTTCCACACTTCGGCCAGCGCGGCCGCTTTTCCATCGTTTTCAATCGAAACGCGGATCGTTTTTCCGGTTCGCTCGAACACGGCGTTTCGCACGTCGTCGGCCAGCGGCGTGTTGTAGTTGAAGGACAACGCGCCAGGCGTGTATACAAATCCGGTCGCGGAATCAATGTTTCCAGGCACCGACATCGCGATGCCATCCACCTGATCAGCGTGCGCCTCGAACAAGTCGACGAGCGCCGCGATGAAATGTTCTCTCGTGTCAAGCGGCGTTGGCACCGAACCTTTGGACAAAATATTCGCCTCGTTGTCCATCACGGCGTACTTGATAAACGTACCCCCTACATCAATCACTAGTTTATTCATAATCCAAGTTCCTCCATTACCAAAAATGTATCATAAATCTTTGAAAGCGTTAACAAAAAAAATCTCCCGATTCGGGAGATTCGCTCGCTAAATACGAATGATATGGACGGTGGAAAAGTTGGCGTCGCCTTTCAAATACACGTACTGCGTGCCTTCGGGCAGCGGCACTCCTTCCTCTTGAATGCTGCCAAACATCGCGTGCAGTTCGTTGTGCACAACCCAGTTTTTGGGAATAAAGATCTTGAGATCGCAAAAGCCGGCGTCGACGATGACTTCGAGGTTCTCGTCTTTGAATCCGACCTGATCCAAATAGACGCTCATGGCGCAAAACGAAGGCGTCAGGTACACTTTTTCAATGGCGTTTCCCCGCAAGTAATGGGACGAGGAATTGAACGCGCTTTTGACTTCGATGATTTCGTTTTCCGCGTCGTTAAAATACACATCGCTCGTGTCGGCGCTTGCCGAAGGGACGCCTGGCTTGCTGAAAAAATGGACGCCGATGAGCACGAGCACCGTGGCGAACGCGATCGTTCCAAACGAGAGGAACCAAAATCCCAGCGTGTTTTTCCAAATCAAAAACAAGACGACGCCCGCGATGATCATGCCGCTCCGGTCCTTTTTCCGGCGGCTTTCCATAAACAGCAGCACGAAGAAGATCGAAACGGCGACTTTCCACAAAAAGCCGGCCAGATGGAAAATGCCGAAACCATTCAAGATCACGAGAATCGCGCAAACGATAAAGAACGCACCCCATACCCAGTTTTTATTTCCGTTGTTATTCATAATACTTTCTCATTTCCTCCAGTTTCTCTTTGAGCGGTTTGTAGTACTGTCTGGACGCGTACACGTGCTTGAACGTGTTTTGAAACTCGATCAGACAGGTTGACATGTTTCGCGTCAGGGCGAAAATTTTTTCGACGTTGACGATGGCCGATTTCGAGATGCGCAAAAACATGCCCGGCAAAATCGTTTCCAGCTCATACAACCGATAATCCGTGTGGTAGATGTCGCCGGCCGTATGCGCCACGACTTCTTTGGCGTCCGTTTCGAAAAACAAGACGTCGTGCAAGTCGATATAGTACTCCGTGGTTTCCTTAAACATGGGGAAGGTCGTCTGTTTGCGCTGAAGCAGGCTCTCGATCGCTAAAACTTTCTCGTTGATTTGCGGACATTTAATCGTAATCTCGATATCCTCGTACGATTCGTCGATATCCAAGTGTATTTTCATGTTCCTTTTATATCACACTCTTGAAAAAAGGGATACCTGGTTTTTCCAAGTGGTTCGAATCGTCGGCCAAGTCGCTTGTTTTCGCGCACAAAAAAAGCCGCGTTTCGCGACTTGATTTCTACTCTTGCCTGTTACTTTTTTCGTCCGTCTGGATTTTCGCGACGGTGGCGTACCGGACTTGATGGTTTTTGATTTGAACGATTTCGAAGCGCAGCCCGTCTTTTTCAAAGCCAAATCGTTCGCCATCGTCGGGTACGCGACAGAGCGTTTCGTAAATGAGCCCGTTAAGCGTCCCGGTATCCTCGGGTTCGATTTCGACGCCTGTGGCTTCCATGATTTCATCGAGCGGCACGTTGCCGATCAGCTTCCAGCGGTCTTTGCCGGCCGGTTCGATCCATTCGGTTTGCTCGTCGTCGTTGAGATCGCCGATGAGTTCCTCGATCAAATCGTTCATGGTGATGATGCCGCAAACGCCGCCGTACTCATCGAGCACAATCGCCATTTTTTCTTTGTCCTTTTTCATATTGCGGAACAATACGTCAGCTTTTAAGTTTTCGGGTACAAAATACGGCTCGGATACGGCGTGCGTCATGACGGCTTCGCGGCTGTGGTCTTTGAGGCGGAAAAACTTTTTCGCGTTCAAGACGCCGACAATCGTGTCTTTTGTTTCGTGGTACAACGGAAACAGCGAATGGGAGCTGCGCATGATTTGCTCGTCCCATACTTGCTCGGTGTCCATCATATTGAGCATTGTGACGTCTTTGCGGTGCGTCATCACGTCTTTGATTGGCAAATCGTCAAATTCAAACACATTTTGGATCCATTCGTTTTCCTCGTGGTCGATCGTTCCTTTCTCGCTTCCCGCTTCCACCATGAGCCGGATCTCTTCCTCGCTTACTTCCTCGCTGCCTTCGTCGGGGTCGATGCCAATCAACCGCAACACCGCGTTGGTGGAGATTGTCAGCAAGGAGACAAGGGGCTTGAAAATCTTGGAAATGACGGTAATCAAACCGGCGACCGATAAAGCCAGCTGGTCTTTTTTGCGCATGGCGACTTGTTTTGGTACGAGTTCTCCAAACACGAGCGTGAAATACGACAAAATGATCGTGATCACAATGACGGCGATCGTGTCGAGAATGGCCGGGGAGATGCCGACGCCCATGTTGACGAGCCAGTCGACAATGTACTCGGAAAAGTTGTCGGCGGCGAAGGCGCTTCCTAGAAATCCGGATAGCGTGATGGCGACTTGAATCGTCGCGAGAAACCGGGAAGGATCGCAAACTAAATTCAAAAGCTTTTTCGCTTTGCGGTTTCCTTCGTCCGCCATTTTTTCGATTTTGTTTTCATTGACCGAGATCACGGCGATCTCTGCGCAAGCAAATACGGCATTCAAGGCGATGAGCACGACTTGAAGCAAAAGCATCCACAATATACTACTGTCCATATGTGTTTTGTTTCTTTAACCTCTTTCTTTGTTTTTGGCAACATTATACCAAAACTGTCGGATTCTCAAAACGGAATGCTCAAAACAAAAAAAACGCCCGGGAACAAAAGAAGCCAAAGAAAAATCATTTTCTGAATAAATCACTGTGACTGCCTGTCCTCGATAAAGTCAGAACCAATACATCCTCTTCAATACGGTAAATCAGCAACCAATCCGGCTGGATATGACATTCACGATGCCCTGTCCAGCTTCCGGTCAACTCATGATCCTTATTTTTTTCAGGTAGTTTCTCCCCCATAGCGAGAACAGCAACAATATCCTTTAGCAAACCGATTCTCAAACCACGCTTGATTGCGAGTTTGTAGTCCTTTGTGACATCCTCCCCCGCCTGAAGAGGCGGGGGCTTCCTTTCGCATAAAGCGAACAGTCGGTTCTCGTTCGATAATACTACTGTACTAAGCATAAGCGAGCTAACCCCGTGTGTCCCACGGTTTTTATGTATATGGCTATGCGTTTATGATACGCATACCCTCGTTTCTGATATTTATTGCGGCATTTATATCCCTGTCGTGATGAGTACCGCACTCAGGACAATCCCACGCACGAGTACTAAGATTTTTTGTTGCCGTATTTTTGTAGCCGCAGACATTGCAAGTCTGACTGCTTGCGAAAAACTTATCCACTTTTACAAGTTTTTTGCCTGATACTTCCAGTTTGTACTGTAAGAATGTCACAAACATTCCCCAGCCGTTATCACTTACCGATTTGCCGAAGTTTAGACACCTGGACATCGCTTTCATATCAAGGTCTTCTATACAAACACAATCATAGGCATTGGTTATCTGCCTTGACTGTTTGTGAAGGAAGTCCTTGCGCTGATTTGCGACTTTTTCATGCAGTTTGGCAACCCGGATACGCTGTTTATCACGGTTTTTTGAGCCTTTTTCCATTTTTGAAAGTTTACGCTGTTCACGTTTCAGCTTTCTTTCCGCTTGACGGTAGTACCTCGGATATTGCGGCTCATTGCCGTTACTGTCCTTGTACAGCTCGCGCATAGAAAAATCCATTCCCAAAAATTTGTGCGGCTTTGTTTCCTGTACTTGGTTTTCATACTCGAACAAAATGCTTGCATAGTATTTTCCGCTCGGAGTTTGACTGACTGTTACGGATTTCAGTTTATAATCGGACGGGATGTTTCTATGCTGTTTCAATTTGACAAAGCCTATTTTAGGCAATTTGATACAGCCATTTTCAATAGAGACAGAACCCTTTTGGTTATTTGTAGTGTAAGAATTTCTGTTTCTGTGTTTTGATTTGAATTTCGGAAATCCTGTTTTCGGGCTTCTGAAAAAGTTGTTATACGCTTTCTGCAGATTCATCTGTGCGTTGGCAAGCGCTAAACTGTCAACTTCTTTGAGCCACTCAAACTCTGCCTTATATTGTGCAGGGGTATTCTTTAGTTTTTGTTTGGTTTCTTCATAATACTTGATTTTATCGGACAGCATTTTATTGTAGATAAATCGGACACAGCCGAATGTCTTGGCAAACAAGATCTTTTGCTCAGCATTCGGATATATTCTGAATTTATATGCTTTGTTTGCCATGTTTTTCACCTCTTTTTTCGCTTGTCTTCCTGCCCCTGTGTTTCCATAACTTTTGTCTTATTTACGGAAATTCTTTCTTCAAAAGCCGACTACTGGCACTTTTGTATGCGTTTATGGATTTGCTTATTTCACTTTTCGGGTGAGCCTTGAACAGAATATGCGCATGGTCTTTATCATGATTCCATTCCTGTAAGGTTAAATTGTAATGGGGAGCAATATACTCAAATATTTCTTTAGTCCTCTTGGAAATTTTATCATCAAATACTTTTCTTCGATATTTCACAACAAGCACAAGATAATCGTATAACAAAAACACCGAAATGTGCATTACTATCGAACTTCATAAGTCTATCGGCCTTTCCTGTTTTCGACTGATTTTATTGTAACCTATTATTTTCTATTTCTTGGCAAATAGAATGGGACGCAATTCATCCCCACTTTAGAAGTGTGGGACTTCTTGCTACAAAGGTTAAATCGCGTGGCGATCTTGACAACATACTTTGTCTCTGTCATTTTTCAAGATCGGCAAACAGTTCATCCAAATTGGTATAGCCTTTCACGGATGGATCTTTCGCAATCCTTTCTGCCTCCAACATGGCGGCAATCGTCTCCTTGTTAGGCTGGTTGAGAGTAATATCAAAAGGTATCCCGCCTTCCCGAAGTGACTGACGGACAAAGATATTAAATGCTGTAGAAATATTCATACCGAGTTCGTTAAATAGCGCATCTGCCTGCGCTTTGAGGTCCGAATCCATACGGATACTGATATTCGTAGTAGAGTGTGCCATGTTCTCCTCTCCTTTCATATTGGTAATTATACTATATTATAGTTTGCACGAAAAAACCAATACACAGCACGAACTTTAACAACTTATATAAGTAAATCTATCTAAAAACGCCGCAAACCAAACATGGCTTGCGGCGGCACTTTCTGGCGTCGCCAAGAGGATTTGAACCTCCGACCTACCGCTTAGGAGGCGGTTGCTCTATCCAGCTGAGCTATGGCGACAATCTGAATTGATTATAGCCGAGATGGAAGAGAAATTCAATGAGCCGGTGGATTTCCTTTCGATATATCTCTTAAAATATCCAACACTTGCTTCTTCTTGCTTGTCACGAATTTAGAATATTCATTTCCTAATAGTTCGGAATCCAGAAATCTTGTCAATATCGTCAAATCTCGTCAAATAGATTGACGAGATTTGATAAGATTCTATATAATGGTGACAAGACATGAATTTAGAAAGGAGTTGGATGTATGACTTATCAGGAAAGCGAAACCGTCGAATTGAAATCCATCGTTGTGGATGATATCAAAAAAGAAATCATCGCCTTTGCGAACAGTAACGGAGGAAAAATGTATATCGGCGTTCGGGATGATGGCGAAGTATTAGGATTGGATGAGCCGGATGGGACGGCTTTGCAAATCAGCAATATGGTTCAAGATACGATCAAACCAGATGTGACGATGTTCCTTCATTACAAGACAATCGAAGAAGCGGGCAAACAAATCATTGAAATCAGCGTCCAGCGCGGCACAGATCGTCCCTATTACATTGCCAAAAAAGGAATGCGGCCAGAAGGTGTATATGTTCGGCAAGGCTATTCTTCAGTCCCGGCAAGCGATGCCGCGATTCGCCGGATGATCAAGGAAACCGATGGAGATCACTTTGAGACGATGCGCTGTTTGGACCAGGAGCTCACATTCAATGCCACTGAAAAAGAATTTCAATTTCATAACGTGGAGTTTGGCCCACAACAAATGCGCACGTTGAAGCTCATGGATCCAGATGGTCTTTATAGCAATCTCGCTTTACTTCTGTCAGACCAAAATCCCTACACCATTAAAATAGCCGTGTTTCAAGGAAACAACCAAATGGTTTTCAAAGACCGGCGCGAGTTTCGCGGTTCCCTGCTCAAACAAATGAACGAAGTTTATGACTACATTGACTTCCGGAACCAAATTCACGCGACGATTGAAAAGCTCTCTCGTGTCGATGTTCGCGATTATCCAATCATCGCCATCCGGGAAGCCTTGCTGAACCTTCTCGTTCATCGGGATTATTCCTTCAGCGCGAGCTCGTTGATCAGCATTTACGACGATCGAATCGAGCTTGTGTCCATTGGCGGTCTGCTGACCGGAATTGAACTGGAAGACATCATGGCTGGCATTTCGATTTGCAGAAACCAAAATCTTGCCAATCTGTTTTATCGACTCCATTTAATTGAAGCGTACGGTACCGGATTGACCAAAATCATGGAGGCATATGACAGCTCTTTAAAAAAGCCTATCCTATCTACCACAAAGAACAGCTTTAAAATTACGCTTCCCAATATCAACGCGAAAGATGAAACCAACTTTGCTTCCAAAATATCTGACAATATAACGGTTTCGTTCATTTCAGAACTTGGCCGAGACGAAGAACAAGTTCTAGACTATATAAAAAAACACGGTTCTATTACAAGACCCAAAGCGGAACAACTGCTTGGAACGAGCCCCTCCACTGCCTCCCGGCTGATTCGAAAGATGGTTCAGTCCGGCCTGCTTTTACAGCATGGAAAAGCGAGAAATGTCTATTACACACTTGTTAAATAGTCTGCCCTTGTCGAAAACACAACGACAAGTTATAATGAAACCGTAAAGAAGAGCACGGCTCGGATTTACTTATTCCATAGGCAACCTACGAAACGTTTATCCGCCAAAAATCACTTTTCGTAGGTTGTTTTTTTTTTGCGATTTACATATCTTCATCAGCATAAGTCGCAATTTTTCTATTTAGCCCAGAGTTGATAAAGCTCTCATCACGAGATCAATATCTTTATTCTCAAGTTCCTGAATTATATGTAAATACGTTTTTTGTGTTGTCGTCATACTGGCATGGCCCAGCCTTCTTGCCCCAATAAGTTGTCTTTCTCTAATTTCATTACCCGTATTCCATCTATCAAAATCATTATGGAACTATGATGAATATTTACATCATAAACCATCATTCCTCACAACATCGAACTGATATACTTAATAAGTTTGATACTAAATTTCATTTGCACGTCTCATACATATCAAGAATCAGAAAGAGACAAAATATTTTCTCGAAGGGTTTCCCTTCTTTCAAGGAAAAACATTTTGGAAATCGGAAAAAGATATAACTTGGACTGACTTTTAATTAAAAAATGCCAAAACACTTATGAAGTGATTTTTGGCATTTTTCATTTTATGTCGGATGATTGGAATTGTCGTTACCTGTTTATATGGTTCGCGTATAAATATAAACAGAAGATCGCTGCACTATCCTATAAGAAGGGTTTTACCAAAATCGAGTTTAAGAACAGCCTGGACCAACATCTGAAATTCGTCACAAGAAAATGTCGAAAAAGATAAGGTCCTAGAGAAACCGCTTGCCAGACAATGGGAATATTCCGTATTCTCCCTTTACTCCAAATCAAAATCCAGATTGAGCTCCGGAAAGATATATTCCGTTTTGTGTGGCAAAATGAATATCGCCATATACCATGGCAAATACAAGATGTCTCCATCCTGCTCGACATTGCCTTCGCAAAATACGATCTTATCCTGAAACTGCCAGTTTTCTACGGCGAGCACTCGATTCATCGCCGCGTGCTTTCGATAGTCTTTTCCTGACTTGACTTCAATGATTGTTGGCGCTTTTCCATTTTGAATCAGAAAATCCAGTTCACCAAATTTCTTTGAATTATAGTAATACAAAGGAAAACCGTTGGCCGTCAACTACGTCGCAAAATAATTTTCAAGAATGCTTCCCTCGTTGATACTCAAATCGCCATTGAGAATCATAAACTGAATATCGTCTAAACTCATCGCGCACAACAAATCGGTGTCAAAAAGAAACAGCCGGAACAAGTTATGCTTTTCATTCAACTGGAACGGATATTGCGGCTCCTGCAACGTGTAAGACGGCAGCGCGATACCGGCCAGTGTAAACCATAAAAAATCATTTTCATGCCGGCTGATTTTTTCTTTCGGCATCACCTGAGACAATTTAAAACGCCGATTTTGATTATCGAGCTGCGACGGAATTGCCTTAAAAATTTCTAAAATCGCATGTCGTTGCGATTCTTCAGCATATTTTCGAATATCGTTCGAATACAAATCAATCAGCTCTTCTTGCACCTTGATCACTTGCTGCATGTTTTTGGTTTTCAAATACGTATTGACTGCTTCTGGCATCCCGCCAACGATCAAATACCGGTGAAACAAATCCTTCAAAGTATCATGAATGGATTCGGAAACCATGGTTTTTTCCTCAAAGCACTGTTTTAAGTAGTCAATTACCTTGGCGCCAATTCCATTCGCCCATAAGAACTCTTCAAAATCCAACGGATACATGTTGACGATCCGTTCAAAACCAACCGGATACGATTTGATTTCCTTTATTTTTACTCCAAGCATCGAACTCGTTTCAATATAATCGTATCGACCATCTTCAACAAAAAATTTAATGGCTGTCCTTGCGCTGGGACATTCCTGAATCTCGTCGAAAAGAATCAACGTTTTCCCCTCAATCAATTCCTGACGGGTAAACGTCGATAGCTTGAATAAAATATCTTCCGCCCGCAAAGACCCGTCAAATAATTTCTTCGCGTCCGGA
Organism: Dubosiella muris; assembly: GCF_004793885.1. Taxonomy (GTDB): domain Bacteria; phylum Bacillota_I; class Bacilli_A; order Erysipelotrichales; family Erysipelotrichaceae; genus Dubosiella; species Dubosiella muris. The sequence goes on from NZ_SRYG01000005.1 coordinate 77,945, forward strand.
TTTTCCAGAAAGTTCAATTCAATGACTTCCTCATAGTGGTTTTTCGCAAACTCCTTTACGATTGCCGTTTTTCCAATTTGCCTGGCCCCAATCAAGCAAAGAGCGACCCGTCGATCCTCTTCTTTCCATTGCACCAGTTCATCGTATATTTTTCTTTTCAGCATAGCTTGTACCTTTTTCTAGCTTTTTAAGATTTGATTTGCACCTTTTTCCGTACTTTATTCTATTTATTATCCATCCCTCCTTTCTATCATCTCTATATTAAAGCTCGATTAATATATACTTATCAACAAATATTTATCGTTTTTCGATAAAAAATAATTGATTTTCAATCAATTTCAGTTATAATGAAATCAACAAAGGAGAAACCGCTATGAAAAGAAAACGTTTTATCACCTTCACCTCGTGGCTTTGCCTCGTGATTGAGCTCGTCTACTGGTTTAGTACCGCTGTCCTCGTATGTGTTCTAGCCTCTACCTTTTTCGATTCACCATTAGCGGCCGAAACACTGGACTTCGCGAATTGGAATCTATCACAATCCAACGTGTATAATGGCATAGTCAAGATTTGGAAACTGAACATTCCGGTCTTTCGCTTTTTCAGTTCCCATGAAATTACTATTCCGACACTACAAACTGTCCTTCTTTGCGGATTGCTCACCAGCACCCTGAACGCGCTTTGCTTCCACTTTTTGTACCGACTGCTTCATCAAACGAAAAAGGAGCTGGAAGCGACAAACCTCGCTTCCGCTTTCCAAACCGGACAGGCGGAACGAATCAAAAAAGCCGGCATTTTGCTTCTAAGCATTCCTTTCCTGCAATTTGGTTTTAGTTTTCTGCTCAACCTGCCCAACTTATCCACACCGTCTTATGACATTGCCTGGTCTTTTGAAAGCCTTGTCTTAGGCCTGCTGCTCATCGCCTTGTCCACCTACTTTCAGTCCGGCATCCATCTGCAACAAGACGTCGATGGACTCATTTAAAGGAGGAAAACAATGATCATTCTTCGATTGGACCGAATCATGGTGGAACGAAAAATATCGCTGCAGGAGCTCGCCGAACAAGTCGGCATCACCCAGGCCAACTTGTCGAAAATCAAAAACAACAAGGTGAACGCCATCCGGTTTTCCACCTTAAACAAAATTTGCGAAGTGCTCCGCTGCCAGCCCGGCGACTTGCTCGAATACGAACCCGAGACACAAACCGATCCCGTGCTCGCCGAGGAAAACGTCCGCACGCTCGCCCGGCTCCACCAAAAAATCGAAAAACTGGAACCCAATTCCTCCAGTCCTCTCAAAAAAGAATTGGTTTAAGCCGGCTGGATCCGGCTTTTTCTTTGCCACGAAAAAAGCCTGAAGCTTTCGCTCCAGACTATCTTTTTCTATTTCGTCGTATCGCCGGTTTTCTGCGCCCGTTTTCTCAACATCGGCCGGAAGAACAAAACCGTCAGCAGCAAGCCAATGACGCCGACTCCCGCCGAAATCAAAAACGTCGTGTCGATTCCATGACTCATTCCCACGATACCCGGAATGGAAGCCGACAAGGAATCGTACGCGATTCCATCCACCGTCGCGGCAATGGAGTTCGCCAGCGTGATCGTGAACCCAATCATGGACGTTCCGATTCCCAGATCCGCCGGATTCAAAATCTCCTGCGCAGCCGGCGTGGCGCTAACCGAGCGCAACGCGTCGGAAAGACCCGTCAGACCAACCATCAGCATAATAAACCATACCGGCATTCGAACGCCCATGAAAACGAGAAGCCCGCACGGAATGATGACAAACACGCAGGAAAGCGCGAGCGCCATCCACGTATGGGATTTCTTCTTTCCAACCCAGACACCAAGGACGGTTGGCACGAGAACCATAACAATCGTTTTTGGAAGCTGAAGCACGCCCGACGTGGAAGAACCCGCCTCCAAAATCGTCTGCACAGCCATCGGCAAATAGCTGTTGATCGCGATCATGTAAAACACGCCCGCAAACGTGATTCCAAGCAGCAAGACATATTCTTTCGAACGGAACAACGTCATCGGAATCAGCGGCGTTCCCGCTTTGTTTTCCCAGGCGATCAAAGCAAGCAAGCTGCTAAAGCCAACCAGGAAGCCAGCCAGGATCCATCCGTTGTACCAGCCCATCTTCGTGCCAAAGTTCATGGACAGCAGCAAAGTGCTCAAGCAAACGACAAGCAGCACCACGCCAAGCCAATCCATCTTCAATCCGCCTTCGTGCGCGTCGTTGTACATGTTCTTCACGATAAGCCAGATTCCCGGAATCAACGTCAGACACGGGAAGGCGACCGCCGCCCACATAAAACCGTACTGCATCAAATTTCCAGCCAGCCACGAACCCACGAAGCTGCCAACGGCCAAAATCGTCGCCAGCATACCAAAGATTTTGTTTTGGTCTTCCACCGGATTCACTTCCCGCGCCAAAATGTACGGCACCGAGGAAATGGCGCCCTGCGCCATGGAAAAAAGGATTCGGGCAATTAAAAAGATCCATAAGTTCGGAATAAACGCCATGATCAATCCGGTCACCAAGGAAATGACGCCACCATACAACGTGACTTTCCTATTTCCCAAGCCGTCGATCAAACGGCCACCGATCGGTGTCATGATTGTCATACAAATCGCGGCAATCAACGTAATCAAGGAAAAATACGATCCCCCGCCCATCGCGTTCAGCATAGGCTGCTGGATGGTTGCCAGCGACAAGCCATAAGCGGCGATTGTGAACATCACAAAGTAGCAGCCGAGCATGATTTTATGGCTTTGTTCTTTCGTTACTGTATTCATACGACCTCTCCTTACATACATAGATTATAAGAAAGTCCATCCGGAACTTCTTGTGATGTGCTTCTCGCGCACAAAAAAAATGCAGCCGGTCTTTCCAGCTACATTCTTATCTTTCCAATTTTTTAAAGCATATCTTTCGGTTCTTCGCTCGCCTCGTTCAGCCACTTGAACTTGGCGAACAAGTAAAACGCCAACGACATGATCATCGCGACCAGCGCGGCCAAAACCATTCCCGTCAACGCGATATTGCCAAACTGGATCGTCACGCCGGAAAGTCCGACCACGAAAACGACCGACGTCAGCATCATGTTGACGCTGTTGGCGTAATCCACATGCTCGTCCACAAGAATCCGCAATCCGCTAACGCCAATCATTCCATACAACAAAAAGGAGATTCCGCCAATAACCGGATTGGGAATCGTTTGAATCAAAGCGGCCAGCGGTCCGATAAAGGAGCAAATGATCGACATGATCGCCGCCCCTGCGATAACCTGCACGCTGTAGACACCCGTCAGCGCCATGACGCCAATGTTTTCCCCATACGTCGTCGTCGGCACGGAACCGAGGAAACCGGAAATCATCGTGGAGAAGTTATCCCCAAACAACGTTTTATCCAACCCCGGATCTTTGATCAAATCCCGTCCGACGATTTGACTCGTCACGACTTGATGCCCCACATGCTCTGAAATAATAACGAGCACGACAGGCAAAATCATCAAAATCGCATCCAAATTGAACTGTGGCATCGTGAAGTCCGGCATCGCGAACAACGGCGCTTCCATAACCGGCGAAAAGTCGACGATCCCAACGCATACCGCCGTCAAATAGCCTACGACGACCGCGATCAAAATCGGAATGACCGAGAAAAACTTTTTAAAGCAGACGCTGCCGATGACCGCCACAAGCAATGTCACCAGGAACACGATGACGTTGTTCATGTTGACGACTTCATCAAGCAAGCCAGCCGTGCTGGCCGCCGAGCTGGACAGTTCCAAGCCAATCAACGCGACAACCGGTCCCATCGCCGCGGGCGGCAGGACGATGTCGATCCACTTCACACCAAATTTTTTTATAACAAAAGACAAAACACAGCCAACAAATCCAACCGCGATGAATCCACCGAGCGCGTACGGATAGCCAAACTGCGCGATAACCACATTGGCCGGCGCCAAAAACGCGAAACTCGAGCCGAGATAAGCGGGCGCCTTTCCTTTTGTGATGAAAATAAACAACAACGTTCCGATTCCATTCATCAATAAAACGATGGCTGGATTGATCCCAAACAAGAACGGCACGAGCACCGTTGCTCCAAACATGGCGAACAAATGCTGAATACTGAGAGGAATCAGCATTTTAAATGGCACTTTTTCTTCAACCTGAATGATTTTCTTTGCCATTATAGAACCTCACTTTCTTATTTCCATCCTCTTTTATACCATTTTCTCCATGTCAAATACAAGATAAGAAGAAAACGTTTGGCAAAATTCAAACTTTGGATTATAATAGATGAGTAAACGCGCTCGTAGCTCAGTTGGATAGAGTATCAGATTCCGATTCTGAGGGTCGTAGGTTCGAGCCCTATCGAGCGCGCCATTTGAACAATCACGCCATCCGCCGGACGGCGTTTTTTTTTCGCGCTCAAAAAAGCCGGAGAAAGGCATTCGCTCCGGCTCATTTCAACTTTTTTCTATCCCGCTTCAATCCTGGTTTCCTCGCAAAAACAGCGTCGCCACCGTCTTCTCGTTGTACTGCGTGGAAATGATCCCCGAATCGCTCATCCGCGAGTACACACCCGCGAACACGCCATTGTACGTGTATAAACCCGTCAGGTTCGAATACATCATCCAATGGTCGTGATTGACCAGGTCGATATTTTCCGATTTGAACGGCGGAATGTACTCTTGCGCGATATAGTCCTTGTCGACAAAGTCAAAAAGCACTTTCGCCCAGCGATGCTGATCCAAGTCGCAGCCCGCCCACACGCCTTTGGCGGCATACGAGTCCTTCGGCTTGATGATCCAGTTGTCCTTCTGCAAAACGATCTCGTTGGCGACCGCCAGCGTCAAGTCGCGCGTCTTTGGCATGTGGTTGTCGAGAAACGCGCACTCCTCTTTCGTCAAATAGCCGCGCATCGTTTCGTCAAACAGCACCTGGTTGATGCATTTGTGATGCACAAGCTGCGTTTGGAACGCCCCAATCAACACGACATTGGCGTCCTTGACGCACGCAATGAAATCGTCTTTCAATTCGTCGTAGTGCTCCATGACATCCTTCGTGACCGCCCGCCGGTATACGACATCGAACGGCGTTCCCGTCTTTTGGCTGACAAGACGCGTTCCATCGTATTTCAAATCCCGGATATCGACCACCTCGCACACGAGCCCCCGCTTGCGAAACCGGTCCTCGAACTGGTAAAGCTCGCTCAAGTACGCCTTTTCCAAAAAGTCGACAATCGCGACGTTCGGGTTCTCCTTCGCGTTTGCCGTTTCATGATACGTCTTTAAAAACGCGTCGATCCACGTTTCCATCAGCTCCAAAACCTCCACATGCGGTTTCAGCGCGGTATACGCGTTGTTGAGTTCCAGCAGCGCGTTGAGCCGCCAGTTCTCATTCATCGCGCTCGTTCCATCCGTATTGAACTCGCAAAAGTAAAAATCCTTCATATTCTCGTCAAAGAAAATGTCGATACGGCAAATCGGAATCGGGACCGGATATTGCGGCTCCAGCAAAATCAGCTCCTCTAGCTCTTTGGAAAACGGAAAAAGCGCCCGGATCCGCGCGTCGCTTCGATACGCGACAATCACCTTTCGAAAGATGGCGTACGTCTGCTCCACGATATGCTCGAACCGTGCCTTGTCGTCCCGGTCAAAAAACTTCGGCACATGAAGCGTGCGCGTGTAGTTGCCATTGCCCGCGTTCAACTCGCTGTTTTGAATCGCCATCGTGATTTTCAAAGCGCTCTCCTTGCTTTCGATCCAATGCTTGTCAATGTATTTTTTAAATTTTCTTAATTCATCCATCGTTTTCTCCGCTTTCTTCAAAAATATGCCGGCGTTCGGCCACGAGTCGCTCAAAGCGCGTCAAATACGCCCGCTCCTTCGCGTCCAGTCCACGCGCCGCCCGCTCCAGCAGTGTGCCAAGCGCGCCAGCCAGCGTGTCGCCATACACTTTCGCGTCCCATTGATCGCGCTCGATACACCGCTTGTACGCATGCAGCGTATCTATCGTGCAGGCGCTGGCCTTCCCGCTATAAAACACCACGTTGTCCTTGTCGTAAAACAGCCCTTTGATCAGCGCGCAATACGACAGCGTCCACGCCAGCGGCATGCAGTCCGCCGAGCGAATCTCGATAAACCGCTTCAGACGCACAAACGGGAAAACCATCGACAAGTAATGCGCGATCACCGTTTCATTCCATCCATACGTTTCGGCCACCTGCATACAAGTCCTCTGCCCGGCGTCGGTAATGCGCACCCCGTCGTTCATCACGACAAGCGGCATTTGCTCGACCCAGTTTGCGTACGCCGCGAAGCCAAAATCGGCGTCCAGCGCCTTTGGCATATAGCCCGACCGCCGCGAATCCGTATGCTCCCAAATCGAATCCCGCAAAAACACATCCGCGTTCGGCTTTCCTTCGTACATCGGCGTGTTGCTCGTTAAAAACGACAGCATCAAATGCAAATAGTTGGCCATCGCATACTTCTTCACGAAATCCGCCTCGTCGCCATAGTCGATGGAAACGTGAACCGCCGCGGTTCCCTTCATCATTTCGCGTCCCCGCGTGCCCGTCGTTTCAAACCATTTTTCCATCAACTCGTACCGCTTTTTCAAAATGCGCGGCACGTCGGCAACCGGAATCGTCGGCAAACCACCCGAATACGCGATTCGATAGCCTCGCTCGTTGACAAACGCGAAAATCGGCTCCATCGCCTCCTCGTACCAGTCGCGGATTTGATCGAGCGATGGCGTGTAGCGAAACGAAAGCTCCAGCTGGCAGCCGGGCTCCAGCGTAATGAGCGTCGTTTTGGATTCCAGCGCGATCAGACGCCCCTCTTCGTAATACGCCTTGTCGTAAATTGGCTCAAGAAACTCGAGCAGCTGCGCGATCTCGTCGTACGGCATCGGCTTTCCGGTCGTCTCATTCAACACGAAATGCTCGATCTCGACACCGAGCGCCCGCGAGTCTTTCGAAGCCCCTTTTTGAAAATACTCAATGAGCGGCGTCATAATAAATCGAGGCTTTGACGTGGTCGGTATGCTCTTTGCCGCAAAGCTTTTCCATAATCGCGAAAGCGAACTCCTCCGCCGCGGCCGCCGAGATGCCTGTCACCAAATTACCATCCGTCACGGTGTAGTCATAGTGGTACTGTCCGCCAAAATCCTTGTTCATCTCTTCGAAGCACGTGTAGTTTTTTCCTTCCAGCAAGCCCATCTTGCCTAAAACCGTCGGCGCCGCGCAAATCGCCGCCAGCACCTTGGAATCATCCTCAAACACTTTGCGAATCACTTTTTTCACTTTGTCGTTCGTTTCCAGCTTTTTATAGTGCGGGCCACCCGGAACGATCAGGCAGTCGATCGAATCGAAATCGTAGTCGTCCATTGGCACGGCTGGCGAGTACGTCACGCCAAAACGGCCGGTCACCTCGTTGCCCTCGACGCTAACCACGTCAACATCGACACCGCCGCGCCGCAGCAAGGCGATCGGCCCCATCGCTTCCAGTTCCTCAAATCCATTATCCATTAAAATTGCACATTTCATTTTTCCTCACCTCTTGCTCCTAGTATACCCCAAATCGAAATCGGTTTAGGCCCTAAAGCATTTCAAAGGTGATTTTTCAAAGATGCCTTTATAATCAAGTCAGGAGGATTCTCATGTACAATTTTTTTAAGCAGGCAAATTCACAACTGCGTTTATTCGCCATTATATATATGGTTTTTGGTCTTATTCTTTGTTTTTTTAACAAAAGCATCCTGACGATGTCGGCGCGCGTCATTGGCGGGGTTCTGCTCGCGTATGGCGTGTACGAGCTTTACGTCTATTTCATGAAGCGCCAAACCGTCAGCTCCGTGCCGCTCTTTACCGGCGTTCCCTGCGCCCTGATTGGCGGGTTCATGATTTTCTCGCCCGAGTCGCTTGTCGCCATCCTTCCCGTTTTGGCCGGCATCATTTTGGTTTTGAATTCGGTCATGCAAATGCAAAAAGCGTTCTTGCTGAAAGACCACGGCTTTGAAAACTGGATCTGGACGTTCATCGTCAGCCTCGTGACGCTCGTTGTCGGCGTCATCATCCTGCTGCGGCCGATCCAGACGCTGGCGTTTATTCTTCAGCTCGTCGGCGTATGCCTCATCATCGAAGGCGTCATCATGCTCATTAACGAACACGAAGTCAACAAATACATACAATAAAAGGAGCCGCCATGAAAATCTCAACGAAAGGAAGATACGCGCTGCTCTTGATCATTGATCTGGCGCAGCATCAGGACGAGGGGTTTGTGTCCTTAAAAGAAATCGCCAATCGACAGGGAATTTCAAAAAAATATTTGGAGCAAATCGTCATTCCACTCAACCAGGCGCATATGCTCAGTTCCAACCGCGGATCCCAGGGCGGGTATCGTCTAATCGAAAACCCGCGCACGATTTCCGTCTACGATATTCTTTCCGCCACCGAGGAATGCATGCTTCCCGTTTCCTGCCTGGAAACCGGAAACCACCTTTGCGACCGCGAAAACCAGTGCATGATCAAATGGATGTGGGAAGGCTTGAGCGAAGTCACGCAAGACTACCTCAAGTCGATTTCCCTGCAGGATTTGGTCGACCACACCACACCAAGCAAACAAACCCGCTAGATTTTCCCTTGCCATTTTCCGGCGCCGCCGCGAAATGGTTTTTTTTTTCGAGGCGCAAAAAAAGCCCGCGTTTTCCCGGGGCTTTTCACTCTATTTCAAATCGCAAAGACCAACGCCTTCGCCATACATCGAATACCAGTCCGCGTTGAAGTCGTCCACCGCCTTGTCGATGCTCGGATTTTTGAACACCTGCTTCAAAATCTCGACCGGCGCCGTGATGGCTTGCGCCCCCGCGTCGAGCGCCTCGCGAATTTGGCGCACGCCTTTGAAGCTGGCCGCCACGATCTTGCAGTCGTAGCCGTCATGGTCGATCCGGTCGCTCACGTTGGCGATCAGCTCGTATGGATCGTTGCCCAAATTGCCAATCCGGTTGACGTATGGCGCGATGTAGTCGGCGCCCGCCGCCAACGCCATAAGAGCCTGCATCTCGTCGTACACGGCCGTCGCCGTCACTTTCACGCCTTCTTTTTTCAACATTTGGATCGCTTTGAGCCCTTCGTAGGAAACAGGCACTTTAATGAACACGTCCGGGTCGATTTCCTCGTGGATGCGGTGCGCCTCCTTCACCATCTCGTCGGCCGTTTTTGAAATGACCTGGATGTGAAGCGAGCGCTCCTTCCCGATAATCGAGCGAATTTGACGCATATGGTCGTAAAAGTCGGCCGGGTGCGTCTTTTTCACGATACTCGGATTGCTTGTCACGCCCACGATCGGCATATGGTCGATCGCGTCCTTGATCTCCTCGATATTTACTGTATCAATAATGAATTCCATGTTGTGCTCCTCCTATTCCATTATGATATGTTTGACGCCGCCTTCCCTGGCGGCCTGCATCAGCCGTTCCATTTCCGCTTTGGAAAACGGCTTGGCATTTGTCAGCGAATACTCCAGATTTTCATACAACGCGTACTTGCTTGGCGCCAGCGGATTGTAGTTGAGCAACTCGTACCGGACTTCCGGGTCGATGGCGCTAATGAATCGCGCGATGGCCCGCACGTTTTCGACCGTCCCCGTGATTCCGGGAATGAGCGGCGTCCGAATCACGACCTGGCTTCGCTTTTCGCTTCGCAACAAAGTCTCGATATTTTTTTTGATCACCGCGTTGCTGACGCCCGTCGCCTTTTGGTGGGCCTCGTCATCCAGCAGCTTCAAGTCGCAAAAGATCCTGTCCAGGAGCGGCAGCGCCCGCTCCACGACTTCCGGACTCGTATAAAAGCTCGACTCGATCGCGGTGTGGATGCCCGCCTGCCGGCACGCCTTCAACATTTCCAGGACGAACGGCGCCTGGAAAAACGGCTCGCCGCCTGAAAACGTCACCCCGCCGCCATGCCGGAAAAATACCGCGTCCTTTTGGATTTGCGCCATCAACGCGTCGACATCGTACCAGTTCGAATCGTACACGATGGCTGACGACGGGCAAACGTCGACCGCTTCATCCACACCGGTCTTCAAAAACCGCGGCCGCTTTCCATCGTGTTCGACGCCCGGACACGCGGCGCACCGTTGGCAGCCAATGCATTTGGATGCCAGAAAAACCGGATGGCGGCAGGCGTCGAGTCCTTCCGGATTTTGACACCATTGGCAACGCAGCGGGCACCCTTTCAAAAAAACCGTCGTGCGCAGCCCGTCGCCATCGTGGACGGCGAACCGCTTAATGTCGAACACAAGTCCTTTAGATGTCGGCATAGCTTGTTCTCTCGATGATCTCGTCTTGCAGCTTTCCGGCCAGCTCCACAAAGTACGCCGTGTACCCCGCCACGCGGATCGTCAGCGACTGGTGCCGTTCGGGGTGCGCTTTGGCATCCAGCAAGTCGGCCCGGTTGACGACGTTGAATTGAATGTGCGGAATTTCCAAATCGACAAACGCCCGCAGGAAGTTTTCAAACTTGTTTCTTCCTGTCTGGGTTTGGAAAAACGACGGCAAAAACTTCATATTGAGCAGACCGCCGTTGGTCGTGCACGAATCCTGCATTTTCGATACCGATTTGAGCACGGCGGTCGGCCCGGACAAGTCGCGGCCGTATACCGGCGACATGCCTCCATCGGCGAGTGGCGTTTTCGCGTTGCGGCCGTCGGGGCTGGCTCCCACGTTTTCGCCCATCGGCACGTGGGCGGATACGGTATACATGCCCGTATGGTACGGCCCGCCGCGGTAGTTTGTGTATTGTTTCATCTTTTCGCGGAAATAGGCCGCCCATTTCGCGCCGTGGGCGTCGACCCAGTCCACGTCGTTGCCGTATTTTGGCACTTTGTTTTGGAGCATCGTCTGCATGACGCGGTCGTTTTTGAAATCGGTGCGCAGCGCCTCGAGCAAATCAACCGCTTCAATGCGACGCTCGTCGTATACGAGCTTTTGGAGCGCGGCAAGCGAATCCGCCAGATTGGCGATTTGAATCATCTGGATGCCGGACAAGTTGTACTTGGCACCGCCGCGCGTCACGTCTTTTCCAACTTCCAGGCAATCGTCGATCACGCTCGATAAAAACGCGGTCGGCAAACAATCCTGATGCGCCTGCTCCACGACTTCCTCGGCCTTCATCATTTCGTCAATAAAATAGTCGACTTGCGTCTGAAACGCCTGTTCCAGCTCGGCAAACGAGCCATACGTGTCCAGACCGCCAAGATCCAGCCCGATTTTCTCACCCGTCAGCAAACACACGCCATGATTGAGCGTCAGCTCCAGCGCCTTGTTCAAGTTGAACATCGCCGCGTCCGACCATCCGAGATTGTTGCCGTGCGTCGTCAGCTCGACGCAGCCGACAATCGCGTAGTCGCGGGCGTCCTCGATGGCGATGCCTAAGTCGTCGTGCATCGTCTGGATGATGGCCTCGTCGTTGAAAAACTGCGGCATGCCCGATCCTTTGGCCACGACTTGAATGGCCGCCTGCATCAGCTCGGAGGAAGTGTGTTTATGAAGCCGGACGCTCAGGTTTGGCTGCGGCAGTCCAAGATCGTATTGCGCCTGCAAGCAAAGCAGGGACACCTCGTTGTACGTGTCCTTTCCTTGCGCGTCCACGCCGCCAAGCGCGATATTGAACCCGATCGGGAACCCGGCAAAATACTTTGCCGAATTTTGATTGCGCAAATAGACGATTTGATTGAATTTCAGCCACAAGCACTCCAGCAGGACGAGCGCCCGATCCTTGTCGATTCGTCCCTGGGCCACGTCCCGTTCGTAAAACGGATACAAATACTGATCCATGCGCCCGGGCGAGAACGAGGAAGCGTTGGATTCCATGTGAAGAATCACGAACAAAAACCAAATCGACTGCACGGCCTCGTGGAACGTGCGCGCCCCGCGCTCGCTCAGGTTTTTGCAAATCGCCGCGACTTCGGTCAATTCCTGTTCCCGGTCCATCGACAAGATCAAATCGTGGTAGCGGTTCATGAAATGGATCGCGCCTTCCATAACGAGGACGACGCATTCGTAAAACTCGCGTTCGTCTTCGGCGCACGTTTCCAGCTTTTGGAGCGCCTCGGCTTTCAGGCCGGCCGGTCCTTTTTCGAGCCAGCGTTTCACATCCGGGCAAATGTGGCCCTGGGCGTGGTCTTTCTGGTTGATTTTCACGACTTTAGCGATCGCGTCAATGTGCTGTCCATCGCGCTGGCGAATGACATCCTCCATGCTTTTGCCTTTCCAGTACGGATAAATCGTTTCCCGAAACTCCTTGATTTCCTCTTCTTTCACAAGAAAGCGGTCCTGGGGCCGGGTGGGCAGCGTTTCAAATTCCCGGTCGATCCAGGAGCAGCCCGATTCGGGAAACACGACGCCGTAGCGGACGCCTTTTGTCCGGTTTCCTACGATAAGCTCTTCGGGTTCGACGCCGATTTCCAGCTCTTCGAGCGCGGCCTTTAAGGAAAGGGCCCGTTTTTTCGGAACGGAAAGTTCCTCGTTTTCCTGATAAATTCGCGTAATGATGCGCGCCTGTTCGATGGACGCGAAACGGGGCGCGGAAAGCATTTTTTCTTTCAAGACTTCGATGCGGGAATCGAGTGGATGGTTTTCTGGCATAGGCGGCCTCCTTTGTTTGTACTTTTATTATATCCTATTTATTATTGATTTCAAGATAGTTTTTATTGTTTTTTATTGTTTCGTGTCAAAGAAAAGTCCATTCTCTCGGAATGGACGGTTTTCCTTTCTTTATTTTTGCTCGGCGAACATTTGCGTCGACAAATAGCGTTCGCCCGTGTCAGGAAGCAGCACGACAATCATCTTGCCTTTGTTTTCCGGGCGCTTCGCCAGCTCGATGGCGGCCTGGGCGGCCGCGCCGGAGGAAATGCCGACAAGCAGCCCTTCCTTTTGGGCGAGCCGGCGTCCGGTGTCGAACGCCTGTTCGTCGCTGACCGTGATGACTTCATCGTACACGGATGTGTCGAGCGTCTTTGGAACGAATCCGGCCGCGATGCCCTGGATCTTATGCGGGCCAGCGTAGCCTTTGGACAGCAGCGGGGAGCCTTCCGGTTCGACCGCGACGATTTTCACATTTGGATTTTGCTCCTTTAAATACTTTCCGGTGCCGCTCAGCGTGCCGCCGGTGCCGACGCCGGCGACGAAAATGTCCACGTGTCCATCCGTGTCGTTCCAGATTTCCGGCCCGGTCGTTTCATAGTGCTTTTGCGGGTTGGCCATATTGGCGAACTGGCTTGGAATAAACGATCCCGGAATTTCCTTGGCGAGCTGTTCCGCTTTCGCGATGGCGCCTTTCATGCCTTCGGCCCCTGGCGTGAGTACGACTTGCGCGCCATACGCTTTAATGAGGTTGCGCCGCTCCACGCTCATGGTGTCCGGCATCGTCAAAATCAGATGGTACCCGCGCTGGGCGCATACGAGCGCCAAACCGATCCCGGTATTGCCGGAAGTTGGTTCGATGATGGTCGCACCGGGTTTGAGCAAGCCTTCTTTTTCGGCCGTTTCCACCATGTTGAGCGCGATGCGGTCTTTCGCGCTGCCTGCCGGGTTGAACGCCTCGACTTTGGCGACGACCCGCGCCCCCAGGTTTTCCTCTTTTTCGATTTTTGAGAGCTCGACAAGCGGCGTACCGCCAACCAGCTCTAAAATGTTTTGATGAATCGTCATTTCGGTTCCTTCCTCTCTTTCTACAGTTTGTTCAGCAAGTCTTGAATGTCCCCGTGCACAAATTGTTCGTGTTCCGGGTATTTTTCCAAAACGTCATCGTATCTGGCGATTTCATACGGCTTCTTTCCCGCGAGCAAATCTTCCAGCACCTCGATTTTGACGTCCAGATCGTTGTCGCTGTCCACGTCAAAGTACTCCTTGATGAAATAATCGTTGACTTGATCGAACAACGTCTTGATTTTTTTCTTCTTCTCTTCTTTGTTCATGGTTTCAGTATACAAAATCAACACAGGGATGGAAAGAAATTTACTTGCCGCGTTCGATATTGAAATGAAAGCATGAGGTGCTATAATGAAACTAGCTTTTAACACAAAGTATCGAAAGTAGGCGAAACAATGAATCAATGGATCGAAACCCGCAATTTGTTTTACGACAAAAACACGTGGACGAAAACCGAACTCGCGCGTGAAAGCGCCCTTTCGCTGGCGGGACTGACCAAGCATTTGGCCAAACTGCTCGAACATGGCGATATCATCTGTCCGGGCGTGGCCGGTTCCACGGGCGGACGCCCTTCCAAGCGTTACGTTTTAAATCCCGATCGAAGCCACATTCTTTGCGTCATGCTCCAAAAGCAGGCACTGGAATGCCTCTCTTACCGGATTTTGGCGCTGGATGGAAACGTCGTGGAGGAAGAGCGCGTCGAAAGCGGGCAAATCACGCTGGATTTCCTGCTGGAATGCATCGGGCGGGCGTGTTTGCGCGATCCGCTCGTCGATTTGGTCGTCTTGAGTTTTCCGGGTGTTTGCTCGCATGGCGTTTTGGAGGTTGGCGACTTGAAACAGCTTTTGGGCGTCGACTTGAAGGCTGCGATCGAGGCGCGGTTTTCTGTCGAATGCCGGATTGAAAACGATGTCAACTGCGCTTGTATCGGGTATGCAAGAGCGCGGCGCTGTGCCAATGTGGCGTTTCTTTTCCTGCCGGAAAACGCGCCGGTTGGATGCGGTCTTGTTTTAAACGGGCGGCTTTACAACGGGCATCGGCACTTCGCGGGCGAATTGCGCTATTTGCCTTTCGAGCCGCGCTCGATCGACCGGTTCGTTGAAACGCTGGCTTGCGTGGTCGCGCCGGCCGTCATCGCGATTTTCGATGAAACAGGCGTCCGGGCGGCGATCCATTGGCGAACCGTCCCGCTTTCCTACCGGCCTTGTTTGGATTGGGTGCCGGACATGGCACCGTTTGTTTGGGACGGGCTGTTCACGATCGCGATCGACGCTTTGAAAAAAAGAACGATGGAAAGAAAGGAAGACTTATGAAGACAGACTACCATTTGCATACCGCGTACAGCGACGATTCGATTTACCCGCTGGAAGATCTTGTGAAAGACGCCATCCAGCTTGGTCTAAAGGAGATTTGCGTAACCGACCACGTCGACTATGGCGTAAAGTACGACCGGGACGATCCAAATCGTCCTAAGGATGCCGTTTTGAATGTCGACTATCCGGCGTATTTTGACGAGCTGGAGAAACTGCAACAAGTGTACGGATCCCAGATTACGATCAAAAAAGGGCTGGAGTTTGGCGTCCAGCTCCATACGGTGGACGCGTTCGAGCGCTTGTTCGAAACGTATCCGCTTGATTTCGTCTTATTGTCGATCCATCAAATCGACGACTTGGAGTTTTGGACGCAGGACTTTCAAAAAGGGCGTTCGCAAAAAGAGTACAACGAGCATTATTATTCGTATTTGTACGACGTGATGTCCCGGTTTTCCCATTACAGCGTGTTGTCCCATCTCGATTTGATCGTGCGCTACGACAAGCAGGGGCGCTACCCGTTCGAGCAAGTGAAGCCGCTGCTTGAGAAAATTTTAAAAAAGGTGATCGCGGATGGCAAAGGCATCGAGGTGAACACATCCTCGTTCCAGTATGGTTTGGACGACTTGATGCCGTCGCGGGATATTTTGCGTTTGTACCATGACCTGGGCGGCACGATTATCACGATTGGCAGCGACGCGCACACGAAACAATACGTGGGCAACCAGATCGAGGACGTCAAACAAGAGCTCAAGTCGATGGGCTTCACCCATTTTCACACGTTCGAGGCGATGAAGCCAATCGCCCACGAATTGTAAACGAGAAGAAAGAAAAAGGAGAATGAATATGAAAATTGAACACACGGCCATTTACTTTCAAGACCTGGAAGGCGCGAAACAGTTTTTTGAAACGTACTTCAACGCCACGGCCAACGACCTCTACCACAACGAGAAAACGGGCTTTCGTTCCTACTTTTTAAGCTTTGACGAAGGCGCCCGGCTGGAAATCATGAACAAGGAGGTCCTGGACGATTTGCCTAAGCCGCTCAACCGCACGGGTCTGGCGCATGTGACGTTCGCGCTTGGTTCCAAAGAAGCGGTGGACGAGCTGACGGACAGGCTAAAAAACGACGGCTACGAGATCATCAGCGGGCCGCGCACGACGGGCGACGGCTACTATGAGAGCTGCGTCCTCGGTTTCGAGAACAATCAAATCGAGATCACAGTGTGAATGGAAAATTTCCGGTTACTCAAAGTCCGCAATCGCGGGCTTTTTCTTTTTTCTCCTAAATTAAATGTATAATTAGGAGAAACAATAAGGACTTGGGAGAAAAAAAGGAGAAACTATGCGAGATTTTGATTATAGCGATTTAAAAAATAAAACCTGGGATCATGAGATCTTATCTTATGTCGCGAAAATCCATGAATACAAAGGAAGACAGGCGTTATTCCTTCAACAGGAACCTGTAGAACTCCAACGCCTCATTGAAGTGGCGATGATTCAAAGTACAGAAAGTTCCAACCGAATCGAAGGCATTGTCACGACTCGTTCCCGTTTACTGCAACTCGTCGAAAACAAAACAACGCCTAGAAATCACGATGAAAAAGAAATTTTGGGCTATCGAAATGTTTTGAACATCATTCATTCCAGCTATGAATATATCCCGCTTCGTTCCAATTATATTTTGCAGCTGCATCGCGACTTACTTCAATATACCCCGTTTTCTTATGGGGGAAAATACAAAACCGCGCCCAACGAGATTGAACAAATTTGTGACAATTACCAGAAGGCGCTGGATCTTGAAATTGTCGATCCTCTCATTTTGATTCCCTGTGTCATTTTCGACTTTTTGTGTGTCCATCCATTTCATGATGGAAACGGTCGAATGAGCCATCTGTTGACGTTATTATTGCTTTATCGGAACGGATATATGGTCGGGAAGTATATTAGTATCGAAAAGGAAATCGCGGATACGAAAGAGGCGTATTATCAAGCTTTAGAGCAAGCGGATGCAGGATGGCACGAAGGGGCGAATAATCCTACCCCTTTCATTAAATATATGTTAGGCATTCTTCTAAAGTGCTATCGCGAATTTGAAGAAAGACTGACAATCAGTGAGAAAAGCGGTAAACGAAGCACCGTCTATGATATTGTCAAAAATTATGCTATAAGTACTTTGGGAACCTTTACAAAAAAAGACGTGGTGGAAAATTGCCCAAGTGTAGCTCGTTCTTCTATCGAAGCCGCGCTAAAGAAATTAGTCGACGATGGCACGCTTCATCGCAAAGGAAAAGGACGCTCCTCTCATTACATTCGCTCAGATTCGACAAAATAAACCTATAAGTCCGCAAATGCGGGCTTTTTTCATGATTGCCTAAAAGTTTTTGCACTCAATCGCAAAAACTCGTAAAAAAAAGAAGTTTTTGCACCAAAACGCAAAAACTTCTAAAAACGGATCCTTCAAATGTTACTCAATACGTGTCGAACGTCCCGTATACACGCTCATGGTGCAAGGCGCGTCCAAACAGGAACAAACCGGCGCCAAGCCACAACGCGTTGACCAATACATAAGCCCAAGGGAGCCATGCCGCGACCGGCATGCCCACATACAAAGACCGGACAATTTCGATGCCGTCGGCAAATGGAATCGCGTGCTGGACGGAAAAGTAGATGGGTGTGGACACGTTTCCTAAAAACAGCAGCACGGCTTGCAAAATGAGGGTAATGGAGTTGGTGCCCTTTTCTTTCAAGCTCACGCAGCCAACGAGCAATCCGATGCCAAACATGCCGAGAATGGCGGGAACGCTCAACAAACAAGCCAGCAGTACGAAGCCGATCTCCTTCATTGAAATCGAGGAGAGGAAGTAAAACACGACGACGAGCGCGACGACGATGACGAGGTTCAACAGCAAATTGGCGGCCATGCGCACCAGGACGAGCAGCGGCACCGGATAGCCGCTTTGGACTTCGAGTTCCAAAATGCCGGAGCGGGCGTCGTTGGAAATCATCGAGGAACAAAAGCCGAGCGCGAGCGTGCCAAACTGCCAAAACAGGAAGCCGAGAAAATAGAGCACTTTCGCGGTTTGCTCGCTAACGCCGTAAAAATCCTGCAATCCATAGGACGACTGGAAGTAAAACATCAACACGAACGTCGCGGTGATGACGACAAGATCGCTGACGATGCCGATCTTGTATCCCCACCGGGTTTTGAGCGCGAACCGGATTTCCTGAGCCACGAGTTCAAACACATGAGACTTCATAACGAATTTCCTCCTTTGATCGTATGGTAGGCGGCTTGCAGTGCGTCGAGCGTGGCGTTGGGCATCGTTTTCAGTTCCGCTTTGTCGTTGCCAAACAAAAACAAGTGGGTGTCGGTAATTTGATGGATAAAGCCAAGATCATGGCTGGACACGAACAAGCTGCACGCCGCTTTTTCCTTCATATGCCCTATCGTTTCAATGAGGCGGCTGCGCGATTCCTCATCCAGTCCGTTGGTTGGCTCGTCCAAAATCAATACCGGATAGCCGCTGGCAAAACAGGACAGCACTTTCGTCATCTTCTTTTGGCCGGTTGACATTTGCTCGACTCGCTTGTTTAAAAACGTCGTGGAATCCAGACACGAAGCGAAACTTTCCAGCCGGGTAAGCACTTGCGCCTTGTCGACACCTTTGAGCACGCCATAGCGCACGATATTTTCAATGCCGGTGAGCTTGTACGACAAGTAGCGGTCGTCGCTGGAGCAATACGCCACGTTTTGGCGCGCCCACGCGTCGTAGTCCTTTCCGTTTCCTTCCGTCGTTGCGATCGTTCCGCTGGTCGGCAGCAAAATGCCCGAAAGCAGCTTCATGATCGTCGTCTTGCCAATGCCGTTGGGCCCTAAAAACGAGACGATGCCACCCTGAACGGGAAAGCGCAAATCCAGATGGTCGAGCACGATGTCCTTGTCGTATTTTTTCCCGACCCGATTGAATACAATATCCATAGTTTTCTCCTGTTTCCTTTTTATTCTTCCTCAACACAATAACATATTTATTTACGGAAATCCATTTTTTTTGCGGCTAATTTATTTCATCAGAAGCCAGTCGACCAAATTCAAAGACTGGATTCCGTCATACGAAGCGTGTAAGATTCCTCGTTT
This sequence comes from Dubosiella muris, assembly GCF_004793885.1. Taxonomy (GTDB): domain Bacteria; phylum Bacillota_I; class Bacilli_A; order Erysipelotrichales; family Erysipelotrichaceae; genus Dubosiella; species Dubosiella muris. The sequence goes on from NZ_SRYG01000005.1 coordinate 97,112, forward strand.
TAGAAGAGCGAACACCTTATTTCCAGAGCCAGAGCTACTTCATAGCAACTGTTTCCGATAAGCGCTTATATCGAAGATCAATGAATCCACATAGCATACACCACAAAAAAGAAAAAGTTTTTGCAGTAAAATGCAAAAACCTTTAAAAACAAGAAATTTATGCAGTAAAACGCAAAAACTTTTCGTTCTTCATGGATTCCTTATTTTCATGCCGCGCAAAAACGGGTGTTTCGCTCACGCATCGACTTTTCCGTGTTCTTTTGGATCTCCACCACCTTTCCACGCTCCATTTGAATGATTTCATCGTACAAGCCGATGTTTTCTTTTACTGGTTTGTGGCAAACATGGATCAAAGTCATGTCGGGATCTTCAAGGAAGACGCGCTCGATTTTTTTCGTCGTTTGCGCGTCGAGAGCGGAAAACGCCTCGTCCAAAAAAATCCAGGATTTGTGCTGGTAGAGCACGCGTGCCAAATGGATTCTTTGCGTTTCCCCGCCACTTAGCGTCTCGTTGTCCTGTCGCATCACATGTTGGGGATCCATTTGGTTTAAATTCACTTGGGAAAGCGCGGATTGGATCTCTTCCTGCACCACCTCTTTATCGAGCGCGATATTCTTTTCAATCGTCCACGGAAAGAGGGCGCCTTTTTGCGCGACAAAGCTGGCGTCGTCAAAATAGTCCACATGGTTGTGTCCATTGACCCGAACCGCATCGGTTTCATAAACGCCTCTGAGCGTTTTGAGCAAGGTCGTCTTGCCACAACCCGAAGAACCGGTAATCAAATACTTTTTCCCCCGTTCAAATACAAGGTGGATATTTTGAAGCAGGACTTTATCGTTTTCTTTCAATTCATCCAGATTGATTTCAATTTGATCAATGGCCGGCACAACGGTTTTTTCATGATGTGGTTCTTCCGCATTTCGGTAAAAGGAGCGAACGATTGGCTCGGACGCGTTCATTCGGTTTTTCAAGGTGGCGAAATCAATAATCGGCGACGTGATCATGTTGCTGGCCTGGGAAATGGCCATCAAAATGCCAATGCTGACATTCGTATACCGGGCGGTCAATCCGCAAATAAAATAAACGCCAAAAAACATGATGAGCCCGACTTCCAAATTGACCGACCCTAAAAGATCGACCATCAGATTCGATTGGTAATCACAATCAACCCAGTTTTTTGACGCAAGATCGAGTTGTTTTTGTTCCAGTTTTTCCAGCCTGTATTCCTTGATCACAGGAAAGTTTTGGTAAAACTGCTGTAGAGCGGAAATCCAGTTCCGTTTGGAAGCCATGATTTGTTCCTGCTTTTGAGAAAGTTTTCCTTTAAACGACTGGTTCCAAACAATCATCAAAGCCGAGCAGACATATAAAAAAATCAAAAACCACACATTCAAGAGACCAATGTAAATCGTGGCAAACACAAAATTGACGATACAGCTCACGACCGTCAGCAACGATTGAATATACTGGTTGTTGATGACTTCCACTTCGCTCGTCAATTTGTTCATGATCTCGTTCATGTCATGCTTGGAAAACGCGTACTCGTTTTCCACCATATATTGACCAACCCCTTTGCGCAAAAAGAAACGCTGGATCTCTCGCTTCAGTCGATTGAACGCGAAGTCTTTGGAAACGGACAAGGCGAATTGAAGAATCAAAAAACCGATAAAGACCATGATCCATTTCCACTCCAAAATCGTCGCGAGATTCTCGGTCAAAACCCCCAGGACAGACGCTTTGACCAGTTCAACCCCGGCCGAAAAGGCAATCACAAGAAACACGACGAAGAACGGTTTCTTAAAATCTTTTACTATTTTCTTCCACATTTTTTTCTCCTTAAAAGAAATAAACTCCTATCTCCATAATAACCCTCGCCCTCGTTTTTCAATATAGAGTATATTTTCGAAAATATAAGGGGTTGATTTCAAAAAATAAATTGTATTAAGCCCATATTTCATTTATTGTACAAGTATGAAAAATACATTTTATCAGCATTACATAAAATGGCTTCGGGATTTTTTCTATATCGGCCAGTCCGAAATTGCCGATACCCTTTACATGTCCGTCAGCGCGTACTCCAAAATGGAACAAGGGAAAAAAACGATTCAGGACGAGGACTTTGAAGCCATCATTCATTTTTATGAAGGGAGAAAAGAAAGTTACTCGTTTTGTTTTGACGAGGAAAAGGAAGAGAAAGCGAATGCGCTCATTCGCCAATGTATCGTCTCGTTTGTGTATCGCAGCCAAAAAGAAATGCTTCCTGAATTGGAAAACTACCTTTCCGATCCCACCAACCTGCATTCCCTTGCCTTTTTCGAAACGAAACTTTTAGAAATGATTTATGAATACTTTGCCGACCTTCCATTTCAAGAACGACTGCCGTTTCTTTTGGAACATATGGATTTGTTCAATACGACGGCGCAGTCGATGATTTATGACCTATACGGACTCAGCAAGCTTCGAACGTACGATGAAACGGCGATCGAATGCTTTCAAACCGCCAAATCATTGAGCGTGCTTTTAAATATCCCCGGTTGGTTAGGATTGATTGATTACCATTTGATTATTACTTATTTGCGATTTATGCAACCAGAAAAATCATTTCCATTTTTCGAGGAATGTGGAAAAGATTTACAAAATTCTGGTTCTCATCGTCGTATTTTAGATTTACATTTAAATCAGGCCCAATGCTATATGAAACTAGGACTAAGAGAAGAAGCGGACAGTTTATTTCAGACTATGCTTCAAACCTACAATCAGGTAGAGGAGGAGGACTTTTTAAAATCTATTTATGGAAATTATTCCTGGAATCAGCTCATTCAAAAGAATTACTCTTTCGCGATCGACCTCGTGAATAAAGCTCTCGCGTACAATTCCAAATTTCCTGACCTCTACATCACCCTGGCCTACAGCAACTACCAGCTCGGACAGCCCGAAGACGCGCTGGACGCCATTGCCGCGTTTCGCCGTCAAAACCGAAAAGATCCCCGTTCCAAAATGGTGCTCAAGTTTCTGGAAGTGCTTGAAAACTTTTTGCTTGGACGAAAGAAAACGTTTGAGCGCCTAGCCAGTCAGCTGCTTCTCCAGTTGGAAAAATGGAGGGATCTGGAAGTGGATCTCTTTGTGTATCAAATGCTCATTGACCATTATACCGGGATGGAGGACGAGCATTCCCTGTGCGTCATTCAAGCGAAGCTCATTGACTTTTTGATGCGTTGACCATGCCTCGTTCCATTCGAGGTTTTTTTGTTTTCTTTCCACTCAAAAAGATCCCCGCTGGACGACGGAGATCTTTTACAAGGATTCAGGTTTTATACGATTCACATACGAAAATCGGTTTTATTATTATCATTATTTTTGCTTGTTTTTTGAACGGCTGCGTTTTGTCCGCGGTGCCCAGTGTTTCCAAAAACTGGTTTGGGATAACAGGTTTTCGGGAACTGAATAAGCTGCTATGTGGTGATGTGTATTTCATTGTGTGGCGGACACCCGGTCTTTTCGCTTTCGTTCAAGTGGAAGCCGGCATTTGCCAGGCGGACGTTGGGGATAACGAACGCCTGAAAACAACGGCCCCGGTGGTTTTAAAAGGAGAGTTATGCGTTATTCGATTTTGTTTAAGGCTGCGCGATTTTATGAGGATTTAAAATGTTTTTCGAATCGAACACGCGCTTGATGCCATTCATCAGTTCGATGTTGTCGGTTGCCAGGCTTTCCTGCAAGTACGGCTTCTTCGCGAATCCGATACCATGCTCGCCCGACACTTGTCCTTTGAGCTCTCTTGCTTTTTTATAAACAAGCTCCATCGCGTTTTTCACTCTGGCTTCCCATTCCTCGTCGCTCAAATCGTCTTTGAGCATGTAGGCATGGAGGTTGCCGTCGCCCGCGTGACCAAAGCTCTTGATCCGCAAGCCGGCCTCTTTTTGGAGGTCGTGCAAATATTCGACCATCTCGTTGACGCAGTTGCGCGGAACGACCATGTCGACCTCGTCCATGTACGTTGTCGAGCCTTTGATCGCTTCCAGGAACGCGCCTCTCGCCTTCCAGATACTTTCCTCGCGCTCTTCCGTATCGGAAATGAGCACATCCAAAGCGCCCTGCTCCAGGCAAAGCTTCGCCACGTTGGCGTATGCCGCCTCAATTTCCTCTACCGAGTTGCCGTCGAATTTCAACAGCAAGTACGCGTCGGACTGTTTGTCCGGGAACGCTTTGCCCAAATATTCCTCGGCGTCCTCGATGACTTCGCGCTGCATGAACTCGATCGCCGTTGGAATCGTCTTCGATTTGATAATGAGCGGAACCGTGCCAATCGCCGCTTCCAGCGACGGGAACGGAATGAGCAGGCTGATCGCTTTTTTCGGCAGCGGCAGCAGCTTCAAAATGGCTTTCGTCACCAAACCAAGCGTTCCTTCCGAGCCAATGATCAAGTCTTTCAAATCATAGCCGGACGAGTTCTTTACGACTTTACCGCCAAACTCGACAACGTCGCCATTAGGCAATACGACTTCCAGACCGCGAACAAAGTCGCGCGTCACGCCGTATTTGACCGCTCGCATGCCACCGGCGTTGGTGGAAATGTTGCCGCCAATCGTCGCCGATTTTTCCCCTGGATCTGGAGGATAAAACAAATCGTGCTCTTCCACGAACGCCGCCAGCTCCATCAGGAGAACGCCCGGCTCCACCGTCAGCGTCAAATTGTCCTCGTCAAGCTCCAAAATGTGATTCATCAAGCTCAAGTCCAAAACGATGCCATGCTCCATCGGCACACACGAGCCAACAAGCCCCGTTCCCGCGCCGCGCGGCGTCACCGGAATCGCGTGTTCCCACGCGTATTTCATCACGTTCGAAACATCGTTCGTGCTCGTCGCCTTGATCACGACATCCGGCCACGACTCGGTGCCGCCCAGCTCGTCATGGCTGTAGTCTTCCGAAATGGCGTCGCCAAACAACACCCGCTGGTCGTCGCCAATGAGTTTTCTTAAATTTTCCACATCGGTTTCTTCGATGGAATGGTATACGTATTCAGGCATGACAAGCTCCTTTCTGCGATTCGATCTTCGCAATCAAATCCGGTACGACTTCATACAAGTCGCCCACCAGACAATAGTTCGCGGTTTTAAAAATCGGCGCTTCCGGATCGGTGTTGATCGCGATGATCTGATCCGAATGATCCATGCCGGCCGTAAACTGGACCGCGCCCGACACGCCGCACGTGATAATCAGCTTCGGTCGAACCGTCCGGCCGGACAAGCCGATTTGTTTTTTGGCCGGCATCAAACCCGCCTCGACTAGCGGTCTGGTACAAGCCACCTGGCCATGAAGCAAGCCGGCCAGCTCCTGAAGCATCGCCAAATCCTGCTGGCTCTTCACGCCACGACCCGCCACGACAAGGACATCCGCGTTTTCAATGGATTCCTCGGCTGGCTTTTTCACGATGTCCAGCACCTCGACATGGCTGGACAGTTTTTCTTTCGCGATGCAGCGCTCGACGATTTCGCCGCTTTCCTCGTCCTGACGGCAAGGCGCGGTCATGATCTTGTAGCGAACCGTCGCCATTTGCGGCCGATGGTTCGGCGTTTTGATATGCGCCATGATGTTGCCGCCAAACGCCGGCCGGATCTGGTTCAAGTCGGTGTTCTCGTCCATTTCCAAAATCGTGCAGTCCGCGGTCAGCCCGGTATGCATGCGCGCCGCCACCCGCGGAGCGAGCTGGCGTCCGACTGTCGTCGCGCCAACCAAAATCGACGAAGGCTTCTCCGCCAAAATATAATCTTCAAACACGTTGGTGTACGGTTCGATTTCAAAACGCGCCAGTTCCGGCTCGTCGTACACGAACACCTGGTCGGCGCCATAGTGAAGCAGCTCGCGCGCCTCCTCGACGATATGGCTGCCAATAAAGATCGCCTGCACCGGCTGATGGATCTTGTCCGCCATTTCGCGCGCCTTGCCAAGCAGCTCGTACGTCACCGGATGGATCTTTCCATCGACGTGGTCGACATACACGGCGATGCCTTTCCACTCGTCTTTGTCGACGCTAGGCTGCACAGTGTCTTCGACAAACTCGACCGCGCCCTTTGGACCTTTGCGCACGCAAAGCTTGCACATCTTGCAGGCCGCGTTGATTTCCAAGCCGTCCGGCGTCATCTGCATCGCGCCAAACGGACAAATGTCGACAAGCACCTGAGGATCTTCAATGTGCTCTGGATGCAATACTAATTTCGGCATACTGTTTCCTCCCTCAAATAAATTTCAACTCGACGATCTTGTCGTACATCTTATCCGCCAAAACCTCGCTCGTTCCGTTCCACACTTCTTTTTCATGGTTGACATCGGGCGGGAAAATCCGCTGCACTTGCGTCGGCGATCCGTTCAAGCCATAATGCGACGCGTCGGTATCGCGCATGTCTTTGAGCGAAAGAACCGTGATCGGACGATCTTTTGTCGCCATCTTCCGCACATACGAAGGCAGACGCGGCATGAAAATGTCTTTGTCTACCGACAACAAGCAAGGCAGGGAAACTTTGGCGATTTCCACTTCCTCCGGCAAATCCATTGAAACGGTAATCGAATCCTCGCTCAAATCGTGAATCTCGCACACGTTATTCACGCTTGGAACGCCAAGCCATTCCGCGATTTCGGCGCCAACCTGCGCCGTGTCGCCATCAATCGTCTGCTTGCCGCACAAAATCAAGTCGTACTCGCCGCTTGAGCGAATGCCTTGCGCCAGCGTGTAGCTTGTCGCCAGCACATCCGCTCCGCCAAACGCGCGATCCGAAATGAGCGTTCCCGCGTCGGCGCCCATCGCGAACGCTTCGCGAATGACTTCGCCCGCTTGCGGAGGCCCCATGGAAATGACGTCAACTTCGCCGCCTATGTGCTCACGCAGCCGAAACGCGGTTTCCAACGCGTACAAATCGTAAGGGTTCATCTTGGACGCGGCGCCGTCCCGCTTGATGACACCCGTGACAGGGTCGACTTCGACCTTGTTGCTTTCAGGAACTTGTTTGATACATACTAGAATTTTCATATACTACTCCTTTTATTCCGGTGATGATCGTTCAAAAGATGATGTTAGCGCTTACATCGACGTTCTAAAGAAAGAGCCTCGCGGCTCGGGCTTTCGTTTAATTGGTACTACCAATTTACAGCTATAGAATATCCCTTGCCTCCAAAAGAAGCAAGGGATATTCACGATTTTTTGTAAGCGGTTACTAACTTCAGGCGCGGTATTTCTCGATATACCCGAAATGGTCCCGAAGACCATGCATGCTCAGCTGAATGTCCTCGTTAAGAATGCCATACACCATTTCGTGATGCGCGACTTCCAGCATGTTGTTGCTTTCAAGCCCCCGAATGATTCGCTGCCGCATCGACTTGATATACTCGTCCATAAAACTCGTAAACGCGTTGTAGTTGGCAATCAAAAAATCGTTGTGACTCGCCTGCACGATGCGGGCGTGGATTTGCTGGTCCCATTGAATGCGCTCCGCCTCGCTGGTCGCGCTCTCCAGCCCCGCCAGACTTTCGAGAAGTCCTTTTTTTTCTTCCGCCGTGGCCCGGATCACCGCGTAACGCAGCGCCGCCTCCTCGATGATCCATCGAAACTCCGTCACTTGCGTCTCGTCGATTCCTTTCAAAAAATACATAAACGAAAGCACTTCGGTCATCTTCTGGTCGAAGTTCAGCGAAATATAGTTTCCCGATCCTTGCTGCGACGAAATGATTCCAATATTTTGAAGCACCCGCAGCCCTTCCCGAACCGAATTGCGGCTGACGTCCAGCTCTTTGGCCAGCGTCCGCTCGGTCGGCAGCTTGCTGCCCGGAACCAGCGTTCCATCCATCACCTGATTTTTGATGGATTCCACGACTTTCTCGTATGTCTTTTCCATTTCAGCCATTTTTCATTCCCCCATTGACTTCAAATGATTACTTGATTCCCAAATACTGCTCCAGGGCCAGTCCCGACTGTTGAATGGCCGGCGCCTGTTCGCCAATATAGCGCACATGCCAAGGCTCCGCGATATAGCCGGTCACCTCTTCTTTCCCTTCCTGATATCGAACGATAAATCCATACTCGCCAGCATGATCCAGAAGCCATCCGGCTTCCGTTTCGCCTTCCAGCAGCTGGCCGCTGCCATGCTTCAAATCAAACGCCAGCCCGGTCTGATGTTCCGAAAAACCCGGACGCGCCGAAAACGTATCCGCCTCCTGCTGGCCGTACGCCGCCACGTACCCCGCGTACAAATCCGCCTGCGTCTGGTACGAGCGAAAGCCGCTGTACTCCCCGGACACGTCCAGCCCGGCGCTTTGCATGTCGCCAATCATATCCATGAGCGCCGCCAGCGCCTCGGGATCCTCGCCTGGCGCGTAGTCGGCCGCGACGCCATAGTCTTTGTTGACGAGCACGATTCCGTTGATTCGCGTGACGTTGCCATCCGTTTCCACAACCGGCTCGTCCGCTTCTCTTTCTTCCTTCTTTTCTTCGTTGTCCGGCCGGGTCGACTGCTCGACAACCGCCGTTCTTTCCTCCTGGGGTGCCGGCACGACTTCGGCCTCGTTGGCCGCGCAGCCCGTCAGCGCTCCCAAAAACAAGCACCACCTCATCCATTCTCTTCTTTTCATACTGTTCATTGTACGCTGAAACGAAAAAGAAAAAAAGTGCCGAACCGCGTTCGACACAAAAAGAAAGCTAAGCCTGCGAGTCGCTCTTTTTGAAAATCCCGTACACGAGAAACAAAATCGCGACCGGACAAAGAAAATTGAGAATCGGAGCCGACAAGCTCAAAATCACGTCCAGACCAAAGCACGAAACGACAATTCCCGCCACCGTGAAAACGATTAGCCACGTCCGGTACGACCAGCGCGGCACCAGCTCGTGAAAGTATTCCGACACACAGCTAAGCAAACCCGTGCACACGTTAAAGCAGGCGATCAGGAAAATCAACGCGTTGATGACTTGCCCGAAGCCGCCAAACAGCTGTTCGGCCAGCATGGAAAGCACCTGCGCCCCGTTTGTAGCCGCCAGCAGCGTTTCCGAGCGAAGCATGCCGCTAAACGCCAGCAAGCTGTACACGCCCGCCAGAAGGACGCCGGCGATGATTGCCGCGCGCACCAGCACCGCGTGGATCGCCTTTTTGTGCTCGACGCCTTCGTTTTTGATGTTCATGACCATGATGCTTCCAAAACAAAACGCCGCCAAAATGTCCATCGTCTGATAGCCCTCGACAAAGCCGGTGCCAAATGGATTTTGATCGTAGTGCACGACGATCTGGCTGACCGCATCCGGCTGCACAAGCGATCCGACGCACACGACGCCTACAAGGACAAGCAAGATCGGCGACATCACCTTTCCGAGCACGTCCTTGAGCTTGTTGGGATGCAGCGCGACGAAAAAAGAGGCCGCGAAAAAAACGAGCGCGAACAACATCCGGTTCAACGCGGTCGGCGCGATGAGCCACTCGAACATTTCGAAGCTTGTCGTCGCGGTTCGCGGAATGGCGATGCAAGGCCCGATCAGCAAGTACACAAGCGACATGAACACGATGGCCAGCGGCTTCGAAATCGTTTCCAGCATCGAACGGCCGTCTTTAAACTTGGCCAAGATCACGATGGCCAAAATCGGCACGACGACCGACGTGCACAAAAACCCAAAGAGCGCCAGCGGCGTATTGCCTGCCGCCTGCACGCCAAGAAACGGCGCGAAGATCAAATTCCCGGCCCCGAAAAACATCGAAAACAACATGAGGCCGATCCAGAATATTTTTTGAAATGGTATTTTCCTGTTCATGAAAGTATCATACCACGCATGCCAAAAAGCTGCCTGAAAATAACCCGTTCATTTTCGAACAAAATCAAAGAGAATACGCGAATCCCCGTTCCCGCGTTTCTTCCAAAAAAAAACAAGCCATCCTGCGATGACTTGCATTTTGTACTCATTTTAGCGGATCTGCGACTTCAAGTACGCGAAAATAAACGCATCCAAATCGCCATCCAGCACGTTTTGAACCTGGCTCGTTTCACAGCCGGTACGCACGTCCTTGATCAGACTGTACGGATGGAGCACGTAGTTGCGGATCTGCGATCCCCACTCGTTGGCCGCCTGCTCGCCTTTGAGCGCGGCGATCTTCTTTTCCTGCTCCTCGATTTCTCGCTGGTACAATCTGGATTTCAAGATGCGCAGCGCCTCCTCGCGGTTTTGGATCTGGCTGCGCCCGGACTGGCACGTGGCGACGATGCCGGTTGGCTTGTGCACCATGCGAATGGCCGAGTCGGTCTTGTTGATGTGCTGACCGCCCGCGCCCGAAGCCCGTTTCGTCTCGACAATCAAGTCTTCCGGCTTGATTTCGATCTCGATTTCCTCGTTGAATTGCGGCATGACATCGAGCGAAGCGAACGATGTGTGGCGTCTTGCTCCCGAGTCGAATGGCGAGATGCGCACCAGACGGTGCACGCCTTTTTCCGACTTCAAATAGCCGTACGCCTTTTCGCCTTCCACCAGAAACGTCACGCTCTTGATACCGGCTTCCTCGCCCGGTAAATAGTCGAGCACGCTCACTTTGTAGCCGTGCTTTTCAGCATAGCGTGTGTACATTCGATACAGCATGCCCGCCCAGTCGCAGCTTTCCGTACCGCCCGCGCCTGGATGGATTTCCAGGATGGCGTTGGAGTTGTCGTACTCGTGGGAGAGCAGCACTTTCATTTCAAAGTCCTCGAACGCCTTTTTCACGTCGGCGTACTCTTCCTCGGCAAGCATCATCAACTCCTCGTCGAAGGCGCCCTTCAGCTCGTCGGCCGTTTCGTTAAGCGAGGCGAGCTCGTCGTGAAGCGAAGCATACGAGTCGATGATGTCTTTCAATCCGTTGCGTTTGCGAATGACGCTTTGCGCCGCCCTCTGGTCGCTCCAGAAATCGGCGCCCAGCATTTGCTGGTCAAGCGCTTTTACTTCTTCCTCTTTTTGAGCGAGGTCAAAGCGACTCACCTAGAAGGTCCAACTTTTCTAGGTGAGTAAAAACTTCTTGTTTCAATTCATATAGTTCCATTATACACTGGCTCCTCTTTTTGCCTGCTGGGCTTGTTTCGCCTTTTGGACAATGTCTTCTTTTTTCGTCGTGACGCGGCGAATGCGCACTTTCAACAGGAAGAACGCGATTTCGCGGTCGATGCGCTGGTTCATTTCCTCGAACATGTCGAAGCCTTCCTGCACATATTGCTGGAGCGGGTTGTTTTGCGCGTACGAACGCAAGTAGATGCCGCTTCTCAATTTGTCCATCCGGTCGATGTGCTCGATCCAGTTGCGGTCCATATTGCGCAGCACAACCGTTTTCTCAAACGGAAGGAACTGGCCTTTCACGTCCGCGATCTCGTTTTCGTAGTCGGCCCAGATCTTGTCCATCGCGTACTGCTGGATTTGCTCGTAGCTCTTGCCTTCCAAATCCTCGACATGGATGGCGCGGTCGTCTTGCAGTCCCATCATTTCCAGCGACTTGACAAAGCCCGGAATGTCCACCGTGCCCTTGCGGGAATCGGCGATATTGGCTTGCAGCGTCTGGTCGATGACTTTTTCGAAAATCACCTTCACCATGTCGTGCACGTTTTCGCTTTCCAAAATCTTGTTGCGCTGCGCGTAAATGATTTCGCGCTGGCGGCGCAACACGTCGTCATAGTCGAGCAGCTGCTTCCGCGAATCGAAGTTGAAGCCTTCGACGCGCTTTTGCGCCATCGTGATCGACTTCGTCACCGTCTTGGACTCGATTTGCTCGTCGCCCATTTTCGAGAACAAACCTTGCAGCTTGTCCCCGCCAAAACGAACCATGAGCGAATCCTCGAGCGACACGTAAAATCTGGAGAAGCCCGGATCGCCCTGGCGTCCTGAACGGCCGCGCAGCTGGTTGTCGATACGGCGGCTTTCGTGGCGTTCCGAACCGAGGACGGCCAGACCGCCCAGCTCGCGCGATTGCGGCGACAGCTTGATATCGGTACCACGACCAGCCATGTTCGTGGCGATCGTCACGGCGCCGACCTGGCCGGCTTTGGCGACGATTTCCGCCTCGCGGGCGTGGTTTTTCGCGTTCAGCACTTCGTGCGGGATCTTTTCTTTTTTCAGCATTTTCGAAATGAGCTCGGACGTCTCGACGGCGATCGTGCCGACCAGAACCGGCTGGCCTTTGGCGTGCAGCTCCTTGACGCGGTTCACAAGCGCCCGGTACTTGTCTTCCTTGCGGGCGTAAATCTCGTCGGCCATGTCGTCGCGCACGACCGGACGGTTCGTCGGGATGACAACGACCTTCATGTTGTACGTGGAAAGGAACTCCTCCTCTTCCGTTTTCGCCGTACCGGTCATGCCGGCCAGCTTCTCGTACAGGCGGAAAAAGTTCTGGTACGTGATCGTGGCCAGCGTCGACGTTTCCTCTTTGATTGGCACGCCTTCCTTGGCTTCGATGGCTTGATGCAGTCCGTCGCTGTAGGCGCGGCCCGGCATCATACGACCGGTGAACTGGTCGACGATGACGATTTCCTGCTCGTCGTTGACGACGTACTCCACGCCTTTCATCATAATATAGTTGGCACGCAGCGCCTGGTTGATGTGGTGGACGAGCTGCGTGTGCTCGATATCGTACAAGTTTTCAATATTGAAAAACTTCTCGGCTTTCTTCACGCCTTCTTCCGAAAGCATGACCTGACGCGTCTTCTCGTCGATGTCATAGTCGCCCGAAATCAGCGTCTTTTCGTGCGTGTGCTTGTCCGTTTCGTATTCCGGCGCCGTCAGCGTCTTGACGAAGCGGTCCGCGCCGATATACAAGTTGGCGGTTTGTTTTTTACCGCCCGAAATGATGAGCGGCGTTCTCGACTCGTCGATCAATACGGAGTCGACCTCGTCGATGATCGCCATGTGCAAGCCGCGCATGACGCGATCCTTCACGTCGGTCACCATGTTGTCGCGCAAGTAGTCGAATCCTAGCTCGGAGTTCGTCGTGTACGTGATGTCGCACGCGTACGCTTCGCGTTTTTCCCGTGGCGAAAGCTCGCGCTTGTTGACACCAACCGTCAATCCAAGAAAACGGTAGATTTCACCCATCCACGCCGCGTCACGGCCGGCCAGGTATTCGTTGACGGTAATGACGTGCACGCCTTGTCCGACCAGCGCGTTCAAGTACACGGCCATCGTCGCCGTCAAGGTTTTTCCTTCACCTGTTTTCATCTCGGCGATGTCGCCCAGGTTCATCGCCAAAGAGCCCATGATCTGCACTTTGTACGGTTTCTCGTTGATGACGCGGTACGCCGCTTCCCGGGCGGTCGCGAACGCCTCGTACAAGATATCGTCGATCGTTTCGCCGTTCGCCAGCCGCTCGCGGAATTCGATCGTTTTATGTTTTAGATCTTCATCGGATAATTTTGATATTGCCGGCTCGAGCGCCAGCACTTTATCAGCCATTTTTTCTAATTTATTGAGTTCCCTTTTTTCTTCCGAAAAAAGGCCATTTAAAAATCCGGCCATTCAGTACCTCCTTTGTGGTTCTTTTTATCATACCATATCATATTGCATTGGTAAAAAAATATTAGTCAAAAACCCTTTAATACAAATGCCATTAAACAGGAGATTCTAACCTTTTTCAATACTTTTTTGCCTTTTCATCGCAAAAGTTTCCTTTCCTGCTGATTTGACTGCGATTTTCTTCTTTCTTTCAGAATCCTTTCCCTTCGGAGAAGATCAACCGTTTACCATCGTTTCATAATCCTCGTAATTTTTATTTTGCGTGCTTAAAACAGAAACCGCGTTTTCCGCTCCAGTCCTTACATCCGCCAGGATTTCCTCGTCTTTCCAATCCGCCGGGTAAATATACGCGGTACCGCCGTCAAAATAAACCATTTCTTTTTCGATATCGGAAACTGTATCCAAATCAAAGCCGTTTTCCATCGCTCTGGGGATCAGATTCATCGTGTAGTTGAAACCGTATCCTTGACGGGTCACATCATACGTCCCGTACGTCGCGGTTTGGAAGTCATCTTCCACCTTTAAAAAGGTGACAATGCCATACCCTCTCGCGTTGTAGTGAACATCGCTAAAATAATCAAGCGTTTGAATTTCCTCTGGTATCTCTTCCGAAAACGCGATGTCTTCGCAAAGAGCCGGTAAATCAATGAAATGGGTTTGATCGTATGCGACGCCAAACTCTTCTTCGATCTTTCCAGTCAACTTGTCAAAATGCTCCATCGCTTCTTTCATCAAAGGAAGCTCGATATAGTCCACGTCGTTTCCGTTGAAATGCAAATAGCCTTCCTGCGTTTCGGAACGGTCAAACACCCCGTTTAAATATTCGTACACGGAATATGATGTATCAAATTGTTTGGCCAAATAATCGCTGGATTCAATCTTGAACTCTTTCTCGGCTTTCAGATTTTCTTCAGCAAACTCCTTTACTTCATAAATCAGCTCAATCTTTTTTTCTTGCGAAGAACCGTCGTGCTGCATTGACAAAGTCGTTTCCGTTTGGCGTCCGTTTTCATCCTCCATATAACCGATGAAAAAGTCCGGATAGTCCGCCTCCACCGCCTGTTTTCTATCTTGCGCGCCCACTTTCCAAGGCGTTTCCTCGTACCTCGAAGCGCCCTTTGTCTTGCGGGCGACGGCTTCGTACGTTTCCTTCCAGAAATCGTAGGCGTCGGTTCCGTCTTCTTTCCCCTTTTGACTCAAAACGACGACGAGCCCGGCAGCCAATGCCAGGATTCCGACAATCAAAATTCCTTTTTTTGTTCTTTTCATACGTTCCCCTTCCATAAAATTAAAACTGCTGTTTAAAACAAATGATTATTTTATATCTTAACAAGTTTAAGAACGATAGAAAAGAATTTATTTTATTTTCCGGTATCGGCTGCCTTATGCAAAAACGCAAAATTCGACACCCGTTCTTTTGATCTATTTTTCAAAATGCGATTTCTCTTCGTTTCCTTTCCAAAATACTTTATCCTTTCTATTTTCCTTCTCGTCCCCTCCCGATATGGTAAAATTAGATTATGAAAACAAACAATTCTTATACGCCGCCATTCACCATGACAGACAAAATCACAAGTCTTGTGATTGAGATTGGTGAACTGGTTGGAAAAATCACAGTAAGCGAAGCACAGGCGGCCAATCTTGTTTTACGCCGGGAAAATCAAATCAAAACGATCCAGTCTTCCCTTGCGATCGAAAACAATTCTTTGACCGTTGATCAAGTCACGGACATTATCAACGGCAAACGCGTACTGGCTCCTCCAAGCGATATTCGGGAAGCAAAAAACGCTTACGAAGCCTATGAGATTCTGCAAACGCTCGATCCTTATTCTTTAAATGATCTTCTTAAAGCCCATGCTTTCATGATGAATGGTTTAATAAAAGATGCGGGAAGATTTCGAAGTAAAAATGCTGGTGTTTATAGTGGCACGACGTTGATCCATGCCGGAACCCCAGCCCATTATATTCCGGAAGTCATGAAACAATTATTTAACTGGCTTCGATATTCTAATACGCATCCTTTGATCAAATCCTGCGTTTTTCATTATGAATTTGAATTTATTCATCCTTTTGCGGATGGAAACGGACGCACAGGACGTTTATGGCATTCCCTGATTTTACAAACATGGAAACCGTTTTTTGCCTGGATCCCGATCGAGACGTTGATCCATAAAAACCAGCAGGAATACTATTGGGCTATAAACGCTTCGAACACCAAGGGCGAATCTACGATTTTCGTTGAATTTATGCTTCGAATGATTCGGCAGGCACTCAATCAATTCACCCCCGATGTCGGAATAAATGTCGGAACAAATGTCGGAATAAATTCTCTGGAAGATCAGGTCGTCTCTTTGCTCAAAGACAATCCGTCCCATTCCGCGCGGTCGCTTGGCGAACAACTCGGGCTCTCCCAAAGACAGGTGGAGCGCGTGCTTGCCAAGCTGAAAAAAGATGGAACGATCAAGCGCACCGGCTCCAACAAATCCGGCTCGTGGCAAGTGATAAAATAAAAGCCGACCCATTCAAACGGGCCGGCTCTTTAAATTTTCTTTGTTTTCAACTATTCCAGATTGACACCTTTGCTCAGCGTCTTGAGCGCGATGGCGTCCAGCGCCAGCGAAACGACAATGTAGTACATCGTTCCCAGCATGAAAATCGACTTGATCATCGTGACGCCTGGTTCGGCGCTTTCTCTAAACAGCTCCATAACGGATGGATCGAACAAGCCGTACACGAACAGGATCGCCACCGACAGCACGGATCCAAGAAAATACAAACCAAGTCCAAACAACACCGCCTTGGCCGGCTTGTCTTTCCAGCACCGGTACCCGAGCACGATGCCCGCGTAGCCGGCTGTCATCGCGAAGCCCATCTCGAAATAATACACGAAAAAGACAGAGGCGAGCAACGCAGACGTCGACGAGTACCCGAGTGCCTCCTTGCCTGTCATGACGATGCCATTTATAACCATCTGGTAGTCTTGGCTATAAAAGGCGATCCACAAGCCAAGAGCCGCAGTCGCCAGACAAAGAAGCAGGCCGAGCATGCCCGACAGCCACTGGGCGATATAAACACTCGAGCGCGAAACCGGCAGCGTGTTCGTCAAATAACCTTCGTCCTTGTACATCGAGCGAATCATGTATGTCCAGCCGCTAATGAGCGGCATCAGGACGCAGCCAATCAAAAGCACGATGTCGACCGAAATCGCGATCGTCTGCAAAGTCGAGAAAACCGGGCCGTGCCCCAGCGAGAGCAGCCGGACGATCAAAGCGGTCGCCAAAGCGATCAGGCAATAGGGGACAAGCCGCCGCGCCTGGTTTTTCAAATCGTATTTCAACAGTTTTCCTACCATTTGTATGTCCTCCGGAAGTATTCGTCAATCGAGCAGTTTTGCTCGCCGCGCAGCGTGTCGGCGTCCACATGCTGCTTGATCTCGCCATCTTCTATAATAATGACTTCGTCCAGGATCCGCTCGATGTCGGCAATCAAATGCGTGGACAGCACCACGGTCGCTCCTTGTGCGAAATTCGATAAAATCGTATCCAAAATATAGTCCCGGGTCGCCGGATCGACGCCGCCAAGCGGCTCGTCCAAAATGTACAGCTTCGCCTTGCGCGCCATAACAAGAATGAGCTGAAGCTTTTCCTGCATGCCCTTGCTCATGGTGCCTATTTTCATCTTGTCGTCCAGCCCAAGCTCCTTGATGAGCCGATTCGCCTTTTCCGTGTCGAAATCCGAATAAAAATCCGCGAAATAACGCACGACGTCTTTCACCTTCATTCCCCGATCCAAATACGTTCGTTCCGGCAAATACGACACGATTTGCTTTGTCGCCGTTCCCGGCGTCTGGCCGTCGATTCGAATCTCGCCCTCGTCGATCGTGAGCAAATCGTTGATGAGTTTGATCAACGTCGTTTTGCCCATACCGTTTTTTCCGATCAATCCGACAATGCGTCCGGCCGGAATCGACAGCGACACGTCCTTTAGCGCCTGCTTGTTTCCATACGATTTGGAAACGTGGCGCACTTCCACGATGGATGTCATTGTTTCTACTCTCCTTTTTTCAGCAGCGCGATTGCCTCTTCCACGCCATAGCCGAGCGCGTCCAGTTCGCCTAGGCAGCGCCGCACGATTTCGGCCGCGTGTTGATCCCGCGCTTTTTCGATCAGAGAACAGTTGTCCGACACGAATTTTCCATTCGTCCGTTCCGTGTAAATGAGCTTTTTCCTTTCCAGCTCCTGAAGCGCTTTTTGCATCGTGTTCGGATTGACTTGATACATCGAAGCGAACTCCCGAACGGAAGGCAGCTTCTCGTCAGGCCGGTACTGACCGGTCAAAATCGCCTGTTCGACACGCTCGACAAGCTGAACGTAAATCGGACGGTCGTTGGTAAATGGGTGATCCATGCTTTCAAGCTCCTTTCACTGTATCACTGACCTAACACAATGATACATCTATTCCTTTTCGTTTTCAACATCTTCGTCGATTTTCTCCCGCGCTTCCTCGAAAAACGGCGCGAAGGCCGACGGAAGCGCGAGCTCGTTCTCGATTTGATCCACCGAATAAAATCCCGCATCCTCTTTCACAAAGACGAGCGTGGCGTCCATCTGCCACTCCACATGCGAAAAGATGTGGGTGTAGGGCGCGAGCGGCTCGGTTCGCACGACTTCGTCAGGCATCGTTTCGTCAAACTCGTATAAATTGGCCAGCAGGCCAGTTTTCGGACGCCGGTTCATGTGGAACCCCTTGCCGTCGGTCCACACGTACACGTGCTTGCGCTCGACTCGGCGCGCCTTTTTTTCCGGCTTGACCGGCAACGTTTCGGGTTCATCGGTCTGGCACCACGCCGCGACCGGACATTGGTCGCATTTGGGATTTTTCGGCGTGCACACCATCGCGCCCAGCTCCATGAGCGCCTGATTGTACGCCTCGATTGGCTCGCAAAGGGAGTCGTCCACAAGCCGGGCGATTTGTTTTTTGGTCGCCGCTTTCGTCACATCCGCCCGCACATCGTACAAGCGGGAAAATACGCGGACCACATTGCCGTCGATGGCGCTGACTTTTTCCCCGAACGCGATGCTGGCGATCGCGCCGGCCGTGTAGTCGCCGATGCCCGGAAGCGTTTTGAGCTCGGCTTTCGTGGAAGGCAGCCGGCCGTCAAAGCGCTCCACGCACTCGATGGCGCACTTTTTCAAATTGCGGCACCGCGAATAATAGCCAAGTCCCTCCCACGCCTTGTGGAGCGACTCGTCGTCGGCTTGGGCAAGCGAAGGCAAATCGGGATAGAGCCGGATGAAGTTTTCAAAATAGGGCAGCATCGCCTCGATGCGCGTCTGCTGGGCCATGATCTCGCTGATCCAAATAAAATACGGATTCCGGTTTTGTCGAAAAGCGAGCTTGCGGGCGTTGGCCTCGTACCACGCAAGCAGTTTGGTTTGCATTGTCATATCGTTCCTCTCCTGCATTGGTTTGGTTTTATTATACCAAAGAAAAAAAAGCCAGCTAAAAATCGGCTGGCTAGCAAACAAGCGTTTTCGTATTCCTCCAGGCGGTACAATCCTTTTTTCATCGCATGTCCTTTTGTCGCAACAGCGCGTCGATCGACCCGCCAGCCTGCGCGAGATACCGCTCGGCTTCCGGCAGCGTGCACGAAGCCATTCCCATCACGACGGCTGATTTCACGTGCCCGTGCGCGGCGACAAGCGTTTCTTTCGCTTTTTCCTTGGAGAAACCGGTCGTTTCGCAAACGATATGGACGCCTCGCTCGATCAGCTTTTCATTGGCGAGCTGCACATCCACCATGTAGTTTTTATACACTTTTCCTAACCGCACCATGCTCAACGTGCTAATCATGTTGACAACAAGCTTGGTCGCGGTTCCCGCCTTGAGCCGGGTGGAGCCGGTGAGCACTTCGGGACCGGCAACGGCTTCGATCGTATCCGGGCATAAACGGGCGATGGGCGTGTCGGGATTGCAGACGACCGCCGCTGTCGAAGCGCCAATTTCCTGCGCAAAGGCCAGCCCACCAAGCACGTATGGCGTCCTTCCGCTGGCGGCAAGTCCAATGACGATGTCGCCGGCATTCAGTCCGATGGCTTCGAGATCTTGTTTTCCAAGCTCCCGGGAATCTTCCACGTCCGCGTTGGAAAAAGCGTGGTCTTTGCCCGCCAGCAAACCGATGACGACACCTTCCGGAACGCCAAAGGTGGGCGGACATTCCAGCGCGTCCATCAATCCGATCATTCCGCTTGTTCCCGCGCCCATGTACACAAGGCGTCCCCCGCCTTGGAGCGCCTCGCTCGTTTTTTCAATCACGCGTTCGATTTGGCGCGTCTGGGATTCCAAACAAAGCACAGCTTTTTGATTCTCCGCGTTCATCAAGTCGATTTGTTCGGCGATGGACATCGCGCTCAACCCGGAAGAAGCCGGATTGGCGCTTTCCGTGACAAGTTGTTGTAGTTGAAACATATTCTTCACCTTTTCCTCTTTCTGCTTTTGTGTTTAACCACACTATATTTCTTTTTCGAGTCGTTCTCAATCCACTTCGCCGCTTTCGAAAAAAAATCTCCATACTCCGGGGTGTACCACACGGAATGTAACTTTAGACAAAAATCTATTGTTTCATTCCTTTTT
>NZ_SRYG01000060.1 GCF_004793885.1 Dubosiella muris
ATCAAAACTATGGATCGCTCCCGCTCTCTTTTTGTCGTTGATCCCATGAAACATTTTACCCGGAAACGGAAACATCTTTTTGGTAATACTTTACTCAATGTCATTCTTCTTGAAGCTGGTTCCTTGAAAGATGAAATTTATAAACTCTTCGGATATCATCTCGATACACCAACAGCTTCTTCTTTTATACAGGCTAGAGACAAGATCCGTCCCGACGCTTTTCGCTCTCTTTTCGATTCTTTCAATCGAAACACCCATATCGTTCCTCTACTCAAGGGGTTTCGCTTGATCGCTGTGGATGGAACCGTTCTTCCTATCCGTAACGAATTCAAAGATGAAAAAACGACGATAATGAATGGCAATCAATCAAACATTCCATTTTCTGCTTTCCATATCAATACGAGCTACGATCTGTTGGAACATACCTACGAAGATGTCATTATCCAAGGTCAGGCTGTAATGGATGAAAATGGCGCTTTTCGTCAGATCGTTGATCGCTATCAAGGAAGAAAAGCCATAT
>NZ_SRYG01000061.1 GCF_004793885.1 Dubosiella muris
TTCTGGTTTTGAGAGATCGAACGACCACCTTGCCGCTGGCGAGGTTTTTTTATTTTGTGAAATTGTAGGATCCAGGGAGGAGTTTGGCGATATAGTTGTCAAACCTTTTTTCATTTGTTAAAATGATAGATGGCTATTTATGCCCGAATCATTTCATTTTTAGTATAGTAAGGAGGCGTGTACAATCCATGTCAAAACAAGATATGATCGAAATCGACGGAATCGTTGTAGATACTTTACCGAATGCCGCTTTTAAGGTGAAATTAGAAAACGGACACGAGATTTTAGCTCACGTTTCTGGTAAAATCCGTATGCATCACATTCGCATTTTACCAGGTGATCGTGTCACCGTGGAAATCTCACCGTATGATCTAACACGTGGGCGTATTACATTTAGACGAAAATAAGGAGACGCATAAATTATGAAAGTAAGACCATCTGTAAAACCAATCTGTGACAAGTGCCGGGTCATCCGCC
>NZ_SRYG01000062.1 GCF_004793885.1 Dubosiella muris
CAGCTCCTTTAACACAGAGTCGATGCCGTCTCTGTCCCTATCCGGTATCAGCTTCCGTTTCCGAAAGTTCTCCCGGTCGCACGGGCAGGTTCCCTACGTGTTACTCACCCGTTCGCCACTCGAGTCCCGAAGGACCCTCGTTCGACTTGCATGTATTAGGCATGCCGCCAGCGTTCATCCTGAGCCAGGATCAAACTCTCCATTTGATTCGACTCTTTTTTTTTCAATGTCTTTTCGCTGACATTTTCTTCTTCTTTTTGTTCGTTTTCCTTTTCAGGTGTTTCTCAAGAAATCGACGTGTTTGTTTCTTTTCTCTCGTTCTTGTACGATTGATTTTTTGTTTCTTTCGTTTCTATCAGGTTTTCAAAGATCGTCCCG
>NZ_SRYG01000063.1 GCF_004793885.1 Dubosiella muris
TTTAGATAATCTCGAATCATATGATAGGCGCGGACATAATTCAATTGGTATTCATATTCCCGTTTTCTTTCTTTGATTCGCACCTCGTTGGTAATCCTTCTACAGAAGTTATATAGGATCAACCTTGCATAGATCTCCTGTTCGATCAGATTTCGCTTTTTTGAATGCAGGGTATTCAAGTCAAGATCATATTTCAAATCCCGATAGGATGTTTCGATTTCCCAGCGTCTATGATACAGTTCCTTTATTTCCGTTATTGTGAATTCGTCTTTATCCAGATTGGTAACGATACTCTCATATGTACC
>NZ_SRYG01000006.1 GCF_004793885.1 Dubosiella muris
GATCGGTCATTCTAATTTCGCAATGGAAATAGAAATCCGGCAGACTGTGGAGATGATCGAAAAGATCAATTCAAACCTAGAGGCTGTTGAGAAAAAAATAGAAGAGTTCAGCCGACAACTAAACTCTCCCATTCTTGCCATCCCTGGTATCTCACACATATCAGCGATGTCTATCCTGGCAGAGATCGGCGATTTCTCCAAATATGAAAGTGCCAAACAAATCATCAAACTGTCAGGAACCAATCCATTTGTATATGAATCGGGTACCTATAGTATGGCACGAACAAGGTTAGAAAAGAAAGGGTCAAAGTATCTAAGAGCAACACTTTATAAAACGATTCAGACAGTAATCCTCTTCAATCCGGTATTCAATCAATACTATGCAAAGAAGCGAGCAGAAGGTAAGTCCCACCTTTGTGCTCAAGGCCACTGCGTGCGTAAACTGCTTCGAATAATCTATCATATTTTGACGACCGGCAAAGAATTTGATCCAGCCCTTTTACGATAATAAATAAGTCAAAGTCATCTTTAAAAAAGCTATTTCCCCATAGTTCTTTTTAGTGTACACATTTTTACAATTTCAAAGATCAAATCGACAACAAATCAAGCAATAATATTTCAAACTATTTCATAATTTTATACTTGACTTCCTATATAGTTGTCTTTTCTTAAGAGTATAAATCAGGGGACAAAGTCCCCTGTCAAGACTTTTTATTTTATCAAAAAAGAATGGTATTACAAGAAAAAAACTTCATATCGCAAAACCCCCACAGCTATTGTATTGATTGCTAAAAAGAGCTGTTACACATTCTGCCTGGTTTCGTCAACAACGCCAAGGTGATCGCCCCGTACGCGATCAACGCGCAGTCGGTGGTGGATTGTGTGCTTGTCCTGCTGGTGGCGGTGCTCTTATTTGTCTTGTCGCGCAACGAGAAAATTTCCAAAAAGGAAGGCGTGTTGTTCGTCTTGCTTTATGTCGCGTATTCGGTGTATGTGTTTGTACGCTAGCGCGGGAGCCAACGCAAGTCCGGTATAAAAAGGACCGGGCTTTTTTTTAGAATTCCTGACGGGAGTTTCCGGATTTCCATACCGGATCACGCGCGAACCGGAAGAGGATTTCGAGATTGCGAAAACCCGCAATGATTGTATGGATTGCTGAAAAGTGGGATTACACAACGTGTCAGGTTGCGTTAGACAAGTTTAATTGTCCTGTTTTCGTTAAGATAATTGATGAGAGGTGACAGTATGCAGACACAACGGGATTTTATCAAAGTTTGTGAAAGAATACAGGGAAGAGGTTATCCGGCATACAAGGATTGTCGTGGAGAATATCAATGCGATGGCTATGTGTTTTCCGTCGACCATGTGCAGGGCGATCCGTTCGCGGCGCCAAGCGACGTGTCGGTTCGGGTTCCAAACTCTTTTGAAAAGGAGAGCTGGGAGGTTCGACATCGCCGGATCGCGCTGGAGGATACATTGCTGCGGATTTTTTACGAGGCGTTGAAAAACGATCCATACAAAGGCCGCGGAAGTGGAAAAAGCGGCGTGATTTATGTGAGTCGGCCGCAGCAGGAAGTGATGGAGCGAAGCGCCTGCCATATCGACGAAAAGGAAATTACCATTCGGTTTCACATTGGATTTCCGGCCAACGGACGGCGGGTCTTATCGGACGAGTTGATTAAGATCGTGTGCAATTATTTGCCTGAAATGATTTTAAACAACTTGATCGCGGGAAATTTAAGCATGAAAAATCTGGAACGGGTGCGGGAGGCGATTTCGCTGGCCGACAACCAGCACGCGTTGCGGGAAGCGATGAAGAAACTCGATCTGGTGGCGTTTGTGGCGGATGGGGCCATTTTGCCAAGAAAATCGGGTATTTCACAGTCGCCGATGCGGGATGCGGTGCCGTTTATTTCGCCGGAATCGCTGAGCGTGGAAATTCCGGTTCCGCACGGCAAGCCAATCAAGGGAATGGGAATCAAAAAAGGAATTACGCTGATTATTGGCGGCGGATACCATGGTAAGTCCACGCTGCTGGAGGCGCTGGAGCGGGGCGTATATGACCATATCGCCCATGACGGACGGGAATATGTCTTGTGTGACGAGAGCGCGGTGAAGTCAAGAGCGGAAGATGGACGGAGCATCGAGAACGACAATATCGAGGCGTTTATCCGCGATTTGCCGGGCGACAAGTCGACACGCGCCTTTTCGAGCGAGGACGCGTCCGGATCTACTTCGCAGGCGGCGGGCGTGAGCGAGGCGCTGGAGGCGGACGCGAAAGTTTTGTTGTTTGACGAAGACACAAGCGCGGCCAACTTCATGGTGCGCGACGCTTTGATGCAAAAAGTCGTCCATCCGGATCACGAGCCGATCACACCGCTTGTCTATCGCATTTCACAGTTGTTTGAACGGGCGGGGGTCAGCACGATTTTGGTTGCCGGCAGTTCGGGGGCGTTTTTCGAGCAGGCCGATTTGGTTTTGCAGATGGATCACTACATTCCGATGGATGTGACCGCCAGAGCGAAAGAGATGGCGCTGGCGTTCCCGTATTTGTGCTCGCCGGAACGAAAACTGGCACCGGAGCGCTTCTTTACATCGCGTGTTCCACTGCCGTTGGCGTCTTTGCGATCCGACCGGGTCAAAATCAAATCGCAAGGACTGGACGCCATCGTGCTGGACCGGGAACCGCTGGATGTGCGTCTGGTGGAACAGCTGGTGGATCCGGAACAGCTGCCGACGCTGGGCGCGATGGTTTTGTACGCGCATCGGCATTTGATTGATGGAAAGAGGACGTTGAAGGAAGTCGCGGACAGGCTGGAAGAGCGAATCGACAGCGAGGGATTGCGGGTCCTTGGAAAACGGGACTTTTGCCGGGTAAGGAAACAGGAGTTCATGGGGGTTATGAACCGGTATCGTTCCCAGCGTATGAAACAGAAATCTTAAAAGGGCGAGTGCCCTTTTTCTTTTGGCGGCTGGATGGAAAGTGGACATTCATAACCGAAAGTATACCCGTTCGGGTGTTGATTTGTGCTGAATGTCCAATTTTATACCCGAAAAGGTATAAAATGGCTATTTTTGTTGAATATATACCCGAAAGGGTATAAAATAAAAACATGACAACGATTGGAAACTATATCAAAACGGAACGAAGAAAACTGGGAATCACGCAGGAGGAGTTCGCGCTGCGGGCCGGACTGGGACTGCGGTTTGTCCGTGAGCTGGAACAGGGAAAGGAAACGGTTCGAATGGATAAGGTGAACAAGGCGCTGCGGATGTTTGGCAAGGAAGCGGTGCCGGGTGATTTGGATCGGAGCGAGGAATGAGAAAAGGAAGTGTATGGGTGGAGGAACGAAAAGCCGGAACGATTGAAGAGACGGATCGCGGATACCGGTTTTCCTATGAAAAAGACTATTTAGCCATGAAAGATGCGAAGGACGTCAGTTTGACTTTGCCGCTTCATGATGAACCTTATGAATCGTCTGTGTTATTTCCTTTTTTTGATGGATTGATTCCGGAAGGCTGGCTATATGATGTGACGGTTCGAAACTGGAAGCTCGATCGTAAAGATCGTTTTGGCGTATTGCTTGTCGCCTGTAAAGATGCCATTGGAAATGTATCCATATGGGGGGAGAATGAAAGATGAAATGTTTGTATTGCGGAAAGGAGATCGTCGATCCCGCGCCGGAAGAAATGGAGTCACAATGGCATACAGAATGTACTAAAAAATTTTTCGGAATGACTTTGCATCCGGTTCTTGATTTAGATGATTCGATCTTGCGGGAAATCGCTCGAAAAACGGTAAGCGAAGGATATACGGTGCCTGGCGTTCAAAAAAAGCTTTCTTTGCATTTGATCGAAGAAGAGAAGGGATCGCGGTTAACGATCGTAGATTATCCGGCAGGATATATTTTAAAACCACAAACGGGAAAATTTTCCTATCTTCCAGAATTTGAGCAGTTGGGAATGCGCCTTGCGCAAATTGCTAAGATTCCTACCGTTCCATTCGGGTTGATTCGATTAAAAGATGGGACGTTGGCGTATATCACGAAACGAATTGACCGGTTGGAGAAAAAGAAAAAAGTCACAAAGCTGGCGATGGAAGATTTTTGCCAGCTTCAGAAACGTTTGACGGAAGACAAATACAACAGTTCTTATGAGCGGTGCGCAAAAACAATAAAAAAATATTCGGCTTTCTATCAATTCGACTTAACTGAATTGTTTATCCGACTCGTTTTTGCGTTTCTCATTGGCAATTCCGATATGCATTTAAAAAACTTTTCGTTGATTCAAAACAAAGAAGGGGTGTATCAGCTTTCTCCGGTATATGATCAGCTTCCTGTTAACATCATAATGTCTAAAGATTTCGATCAAATGGCTTTAACGTTGAATGGAAAAAAGCGAAATTTGAGGCGAGGCGATTTTTTGAAGTTCGCGCATTCGATTGGGATTGAAAAGAAAACAGCTGAAAGACTGATTGAGCGGATGCTGAAAAATATTGGCCGCTTTTTGGAAGCGTGCGAACAATCTTTTTTGCCCGAAGAAGAAAAAGAAAACGTGAAACGATTGATCCTGGAGCGGGCGGAATCGCTTCACGGATAAAGAAAGCCGGCAAGTTTGGCGTCTTTACCGGTTTGGAAAAACAATAAAAAGGCTATCATTACGAAGGGGATGCTCGAGAAGCAAAAGTAGAAATATCACGTAAACCGTGAAGAACTTAAAAAGGTAAAACCGCTTTATTTAAAGTGATTTTACCTTTTTTCTTTAAAGCTGTAAAACAAACGACATGAAGACGTGCCCGAATTAAAAGGTACCATCCTCCCGGTCTTTCAGAGCAGTATACGCGGTTTGTGCAAAATAGTTCATCGCTTCGACAGGATAAGAGCCAGACGCCGTTTCCCCCGTCAGCATAATCGAGGACGCCCCATTGTAAACCGCGTGGTAAATATCGGATATTTTCGCCCGTGTCGGGATGGGAGAAGTCATCATCGAGTGCAGCATTTGCGTCACGATCATATACGGCTTTTCATGCCTGCGACATATTTTCTCCAAGTCGTGCTGCGCGCTGGCCAGATGGACAAGACCAACCGAATCGGCAAGATCTCCACGGGCGATGATCAATTCATCGCAATACGGAAGCAGGGATTCCGCCATCGCGATTCCTTCTTTTGATTCGATCTTGGCGTATAGGCAGGCGTTTTTTAGACCACACGCATCCATTTGCGCACGAACCTTTATCAAATCTTCTGTGCTGCGAACAAACGGCTGCATGATGCCGGTGACGCCATATTGCGCCGCGCACGATAAATTATCGAAGTCTTCTTTTGTCAAAACCGGCAAAGGGATCGACACATTTTGGATGGTGATACTTTTCCGGGGAAGAAGCAGGCCGCCCCGGAGAACTTTGGATTTCTCATGATCTACGGTTTCAAGCAGGATCCTGCCATCGTCCACGAGGATTTGGACACCAGTTTTTAAATAGGGTCGCACACAATCCGGAAATCCAAGCGTGTTCGTCATCACGATATGATCTGTTTCCAGTGGCAAAGGCGATAAAGAAGCGGAGGTTCTTAATTCCGGACCTTGCATATCTATAAGAAGCTGAGGAGAAACGCCGCACCGCTTGGCCGCGATATGAAAGTTGGCGATCCAGTCGGCATGTTGCGCCAGATTGCCATGCGACAAGTTCAGCCGCATCCCTGTGGCACCAGCCCGAAACAAAGCCATAATCGTTTCGACTTCATGGCAGGCCGGGCCAAGCGTTCCGAATATATAAAGGTCTTTCATATTAACGACTCTCAAGTACCGGATTCACAGTTTCCGTCCAGATTTTTTCTAACAACCGGCAGCTATCCAAAAACCGCTGCTGCTCGGCGGGTTCAAGCTCAAGCTCCAGCTTTTCAATGACGCCTTTCGCCCCGATGATAGCAGGAACCCCGTTATAAATACCCGTATAACCATATTCACCATTTTGTTTAGCCGAAACGGTAAGAATGCTGTTTTCGTCATTTAAAACGGCTTGGACAAGTCGATTGAGCGTCATTCCAATCCCGTAATATGTCGATTTTTTCCGATTGACGATTTCGTACCCGGCATTGCGCACCTCGTCAAAGACTTCTTCCAGCATGTCTTCGTCGATTTTACGGGACTTCAATACATTCCGTATGGTCTTGCTTCCAATGCAGGCATGGGACCATGGCACAAAGCTCGAATCTCCGTGTTCGCCAAATACGTAAGCATGAATATTGTAAGGAGAAACCTGGAGACATTCGCTTAGACGAAAACGCAAACGAGCCGTATCCAGCAAGGTTCCCGTACCAATGACCCGGTTCGTCGGAAGGTTGGACACTTTCTGCGCGACCGCTGTCATTAAATCAACCGGATTGGTCGCCACGATCAGGATGCCGTCAAAACCGGAAGCCATGATTTGCTCGGTGACCGACTGGACGATTTTTGTGTTATCGACCGTTAAATCCAGACGGGTCTGATCGGAGCGCTGAATGATGCCGGCAGTGATGACGACAATATCGGCGCCTTTGCAGTCGGCATAGTCACCCGCTTTCATGCGGATTTGTTTTTTGGCAAAACAGCCGGCATGCTGCAAGTCCATGGCTTCGCCAATCGCTTTTTCTTTGTTCAAGTCGATTAAAACGAGTTCATCGACATTCCCCTGAACGACTAAGCTGTAGGCAAAGCTCATTCCCACCAGCCCTGTTCCAACGAGAACGATTTTTTTATTGTTTTTCATATGATTGATTCAACTCCTTCAAAAGGAACTATAAGAGAGGCGGGATGAATAGAAAAGAAAGAGCGTGACAAGTTAAATTGCAGAACCACTGCATTTTAAGATGCAAAAAATTGCGTTTACTTTGCAAGAGCCAATTTTTATGATAAGTGTGTCAAGCGAAAGAAAAAAGCGCTTACATAATGAGGAGGTGGCAAAAATGAGACTTTATTCAATCATGCGCGATTTTATCGAAACGGCTGATTGTCTGAATCTCAAGTATTTTACGGAAAAGTATCACGTTTCCAAACGGACAATACAAGGGGATCTCTCCTATTTCATGAATATCGGGGAGAGAAACGGGTTCAAGCTGCATACAATCCGTGGAAAAGGATATTTGCTGGAAGTGACAGACTCAGAAAAATTTGACCGGTTTGTTGCGCAGCTGGCCCAGCAGCATCCAACCGTTCCTCCAGACACACCTGAAAATTTGACCGCTTTTCTCGCGGTGCAAAAAGACTACATTTCTATGGAAGAAACAGCTTTCCATTTTCACATCAATCGGTCGGCGGTCAAAGCGCTCATTAAAGAAGTTGAAACGTTTTGCCGCAAATACGATGTGGTTCTGGAAATCAAAAGCCATTATGGCTTGCGTCTAAAAAAAGACAATCTCGCATTTACGACGATGCTGGCGGAAATGCTGGAAGCGGATAATCCGGTGTTAAAGCTTTATATGGAGCAATCTCTTCCTGTTTTTCGGACCATCTATCCGTTTCTCATTGATCAGATTACCGAGAGCCGGCAGCAAATCAACTACAATGAACTGAAAACGATTTATATTTGGCTGGGAGCGATCGCTCTTCAGGCTTCGCTTCTTTGTTTGCCGGAAGAAAGATACCGCGTAAAAAACACCCCGGTCGATCGCATTGCGGACGCGGTTTTTCAACAGCTCAATAAAAACGCGGGTTTAAATTTCGCGGCCTGGCAATATGAAGTGTTTGTGGATGTGGTCCGAAGCAATATTCGACTTAAAGATGCCTCGCTGGATATTAGCGACCAGCTGGAAAACCATATCGAAGAATTTTTGAAAGGAATTGACGCGCGATACAACACAAAATTTACGGATGACGAAAATTTCAAAAAAATGCTGTCGGAACATGTCTGTCTTCTTGTAAGCCGAAGCCATCAAAAAGTGTCGTATAAAAATTCGATGCTTCATGAAATCTGTATTCGGTATCCGCTCGTATTCAGTGTGGCAATCGAATTTTCCAATATGCTTCAACAACTGTACGGGATTACAGTGACCCAGGATGAAGCGGCTTTTATTGCTACTCATTTTGCAGGTCACCTGGAAAAAGAAAAGAGAGAAAAGCTCATGCGGTTTGATCGGGTAGCTGTCGTCTGCTCAAGTGGCGGCGGATGTGCTTATCTTCTGAAGATGCAGCTGGAAACGATTTTTCCCCAGCAAAAAATTCAGACATTCAGCTTTCTGAATATGGATGAACTCGAGTTATTCGATCCCGATATTATTTTCACGATCATGCCGCTAAACCGGGAGTTTAATATACCTATTATTTATATTCATGAGTTGTTGGAACCGGAAGATCTGGCAGCGATCCGGCAATTTCTATCTTATGACTGCATACAAAATTTTCAATTATCGGATACATCAAGTAAATTTGATGCTTTGTTTTCCCGGCGATACTTTCAAGTTCGGAAAGCTGGTTCCTACAAAGAACTTATCTCCGAGATGGCGGATCAGTTGATAAAAGACGATGTTGTGGAAGCGGAATACAAAGACAGCGTGCTTGAGCGGGAAAAATACATGAGCACCGTATTCTTCAATGGCGTCGCGTTACCGCATCCAATCAAGCTTTGCGCAAAGAAAAGCGTGATTTCCGTCTGTATACTCGATACGCCTTTGATGGAGCAGGGAAAGGAAGTTCGCACTGTTTTTCTTATCTCCCTTCGCAAAGATGAATATGGAAAATATGAGGAGATTACGAAGCTTTTTTACAAACTGATGCAGGACAGAGGAAGCGCCAGTCACATGGCGGCTGCCCGTTCTTTTGAACAAATGCGATTGATTCTTAGAGAAGTGGAGGCTACGGTTTCATGAATGAAACATTTTTACGCAAATTGAGCAATGCGGACGCGATCGCGTCCAAAGAAACGGAAGTGCGCGACCTGCTCGTGGAAGCCAATCGAGAGCATTGTGATGAAATTCGCTGCGACCATCTCGGAAGCGTGATTTTTGTGAAAAAAGGGTGTGGAGCCCATCCTTTGAAAATCATGTTTACCGCGCATATGGATGAAGTGGGATTTCGGGTACGGCATATTTCCGACCTTGGTTTTGTCTATTTAATAAAGACAGGTGGTGTGCTGGACAACTGTCTGGATATGCAAAAAGTCCGGATTACGACGCGATCAGGAAAAAAATTACCAGGCATCATGAACTGCCAGCGGGACAAGGCGGGCCATCCAGACGATATTTATGTGGATTTAGGATTTGAAACAAGAGAACAAGCGGAAAAAGCAGGACTTGAAATTGGCGATATGGTGACATTTGATACGACGTGCGTGTTGCCCGAAGGCACGGGAACCATCATGGGAAAAGCGATGGATGACCGTACTGGCTGTTATGTCGTCAGCAAGGTGCTGGAAAAGCTGAAGGACAGGCGGCTGGAAAACGACATCCTCATGTGCGCAACGAGCAGCGAGGAAGTCGGTACGCGCGGAGCGAAGACGGCGGTATTTCAGGAAGATCCCGACATTGTATTCGCGATTGACGTGGCCAACCACCCGGAGCTGGATCGAAGCTTTAAAAATCACCGCCAGCTTCATAAAGGATGCATGATCGAGCATTATGACAAAACGATGGCGCCCAATGACAAGCTTCTGCAATTTGCTAAAGAAACCGCGCGAAAAGCGAACATTTCCTTTCAGGAGGACATGCTGAGCGGAGGCGGGACGGATTGCGCCCAGGCGCATCTGATTGGCAATGGAAAGCCGGCTCTGGTTATCGGGATTCCTTTGCGGTATTGTCATGGACCGGCATCTATTGCCAGTTTGAGCGATATAGACAACGCGGTCGCGTTCGTATGCGAACTCGCCGCTACACTAACAAGAAAGAACTACGAACAGTTTCTACAGTTTACAGGAGGTATGAAATGACTGAATTGGAACAACAAATCGTAACGATTATTTCTGCGGCGGGTGCCAGTAAAGCGAAAGCTTTCGAAGCGCTCCGCAAAGTGAAAGAAAGCGATTATGATGGCGCCCGGGCTCTACTTGCTGAATCGAGACAGGCAGATCTGGAAGCGCATAAAGTACAGACCGCACTCATCACGGCAGAAATGTCCGGGGAGGAGCGACCGGAAATCGGACTGTTGATGGTCCATGCCCAGGATCACTATATGACGAGCCAGCTGGCCCGGGATTTGGTTGAAGAATTTATTGAGATTTTTGAAGCAAAAGAAAAAGGAGGAAAATAAGATGAAAATTGTATTGTGCTGTGCAGGTGGATTTTCTACCACTATGTTGATGGATAACATGAAGAAAACGGTTCATAATTCTGCGAAATTGAATGATGAGGACTTTGCGTTCAAGGCTGTGCCTGTCGATTTGCTGCCGGCCGAAGTAGAAGACACGGATGTGCTTGTCGTGGGGCCGCAAATCGCACACCGTATCGACTACATTCATGAAATGATTGATCCGTATCAAATTCCGCACATCATCGTAGACCAGGATGTGTATGGAAAAATGGATGGCGCCACGGTTATGAAGCAGGTTCTGATCGCCCGCCGAAAAGCGGATCTGGCAAAAGCAAATAAGAAATCGTAAAAGTGAAGGGACAAGATAAAAGTTATGATGAATAAATTCGAAACGTTCATGTCCAAATATTTGACGCCAATCGCCAATAAAATGGATCAGAACCGTTATTTGAGCGCGATCAAAAAAGCGATGGTCGCGATGACTCCGATTCTTTTGATCGGTAGTTTCTGTTTGATTCCGGAAGCGATTCCGAACATGATCGGTCCCAACAATCCAATATCCCAGTGGATCACGACCAATCTGGACATTATCTACATTCCTTACAATGTAGGAATGGCGCTTCTCTCGCTTTATGTGACGGCGGTTATCGCCTACCATTTAGGAAAACATTACAAACTGGACATTCCCGGCGTTCTCTGCATGGCGATTATCGCTTTCTTGATGATGGGTGTTGACTATGGAGAAGACGGTGGAATCAAATCCACTTATCTGGGGCCGAAAGGCTTGTTCGCGGCGATGTTTGCTTCCATTATCGCAGTGGAATTGTTCCGCTGGTGCAAGAAGAAAAACTTTACGATTAAGATGCCGGAGTCGGTGCCGGATTTCGTATCCCGCTCTTTTGAAATGATTCCGATTAGTGTAATCATTATTGGTTTCTTCCTGATCATCCGAGTTGTGTGCGTCAATGTGCTGAACACGCTGCCGCCTCTGGTTTTCACGAATTTGTTCGCGCCTTTGGTCGGCTCCATGGACAACCCGTTTGCGGTTACGTTCTTGCAGATTTTGCGATGTCTGCTGTTCTTCTGTGGTATTCATCCATCGGTGCTTTCACCGATTACGAGCCCGATTTCAACGCAGTTTCTTGCTGAAAATATCGAAATGGTCAAAGCCGGCGGCGAAGCGATCCACTTTTTCGCTCCTGGACCGGAATCGGCATTCGGAAACTTTACAGGCACCGGCGTGACGTTTGGTCTTGTGTTCTGGTGCTTGCTGTCCAAGGCAAAAGCAATGAAACAGGTTGGCCGCATCTCGCTGATTCCGGCGTTGTTTGGAATCAATGAGCCAATCTTGTTTGGCGCGCCGGTCGTATTGAACCCGATTTTCGCGATCCCATATGTAATCTGTGGTGGAATTATCGGCTCTATTCCGTACTGGATGATGTACTTTGGCTGGCTAAAGTGTTCCACTTTCACGCCACCATATGTTGGCGTTTTCCTGGAAGGATATTTGACGAACTTTGACTACATGTCTTTGGTTGCAAACGGAATCCAGCTAGTTCTGTCCATCTTGATATGGTATCCGTTCTTTAAAATTTATGAGAATCGTGAACTGCTGGCGGAAAAAGAAAAAGAGGAAAAACAAGATATTTTCAGTGCCGAAGATCAGGCTCTACTGGATGATTTACATCTTGATTTCTAATGATTTCAAAGGGCAGGATTTTCTTGCCCTTTCTTTGGAGGG
Source organism: Dubosiella muris (assembly GCF_004793885.1). GTDB lineage: Bacteria > Bacillota_I > Bacilli_A > Erysipelotrichales > Erysipelotrichaceae > Dubosiella > Dubosiella muris. The sequence continues at coordinate 11,957 of NZ_SRYG01000006.1, forward strand.
ACAATGGCGAAACATATTGAAAACATTCGAAAAGAGTTAGGAAGGCACCGCGCCGACGCAATTTATCTCAAAAGCAAGACGATGAAAAAATATTTGGATACGATGACCGGGAGCGGTTGTCAAATCCTGATTGCGAAAGAGAAAGGTTATTTGCTGCTGGATGGCCGGTATGTGGAAGAAGCAAGACAAAAGGAACGGGATTTGGAAATTATTCTAACCGAAAATATAAAAGAGGAAATAAGCCGGATCATGAAAGAAAACGACTGGCATTGCCTGGCCGTGGAAAACAGCGAAACCTCTGTCAGTGCATATAAAGATTTCAAAGAAAAAGGGTTAGATGTGATTTTACTGGATGAGGAACTCGGACAAATGCGAATTGTCAAGGACGAAGAGGAAATCCGGCGCATTCAGGAAGCTGTCGATCGAACCGATTGGATTTTTGAACAAGTCAAAGCGAAAATCAAGGCAGGGATGACGGAGAATGAGGTTTCCGCCTGGCTGCAATACTACGCGATCGCCAGTGGCGCCCAGCAGATGGCGTTCGACACCATTGTGTCGTCCGGAGAGCGGACCGCCCTGCCGCATGGCCGGCCGACGAATCGCAAGATCAGGCCCCATGAGCCGATCCTGATTGATTTTGGAATCCAATACAACAACTATCAGTCGGATATGACACGGATGCTCTTTATCGGGGAACCGTCTTCAGAAATGAAAAAAATTTATCATACGGTTCTGGTCGCGCAGACCACGGCGCTGGCCGCGATAGAAGAAGGAAAGACTGGACAGGAAATAGACGCGGTGGCCCGGAAAATCATTACGGACGCCGGATATGGCGCGTATTTCGGTCATGGGCTCGGGCATGGAATCGGAATCGGGGATGGCAGCGAGCTGCCGCGGCTGAATCCAAAATCGGATACCGTTTTGAAAGAAGGCATGCTGATGTCCTGCGAACCCGGCATTTATGTGCCGGGCGTCGGGGGTGTCCGCATTGAGGACGATGTCCTGATTCGCGACGGGAAAGGCGTGGCCTTGAATCGTACTCCGAAAGAGATGTGCATTTTGCAGGAGGAAACACATGAACTATGATTTTAATGAAGTAATCAATCGGAAAGGAACGTATTGTACGCAATGGGATTATGTACAAGATCGCTTTGGGGAAAAAGACTTGCTGCCCTTTACGATTTCGGATACGGATTTTAAGATTCCGGTTCCGATTACTGAAAAGATAAAAGAAGTGGCCGCGCATGAAATTTATGGGTACACGCGCTGGAACCATGCGGATTTTAAGAACAGTATTGCCGGGCATTACGGTCGAAGATTCAACACGCCAATTCAAAAGGAATGGATTTTATACAGTCCATCCGTCATGTATTCGGTCAGCTTGCTGATTCGGCTTTTAAGCGAGGAAGGAGACGGCGTCTTGACGTTCGATCCGATGTATGACGCTTTTATGAATGTGATTGAACAAAATCACCGGAAGCTGATTGGCCATTCGCTCAACGCGGAAGAAGGATGGTCGATTGATTTTGAACGGCTGGATAAAGAACTGGAGAGCGCTTCGATTCTTTTGCTTTGCTCGCCACACAATCCGACAGGCCGGGTTTGGACGAAAGAGGAAATGGATCAAATCGTGCGTTTGTGTAAAAAGCACCGCGTCAAAATCATTTCGGATGAAATTCATATGGACATCCATTTGCAGGGGGAGGCGCCGATTCCTTTGCTGCGATATATCGGCGAATATGACGGATTGTATACCGCCTCGGCCGCTTCGAAAATTTTCAATGTGCCCGGGTTGATTGGATCTTACGTTATGATTCCGGATGAAGCCATTCGAAACGCGTTTTTGCATCAGACGCGCACGATGGATTTTCTAAATTCCGCCAGTATTTTCGGCATGCATGCGATCATGACCGGATATAACGAATGTGACGACTACATTGACCAGTTGTCGGCGTACGTGTTCGAAAATATGAAATTTGTCCACGATTTCCTTGCGAGTCAGCTCCCGGATTTTCAGTTTGCAATTCCTCAGGCGACTTATTTGGCCTGGATCGACGTTTCCAATGTGCCGTTTGGGGCAAAAGAGATGCAGGAAGCGCTGGTAAAGGTTGGAAACGTGGCGGTTATGAATGGCGAAGTGTATGGAAAGAATGGCAAAGGGTATTTACGGTTGAATTGCGGATGCCCGCGGACCAAGCTGGAAGAAGGGTTGCGACGGGTGAAAATCGCGATGGATTCTTTGTACGACGCGAAACGAAAGGAGAACGCGGATGAAAAAACTGTTTAGCTGGGTCGACCAGACGCCCAACAAAGTGAACACGACCGCGCGTTTGTACGCGTATTTGATTGACTGGGTGGTTGGTGGCGTGGTTTGCGCTTTTCCGGCCGTTCTTCTTTATGGATTGATTACACGGCGCAGCGATGTGTTTACGGATCTCTATGTGTTTCCGGCACTGGGGTACAGCCCGTTCTGGTCTTATCTTGGCGGTTTTCTATGTATTGTGGCAGCCATTGTTTATTTTGTTTATATTCCGTATAAAAAGTACGAGGGCCAGACGTTGGGCAAGAAAATCATGAAAATTAAAATCGTGAATAAAGATGGAAGCCGTGTCTGTTTGCGATCTTTGTTCGTTCGCCAGTGTATTGGTTTGATGATTGTGGAAAGCGGTGCGGTTGTGGTGGGTGGTTATTTTCGGCAAATGGCTACTTTGGCGCTTTCCTACAATGTGGATTCCTGGTGGCAAATGGCGGGGTCGATTTTGATCGTCCTGTCCGCGCTGCTGGTCGCTGTCACGCTCAGTCACCGCGCTTTGCACGACTATTTGGCCAACACGAAAGTGGTGCCGGCTTAAAGGAAAAAGATTCCCGGAAGACAATTTTCGGGAATCTTTTTTATAGGGCATGGATTTTGATTTGGCGGTCTTTATTTTTTGAAGATCCTGTATTTTGTATTCATGCCGGAACCGTTTTTTTGAATCAATCCTTTAGAGGACAACGAATGCAGAAGGCGAACGGTTTTCGCTTTGCTGAAGCCGGTCCGCTCTTCCAGCTGCGCTCTCGACAACAAAGTCGAAGAAGACAAGTTGCTTAATATCGTCTTTTCATCGGCTGAAGTCTCGATGACCGTATCCGACACGGGAAGAACAACGGTGATGGAATTGTCGTAGATTTTAAATTCCGGACTGGCTTGATAGGGGTCATAGGCTTTCTTGACCCTTTTGATTCCGGAGCCAAACATTTCAATGTACGCGAGTCTGAAAAAGATATTTCCTAAAATTGGATTTCGCAAAAAACTGATTTGTCCATCCAGATATTCCGCTTCGCTGATGCCGGCCGGCAATCCGCCAGGCGACGTGATTTCTATTTTGTCTTGATCCATCGAAATCCTGATTCTTGTTTGGATGTCCCATGTCCGATGGACCAAGGCGTTTGCGAGCGCTTCGCGAAACGCTTCCTTTGGAATCATTTCTTTTTGGACGCGTTGGCTCCCTTCGATTTTTTCATAACAATAATATTTCCGGTACATTTCCATCGCTTGATGGTACATACAGAAAACGGACATATGATCATAGGTTTGACGTTCCATGAGTTCGTTGATATTCCGCCCGTATCGTACGAGATCCACGCCTGGAAACCGGTTTTCATCCGCGACAAGAGCCGCGGCGTGATTATAGGTGTTTTTATCCATCAACCCTAATGTTTTCAAAATGTCCGGTGTTATCGTTTCGACGCCTTTCTTTTGAAAAAATTCTTTTCCAAGTTGAGAGAAAGTCAAATCTTGTATAGATGAAGGCTGTTCTTCGTAGGTTTGATTCGAACCTTCCAGAATCAGGCGGTTTAGCTCAAGACGATCCACTTCGATCGTTGCCGAATCGTTTCTTTTATACGTTTTTCCTTTATAAAAATAAGGGGTGTAAGGACCTTTCAAGATGTTCAGGGTTATGGTTTGATCTTCGTTTATATCTAAAGTGTAGGAAGGGAGCGGCTTGATCGCATCGTTGATTTTGTTTTCCAAACGCAAACAGGCGTCAACCGGATGCTCGATTCCCGGAACCGTGCCATCGTCACGGATCCCAAAAATGATTTTTCCATCGCCAAAATTTGCGTAAGCTGATATTGTTTTTAAAAATGAATTTGTATCGACGGTTTCTTTCAATTCCAGATTCCTGCTTTCGCGCATTGTGATCACCTCTTTTTGATATTGTATATCGAATCGAGTTGGTGTGCAACGAGAGCTTCCTCGACTCAAAAATTTATGAGTCGAGAGCTTTATCGACTCAAGTCGACTCGTTCGTGCAGTAAAAAGGTTTTACAGGGGAAAACTTTTCACTTTCCGTAACGACAATCAGCTCGTTTGCCTGGTTGGCGGGCGTATCTGGTCTTTGTTCGTGAACCCCCGCCTTGTCGTCGTAGCCGTCGACGCCGATAAAAAACTTGTCCACAAGAAAGTGGCTCGCCGTGTCTTTGACAAACGGCCCGACGGCTGTTTTTCAACCGCCTGCATGGCTACCATGTGCAATACAACATTGTTTCGAAGGCGACGCTGCTGGACGCGCAGGCCCATCCGGAAAAGCATCGGGATCTTATTGTCCGCGTGGCGGGATACAGCGCGTTTTTCAACGTGCTGTCGAAAAAGACGCAGGACGATATCATCGGGCGGACGAAGCAAACGTTATAAAAGAAAAAGCGTATCGTGGACGGGATACGCTTTTTTGTCGTCAGGAAACGAGACAGTGGTGGATGGCTTGCTCGAGAATGTCCGGGTCGATTGGTTTGTCGAGATGGATGTCGATGCCGGCCTGGCGCGAGGCTTGTTTGTCGGCTTCCAGCGAGTTGGCGGACAAGGCGATTAGCGGAATGTGGCGCATCGCGGGGTTGTCGCGCATCGCCTTGGCGAGCTGCCAGCCGTTCATGTGCGGCATTTGAATATCGGTCACGACAAGATCGAAGCCGTTTGGATCGGCCACGAGGCGGCCGAGCGCCTGCAAGCCGTTTTCCGCTTCCTCGACTTGAAATCCCATGTCCTGCAAGATTTCCGTTTCGATTTCCCGGTTGATTTCGTTGTCCTCCACGACGAGCAGCCGGATCGACGCTTTGGATAGCGGGTCCGGGGACGAGGCCGGTTGGCCGGAATCCAGGACGCCATTCAAATGGCGGGAAGCGTTGGATAAAAACGCTTCTTTGACCCGGTTGGCGCGGCGGGCGGTTTCGAGCGCGTCGACGAGAATGTCGTTTTGGCGTCGCTCGTTTTCGACCGGATGGAGATGGATCACGACGCGTTCCACTGTTTTGGCGCCCGGCACGCTGTTGACGACGCGCAACCGCATCGCCAGAGGGGGTTCGTGGATGGCGACCTGGTAGGTCAGCGTGAGTTCGGGCTTGCCGGCTAGAGCGGCGCGAATGGATTCCGGCGCGGTTTGCGCGAGAAACGCGGCCTGGTCCTGAGGAAGGATCCACTCTCTGGCGTAGTCGCGAAACAGGGCGTCGTACTTTGCGCTGGCGCCTTTGGGCAGCAGGGCGCCCATCCGGTCGCTGACGCGAAAGCCGTAAATGGTTTGGCGTTCCAGGTCGGCGTATAAAATCGAGTCGTAACGTTCGGAGAGCGTTTCGATGACTTCGGCGTGCATGGTTTGCGCCTGATGAACGCGGCGCAGCCTCGCTTCGAGGCGCTCGATTTGCCGGATTTGTTTTTGCTCGCGTTCGACGCGTTCGGTGATGTCAGCGAGCGTGACGCAAACCAACGCGTCGCGGCCCGGCTCAAAAAGATCGGAGCGGCGCTCTTCGACCCATCGAACGCTTTGGCTTACCGGCCGGATGCGGTAGGTAAGGGGTGTGGAAGACGCGGATGGGCGGATGACCTCGTTTCGGATCCGGGCGCGGTCTTCGAACGCAGCGATTTCGGAAAACGACCGGTTGACGTACGCCAGCCATTCGTCGAGGCTCGCGCATTCAAAGAGCTGGACGAGCGCTGGATTGGCGTACACGATTTCTTTTTGTTCGTCGTTTTTGAAAACAAGAAGAGCGTCGGGTAGCCATCGGGCGAACGCGATAAATGAAAACGCGAGCGAAAACAAGGCTTGGCGCTCTGGCGACGGGGAGGCGATTTGGTCGCGCGACTGCATCGCGGACTCCCAGGATATAGAATGGACCGTCAAAAATTCGGCAAGCGCGGCAAGCGCCTGGCCAATCGACGGCGGAAAGTTTGACTGGTGTATCATTGAAAAAACCTTTCTGCTCTAGAGAGAGGACTTTTTTGTCCTGTTTTTCATGATACCATTTTGCGGGAGGGCGAAAAAGCGGATTTTGAAAAAGAGAGGAAAAAAACGAGGATGTGACATCAAAATGGTTTATATTCCCTTAAATAATTTGCATTATGCGAAGTTATCGCCTATAATAACGGCATGAAAATGAGGAAAAAAGAAGAGTTTCAGAAAAAAATCCAGGCCCATGTCGAGCATTTTGAACAAAACGGCCGCTTTTTTCAACAGCACAATTATCCGCACCATAAACATGTGAGCGTGCATGAGCATGTGCGCCATGTCGCTTATACAGCGCTGAAAATCGCGCATTCCCTGAAAGTGAAAGTGGACGAGGACAAGCTGATTCGCGCTGCGCTGCTGCACGATTATTATTTATACGACTGGCATGACGACGAGGCGTGGCATAAGTTTCACGGGTTTAAGCATCCCCGCTTCGCCTGTGACAACGCGCATCGGGATTTTGGCCTTTGCGAACGGGAGCAGGACGCGATCCTGAAGCATATGTTTCCGCTGACGATCAAACCGCCAAAACACCGCGAAGGGTGGCTGATCACGCTGGCGGACAAGATTTGCGCGTTCAAGGAATGCTGGATCAAAAACTGGAGCTACGAAACGACACGATAAAACAAAGAAACGCAATCTTGATGGAGGTTGCGTTTTTTTGTGTGGCGCTATTTGATTTTGTGGATGAGCAGGCTCGAGAAAGCGTGAAAATCCGTTTGCGCGGACAGGCGGGTCATGAACTCCTCGTCGGAAAGCAAGCTGACAAGCGGTTCGTACACGTTCAGGAAGACGCGTTTGTCGACTTCGTTGATGGCGAGCAGAAAGACGGCGTACACTTTTTGCTCGTTGTTCCATAAGACCCCTTCCGGGCACAAGGCGACGCTGACCTTTGTTTCCCGGGCCGAGGAAACGAGTGGGTGCGGGATGGCGAAGCCGCCAAACGCGGTGGAACACGCCTTTTCGCGTTCGAGTACGCTTTTTTCGAAATCCGACGCGACGATTTCCTTTTCGTTGAATCGGGCGCACATTTGATGAAGCAGCGCCTCTTTGCTCGTTTTGCGGACGACGGAAAAGAACGGTTCCTGGAAATATTCGAAAAAATGGTTTCGAATCATTTCCCCTTTTTTCCGCTCTTTGATTTTTAAGATTTTTTTGCTGAGCGCCTGCTGGGTGTATGGTGTCCAGATCGGCGAAAGCGATATGACTTTTTGGCTCGAAACGGTCGAGAGTGGAATCGTAGAAACGACAAGGTCGTAGCCGTCGTCCATGCCGCTTTGTTCCGAGGAAGCGACGTGCGGAATGTAAAGCTCGTCGGCGAATCGCGTAGAGAGCGTTTGCAGCAAATCGGACTGGAAGTTCAAATACGCCGGACAGACGAGCAAGGTTTTCAGTTTTTGGTTGAGCGCGTTCGACTGGTCGATCCAGGAGGAGATGTGGATCGCGAAAAAGGCGATTTCGTCTTCCGGCAGCAGGACTTGAAAGTTTTTTTTGTATTCGACGGCCATGACGATCGCCATTTCATAAATGGTCGGGCTGATTTGCCGGATACTTTCTTTCATCGGTTTTTTGATGAATCCGCCTGTTTGCGCGCGAATGTTCAAATTGTGCAAATGGCGCAAAAACAATTCCTTGACTTCTTCCCGGTTGAGGTCGACATGAAACCTTTTTTCCAGCAAATCCAAAATTTGACTCGTGAAACGAATGTTTTTTTGATCCATTTCAAAGGAAGGCTCGCTGGCGCGAGATTCCGGATTTTGACTATAAACAGGTTTGAGGGACGCCTTGAACCTTTTTTCGTATGTGGTGTTTCTTTTTACGTCGTCGGATCGTTTCGATATAATCAAGAAAAAGGAGATGATGTTGTATGCATCCAATCACAAACGCGATGGTCGTGCCCCATCCGCCTATCTTTTTGCCCAACATTGGACAAGGACGGGAAGCCCAGGCGCAGCCCATCCTCGACGCGTACCGGGCGGCCGCGCAAAAACTGATCGCCTCCCAACCGGAAACCGTGGTCATTGTTTCGCCGCACGCGCCAAGCTACTTCGACTACATTCAAATTTCCAGCGGGAAGGAAGGCGTCGGCGATTTGCACGCTTTTGGCGATTCCATCGACCGCTTTCAAATCCGCTACGATACCGAACTCATTGAGGAAATCAGCGCGATGTGCCTTCAGGAGGATATGCCCGCCGGCACGCTAGGCAAGCAGGACGGCCTGCTCGACCACGGCACGATGGTGCCGCTCTATTTTTTGAAAGACTTGCCGGCGTCGACCCGGTTCATCCGGATCGGCATTGGCGGCGTCAACGCCCGCCTGCATTATCAGCTGGGTTCGATCGTTCAACGCGCGGCCGCGAAGCTGGGTCGACGCGTCGCTATTGTGGGATCGGGCGATTTGAGCCACTGCCAAAAGGAGGACGGCGCCTATGGCTTTAAAGCGTGCGGTCCCGTTTACGACGAGAATATGATGCGCGTCTTAAAAACCGGCAATTTTCTCGCCCTGCTTTCGATTCCCGAACGCGATTCCGACGAGGCGATGGTTTGCGGGCAGAAATCGTTTTGCGTGCTGGCCGGCGCGCTGGACGGACTCGCCGTCATGGCAAGCGAGGGAGCGCACGCGGCGCCGTTTGGCGTCGGCTATGGCGTCGTGTCTTACGCCCCGCTTGGCTTGGATCCGCTTCGGCACTTTTTAATAACCGCCAACGCGCAGGCGCGGGCAGACTACGAAGCTCGCGTCGCCCGGGAGGACGACTACGTAAAGCTGGCGCGGACCACCATCAACAACGAAATCGAAAAGAACGAGTTGACACTGCCTTCCATGGATTTGCCCGAAAAACTGTTGAAGGAGCGCGCCGGGGTCTTCGTATCCATCCATGAAAACGGCCGGCTGCGCGGCTGCATCGGCACGACGAGTCCGACGCGCGAGTGCGTCGCCAGCGAAATCGTGAGCAACGCCATCGCCGCGGCCACCCGCGATCCGCGTTTTCCAGCGATACAGCCCTGGGAGCTCGAATCGCTTGAGATCCATGTTGACGTCCTCGGTCCGGCGTCTCGAATCGACTCCTCCGATTCGCTCGATTCCAAGCGGTACGGTGTCATCGTGACGAAAGGAAACAAGCGCGGGCTGCTGCTGCCGGATCTGGAAGGCGTGGACACCGTGGAGATGCAGCTTTCCATCGCGAAACAAAAAGCGGGACTCGATCCAAACGAGCCGGATTGCGTGCTCGAACGCTTTGAGGTGGAGCGCCACATATGAAATGCGAGACATGTTTTCGCCATTGCGCGCTTGCCGAAGGACAGATTGGCTGGTGCAAGGCGCGGCAGCGCGTCGGGGATGTGATCGTCGACCGCAACTACGGGAAGATCAGCGCGCTCGCGCTGGATCCGATCGAGAAAAAGCCACTGGCGTTTTTCCATCCCGGCTCGATGATTTTGTCGGTCGGCAGCTACGGATGCAATCTGGCGTGTCCGTTTTGTCAAAACCACGCAATCGCGCAACGCGATCTCGATGGATCCTGCGCCTGGGTGACACCCGAACAACTTGTGGAAAAAGCGGTTTCCCTCGTTCCGCGCGGCAACATCGGCATCGCCTTCACATACAACGAGCCAATGCTTTCGTGGGAGTTTATCCGCGATACCGGCCGGCTGGCCAAGGCGAGAGGCTTGCAGGTCGTCGTCGTGACCAACGGTAGCGTGACGCTTCCTGTTTTGGAAAAGGTGCTGCCGTATGTCGACGCGTTTAACATCGACTTGAAAGGCTTTTCCAACGCGTACTACGACTATGTGTCCGGGAATCTGGAAACCGTCAAACGATTCATTGAACGGGCGGCGACGGATGCGCACGTCGAGCTGACGACGCTTGTCGTGCCGGGAAAAAACGACAGCTTGGAGGAAATGGAGGCGCTCTCCAGCTTTGTGGCGTCGATTTCTCCGTCGATTCCGCTGCATTTGACCCGATACTTTCCACGATGGAAAGAGGAAACGCCCGCGACGTCCATCGAAACGCTGCAAGCGCTTCAAGCGGTGGCCCTTCGGCATCTCGACAAGGTTGTGCTAGGAAATGTATGATGTTTTTCGTTGACAAGCCAGAGGAAGGATGGTAGGATCATACCACTAGTTAGTTTAAACTAACGATTGACGAAGGAGAAACACATGCGAGCATTGAAGAAAATAAAAAAGATAGGAATCGCCCTGGCGGCGGTTTTCTCTATCGCTTATATGAGCGGGTGCGCGAGTCGTCCGGCGGACGAATCCGCCGCCGAAGAAACGAAAGTCGTGCAAACGGACAAGGGGGAGGTCGAGATCCCGGCCCATCCGCAGCGAATCGTTTCCGATTACTATTTGGGCGAGTTTCTGGCGGTGGACACCAAGCCGGTCATCGCCTCGCCGTACGCGCTGGACAATCCGTATTTGGCGGATCAAGTCGAAGGCATTGAACCGATGAATATCACCAGCGCGGAAACCGCGCAGGAAATGATCGCGGCCGCTGAGCCGGATTTGATCGTGACGATTACCGAAGCGGATTACGAGAAATACTCGAAAATCGCACCGACGGTGTACATCGAGGACGGAAAGCGCAGCGACGAGCAGCTGTTTCGCTATATCGCGCAACTTGTTGGCAAAGAAAAGGAAGCGGACGAATATTTGCGGAAATTCCACGAGAAAGTGGAAAAAACCAAGCCGGAAGTCCAGCAGGCGGTTGGCGACAAAACCGTTTCGATCGTGGAAGTGTGGCCGCAGCAAATTTACTCCATGGGCAGTCATTTCGCCCGGGGCGGAACGATTCTTTACGATTTGTGGGGACTGAAAGCGCCGGAAACCGTGCAAAAGGAAATGGTCGATGGGGACGAAGCGTACCAAGTCGTTTCGCTTGAAGCGCTGCCGGACTATACCGGGGACTATATTTTATACGGCGTCCTTTCGGACACGGATCCGGATTTTGTCACGGATTCGGCGATTTGGAACAACTTGCCGGCCGTACAGGCAAAGCGGGTGCTTCCGTATCGGCAAGTGGCGTTCATGCATCGGGATCCGATCTCGCTCAACGGCCAGCTCGATGAGCTGTACGCGTTTTTAACGGGCAAAGAGGTGCAGGAATGAGAAAGACGGTTAAAATCAAGCCCGCCTTTTATATGATTGTGATTTGTATCGCGGTGGTTTTCGCCGCGATTCTTTCTGTTTTTTTAGGGAGCACGAAAATCCCGGTTTTGGAAGTGCTTCAGGCGCTCGTTTCGCCCGATGGAACGAGCCACGCGCATTTGGCGGTTTTAGAGCTGCGCATTCCACGCACGATTGGCGATTTGCTTGTGGGCGCCGCCCTGGCTTGCGCGGGGGCGATGATGCAAGGGGTCACACGCAATCCGCTGGCGGACTGTGGCTTGCTTGGCATCAACGCTGGCGCGTCGTTCGCGCTGGCGCTTTGCCTTGGCGTGTTTTCCACGATGGATTTTGGATGGAGCGTCCTGGCTTCGATGGCGGGCGCCACAGTGGCGGCTTTGCTTGTGTTTGGCTCCATGCGGGTCGGCCGCCGTCCGTTCGATACCGGCCGGCTCGTGCTGGCGGGTCTGGCTGTCAGCATGTTGTTCACGTCGCTGGCCCAGGCCATTTCCTTGTTTACGAATACGGGACAGGACTTGGCGTTTTGGAGCGCTGGCGGCGTGGCCGGCATTCGGATGGAACAGCTGAAAATCGTGGGGCCGATCTTGCTGGCGGGCCTCGTGTGGGGTTTGCTGCTGGCGAAAAAAGTGGCGGTGCTCTCGCTTGGCGAAGAGGTCGCGCAAGGCCTGGGGGTGCCAGTCAAACGGGCGACGCTTCAATGTCTGGCGGCCGTGCTGCTCATGGCGGCTTGCTCGGTGGCGCTGGCGGGACCGATCGCGTTTGTCGGTTTGCTCGTTCCGTACATCGCGCGGTTTTGGATCGGGCCGAGCTATGAAACGCTCATTCCGGCTTCCATGGTGACGGGGGCGCTGTTTATGGTCGTGGCGGATTTGATTTCCCGGGTAGTCAACGCGCCATCCGAAACGCCGGTTGGCTTGATTTTCGCGATCATCGGCGTGCCGGTGTTCGTGGCGCTGGCGCGCAAAGGAGGACGCGGTTTTGAGTAAAAAACAAAAGAGAAGACAGCGCGTCGTGCTGCTTGGACTGCTGGTGGCGCTGCTTGGATTGGTCGTGGTCGACTTGCAGTCCGGCTACGCGAACATTTCGCTGACGCAAATCGGGGAGATTTTGAGCGGCCGGGCGAGCCGGGCGCTGACGTATACGTTTTTAGAGTTGCGGATGCCGCGAATCGTCGTGTCTTTGCTTGTGGGCGTCGGGTTGTCGGTGTCGGGGATGCTCATGCAGTCGGTGACCCGCAACGAGATGGCCGACCCGGGGCTGCTGGGGATGAACGCGGGATCGGGTCTGCTGCTGGCGGTGTTTTTCGTTTTTTTTAAACAAAGCGTGGATCGTTTCTCGTTTTGGCTGCCGGTTTTATCGTTTGCCGGCGCGCTAGGCGTGTTTGGACTCGAATACCGGCTGGCGCTTGTCCGTCAGAAGATGCATCCGAAGCGGCTGCTGCTCATGGGCGTGGCGATTTCGCTGGCGCTTTCCTCTTTGACGACGATGCTGATGCTGCGGCTGCCCGATCAGGACTATGCGTTTGTGCAAAACTGGCTGGCCGGCAACATTTGGGGCGCGAGCTGGGGAAACGCCGCGCTGCTCGCGGTCGGGTTTGTTCCGCTGCTGGGGGTGGCGTTTTATGGAGCGAAAACGCTCAACCTCTTTGATTTGGGCGAAATTCCGGCGACGGCGCTGGGCGTGGATGTCAAGAGGCAGACGAAAAAGTTTTTGCTGGCGGCCATCGCCTTGTCCTCGCTTTGCTGCGCGGTCGGCGGCGGCTTGAGTTTTGTCGGTTTGATTTGTCCTCACCTGGCACGCAAACTCGTGGGTGTCAATCATCGGGTGCTCGTGATTGGAAGCGTGTTGCTGGGTGGCGTGCTACTGACGGGCGCGGACATTGTTTCGCGCACATTGCTGCTGCCCAACGAGATTCCGGTCGGCATCGTGGCGACGGTGCTTGGGGCTCCGTATTTCTTGTATTTGCTAGTAAAGGAGAAGTAATGGAAAACAAAGAGAAAACGATTTTGGAAGGAAAAGGGCTGAAAATCGGCTACGATGGCAAAATCGTCGTGCCCGGGCTGGATGTGAAAATTCCCCGCGGCAAAATCACGGCGCTGATTGGTCCCAACGGCTGCGGAAAATCGACTTTGCTGAAAGCGCTCGCCCGCGTTCTTTCGATTGAAAGCGGCGAAGTGCTGCTGGAAGGAAAGAACATCTTTCAAACGCCGACAAAGGAAGTGGCGAAGCAAATGGCCCTGCTGCCGCAAGCCCCGCAGGCGCCGGCCGGCTTGAGCGTGGAAGAACTTGTGTCTTACGGGCGCTATCCGTATCAAAAAGGATTCGGGGCGCTGGATTCGACCGATCACGCCTTGATCGACGAGGCGATGAAAAACACGGGGGTCTACGATTTACGCGAGCGGGATATCGCGACGTTGTCGGGCGGACAGCGTCAGCGGGCCTGGATCGCGATGGCGCTGGCGCAGGACACGCCGCTCATTTTGCTCGACGAGCCGACGACGTATTTGGATATGGCGCATCAGCTGGAAATTTTGGAGCTGCTGCGAAAACTCAATGAAACTGCGGGCAAGACGATCGTTCTTGTCATTCACGATTTGAATTTGGCGGCCCGGTTTAGCGACTTTATGGTGGCGATGAAAGATGGGCGCATTTTGTTTGAAGGGGATGTGCGATCCGTCATGACCGAAAAGATGATGCGGGACGTGTTTGGCCTGGACGCCTATCTTGTGCCAGATCCGTGGTCGGGGCGGCCGACGATGCTGACGTACCGGCTGGCTCAATAGCCTTCGAAACCGTTTTGGTACAAAGTACCCCAAAACCGCTGGAAGTCGTCGGGCGTGATCGTCTTTTGCGCGCTTAAAATTTCATACGACTCGTTTTGCCACGTGTATTGGATGTTTGTTTCCTGGTAGCCGTTGCGAAGGTAAAACGCTTTTCTTCGGACGCGCTGCTCCCGGTTGTCGATGTGTTCGTGAATCGTTTCGATGTCGACTAAAATCGCCTGGTCGGGATGGGCGGTTTGAATCGTTTGCAGGATTCTCGAGCCGTAGCCTTTGTCTCTTAATTTTGGCTCGACGCAAAAATAAATGATGTGAACGATGGATCGGACGATGAGCAAGGAGGCGAAGCCGACCCATTGCGCTTCGTCGTGAAAGGAAACGACTTTGGCAAAACGGTCGTCGTCGATCAATTTGACGAGATCTTTCCGCTCGTTGGGGGGAAAGGAATGGCGGTACAACGACTGGATATTTGCGTAATCCGGATGTCGGGTGGAATGGATAAATTGATATTTTAGCATAATTTGGACTCCTGAAAAACAAGGCGTATCCTCATGGGTACGTCTTTATTTTAGTGGAAAGGGCGCGTGTTGTGTGCACGGATACTCTATGAGCGCAGAAAAGAAAACGAATCCCGGCTTTTTCGCGGGGACTCGCTTTGTTTTTAATCGTCGCCGTCGGTCGTCATTTCCTCGAGCAGTTTCCAGTCCTTGTAGCTTGATTTGACGTATTTTTTCACTTCTTTGGCGACGCCGCTTGTCAGGGCGTGGCGCTGGCGCGAAAGGGAGTAGTAAATCGTCAGGATCATTTCTTTGAGCTCCTCGTCGTCGAGCCATTGGAGCTTTTCCTCCGGGGTGTCATACAGCTCGTGATAAATTTTGGCGAGCACCGACAGCCGGTTGGCTTGCGTCACGTCGTCCATGACGTCGTCGAACGCCTGTTGGAGCTTGGGCTGCATGTAGGCAGCGATTTGTTCGTGTGTCATATTCAAATCTCCTTTTTCTTTTATTTTACTCGCTTATGAAAACGCTTACAAGTTAAAAAAGGAAAAAGGACTTTTGATTTTTTTCAAAAGTCCTTGAAAGGCTAGTTATTGATGAGAAGCTCGTCCTCGTTGTTCCAGCTGTACAGCTTGCGGATTTCCTCGCCCACTTTTTCGCTTGGATGGGCGGCCGCTTTGCGGCGCAGCGCTTTGAATTTTGTTTGTTTTCCCGCGTCGGACATACCAACGAGGAAGTCCTGGGCGAACGTGCCGTCCTGGATGTCGGATAAAATCTTTTTCATCGCTTTCTTCGTGTCTTCCGTGATGATTTTTGGTCCGGTAATGTAGTCGCCGTATTCCGCCGTGTTCGAAATCGAGTAGCGCATACCCGCGAAACCGCTTTGATAAATGAGGTCGACAATCAGCTTCATTTCGTGAATGCACTCGAAATAGGCGTTGCGCGGATCGTAGCCCGCTTCGACAAGCGTTTCAAAGCCCGCCTGCATCAAAGCGACGACACCGCCGCAAAGAACGGCCTGCTCGCCAAACAAGTCGGTTTCGGTTTCCGTCTGGAACGTCGTTTCCAGCACGCCCGCTCTGGCGCCGCCAATGGCCGCCGCGTACGCCAGCGCCAAATCCCACGCTTTGCCGGAGTGGTCCTGCTCCACGGCGATAAGGCAAGGCGT
The DNA here is from genome assembly GCF_004793885.1 of Dubosiella muris. GTDB lineage: Bacteria > Bacillota_I > Bacilli_A > Erysipelotrichales > Erysipelotrichaceae > Dubosiella > Dubosiella muris. The sequence continues at coordinate 27,783 of NZ_SRYG01000006.1, forward strand.
TCCTTTGCCGGCCTGGTATTCGGAACGAACGGTGTGCCCCGGCGCCTTTGGCGCGATCATCGCGACGTCGATATCTTTTGGCGGCTGGATGCAGCCGTAATGAATGTTGAAACCGTGCGCGAACATGAGCATGTCGTCCTCTTTCAAATTCGGTTTAATGCTTTCCTCGTAGAGCGCCGCTTGTTTTTCATCGTTGATCAAAACCATGATGATGTCGGCTTTTTTGGTGGCTTCAGCAGCCGTATATACTTCGAATCCCGCTTTTTCGGCTTTTTCCCATGATTTGGAACCTTCGTACAATCCAATAATGACATGGCAACCCGACTCTTTCAGATTCAATGCGTGGGCATGACCTTGCGAGCCATAGCCGATGATTGCGATCGTTTTTCCGTCTAATAATCCGATATTGCAATCGTTTTCGTAAAAGATCTTTGCGTTTTCCATATTTATACATCTCCCTTTATGGGGCATTATAATCGAATTTGAAAAAATGTTCAAGAAAGAATGAAAGTTTTTCACGATGTATGAAACCTTTGTTTCATAACCGTTTTGCGTTACAATAAGAAAACGGAAAGGAAGAAAAAACGATGAACTGGAATGATATTGATTTCTCAGCGATAAAAAATATGGTGGATTCCCTCTCCGACGAGGAGAAGAGCCGGATTCAGGACATGGCCCGGCAGATGATGAGCCAAAACGCCCCGAAAAAGGACGAAGAAGCGGAAGAAGAAAAAGAGGTTTCCCTGGCGGAACGACTCGGATTCGAGGAGTCGCTGTTTGTCGATCTGCCCGGAAAGATGCAGGACGCTCTGGAGGCGGCGGACGATATGGAAGACTATTACGAGGACGACCCGGAAGCCGATTTTTCGGCCGCGGCGCTTTTTTACGCCAAAGCGCTGCTCGAAGCATGCCGGCACGCGTTGTACGAGCCCATCAAAACCACGCTCGCCCCGAAAGGATTCGGGCCGAAAGCGTGCACGACGCTGGCGATATACCGCGACGCGTTGAACGAGGACGGGATCCACGCCCTGGTCGACGCCGGCCATGGCGAAAGCGCGGGCTGGATGGAGCTCAAAGCGCTGCTGGCGTGGATGGAGCTGCAGCTTCAGCGCGCCGAGTACGACGTGATCGCCTATCCGGATTTGCTTGTCATAAAACAAAAGCTGCTGGAGGAAAAAGGAATTTTGCGGCCTTTGCGGATGGAAGAGTAAAATACGTTGTTTTTTGGTACAACTCGTGCCCAAATCCGGGTTTTTCCGCTATAATAAAGTATATAGATATAATAAAAGGAGCTGCATTATGAACAACAAAATCGAACAAGCCAAAGGAAAATTGATCGTTTCTTGTCAGGCCCTTCCTGAAGAACCGCTGCATTCTTCTTTCATCATGGGTCGGATGGCCAAAGCGGCCAAAGAAGGCGGAGCCAGCGGGATTCGCGCGAATACGGTGGCGGACATCGAGGAAATTCAAAAACAAGTCGATTTGCCGGTGATTGGCATCATCAAGCGCCAGTATGGCGACAACCACGTATACATTACCCCGACGATGACGGAAGTGGACGAGCTGATGGCGATGGAAAATCCGCCGGAAGTCATCGCGATCGACGCGACTTGCCGTCAGCGCCCCGACAACAAATCGCTTGACGACATGTTCGCCGAAATGAAGGCGAAATATCCAAACCAGCTTTGGATGGCGGATTGCGCGACGCTCGACGAAATGAAACACGCCGACGATCTCGGCTTTGATTTCATTGGCACGACACTGGTAGGCTACACGCCGGAAAGCGAAGGCGACAAAATCGAAACGAACGATTTTGAAATCATTCGCGAGCTGCTGAAGACGGCCAAGCATCCGGTGATCGGGGAAGGAAACATCGACTCTCCGGAAAAGGTGAAACGCGTGCTTGACCTGGGCGCCTACAGCGTCGTGGTTGGCTCGATCATCACCCGTCCGCAAGTCATTACAAGACGGTTCGTGGACGCGATTGAAAAATAAAGAAAAGCGGATTTTTCGCGAAGCGCTGGCTGGAAATGGCGAGCGCTTTTTAATTTCCTTTTGGAGGGGTCTTTGCTATGATGGGTCTTGTTTAAAAGCAGGTAAGGAGATCGAACATGGAAAACATCAAATTGGATCCGAACACGATATACAGCCAGGATTTTACCATTTGCGCCAACGGGTACGGCTGCCAGGAGGTGGACGCGTTTTTGGATCAAGTCATTGAAGACTATGAAGAGTATGACGAGAAGGTCCAGGAGCTTGACGAGGCGCTGCACCGGTTCCAGATGAAATCGGCGCAGCTTCAGGAGCAGGCCCGGGCGCTGCAAGCGAAAAACCAGCAGCTCCGCGAAGAGGCGAAAGCCTAGAACGGAAATCGGAATGATTTCTGCTTTTTTTTGGCAAAAGTGCATATAAAACCGCATTTCACAAATTCATCCCAAAAAGTGTTGACATTTCTGTTAAATTTTATATCTGATTTTCGATTATCAGCATAAATACTATACTTTCAAGCATTTTGAAGTATAGAAAACCATTCATTTTACCACAAATTTACCACGATTGAATGAGCCTTGATATGATACTAAAAATAACATGGGAGATAGCACAGACATTAGTGTATCTCCCGTTTTTTCATTCATGTAATATGATTACTTCACTCTAATTTCAAATTTCAAGATTGCTTTCATCATTTCTGTATGAATTTGACCTTTTAATTCTTCATCAATCTGCATAGTGATTTTACCACTTTCAGAGTGGTAAAACGGACGCAAACACAATTTACATATATAAGCGTCATAGAAATTCAAGATTTCCTTTATTGAAGCTTCATTTCCAGCAGACGCTTTACATATTACTTCTAATTCCGGATAGCCATATTCTTTTCTCATTGGTTCAATTTCTCTCTTTCAATAGTGTTTTTAGTCTCTTCAATCCGTTACTTCTTCTGCGATAAACAGTAGAACGTGATACATGATATAATTCTGCGATTTCTTGGTCGCTCATGCTTTGAAAATAGCGTAATAAAATAACATCACGCTCTTTATTCGATAACTTATATAAAGCAACAGCAAGTTTCTCATTTGATATTTGGATTGTGAAATTCAAGACTTCAAAAGAGGTATAATTACAAGAATAATTATCCTCTGCTCCTTGCTCAAACATTTTCATATCTGATAATTCACAGAATAAAACTTCACGTTTAGAACGTCTTGCAAACTGTTTGTTCCTGCTTTTTACTGTGCATTTAATAACAGTCATCATCAAAGCATTAAACTGTATTCTAACGATATGCTCGAAAGAAGATGTGTTCATAATCTCACCCCCTTTCCGCATACGCCGAAACTATATAAACGGAAATGCCGTCTATATCTTTGGAAAATACGGAAAAAAGAACAAGAAAAAAGTCCGCACAAAACATACTGTCTGTACGAACTTTTAATGTTGTAAAATATTTAGTTGTTGGTAAAATACTGTTAGGTTTCTGTTGCTCGTATGAAAGTATGCTTAAAGCTTTCCATAATACAAGTCCTTCTCATAGCAGTTACTTTCAATGTTTTTTATATCTTGCTTTTTTTAGTCCTATCATAAGCTCTCCTTTGTATTTAAAAAGGGTACAACTACTTTCAACCACTCGTCAGGCAAATATATTGCTAAATATCCATGATTATATCCTTTCGCTTCGTATATTTGACATGAAGGAACTAATTCTTTAAAGAGTTGTGCCGACTTCTTTACACATTTCATTTCTTTTGAACCATAACAATACATAATTTGTGCTTTCGTTTTAGAAATATCTTCTTTTAACTGATATTCTGCCATGTATGTGCGATACATATTATAAAGCGTATTCCTCTTTAATAAGGGCATATCATGTATATAATAATTTTCAATTTCTTTTGTAAATCTCATATTAGGAAACAATCGCAGCAAAACCATTTGACATTTGCACGAAAATCTACTAAACATCAATCCCCCAAAAAGACGGACTGTGGCAATACAAAATTTTTCCAATTTGGGTTGTGGATAACAAATACTTCCGTCTATGATAGCTTTTTGAGAAATATCAGCTTTAAGAGAAAGCATTTCTATCACAATCTGCCCCCCTAAAGATACACCACAAAGCAGAAAAAGCTGTCCATTACAATTTTGATTTATATACGAGATTAGTTTTTGGGCGCTATCTATTGTAGAGACATATTCTGTATTATATTCTTCTCCATGTCCATCTAGAGTTGGCAAAATAACATGATACTCTTTAGACAATGCTTTTGCTTGTCTTAAATAATTCCACCATGAATTTCCACCGCCATGAATTAACATAATATGCTGATTTTCTTTATCTCCAAACTCATGGAATTTCATTTATATTTCCTCCTCAAAAATCTGTTCTGTAATATTTTCTAATAGTTTTTTTACTGTACTTTCAATTTCCTCTTTGACTAATAAATCACTGTTTTGTAAACAAAGATTAACAAGCTGTATAAAATTTATAACAGCATTAAAGTTAATATTTTTCTTTGGCTTATCTATATATTTAATATTTTTTTTCATAGAAGTTCTTATGGTTTCAAAAGATTGATTTCTTTCTGTTCGTAAAAGAATAGCAGTTAAATCATCTCTTGATAAATATCGAAAAATGTTTTTTTCATCTCTCAGAAAAAAGAATGAATATAAATCTATAAATTCCGATTTTGTTATTTTTCCATTACATTCTAAAATCTTAAAAAAACGATTTTCCAAGTTGTGTTGCGACTCTTCCATAATAGATAAAATTAAATCCTCTTTTGAGTTATAAAAATTGTAAAATGTACCCGTTGAAATGCCTGTGGTTTTTGCTAACTCTCTAATATTAAGCTGTTTATATCCTTTTTCTCTAATTAAATTAATACAATTTTGTTTTATAATTTTATACAAGGACTGTTTCCTTGCGTCTGAAAAAATTTTAGGCATATTTTTTCTCCTTCAATTTAAGTGATAAAATGAACGATATGTTTATGTGTTCATTTTATCACTTTCTACAATTTAACACAACTGTATTTTATAAGTGCAAGATAAAAGCTTAATTTAGAATCTTCCAGTTACTATTCTTATGTAGTACAACTCATACTGCGACACTTGCGTTGATATTGCCTGATTTGTCACAAATCAGATTTTACTTCTTTCTTCCTCTTGATTACCCACAACAGAAAAGAAAAAGCCCTGTCAAGAGCTTGCCACCATTGGTGGTGCTTGCACTCTTGATTGGGCTTTTTCTTTTCTGTATCTTCTCACAAGAGGAAAAAGATTATTCGTCCTCATCATCAAAATGGTTATTCTTTAATACTTCCCGTAACAGTTCCATATCCTCTTTTGAGTTCGGGTTTATCATTTTCACTACTTGATGTGGTGTCCTATATTTATGTCCCACTATGCTTTCTCCGAACATATCCATGCTGTATAAATCATCATAGCGGTCTAGTAGTTTTTGGAATTTCAAATGCTGGATAAATTCTTTGATTGGGTAAAGGTCGGACGCTACAATGCTTTTCCCGTTGATGTAATCGGTAATATATTCCCGTAACTTTTCTAACTCATATTCCAGCCATTCTTCCTCGCTATCAAAGAAGTTGTCATAGTGTCCATGTTTTAGTTCTGCATTTAGACGTTCTTCGATTTTTAAAAACTGGCAGACTTCTTTTTCTCCCTGATTGACAAACTTCCATTCCCCCGACAACAATTCATTGGGTGTTACTCCCAGCACGTCTATTATCTTTTCCAGCGTATCAAAGGTAGGAAAATTCACACCTCGTTCAATCTTGGAAAGGCTCTGCATATTGATACCGATTTTATCCGCAAGTTCCTGCTGTTTCATTCCTCTGTGTTTTCTTATGGTTTGTATGTTTTCTCCTAAAAAACTGATTTTCTTTTCATAATGCTCCATAACTTAGTATAACCTCTCCTTTCGTTGCTTTTCTTGGTATTTATAAGCATATCATACTTAATCTGTATCAAAAAGTCAACAAAAACTTCTTGACAAGTAATTCTAATGGCGTTATTATCGTATCGGATGAAGTGATTAAGCACACTAGGGTCAATCACACGCTTGAGTAAGCATAGAAAAGATATATTTTAACTTTGATAGCATGAACAAGCATGGACTATCAGACTGAAAATCGGGTTTCCAAAAGGGGCTGGCTGGACGGGGCACGTCCCCCAAACGTGTTTCGGACAGACAGTTCCTTTTGGAAAGGGAACGCCTTTAGGCGTTCGCAGAGGGCGTATATGTAACACCGCCCTGCGCATACATGTCATAGTACCTAGAAACTGTGATAAATAAAGGACAAAACACGATTTTTACCCCGCAAAAAATGGGGGCATACGAAAGGAGCAATGCACTATAACTACACACAAAAATTTATCCGTTAAGATTGATTACATCAGTATTGTATTTGATACTGCAACCGCCGAAGATGTAATCATGCACATTTTAAATTTACCGACTGATATTTTCAATGTCTATCCGGCAAGTGTTAAATTCAAGACTTATCAAGCACGCTGGCAGATTGGAGATATTTATGTATCGGGGGACGCAAGAAAGACAGAGGATAACCCACAAGGGTTAGGCTGTTATCTTGTTATGACTGGCAGAGGTTGTGATGATATTTTCCGTATTCTCGACAGTAGGAATTATACCTTTGGGGATATGTTCCGACGTTGTGAGCGAAGATACGGACTGGATAACTTCCATTTCACAAGGCTTGATATTGCCATTGATGACAAGAACGAAAAGCCATTCTTTACCATAGAGCAGATAAAGAAGAAATGCGAAAAAGAGGAATTTATTTCTAATAGTGAGGGCTACCACTTTGACGAAAGCAAGTTTGATGATTTCGACACCGCAAAGACTGTTTATATCGGTGCTGGTAAATCGGGATTGTCCTACCGCTTTTATGACAAGGATAAGGAAGTCTGTTCAAAACATAATAAGATACTTGAGGAAGTCGGCAGTTGGAAACGGACAGAAATGCAACTGCGTGATGAAAAGGCTCATGCCTTTGCCATGACAGTCAAGGACAGACCGCTGGAACTGGGAGAACTGGCTTTCGGGTTATTGGCAAACAACCTACGCTTTGTCGTGCCAAACAGAAACGAAAGTAATAAAAGCAGATGGAAAACGTGTCGGTTTTGGGAACGCTTTTTAGGGGCTGTGGAAGTCTTGAAACTGCAAGTACCAAAACAGCAAAATTCCCTTGAAGAAACACAGCAATGGCTTACAGAGGGTGGCGTGATTTCCGCTGTCAAAAGTTTTTACTTCTTAGAAGAACATGACGCATTAGGTGGATTGGAAAAAGTGGGAACTATGCTTGATAAGGCAAGATACAGCAATTCCCTTTCCAGTAAACTAACCGCCCATTTACAGAGGATAAACCGCACCGACCTTATCCCTTATATCCAGTATGACACAAAGCATGGGAAAGGGGGTATCTGATGAATAACAACGATATTCCCGTATGGGAAAAATACACCCTTACCATTGAAGAAGCGTCAAAGTATTTCCGTATCGGAGAAAACAAGTTAAGACGATTGGCAGAGGAAAACAAGGACGCTGGCTGGCTCATTATGAATGGCAACCGCATACAGATTAAACGCCGACAGTTTGAAAAGGTCATTGATAAATTGGACGCAATCTAATGCAAATGAGCCTTGTATGTGTTATGATGAACACAAGTCATATCAAGGCTCTTTCCAACAAGGAAAGGAGCAGACACCATGAAAGAAAAAAGACGGGATAGCAAAGGACGTATCCTGCATACTGGAGAGAGCCAACGAACAGACGGAAAATACTTATATAAATATGTGGACGCATTTGGAAACACAAAATATGTGTATGCTTGGAGATTGACACCCACAGACCCGACACCAAAGGGAAAACGGGAAAAACCCTCACTTCGTGAACTGGAACAGCAGATAAGACGGGATATTGAGGACGGTATCGACAGCACAGGCAAGAAAATGACGCTTTGCCAACTCTACGCCAAACAGAACGCACAGAGGGCAAATGTGAAGAAAAGCACACAGAAACAACGGGAACAACTTATGCGGTTATTGAAAGAGGACAAGTTGGGTGCTAGGAGCATTGATACGATAAAACCCTCTGACGCTAAAGAATGGGCGTTACGCATGAAAGAGAAAGGCTTTTCCTACAATACCATTAACAACCATAAACGCTCGTTAAAAGCGTCATTCTATATCGCCATACAAGACGATTGTGTAAGGAAGAACCCTTTTGATTTCAAGTTGAGTGAAGTCATAGAAAATGATACCAAAGAGAAAGTCGCATTGACAGAGGAACAAGAACAAGCCCTACTGTCATTCATCAAGACGGACAACGTGTATCACACGTATTATGATGATGTGCTGATACTGTTAAAGACAGGACTTCGTATCTCGGAACTGTGCGGACTGACAGTAGCCGACATGGATTTCAAGAATGAAGTTGTGATTATCGACCACCAGTTATTAAAGAGTAAGGAACAGGGCTATTATATTGAAACGCCTAAAACAAAGAGCGGAACAAGGCAAGTGCCATTAAGCAGAGAAACGATACAGGCATTTCAACGGGTTATGAAGAAACGCCCAAAGGCAGAACCATTTGTGATAGGCGGACGGGGCAACTTCCTATTTGTCAATCAGAAAGGCAAGCCCAAAGTTGCCATTGATTATAACGCCTTATTTGTCCGTATGGTAAAGAAATACAACAAGCACCACAAGGACAATCCCTTGCCACATATCACACCGCATACACTACGCCATACGTTCTGCACAAGGCTGGCAAGCAAGAACATGAACCCGAAAGATTTGCAGTATATCATGGGGCATTCAAATATCAGTATCACAATGAACTGGTATGCTCATGCGTCCATAGATACCGCAAAATCAGAGGTTCAGCGTCTAATCGCATAAGAAGTATTTACCACGATTTTAACCACGCTTGATAGCGAAAATATAAGAAGATAGACCTAGATATGTGAGGTTTACCACAAAAGCAAAATGCCCGTAGAGCCTATAAAATAAGGCTTTGCGGACATTTAAGAAGATATAAAAAGATAGTCAAAAAGACATATATAATTTAACAGAAATTTATTATGATTTTTCATAAGAGGGAGAAGGAATATGATGAAGGAGAACAAAAAGAATGGGATCGACACTTTTATATATAGGGATGGCCGCCAGCGCGCGGAAATCGAATCCGGCAAGGAAGGGAAAAACAGGAGGTGTCGAGCATGTTAGGAAACGAAAATTTACGAATGGCCGCCTACGAGTGTGGAAGATTTCAGGGATTTGAAAGCCACTTGCAAGTGCTGAAGGCGCAATACGCCAGCAAAGCCAACGAAGTGGCGATGCGCCAGTGGGAAGAGCTGATCGCGGAAGTGAAGATGTTCATGGACGACCAGCAGCCCAACATCCTGTATTCTTTTTCGAAACGCAACGGGATCATCGCCGCGCAAGGCTTCACGATTGATTTTTATCCCCCGGCGCATACGTTCGCGAATCGGCTGATGAAGCTGCGCAGCCAAATTCTTTTGGCGATGGCGAACGTGGATTGCGGTTCGGGACTTTACAACGTATTGGATTCCCTGTATATCATGGTGCTGTACGCGTTGTACGACGACGAAAGCGGCCGGCATCTTGTTCGATGGAAAAGCGAGCACGAAAAGAATCTGCGCGCCTGGATGGATCCGGCGGATGTGGACGAAATGATTCAAAGCGTCCTGGAGGAGATTCTCATATAAGGACGCGGCGCGTCCTTTTTTTTGCGTGGTGTGTGCTATAATGAGAATCATCAATCATGGAATTAGGAAGAAGGAAATGTATGCTATCAAAAACACAGTTGGAGCGGATGCTGACCCGCTGCATGCGCTCCAAGGCGGATTTCGCGGAAATCTTTGAAGAAGATGGAACAAGCGAAGCGATTTCGATGCTCAACGACGCCGTCGAAGACGTCAACCGGGTGCTGCGCAGCGGAATCGGAATCCGGTTGTACGCCGGAACCCGCTCAGTCTATGGATATACCAACGTGCTCGACAACGCGACGCTCGAGGAAATAATCGACGATTTGCGGGCGGCCATCGGGAAAGAGGAACAAGGAAAGGACGTTGTTTTGCACCCGACGCCTGTCAAAAACAATCATCCGGTCGCCGTGGATCCTGTCGACGCCTCGCTGGCAGAAAAAGTGGCTTTGCTCGACCGGGCGCAAAAGGCGGCGTTCGCGACCAGCGATCAAATCGAGAAAGTCAACGGAACGCTAAGCGCCGTGCGCCAGCATGTGCAAATCGCGAACTCCGATGGACGTCTCGTGCAGGATACGCGCATTCGCACCCGCATGGCTTGCGCGGCGTACGCCAGCGACGGAACGACGCTCCAGTCGGGAACCGCTTCGCCAGGCGCCAGCATGGGGCTTGAGTTTTTCGACACGACGACGCCGGAAGCCATTGGCCAGGAAGCGGCGCGGGTCGCCATCGTGCTGACCAAGGCGAAACCGTGTCCATCGGGCAAGATGCCGGTCATTATCGACAATGGATTTGGCGGCGTGATTTTCCACGAGGCGTGCGGGCACTCGCTGGAAGCGACGGCGGTCGCGAAAAACCAGTCGGTTTTTTGCGGCAAGCTTGGCGAGCGCATCGCTTCCGAAAAGGTGACAGCCATCGACGACGGGACGATTCCAAACGCGTGGGGTTCCCAAAACGTGGATGACGAAGGCAATCCGCAGCAAAAACGGGTGCTGATCAAGGACGGGATCCTTCAATCGTATATGGTCGACACGCTCAACGGCCGCCGTATGAACATGGCTTCCACCGGGTCGTCGAGACGGCAGTCGTATAAATTCGAGCCGACTTCCCGCATGAGCAACACGTTTCTGGCGGCCGGCACCGACAGTCTGGAAGACATGCTCGATGGCGTGGAAAAAGGCTTGTACGCGAAAAAGATGGGAGGCGGCAGCGTCAATCCGCAAACCGGCGAGTTCAATTTCGCGGTGCAGGAAGGCTATTTGATTGAAAACGGAAAAATCACGGATCCGGTCAAAGGCGCTTCCCTCATTGGCAACGGCAAGGAGATTTTAATGCATATCGACATGGTGGGCGACAACTTGAGCCGTTCCCAGGGGATGTGCGGCTCAAGCAGCGGCTCGATCCCGACCGATGTCGGCCAACCGCGCATTCGCGTTTCAAAAATCACAGTAGGAGGAACGGCCAATGAATAAGCAGGCATGGATGAAGCGGGCCGCAGAGCTTGGCCTGGAGCAGTTCGAGATTTACCAGGCGCTCGCTTCGCAAAAGGAATTCACATGGTTCGAGCAAACGCTGGACACGTTTGTGACAAGCAAAGTGCTGGGCACAAGCTTGCGGGCCATCAAGGACGGCAATGTGGCGACGATCGCGCTGGAGGAAGTCGACGACGGGAAAATGGACGAGGCGTTGCGCGCGCTGCTGGAACAGACGGCGATCGTGTCGAGCGAGGAGGCGGTCGCCCTGACGCCGGTGCGTGAAGTCGTCGCGCTGGAAAATCCGCATCGGTTCGAGCCGCTTTCCGTCGAGCAAATCGAAGCGATGCTGCAGGCGATCGAGAAAAAAGCGCTGGCGTTCGATCCACGAATCGTCCAGGTTGGCTATTTGGGATACGAGGAAGCCAAAGGAGGTCGTGAAATCACCAATTCGCTTGGTGTGCAGCTGGCGGACGAGGACGCGGTTCAATATGTGGCGTGCACGATCGTCGCACTGGAAAACGGCGAGTACAAAGACGCGACCAAAGTCCGGATCGTATACGATGCCGGATTCGACGTCGACGCGTTTGTCCGAGAGGTGTGCGAGGAGGCGCTGGGAAAACTTGGCGCGCATTCGATCCCTTCCCGGACGTGTCCGGTCGTGTTTGAAAAGGACGCGATGACGTCGCTGTTTGGCGCGTTCGCGGGGTTGTTTTCCGGCGACATGATCGCGAAGGGCATTTCCCCGATTTCCAAAGATTTAGGCAAAAAAATATTTTCGGATCAAATCACGATTTTCGACGATCCGCGCCATACCGACGCGCTTTCGGTGGCGGCGTTCGACGACGAAGGGTTTCCGACCCGCCGCAAAACCGTCGTGGATCATGGCGTGTTCGAGCAGCCGCTGTACGATGCCCGGTCCGCGGCGAAAATGAACGTGGAAAGCACAGGCAACGGCTTTAAGTCGGGTTACGCCTCCCCGGTGCGTGTCAGCCCGATGAATATGTGGATCGAGCCGGGTACCGAGGATTTGGACGCGTTGTTGGCGCGCATGGGCGACGGGCTGGTCATTACCGATTTGATGGGACTGCATGCCGGGCTGCATTTCGCGTCGACGCAGTTTTCCTTGCAGGCGAGCGGCTATTTGGTAAAGGATGGCAAACGAGGCGATCCGGTGACTTTGATTACCGTGGCGGGACGTTTCCTCGATTTGATGAACGAGGTGGAAGCGGTTGGCAGCGATTTGGATTGGAGCTACAAGCAGATCGCGTCGCCAAGCATCTTGTTCAAGCAGTGCGCGATTAGTGGAGAATAAATATGGCACCTTACAACAATCAACAATTAAAAGACGCGCTGGTAGCGTTAAGAAAAGAAGAAAACCAGCAGACGATCAACGACATGGCCCGGACGTTGCGCGATACGAGCGTACTCGCGCCCGCCATGTGGGATCAGGAACCTCAAAAAGACGAGAACGGGCAGCTTGTGTTTGAGCCGAACACGAAAATTCAGCTCATGATCATGCAGGACGCGCAAGGAAACATGTATTTCCCGATGTTTACGAGTTTTGAAGAGCTGAAACAAGCCAATCACGACGACACCGTCCATGCGCTCGTGCTGTCCTTCGACCAGTTCATGTCGTTTGTGGACATGGCGAAAGGGCAGATCCAGGGCATCGTGCTCGATCCGTTTACGGAAAACGTGCCGATCGACGTGGAATTTTTGGAAGGCGTCGCCCGGACAAAGAAAACGGTGATCAAGCCGACGAAGCTGAAAAAAGGCGAGCAGCTGCAAGTGCGCGAGCCGCTGAAAAAGGTGGAGGCCCTGATTTCGGCGCTCAACGAGGAGGCGCAGAAAATTCCGTCGATTCAGGAAGTGTACTTGAAAGAGCGTCTGGAAGGCGACGATGTGCACTGGCTCGTCATCGTGGATATGAACCCGCAAGATCCCAAACTGTTTCAACGCCTTGGCGAAGCGTGCCGGGGAAAAACGGATGGCAAGGACATGGAGTTTATTTTTTCGACGATGCAAGTCGCGCAGCAAATCATGGCGGATTCCACGCCGATTTATATTAAAAACTAGAACGGAAGCGGCCGCGTAAAAACGTTGCCGCTTTTTTGCGGATCTATAAAAAACCGGCGAATGACTCGTGTGAATCAGACGCCGGTTTGGCTTTTATGGGAATTAGGAGGCCGCGTTTTCCGCATGGTCGTGTTTGGCTTTGTCGTGCATCATAATGAACACGTCGACGCCCAGCAGCAAGGCCGCGATGATTGTCACGTAGTGGGTCATAAACTGCGCGAAAAACGCGCCGATAATGACGTTGACTAAGAAAGTGACGACGAGAATGATGCTCAGCAAAAACCGGTACATGTCGTCGCTGTCGCGCAGATGGATGTACTTGACAAGGCGTTCGACAGCTTCGCGTAAATTGCCGTTTAAGTAGACGGTCGCCAGCGGAATGTGGTGGATTCGTCGAAAGGTGATGGCTTGCAGGCCGCAGACGAGTCCGAACATGGGATTGGCGAGCGCGTTCCACGAGGCGGGAAGCATCGTGGCGATGAGGATGAGGACGATTTCGCACAGGGCCGGGCCGATGCGCCATCCTTTCCGATCGTCGTGCAAATGAAAATGGGTGCCTAAAACGACGCCGAGCACAAAAAGCAACACGGGGAAGGTGTATTTCAAGATTTGGGAAAAGTCGCCGTTGGCGATATCCATGCCCAAATAGAGCAGATTTCCGGTTTGACTGGACGCGAATACCTTGCCGCGGGTGACGTAGCATCCCGCGTCCATGATCCCCACGCTCGCGCTGGCGAGTATCCCGACTCGCAAAGAATCCTCTCCATGTTTTTCGTCCTGAATGATTTGACGTACAGGATCCATAAAACCACCCGCCTTTTCTAGCTTTACTATACGGTGTTTTGTGTTTTTTTGAAAAACATGTGCTTTTTAAAGCGCGTCTTTGAGGCGGTTTGTGATCCAGGGAAGAATTTGATTTTTTCTTGACAGGACGTGTTCCATGAACAAAGGCGTTTGTTCCGTTGTTTCCAGGACGGATTTGAGCGGGCCGCCAAAGTAAAAGTACGAGCCTTTTTGCAAAATGTCGGTAAACACCATAACAAACAGGTCGGCGCCTTTGCGAAGCGCCTGCTCCTCGAGGGCTTCCTCGATTTGCTGGGCGGTGCAGGCGATGTCCTCGATGCTGGGAATCACGGCTTGCGCGATCAAAACGTTGCGGCTTTCGATGGTGAAGGCTTTGACGTCTTCTTCCAAAAAGCGGCTGGCGCTTTTTTGAGAACAGTTGGATGCCATGAAATACATGTCGTAAGCCAAATCGTCGGTTTTGACGGCGGCGATTTGGGAAAGTCGCTCGGCCAGCTCGATGTCTTTGGCGGTGGTGGTCGGGGACTGGAAGTTCATCGTGTCCGAGATGATGGCGCCCAGCATGAGGCCGGCCAGCGCTTTTGGAGGCTCGATGCCGCTTTCGAAAAACATGCTGGCGATAATGGACGTGGTGCTGCCGATGATTTCGTTGCGGAAATAAATCGGCCGGGTCGTGGAGAAGTCGTTGATGCGGTGATGGTCCACGACTTCGAGAATCGTCGCCTTTTCGATGTTGGGCACGGATTGGGAAAACTCGTTGTGATCCACGAGGATCATCGACTTGTTTTCGTAGTCGATTCCGGCGTCTTTGAGCAAGTAGCCGACCAGCCGGTGCTGGTCGTTGACGACCGGATAGGCGCGGAAGCGGTCTTTGCGCATTTTTTTGGCGGCGTCTTCCATGAACTCGTCGATGTGAAACATGTGCACGCTGCCGGACATGAGTTTTTGGATCGTGGGCGCGAAAAACAAATAACGGGAAGTGTTCATCGAGCCGTGACCTGATATAATGATCGGGCAGTGCTTTTGGGCGGCGAGCTCGAGGACTTCCTCGTCGACGTGGCCGCTCCAGACGATAATGAGCATGCCGGCGCCTTGCTCGAGCACTTGTTTTTGGGAAGCCGTGTCGTCGCCGATAATGACGATGCGGTCTTTGACCTGGTAGCGGTCCGCCTTGTGCCGGGACAGTGTGACGATGCTGACTTTTCCGTTCAGGTGGAGCTGCTCGTCGTCGAAGACGAGGTTGCCGTCCAGCGTTTTGGCGACGTCTTTCGTTTTGACGTCTTTGAGCAGGTCGATGCCAAGCGCGGTGTCGGCCAGGGCGATGACGCCTAAATCGTTGGTCGTGATCATGCCGACGACTTTTTGCTCGCTGTCCACGACGGCCATGAACGGCTGATGGCAGCGCCGCATTTTCTCGAGCGTTTCAAAGATGGTCGCGTCCTGCTCGACGACATACGGGCGCTCGAGCGGCAAATCGTACAGCCGCACTCTGGCGTCTTCGAGCAGTGGGGGCTCGTCAAAGTGGAACCGGTTGAGCAAATAGGCGGTTTCGTCGTTGAGCGGGCCAAGACGGCACGCCACGGCGGGAATCTGGTTTTGATTTTTTAAGTAGGCGTAACTGATGGCGGCCACGATCGAGTCCGAATCCGGGTGCCGGTGGCCGGTAATATATATCGTGTTCATACTTGAACAGTACCATAAATCCCTGAAAAGGGAAACAAAACGAAAAACTTCGTGTAGAAAAGAAACACTTTTTTTATAATAGGAAAAGAACAGAGAGGAGCACTATGAAACTTCCGGATTCCATTCAAAAAATCATGCGCCGGTTCCATGCGGCGGGCTATTTGTGCTATGTCGTAGGCGGCGGCGTGCGTGACACGCTGCTGGGGCGGAAAGCGCACGACTATGACTTGTGTACCGACGCCCTGCCGCGTCAGACGATGGCGTTGTTTGAAAAAACGATTTTGACAGGGGTGCGGCATGGCACGGTGACGGTCGTTGTCGACCACGAGCATGTCGAGGTGACGACGTTTCGTACGGAGAGCGGGTATGTGGATCACCGGCATCCGACGTCTGTTTGTTTTGTCAAAGATGTGCGGGAAGATTTGGCGCGGCGGGATTTTACGATAAACGCGATCGCCTACGCGCCGGAAACCGGAATCGTCGACCCGTTTGACGGAAGAGGGGATTTGGCACGGCGGCGAATCCGGGCGGTCGGGGATCCGGATCGCCGGTTTCAGGAGGACGCGCTGCGCATGGTGCGGGCCCATCGGTTCGCGGCTTCGCTTGGCTTTGCGATCGAGCCGTCGACTTTGGCGGCAATCGAGCGAAACGCGGCGCTGATTCGATTCGTGGCGGTGGAGCGGTTGCTTCCGGAATGGATGCGGATATTGCGGGACGATCCGTTTCAGGTGCGGAAGATGCTTTCTTTGTGGCGTCCGTGGCTGCCGGAATTGGAGGCGGCGGCCCATTGTGAACAAAACACGCCGTATCATTCGATGGATGTGCTGGATCACACGTTGTGCGCGATTGGCCATTTGCGCTCGTTTGATCCGATGTGCGCGTTTGCTTTGCTGCTCCACGATTTGGGGAAGCCATTCGTTCGCACGACCGATCCTGACGGCCGGGACCATTTCAAGGGCCATCCCAAGGTGAGTGTCGAAATCGCTAAGCGGGTTTGCCGGGATTTGAAACTGCCGAACGCGTGGAAAAAGACGATTCCGGAACTGGTTCGTTATCATGACGAGATCGTGAAACCGTCTTTGAAGTGGTTGTATCGGTTTCGGGTCGAGCAAGGCTGGGACGAGGAAATGATGCGGCGGTTGTTCGCGGTGCAGTACGCGGATATCATGGCGCATTCAAACGTGGGCCGACAGCGGCTGGCCGCGCTTGGGGAAATGATTCGTTTTTACGAGGAGGAGTCGAAGAGGCGTCCGCTTTGTCTGGCGGATCTGGCGCTTTCGGGGCAGGATGTCATGGCTCTGGCGCCGGTTCAGGGAAAAGCGGTTGGCCAGGCGTTGAAAAGTATGCTGGATTTTGCGTTTTACCATCCGGAACAAAATACCCGGGAGGGATTGACGCGTTTTATAAAGGAAAGGATTCATTGAGAATATGGAATTGTTGATTGTTTTACTGCTCGTTGTCTTGCTGGTGTGCGTGCTGGTTTTGTTTGTGTATTTGCTCAATCAGGGCCGGCGCAGCGAGTCGATCAACGCGCAGCTGCTGGCGAAAAACCAGGAGGCACTGACGGTGTCGTCCATGGCGGATCAAAAGATGGTTTCGCGGTTCGACTCCATTTTAAGCCAAATGCAGGCGCTGCAAAAAAACCAGATCCACTCAGCGGATTCGCTGGAGTGGGTGCAGGAGCAAGTCGAGGGGATGGCGCAAGTCATGACGAACACAAAGCGGCGGGGCAACTGGGGCGAGTACCAGCTGGATTACTTGCTGGGGACGTATTTGGGAGAGAATGACTCGATTTACTCGACGCAGTACACGCTGCCGAATGGAAAGATCGCGGACGTGGCGCTGCATTTGCCGGGAACGAAGCAGGTGCTGTGCATCGACTCGAAGTTTCCGATGGAAAACTTTATGCGCATGGACGACGATCCGGAGAGCCGGGACTACTACTTGCGGTTGTTTATGCAAAATATTAAAAAGCATATTGACGATATTTCGAATAAGTATATCAACGCGTATACGGCGCCGCAGGCGCTGATGTTCATTCCAAGCGAGGCCATTTACCAGTTTGTGTGCGGCAACTGCGACTCGTTGTTTAGCTACGCGCTGCAAAAACATGTGATGCTGACGTCGCCAACGACGCTGGTGGGCATTTTGTTTTCGTTGCAGACGAGCACGAACGACTTTTACCGGGCGCATCATTTGGAGGAGATCGAGCGGGAATTGTTTAAGCTGAAAGACGACATCGAGCGGCTGGAGGAGCGGACGGAGAAGTCGCTGAAATCGCTGGACGCGTTGAGCAAGCAGTTCCAGTCGGTGTACATTTCGGCGCGTAAGATTGGGACGCGGTTTGATTCGATGATCGAAGGAAAGGATGGACAACATGATTTCGACAATTAAAGGCGATATAACGGGCTTGGATTTTGATTTGATCGTGAACGCGGCGAACGACCAGTTTTTGCCGGGCGGCGGCGTGTGTGGCGCGATTTTCGCGGCCGCGGGTCCCGCGCTGGCGCAGGCGTGCGCGGCGCTACCGAAGGGAAAGGCGGGTGATGTGCGAATCACGCCGGCTTTCGACTTGCCAAGCAAGGCGGTGCTACATGCGGTGGGTCCGATTTACGAGGGAACGAAGCAAAACGCGGAAGACTTGGCGAGCTGTTACTGGAATTGCGTGGCGCTGGCGTACGAGTATATGCGGGAGCATGAATTGTCGCGGGTGAGTTTGGCGTTTCCTTGCATTTCGACGGGGATTTATGGCTATCCGCATGAGGCGGCTTGCGATGTGGCGATCCGGACGATTAAGAAAATCCGTTCGGCGTATCCGGATACGAAGGCGATCGACATCGTGTTTGTTTGTTTCGAGCAAATCGACTATGAATTGTATAAAAAGGCGCTGCGCTCGCTATGAAGTCGATGGTGGAGATCGCGCACGCGTTTCTTGAACCGTGTTTGCATCGGCAGGCTGTTTGCGTGGACGCGACGTTTGGCAACGGGAAGGATACCGCGTTCTTTGTGGAATGTGGCGCGCGGCTTGTGTACGCGTTTGACATTCAAAAAGAACTCATTGAAAAAAGAAGGGGCGATTTCGATGAAAGGGTGGTTGAGCTGATTGTGGATTCACATGCGCATTTGGATCGGTATGTCGACAAGCCGGTGGACGCGATCGTGTTCAATTTTGGTTTTTGTCCGCATGGGGATGAAACGATTACGACGATGCCGAAGGAGAGTGTGGAAGCGGTGCGAAAAGCAATCGGGCGCTTAAGAAAAAAGGGGCGGATGGCGCTGGTCTTGTATCCGCATTTGTTTGGAGAACAGGAATCGGACGCGCTGGAGCGGGTGTTGAGGCGGATCGACCCGCATGTGGCGACGATTCAGAGAGTGGAGAGTGTGAATACGAAAGCGGGGCCTTTTGTGCTGCTGGTGGAGAAAAAAGCAGGGGAAACAGGGAGAGAGTCGGAAACGATCTGATTCTCTTTTTTTGTTTTTAACCAAAAAATATATGCAGATTTTTTCAGAAAAGTTAAATTTAAAAAGAGAACGAAACATTTAATGAGGTATAATGAATAAAAAGAGAAAGATAAGAAAGGTGATATATTTTTATGACAAAAATGTTTGAAAGATTTCATGATCTAGGGATCATCCCGGTCGTCGTTCTCGACCATAAAGAAGACGCCGCGCCACTAGCCAACGCCCTTTGCGAAGGCGGTCTTCCCGCCGCGGAAGTGACATTCCGCACCCGCGAAGCCGCCGCCTGCATCGAGGCGATGAAAGCCGCCCGTCCCGACATGCTCGTCGGCGCGGGTACGGTTTTGACGACAAAACAAGTCGACGAAGCCATCAACGCGGGCGCGCAGTTCATCGTTTCCCCTGGATTCGACGAGGATGTCGTTCGCTACTGTATCGAAAAAGACATTCCGGTGACGCCGGGAACGTGTACGCCAAGCGACGTGCAAAAGGCGTACCGCCTCGGACTCGATGTCGTGAAGTTCTTCCCGGCCGAGCCGGCAGGCGGTCTGGCGATGATCAAAGCGATCGCAGCGCCTTACAACATGATGAAATTCATGCCGACCGGCGGCATTTCCGAAAAGAACATGGATGCGTATTTGAAAGAGGACGTCATCCTGTGCATCGGCGGCAGCTGGATGGTGAAAAAGGACTTGATCGAGGCGAAAGCGTTCGATCAGATCGAAGAAATGACGCGGCAGGCAGTCAAAAAATTGAATGAGGTAAGAGGATAAAATGAAAAAAGTCATTACATTCGGAGAATTGATGCTCCGGCTCGCGCCGGCAGGCTACACGCGTTTCGTGCAGGCCGATAGCTTTGGCGCGACCTACGGCGGCGGCGAAGCCAACGTCGCGGTATCGCTGGCCAACTACGGCCACGACGCGCATTTTGTCAGCAAGCTGCCAGCCCATGAAATCGGGCAGGCGGCGCTGAACTCGCTGCGCAAATACGGTGTGAACACAAGCGACATCGTGCGCGGCGGCGAGCGTGTCGGCATTTACTACTTGGAAAAAGGCGCCAGCCAGCGTCCAAGCAAGGTCATTTACGACCGCAAAGACAGCGCGATCGCGAAAGCGAACCCGGAAGACTTCGACTGGGATCAAATTCTGGACGGGGCTGAATGGTTCCATACGACGGGCATCACGCCGGCGCTCAACGACGAGGTGGCGGCCATCACGTTGGAAGCGATGAAGAAATGCCATGAAAAAGGCATTCCGGTATCGTGCGACTTGAACTACCGCAACAAGCTGTGGAGCAAGGAAAAAGCCAACAAAGTGATGAGCGAGCTGGCGAAGTACATCGACGTGTGCATCGCCAACGAGGAGGACGCCAAAGACGTGTTTGGCATCGAAGCGGCGAACACGGACATCCATGGCGGCCAAATCAACCACGAAGGCTACAAAGACGTGGCCAAACAGCTGATGGACACGTTCGGCTTCCAGAAAGTGGCGATCACGCTGCGGGAAAGCATTAGCGCGAACCGGAACTTGTGGAGCGCGATGCTGTATGATGGCAACGAGTACTGCTTCTCGAAAAAATACGATTTGAACATCGTGGACCGCGTAGGCGGCGGGGACTCATTTGGCGGCGGATTGATCCACGCCTTGATGGAAGGCAAAAACAGCCAGGACGCGATCGAGTTCGCGGTGGCGGCCAGCGCGCTGAAGCACTCGGTGGAAGGCGACTACAACCTGGTGTCGGTGGACGAGGTCGAAAAGCTCGCCCAGGGCGATGGTTCGGGACGCGTTCAGCGATAAAAAACATTATTTTTGAAAAAGTGCTAAAAAGATAAGCACTTTTTATTTTGGAATCATAAAAGAAATAGAAAATAGTGTGATTGCGATGCGATGGGGAATAAAAAGTTGTAGAGGGGTATGATAGATGGTATTTTAAATGGCAAAGAAAGGAATTTGATTTATGAGAATTTCAAAAGAATGAGCCTTAAATTATTTGGATCTTATGAGCGTAAGCAGTGCGATTATGGTTACGTTTCTTCATGCAAATAATTGCTTTTGGATTTTTTCGGCTACGGAACGTTATTGGAAAAGTGCGAATATAATTGAAAGTATATTTTATTGTGCCGTCCCGCTTTTCTTCATGATCAGTGGAGTAACACTTATGGATTATTCTAAAAAGTATTCAACTAAGACTTTTGTGAAAAAAAGAATGAAAAAAGTGATGATTCCGTATGTTTTTTGGAGTTTAATAGGGATATTTTGGACCCATTATCTTTTTCCTTGGAATGGGCAGAAGGCTGTTCTTTCTTTTAAAGATATTGTTGCATTTTTAGTAAATGGAAATGGAATTCGCTATTTTTGGTTTTTTATTCCTTTATTTATGATTTATATTTCAATTCCGTTTCTAACTTCAATAGATGAAAAGAAAAGAATAAAAATTTTTAGTGGATATGTTGTACTTTACTTACTGATCAATGGGTTGATTCCATTTTTTAATTCGTTTTTTTCTTTGGAATGGAATACGAGTAGTTGGGCTATTCCGGTGATGGGAGGTTATTTGGTTTATCCATTAGCTGGATATGTCATCCATCATAGTGAATTTTCAAAGTCGCAGAAGAGATTCATATATTGTGCTGGTATTATCTCTTTGATCGTCATGATTTTAGGGACCTATTTCTCTTCCATAAGGATTGGAGCGATTAGTGAATTGTTTAGAGGAGATAAGAATTTACCGTGTTTATTGTATTCTTTTTCTTCCTTTTTATTCATAAAAGATATTTTTCCAAAAATTAAGCGAATTGACTGGTTTCGAAAAGGAATTGCTTTTTTTCGTTCTTACACTTTTAGTATCTATTTGCTTCAATTTTTTATTTTTGACTGGATTGAGCGATTTTCTGTAGTTGACCAACGCTCGATCTTATATAGATTGTATTTTCCCTTTGTACTTTGTACTTTTATTGTAGGGATCACAAAATTTATTCGGTTATTTTCCTTAGGAAGGCTGGTGCTCCCAAAGTAAATTGAGGGAGATTTGCGAGAAAAAGAAAGGGGTTGGATTATGGATTACATCGGTTACATTTATTTTCATCTTTTTTTTACCTTTATACTTGCTATAATGACCATGGCAATGTTGAATGCAAGTGAAAATTCATTGGCATAATAATCCGAAAAAGTTAAACGGGGGCTATGACTTTTTGGCGGAGAATTGAATTTTTAATCACTATCAAATGTCGAAAGGAGAATATAATGAAAGTAGTTATTTTAGCTGGCGGTTTTGGAACGCGAATTAGCGAGGAGTCCTATTTAAAACCAAAACCTATGATTGAAATTGGAGAGAAGCCGATCTTATGGCATATTATGAAATATTTTTCCCATTTTGGCTTCAATGAATTTATTATTTGTTTGGGGTATAAAGCACATAAAGTGAAAGAGTTTTTCGATGATTATTACCTCTATACATCGGATATTCAGTATAATTTTTCAACGGGAGAAAAAAAGGTTTTAAACAATTCAGCAGAACCTTGGAAAGTAACTTTGATTGATACAGGGTTGCACACATTGACGGGTGGCCGTTTAAAACGGGTGAAAGATTATATTGGTAATGAGCCTTTTATTATGACATATGGAGATGGAGTGGCTGATGTCGACTTAGAAAAATTAATTGAGTTTCATAAAAAAGGCAATCGTTTGGCGACGATCACAGCGGTTCAACCGGGAGGACGATTTGGCGTTTTAGATTTAGCAAAAGATGGACAAATCAAATGTTTTAGAGAAAAATCAGTTGAAGATGGAGGCTGGATTAACGGAGGCTTTATGGTTCTTGAACCTAAGGTATTAGAATATATTGAAGGGGATCATACGACTTTCGAACGTGAACCACTTGAAACCATTGCATCGGAAAATCAGTTGGATGCGTATAAGCATCACGGTTTTTGGCAATGCATGGATACAATGAAAGACAAGCAGCAGTTGGAAGAATTATTTGAAAAAGGAGAAGCACCATGGAAAGTTTGGAAGGATTAAAAAAATTTTATCAAGGGAAAAAAGTTCTCATTACAGGACATACGGGTTTTAAAGGATCATGGCTTTGTGCGATTTTGCATTATTTCGGAGCGGAAGTGAGTGGAATTTCTTTGAAGCCGAACACGAATCCATCCCTTTATGAGGTGGGAGGAATTGATGATTTGGTTCATTCGTATATTTGCGATATAAGAGATCTGAATAAAATGGAAAAAATCTTTTCAGAAGAGAAGCCGGAAATCGTTTTTCATCTGGCAGCCCAGCCGATCGTTTTGGATTCTTATACGGATCCGGTATACACCTATGAGACGAATGTAATGGGAACAGTCAATGTTTTGGAATGTATTCGAAAAACACCAAGTGTAAAATCGGTTGTCAATATCACAACTGACAAAGTATATCAAAACAATGAATGGAACTGGGGATACCGGGAAATTGACCGTTTAAATGGATATGATCCATATTCGAACAGCAAATCGTGTTCAGAACTGGTAACCGATTCATATAAAAAATCATTTTTGGAAGAATTGGGGGTTATTGTTTCTACAGCACGTGCAGGAAATGTGATTGGCGGCGGTGACTTCGCGAATTTCCGAATTATCCCAGACTGTGTAAGAGCCATGAAAGAAGGAAAAGAAATTGAAGTGCGAAATCCAAATTCTACTCGACCATATCAACATGTGCTGGAGCCGTTATTTGCCTATTTAATGATTGCAAAAGAGCAATATTTAGATAAATCAAAAGCGGGAAGCTACAACATTGGACCGGACGAGACGGACTGCATTACGACGGGTGATTTAGCGACAATTTTTTGTGAAGAGTGGGGAGAAGGCGCAAAATGGCATGCGATAGATTATAATGCGCCTCATGAAGCAAATTTTTTGAAGCTGGATTGTTCGAAATTAAAATCAATGTTTGGATGGAAACCAAGATGGAATGTACGAGAAGCCGTAGGAAAGACGGCAGAATGGTCGAAAGCCTATTTTGCTAACGAAAACGTATTGGATACGATGTTGAAGCAAATTAAAGAATATTTAAAGGAGGAAGAAAACAATGTTTAAAAATAAAACAGAGCAGGAAGCAAGAAACGAAATTCTTCAAATGGTTAGTGAATATTGTGATACATACCACAACCAAAACAAAGAGTATCAGGAAGGGGATCGCATTCCTTACGCGTCACGTGTATATGATCACGATGAAATGGTCAATCTCGTCGACAGCTCTTTGGATTTCTGGTTAACGTCTGGGCGTTATACGGATGAATTTGAGAAGAAATTGGCAGAGTATTTGAATGTTCGGTTCTGCTCATTAGTCAATTCGGGATCAAGCGCGAATTTATTGGCTTTTATGACATTGACATCTCCATTATTGGGCGAGCGTCGTGTAAATCGTGGAGATGAAGTCATCACGGTTGCGGCGGGCTTTCCAACAACTGTGACTCCAATGATTCAATATGGTGCAGTGCCTGTTTTTGTGGATGTTACAATTCCGGGCTATAACATTGATGTGACAAAGCTGGAAGACGCTTTGAGTCCAAAAACAAAAGCCGTTATGATTGCCCATACTTTAGGAAATCCGTTTGACTTGAAAGCAGTAAAAGAATTTTGTACCAAAAATAAGCTTTGGCTGATTGAAGACAACTGTGATGCGTTGGGATCAACTTACACGATTGATGGAGTGACAAAACAAACAGGAACAATTGGCGATATTGGAACTTCCAGCTTCTATCCGCCTCATCATATGACGATGGGAGAAGGTGGCGCTGTCTATACAAACAATCCTGTTTTGAATAAAATCGCTCGTTCTTTCCGTGATTGGGGAAGAGATTGCGTATGCAACCCGGGACAAGATAATATGTGCGGACATCGTTTTGACCGCCAATATGGAGAACTTCCAATCGGTTACGATCATAAGTATGTTTATTCTCATTTTGGTTACAACTTAAAGGCCACAGATATGCAGGCGGCTATTGGATGTGCGCAGCTAGAAAAATTTCCTACATTTGTTGAAAGACGAAAAGAAAATTTTAGACGAATGAAGGAAGGACTCAAAGGATTAGAAGAATATTTAATCTTGCCAGAAGCAACAGAAAATTCGGATCCAAGCTGGTTTGGTTTCTTGATTACGTGCAAAGAAGGCGTAGATCGGAACGCGCTTGTTCAATATATTGAAGACAAAGGCGTGCAAACGCGGATGTTGTTTGCCGGAAATTTGACAAAGCATCCATGCTTCGACGAAATGCGTGCAGAAGGAAAAGGCTATCGAATCGTAGGCGACTTGACAAATACGGATCGTATTATGAATGAATCGTTCTGGGTTGGATTGTATCCGGGCATGTCCGAAAAGAAAATTGATTACATGGTGAAAGTAATTAGAAACTATTTTGAAGAAAACTAACTTCAAAATAGTTTTCGTTTTGTTTGAGGCAAATTTATGAAGAAAGAAAAAGCTATTATTACAGGCGGCACGGGAATGATTGGAATCGCTCTCATTCAATGCTTACTGGCTAATCATGTAGAAGTCACGGTTCTTATGAATCCAAATTCAAATCGGAAAGCGGTTTTAGAACAATTTAAAGACATTCAAATTGTTTTGGCTGATATGAGTCAGTTAAAACAAGTAGAAACCATTCTTCCCAAAGATTATACATACTTCTTCCACTTGGCGTGGATGGGAACATTTGGAGATTCCAGAAATGACATGTATCTGCAAACAAAAAATATTGAATATACTTTAGATGCAGTGAAATTAGCCAAGGCATTGGGATGTGAAGTGTTTTTAGGAACAGGATCTCAAGCCGAATATGGACCGGTAAAGGAAAAAATGAGTGCAGAAACTCCAACTAATCCTGTCACAGGATACGGGATCGCAAAATTGTGTGCGAATAGAATGAGCCGGATATATGCCCAATCTTTAGAACTTCGCCATATATGGGTGAGGGTATTAAGCGTATTTGGCCCATACGATGGTCAGGGAACAATGGTTATGTCAGGGTTGAGGAATATGCTGGCCGGGCATGAAGGAAAGTATACCAAAGGCGAACAAATGTGGGACTATCTTTATTGCGAGGATGCGGCTCAAGCGCTTTATCAGGCGGCAAAAAATGGAAAAGATGGAAAAATCTATCCATTAGGAAGCGGTGAAGTAAAGCCCTTGAAAGAATATATTGAAATCATGCGGGATAATGTGGATCCGAATCTTTCGTTAGATTTTGGCGCTGTTCCTTACTACCCAAATCAAGTGATGTATATGTGCGCTGATATTGAAGATTTAAAAAAAGATACTGGATTTGAGCCTGAACATACATTTGATGAAGGCATAAAAAAAACAATTCAATGGATCAAGGAAGGTGACTAAATGAAAAAAATCAGTGTTTTGGTTCCTTGTTATAACGAGGAAGAAAATGTTATTCCCATGAGCGAGGCGTTAACCGTTCTTTTTCATGAGCAACTTCCTACATACGATTATGAAGTGGTTTTTATCGACAACTGTTCGACAGATTCTACACGGGAAAAACTACGCCTAATCTGCAAAAACGACTCCAACATAAAGGCGATTTTAAATGCTAAAAATTTTGGGCAGTTTAATTCACCCTATTATGGCATGTTACAAACAACTGGAGATTGTGTGATCTGTTTGTGCTGTGATTTCCAGGATCCAGTCGAGTTGATTCCCAAGTTCATAGAAGAATGGGAAAAAGGATACAAGATCGTATGCGGAGTAAAAACGCAAAGTGAAGAAAATCGGTTTGTCCGCTTTTTAAGAACTTGCTACTATAAGGCGATTAAAAAAATGTCCGATGTGGAGCAGATTGAACATTTCACTGGATTTGGTCTTTATGACCGTTCTTTCATCGAAGTCTTGAGAGATTTAAAAGATCCTACTCCATTTTTAAGAGGAATTGTCGCGGAGTTAGGGTCAAAAAGAAAAGATATTCCATACACGCAGGCAAAACGTCGGGCAGGCAAAACGCATAATAACTGGTACAGTCTTTATGATGCTGCCATGTTGAGCTTTACATCGTATACGAAGATTGGATTGCGTATTGCTACGATTGGTGGATTTATTATTTCGATGATCAGCTTTTTGATTGCGATCGTTTATTTCATTTTAAAGCTCATTCATTGGAATACATTCCAAGCCGGGATTGCGCCGATTCTTTTAGGCATATTTTTCTTTGGATCGTTACAGCTTTTCTTTATTGGGCTGGTTGGAGAATATATCATGAGTATGAACACGCGGATCATGAATCGGCCTCTTGTGGTGGAAGAAGAGAGGCTGAACTTTTAAGGAGATGCTATGAAAGAACTAAGGATAAATTATAAATCAATAAGGCTTGGTTCTTTTCTGTATCTGGCTTTTCCTGTTGTGTTGTTTTTTATAGGTTTTGTAAAATGGAATATCACGCTTCCTGCGATTCTTTTTATTGGATGGATTGTTTTCAAGCTGGGAAGAGAAAAGGAAGCCCCCGGATATGTAACGTTCAAAATAAACACTTTATTCATCGTTATTGTTGCTTTTATTCTTTGGGCGTATCTTGGAGGACAAGGTGGTTTATTTTATCAAACAAGTGATTGGAATGAACGGAATGCGATTTTTAGAGATTTGATTCAATTTGATTGGCCTGTATACTATCCAAAAACAGATACGATGTTGACCTATTATATTGGCCATTGGCTTCCGGCAGCAGGTATGGGCAAGATAATCTATATTTTATCTTCTAATCGCGTGCTTGCCTTTCAAATCGGAAATCTATTTCTTGCGTTGTGGACTATTATCGGGATTTTGTTTACTTACTTGTTGATGATAATTTATATTCAACCAAAATCAAAAAACTTAAAGTGGATCATTCTGATTGTTTTTATTGGTTTCAGTGGTATGGATGTAATTGGATGTGTTCTTGAAAAATGGAACTGGCAAACATTTATGGAGTGGATGCATTTGGAATGGTGGTCGCCAGGCTATCAATTTAGTTCTAATACTACCGATCTTTTTTGGGTCTTTAATCAAGCTATACCAGCTTGGGTGGCAACCATGTTATTTTTGAATGAAAACTCTCCAAAAAATTATGCGTTCATCATTAGTTGTCTTTTATTGGCGGCTACTTTTCCGGCAGTGGGACTTGCGGCTTTGATGATTGGAAAATATATAGGCGATTTAATACGAGCAATTCATTTGAGATCACAAAAACAATTTTTAGTAGAAACATTCTCCGTTTCGAATATAGGCGCGATTCTCTTTGTTACTCCTTCCATGATTGCATACTTATTGATGAATAGTGCGATCGGAAAAACAAAAGAGAACATTTATCTATTGCCAGACCAACTTCTGCTTACTTCAACAATGAAGGGATTGATACTCGGGATGAGTATCGTCGCACTGATTGGATTTGTCTATATTTGGAAAAGAAGAAAAGAAATTCAAACACAAAAATCACTAAAATTTATTTTAGGATCGTTGATTTTGTTATTGCTCTTAATCGGGATGGTCATCACACATCCAGAGACTCGAAGAATTTATTTTGTATTTTTGGCTTTAGAATGCGGAATATATTGGCTTTGCTTAGCTCCGGATTTTGCAAACCGTTATTTATATTATTTGATTGCAGGAACTTTGTTAGTATTTCCTATGATTCATATTGGAACTTCCATTGATTTTTGTATGCGGGCATCCATTCCAAGTTTAATTATTTTGACCACTTTATGTGCAAAGAAAATATGTGATTGGATCTATAACGGAAAAAAATTTAAAGGAATACAAAATATAAGTACGATTTTTCTTGTTGGATTTCTTTGCATAGGCAGCGTAACTCCTATAGTAGAAATGGGAAGAGGAATTTACAAAGCTATGGAAGCCGGGACGACAAGTCTTCAAGCCGATCAAATTAAGACATTAAACAAATATCACGAGACAGGAAGGACATACTATAATTTTGTGTCTGAAGATTATAAAAATACGTTTTTTTATAGAAATTATGCGAAATAGAAGTAGGAATGGAAGTGTAAAGTGAGGAAAATGATAAAAATGTTGAATCGACAAAATCAGATAAAGCAGTTATGGATCATTAATTTATTTTTTCTGATATTTTATATGAGTGCTGTTTATAATTCTAGTTGGAAAGTAGTAAGAGCCAATTGGATGATGGTAGAAGGGATTATAATTATTGGAAGTATAATTGCTTTATCATATAAGCTGGGAAAATATAAAATTGAAAAAAATTTCGAAATAAAAAAAATTTTAAGAAAGAATTGGTTGTTCTGTTTAATTTTTACAGGAAGCATCCTTATTCGAATACCTCAACTTACTGGTGGAATTATTTGGGATGCAGGTGAATATTATGGACGACTAATTACCGCAACGGAAAAATTTGATTTTTCATTAACGTCTTTTTTGGATTATTTTAATTTAGCAAATCACCCCAATTATGGATATACTTTTTTCACAGGCATTGGAGAGTTTTTGTTTCCTAGAAAAGTTTGGGGAGTAAATTTAGTAGTTTTGGTTTTAACGGCATTTGCACTGGTTTTTTTATATAAAATTTTTAACAAATATATAAAACTTAATAAAACAACATCTTCTTTTTTGTGTGGTTTATTTAGCTTATCACCATTAGTTCTTGGAACAAGTGGATATTACAATCCAGATTATGGAATCGCTTTGTTTTTTATATTTATGTTGTATTTTTTACTTGAGCGAAAATACATTTTATTTGCATTTTGGAGTATTTGTTTTGTATTCACGAAAGAAGTCTCAGCGATTATTTATTTTTTCTTTATTGTAGGAATTATGATCGCAAAAATTCTTGAAAAAAAAGATGAAAAGGCTGGAAATGTATTTTTTACCATCTTTAAGAATCCAGTTATATATATATCAATGGTAGCCGCTTTGTTCTATCTTGGATATATGAAATATATTGGAGGAGTAACTAAATGGAAACAAGTAGAGGATGCTGGAAGTAATTTTACTTGGAACAATGATGGTTTTAATTGTTTTGGTTTTAATATAGAATATATAGTCCTTAAATTCCAGCAGATGTTTATTGAGAACTATAGATGGATTATTATTTTCCTAGTTTTATTAGGAAGCTTTTTGATTCTTCTCTTTAAAAAGAAATTGAACTTATCTGTTAATAAATATTTGCTTTTGAGTATTACTTTGAGCTTATTTAGTTATATTTGCTTTAATTGTTTATATATTACGTTTGCTTTGGTACGTTATAATTATATTTCTGATCTTCTAATTATTTTGGTTTTAGGGATGATAATTAGTGAAGTCTCAAAGTTAAAGGTGAAAAACATTATAAATGGATCATTAGTAGTAGTTTGCGTTATTTTTTGTGTAGAAAGTTTTATAACAACAGATCCTATTTCTAAGTCTATTTATCCACTTGTATCGACCAATTCGATTAGTATGGTTTATCCAGGTTATTTAGGAAAGAATATATATTATGGAGATAACTTAGTCTACAATAATCAATATTCGTTTCTTATAAATAGTTACGATCAGCTTTTAAAGAAGGTAAATTATGATGAAAATCAGATTGTGGCTTTTCCAGGAATCTTTGATGGTAGTCAAATCAACGGAAATGGCGAAATATATCAAGTAAACTGGGATAAAAATAGCTCAAGAAGAACGTTTGAGAATCTTTCTGATTCGATAATTCCGATTAAAGTGGAAAATTTAGAATCAATTCTTTCTATTAAAAAGAAAAAAGACATGCCAGAAGAAGTGGTAGTTCCTTTTATTCCTTACTTTTATTGGAATTTAGGTAAAAACGAAGTAAAAGAAGAAATGAAGAAAAATTATGAATTGATTTTAGAAGGAAAGACGGAAGGGATTCAAGGGAATATAGAATACCAATACTATAAAAAGAAATAGAGAGGGGTAAAAATGAACGAGGCAAAGACTTCTAAAAATGTAATCTATAATACCATAGGGACATTCTTTTATTTCTTTTGTCAATGGTTGACAACGATTCTTGTAGTTCGAATTAGTGGATATGAAGATGCTGGTATTTTGTCGATTGTGATTTCTTTTACGAATATCTTCTATTTCATTGCTTTATTTGGAGTTCGGAATTTTCAGGTTACAGATATTAACCATGAGTTTACGGATCGTGATTATTTAAATTCGCGACATATTACATCTGGAATCGCTCTAATTCTTTTTGTGATTTCGCTGTTTTGTATGCGATTTAGTCAGGTAACAGTAATATGTTGTATTCTTTATATGATATTTAAAGTCTTTGAAGGATATACAGATGTAATTTTTGGGATTTGGCAAAATCATGATGGATATTTTGAAATCTTGGTTTCCTATATTGGAAAAGGAATTTTAACGATTGCCGGTTTCTGTATTGGATTATATTTGTTTAACTTGCCTATTGCGATTGCGATTCAAGCACTGCTATATTTTTTGTTTATTGCGTTGTATGATGGGAATCAAATAAAGAAATTGGTGAGTGATTTTGAAGTCAAGACAAGTCAATACAAAAAGATGCTCATTCCCTGTGTACCTTTAATGATTTATGGACTGATCGTGCCGTATTTGAATTTTCTATCTCGGTATGTGGTGGAATTAAAATTTGGAACAGAGATTCTCGGTTATTACTCTTCTATCACGATGGTTTTTACTGTGATGAGTACATTAATGGGATCTATTTTTGTAACAGTGCTTCCTAAAATCGCTTATTTATATCAGACAGGAAACTATAAAGAACTGAATAAGTTTATTTTATTAGCAAACCTAGGAATTGTTGGATTTGGTGTTGTGTGTGTAGGGTTGGGAATCGTATTGGGAAATTTCGTATTTTCCATTTTGTTTGGTAAGCAAATTCTTGATTATATATACTTGTTAACACCAACAATTATTGCTTCAATTATTTTGTCTTTAGTTTCCTTGACAAGCTCTATTATGATTTCTTTTCGAAAGAATCATTTAATGCTGATGATCAATATAATCGGTGTTGTATTGTGTACATTATCTATTTCGCTTATAGTGGATTCTTTTGGTTTGGTCGGCGCTTTATATGCATTGATTATTTCCTTGTTGATTGTATATACTAGTTTATGGGGCGTTATTGAAATTATTATATTTAGACAAAAAAAGGAGGAGAGATTATGAAAATGCGATTAGCAGATTATGTAGCGGATTTTTTAGTAAATCATGGAGTGACAGATTGTTTTAGTGTCGTAGGTGGAGGTGCAATGCATCTAAACGACGCTTTAGGGCATAAGGATGGTTTGAAAGTAACATATAACCATCATGAGCAGGCTTGCGCGATTGCCGCGGAAGCGTATGCGCGTCTGGATAACCGAATTGCCGCGGTATGCGTGACAACGGGTCCTGGCGGAACGAATGCCTTGACAGGTGTTGTTGGAGGATGGTTGGATTCGATTCCAATGATGATTATTAGCGGACAGGTTCGATATGATACGACGGCTCGCTATGCGTTGCAGTTTACAGAAACCCCTTTACGGGCTATGGGTGATCAGGAATACGATATTGTAAAATCGGTTGCGCCGATGACGAAGTATGCGACGATGATCGAAGATCCGATGGATATTCGATATGCGTTGGAAAAGGCGTGGCATTTAGCAACGACAGGACGTCCTGGTCCAGTGTGGATTGATATTCCGGTGAATTTTCAAGGAATGTACATTGAGACGGATGAATTGAGAGGTTATGATCCTACTGAAGACGATGCACTGTTGCCGCCAGCGGTTTCTCAAGAAACGATTGATGAAGTTATTGAGAAAATTAAAAAAGCGGAAAGACCGGTTTTTCATGCAGGATATGGTATTCGACTTTCCGGGGCGTATAAGCAGTTTAGAGAAGTGGCAGAAAAGCTTGGCATTCCGATTGTAACGTATTGGAACGCAGTAGATTTGATTGAAGATGAAAATGAATTGTATTGTGGACGGGCTGGAAACATGGGAGATCGGCCTGGAAACTGGGCGATACAAAATGCGGATTTGATTTTAGCCATTGGTACGCGAATTTCAATTCGTCAGGTTGGATATAACTGGAAAACTTGGGCACGGGAAGCGGAAGTAATTATGGTCGATATTGATCAGGCCGAATTGAAAAAACCAACATTGCATGTAGAAATGCCGATTTGGGCGGATGCGAAAGACTTTTTATTGAAAATGAACGAATCTTTGACGCAGCCGTTGCCGAGAAAAGAAAAATGGCTGGAAACGTGTCAGAAATGGAAAAAAGAATATCCAGTTGTTCAACCTAGACAATGGGAAGAAAACGGAACAACAGCCAATGTATATGCGTTTGTTCACTATTTAAGTAGTCAACTGCCAGAAAATAGCTTAACAGCGGTTTCGAATGGTGCGTGCTGTGTGGTAGGAAACCAAACGTATGTGATTCAAAAGGGAAGCCGAATGGCCAATAACAGTGCCATCGCCAGCATGGGATATGGATTGCCGGCAGCGATTGGTACGTGTATTGGTGGAGGTGTACGGGATACGATTTGTTTGGAAGGCGATGGAAGTATTATGATGAACTTACAGGAGCTTCAAACAATTTTGACAAATCGACTGCCAATTAAAATTTTCTTAATCAATAACAATGGGTATCATTCCATTCGGATTACACAAACCAATTTATTTGGACAACATACAAAAGTTGGGATTGGACCGGAATCTTCGGATTTGTCGTTCCCGGATTTCGAAAAGATTGCGAAGGCTTTCGGGTATCCTTATTACAGTGCGCACAGCAATCAGGAAATGAAAGAAGTCGTAGATAAGGTATTGCAGGAGGATGGACCTGTATTTTGTGAGATTTTTACAGATACAAGCCAAGTTTGGGAGCCAAAAAGCAGTACCAAGCGACTAGAAGATGGAACTTTGGTAAGTCCGCCATTGGAAGATTTGGCACCATTCCTTCCAAGAGAAGAATTGGAAGAAATTATGATTGTTCCGATGGTAGATGAAAATTAAGGGATGTAAGGCTCTTAGTTAAGGATAGAAATTTTATGAAAAGCTATAATTTTCTTTCCTTTTGGAATGGGAGAGTTATAGCTTTTTATTTTTAAAAGTTGCTCATTTATTTTTGCTTGTTAGAGTTTATCCGTTTGAAGAAGATATATAAGGATAACTTATTATGGCATAACTCAGGATTCCGGGCATAAACCCATCATGCGTTGACATTCTTATGCCATAATGCCTATGGATAGAAGAAATTTAAGTTTTATTTTTTAGAAAGGAAAAATATGGATATAGAAATTATTGTGGCAACCCACAAACCATATAAAATGCCAACCGATCCAATGTATGTTCCATTACAAGTGGGGGCGTTTGGAAAAAAGGATATTGGATTCTTGCGAGACAATACGGGAGAAAACATTTCGTCTTTAAATCCATATTTTTGTGAATTGACGGGATTGTTTTGGGCGTGGAAAAATTTAAATGCCGAGTATATCGGATTGACGCATTATCGGCGCCATTTTAAAGGGAAGCATACTGGTTCTTCAAAGTTTGACCGCGTATTAAGCAAATCGGAAGCAGAAGCATTGCTGGCATCGACAGATGTGATTCTTCCTAAAAAAAGACATTATTACATTGAAACGATTTATTCTCATTACGCACATACGCATTATGAGAGGGAACTGATTGCGACCCGACAAATTCTTGTGGAAAACTATCCGGAATACGTTCCTTTATGGGATAAAGTGATGAAGAAGCGAAGCGCGCATATGTTCAATATGTGTATTATGAAAAAAGAAAAACTCGACTCGTATTGTTCGTTTATTTTTGATGTGCTGGATCGGTTAAACCAGAAAGTGACCGTGAGCGATTATGATGATTTTCAAGCCCGCTTGTTCGGACGAATCAGTGAATTGCTTCTTGATGTCTGGATCGACCACAACCACATAGATTACGTGGAAGTTCCTGTAATGCATATGGAGCCGGTTAACTGGTGGAAAAAGGGCACATCCTTTATTAAAGCAAAGTTTTTTGGAAAAAAGTATGAGGGAAGTTTTTAAGGCAGGCCCTTTTGTCCTGCTTTTTATTTTGGAGAAGAATTGATAT
Source organism: Dubosiella muris (assembly GCF_004793885.1). Taxonomy (GTDB): domain Bacteria; phylum Bacillota_I; class Bacilli_A; order Erysipelotrichales; family Erysipelotrichaceae; genus Dubosiella; species Dubosiella muris. The sequence continues at coordinate 63,108 of NZ_SRYG01000006.1, forward strand.
GAAAGTGCATTCGATAAAACTGAATTTTATTATGAATTTCCTGCTCACCGCCTCTTCGATTTTGTTTCCGCTCATTACATTTCCGTATGTTTCAAGAGTGTTAGGACCAACGGGAACCGGAAATGTTACGATGGGAACATCGGTGGTGTCGTACTTTACGATGGTGGCGATGCTGGGTGTCCCAACCTATGGAGTGCGCGTATGCGCCCGTGTACGGGATGATCGAATCGAACTCTCGCGGACGGTACAGGAATTGATGATCATGAATATAGGGATGATGGTGCTTGCCTATATCGCGTTCTTTATCACCATTTTATGCGTGCCGAGCTTTTCGGTGATGAAAACACTCTACTTTGTCAGCGCATTGGCCATTGTATTGAATGTGATTGGCGTCAACTGGCTTTATCAGGCGCTGGAGCAATATTCCTACATTACCATGATGTCCTTGTTGTTTAAGGTCGTGGCGCTCATCCTCATGTTTACTTTTGTTCATCAAGCCAACGATTATATCGCCTACGCGTTGATTACCGTCATTGGCGGGTTTGGATCGAGTATATTTAACTTTATTCGACTTCGGAAACTCGTGGATTTACGTCCTGTGGGAAATTATGATTTCAAACGGCATATTCGACCAATGTTTACGTTTTTCGCCATGACGGTGGCGACAACGGTATATACGAATCTCGACGTGGTGATGCTTGGACTGATGCGATCCAATTATGATGTGGGCTTGTACAACGCGGCCGTTAAAATCAAGACGATCATGGTGTCGCTGGTCACCTCGTTAGGAACGGTTCTGTTGCCGCGGATCTCGTATTATTTTGAACAAAATAAGATCCAGGAATTTCACGCGCTTGTGTCAAAGGCCTTTTCGTTTGTGCTGCTTTTAGCAATCCCGTGTTGCGTGTATTTAATGGTTTTTGCGAAAGATACGATTTTATTGTTGTCGGGAGAAAGCTTTTTAGAAGCCATTCCAGCCGTGATGGTCATTACTCCAACCATTTTATTGATTGGGCTTTCCAACATCACGGGAATCCAGGTTCTTGTTCCAACTGGAAGAGAAAGTTTGGTATTACGAAGTGTCGTTTACGGAGCCATCGTGGACTTTGTATTAAACATGTGCCTGATTCCGGTATTTGGAGCGGCAGGAGCGGCTTTTGGAACGTTGATGGCGGAATGTGTCGTTTTCATTGTTCAACTTTTTTACTTGCGGGACATGGTGAAAGAAATCGTTCAGCATTTGGAATGGCGGAGTTTGATTTGCAGTTTTGCACCAGCGCTTCTCGTTCTTGTGGGAGTTTGGTGTTCGCCGATCCAGGGCGTATTCTGGCGGTTGCTTGTCGCTGGCATCGCGTTCTTTGGGGTTTATGGAATTGGCTTGATTTTCAATAAAGAAGAAATCGTAATGTCTGTGATTGGAAAATATTTGCCAAAGAGAGGAGGGTAATATGAAAGAGAAATGGGTAGGAGTCGTTGATTTGTATGGAAGATATTCCCAAAGGATTTTATCCATTGCCGGGTCTGCTTATTTAGCGGTCGCTTTGCTTTCTTATTGCTTATTGTTTAAGCAATCTCAATCGGTATGGAATGATGTAGCAGTAATCGGGTTAGATCTCATTCGAAAAGCTGCATTTATCATTTTTTTGATTAGCATCCTTTACAATATATGGAAGAAAAACCTGGATTGGAAATTGTGTGGTGGCTTTTTTCTGTTATCTGGTTTGGTTACTTTTTTTTCAAAAGATGCAGAGCCGATAAAAATGTTTTTTTTACTAACGGCGCTTTCCGTGTTTCCGTTTGATTTTATTTTGAAGAAGTATTATAACGTACAGTCTTTTATTTTGTTGCTTGTGATCACATTGACAGCGTTTGGAGTCATTGAAAATATTTTATACGATAAAGATCGGATGCGATTTGGGCTAGGATTTGATTGGACGACGACAGCGGCCGTTTTATTGTTACACATTCTCATTCTTTATGAATGTGTGCGAAAGTATAAGTGGAAGAAAAATGAAGTCTATCTTTTTCTTGTATCTATTGTGGTGATTTACTTATTTACAGATGCTAGATTTATATTCATAATGAGTATTTTGTTTTTGCTTTTAGTCGTATTTCAACAAAAGACGCACTTTCTTTCTTGTCAAAAAAAGTCAATTCAAATGATATTCACTTGTTTGCCAATTCTTTTTTTGATTATTTCGTTTTTAGGCTTTTTATTTTATGATCCAAACAATGAAATCTGGCGTACTATAAATTCCTTATTAAGCGATCGACTCGCTTTAGGGCATACCGGTTTGATGAGGTATGGATTTACTATTTTTGGACAACCCATTCAATGGATTGGCTATTCATTTACACAAATAAATGGAACATATAACTATATTGACAATTCATATATTCGGATTTTCTTAGAAACAGGAATATTCAACTTAATTTTTTATATGACAGTATGTAGTTTAGGAATTTGGAATTTGTGTAAAAGAAATCAGATTCGCAAAGTATTGGCTTTTTCTTTTTTAATTATTCTGGGTATGATTGAGCCATTCTTTTTTAACCCGCTCTTCAATCCTTTCTTGATTTTGGGATTGAAAGATTTAAATGATAAGCTAAAGAAAGGTCGGGTATATGCAAAAATCTAAAGTGCAGTTTTCCGTTGTGATGCCTATTTATAATGTGGCGCCTTATCTTGAAAAATCTATTTTATGTATATTAAATCAAACATATTTGGATTTTGAGCTTATTCTCGTAAATGATGCATCGACCGATTCTTCTTTGGAAATATGTAGAAAATTTGAAAAAGAGGAAAAAGTTAAAATTATTGATTGTTCAAAAAATCAGGGAGTAAGTACAGCTAGAAATTTAGGATTACAGTCCGCTTATGGCGAATATATCTTATTTATTGATCCAGATGATTCGATTGATTTAAACTTGCTTGAAATATATGATCAAGCGATTGAAAAGTACCATCCAGATTTAGTGATCGTAGGCGCTAAAGAAGAATATATGAACCAAAATGGGAAGATTGAATACGAGAAGGTGATCATTCCGGAAAAAAGCAAAGTGTATGATTCCCAAGAATCTATTTATGAGGAAGCGCTTTTTCTGGAAGCGAAGACTTTATTTGGATATCCGTGGAATAAATGCTATCGAACAGAGCTTTTACGAAAAAATGGGATAGCCTTTAAAAAAGTAAAGATGATTGAAGATATTCGGTTTAATTTGGCACTTCTTCCCTATTTAAAGTCGATGCAAACGTTGTCTGTTGCTCCGTATCATTATGCCATTCGTCCCAACGCGAGTTTGACACATCAAAAATTGGCAGATTATTTCGAGCTTCATACGACCCGGATCACTCTTTTTATTGAAGAATATGAACGCCATATGCCGGAGCTTCTACCACGTTGTAAAGAAACGATGGCCCCGATCTATTGCCGGTATTTGTTGTCGGCGATTGCCCGTTATGAAGGAACGGATATAAAAAAATGGCTGAAAAGTGTATATGAATCGGAATTGTTTAATATGTTGCATCCGTATATGCATTTTGAAGGCAAAAAGAAATGGATTTATACCCCTCTTGTATCACGGAATATAGGATGGAGTATCGCGGCTGGAAAGTCTGCCGGTTTTGTAAAAGAGAAACTGCCAACGCTTTTCGCAAAGGCAAAACAAACACGATAGGAGAACAGCTATGAATGAATTGGTTTCAATCGTTGTACCAATATACAATGTGGAAAAATACTTGTCAAAATGCATTGACTCCTTGATTAGCCAGACATATAAAAATTTAGAAATCATATTGGTCAATGATGGCTCAACAGATCAAAGTGGGGAGATTGCTCAACAATACGCAAAACAGGATTCGCGAATCCGATATATCGTCCAGAAAAATAAAGGTCTGGGAGGAGCAAGAAATACAGGACTTGAATATGCCAAAGGAAACTATATTTTATTTATCGACAGTGATGACTACATTAGGAATAATATGGTGGAAAAAATGGCAAAAGTGTTGGAGAAGAATAATTTGGACATTGTAGTTTGTGAATATGAACGAGTGAATGAAAATGGAGAGTGCATAGAAAGCCATCAATTACCTTTTTTAGAGCAGAAAGTTTATGAGCCTCTTCATCAAAAAGAAGTGTTGCTCATGGATCCGGCGGCATGGAATAAGATGTATAAAAGAGAGTTGTTTGAACATACAAATTTACGATTTCCGGATCGCGTATGGTATGAGGACTTGCGAACGACACCAAAGTTGATCGCGCAGGCAAAGCGGGTTGGCTTTCTTCATGAACCATTTTACCTTTATTTGCAAAGAGCAAGCTCGATCATGAACTCCACGACTTTATCAAGACAAGCCGAGTCTTTACAGGCGATGGATGATTTGATCCATTATTTTAAAGCAAATCATCTTTATAAAACGTATGAAAAAGAATTGGAATTTTTGTGTATTGCCCATGTGTATGTGTTTGGAATCAACCGGGTGGCGCGGATTCCGCACAGCAAGGCGATGATTCAAAAGTTTAAAGAGTATACAGTGGAAAACTTTCCAAATTTCCATTCCAATCCGTATTTTTCTTTGTTTACACCAAAGGAGAAAAAATTTTATGAATGGATCGACCACAATCAAATCTGGAAGATCCAACTGGGAGATAAAGTGAAAAAGGAGGTTAAAAAATGGAAAAAACATTGACGATCACGATTCCTTCTTACAATGTGGAAAAGACATTGAAAGAAACGGTCGATTCTTTGCTGGAGCCTTCGATTTTAAATGATTTGGAAATTTTAATCGTAAACGATGGTTCGAAAGATTCGACTTCTGAAATCGCGCACGAATACGAGAAAAATTATCCAAATACAGTGCGGGCAATCGACAAGGAAAACGGGGGACATGGCTCCACGATCAATACGGGTATGCGAGAAGCGACAGGGCGGTATTTTAAAGTGGTCGATGGTGACGACTGGCTGATTACCGAGAACCTTCCACGATTTCTTGCAGATTTAAAGAAAACGAATGCGGATATTGTGTATAATCCTTTTTTTGAAGTCAATGACCAAACCAAAGAGAGAAAAGAAATTGGACAGGCTACAACAAATCTTTTGTTTGAGCATGTATATGCTTTTGATGAGGTTTCAAATCAGTTTTCGATCCAGATGCATGCGATGACATATAAAACATCTATTTTGAAAAAACATCATATTGAAATTGATGAACACAGATTTTATGTGGATGCCGAATATGTGCTGATGCCGATTCCGTTTGTCCAAACGATTGAGCTGTTAGAATATCCGATGTATCTTTATCGCATGTTTACCGAACAACAAAGCATGAATGTTAAAAATATGCAGAAAAATGTTCAGCATCACTATGATGTTGCGATGCATATGGTAGATTATTATTTGCGATACGCGCCTTTATTGACGAAAGAAAAACAGGAATATATGAAGAAAAGAGTTTTGGCGTTAATTGAAATGCAATACCAAATCTACTTTAGTTTTCCGTTCGACTGGAATGTCACAAAAGAAATTGACCGATTTAATCAGGAGTTAAAAGGAAAAGACGCACAAATCTACAAAGACAGCCAGGGTACGATGGTACGCTTCATCCGGTTGCAGCCCAAATTGTTTTATCCGGTTATAAAACTTCGCGAAAAAGTGAGACGTTCATAAAACGAATTTTGCTTTTAAATAAGAAATATGGTTAAATAGACACGACATAAGAGAGGTACACCATGAATAAAGGATATCGAATATTTTCAATTATCTTGACTATATTGACTGTATTAGCAACTGGATTTTTTGTTTACCAGTTGGTGAAGCTGGGTGTATTGCCTACACAGATTTTGCTTCCAATTATTGCAGCCATCATACTCATTGTTTTGATTATGGCGTTGCTTGTTGTTTTTATGGCGAAATCCGTGGTATCCAGATCCATTACCAGTATTTTAATGGTTTTGATTTGTGCAATCATCGCGTTTGGCGGGTTTAATATCTACAAAACAAGCAGCATGCTTTCGAACATTACAACACCAGAAGGGAAGGTTGCAAACAAGATCTCGGTTGTGGCTTTAAAAGATAGCCAAATCGAAAATTTGAAGGGCCTTCGGGATAAAAAAGTTGGCGTATTGAATACATTGGATCGTGTAGGAACCGATAAGTGTCTGGATGCGATTGCCAATGAAAATGTCACCATTACGCAAACGGGATTTGATGGATTGAATGCGGAAGTGGCGGCGCTCTATGATCATTCTGTAGACGCAATTATTTTGAATGAAGCAAGACGTGGAAGTGTGGCGGAAAACGAGCAGTACGCAAATTTCGACAATGACACGAAAGTTGTGTATGAAACCGTGTATTATACGGATGCGGTACAAGGAAGCGCGAAAAAGGTAAACGATATTACTCAGCAGCCATTTACGGTGTTGATTAGTGGAAGCGATTCCCGGAATGGTTTCGCGGAAGCCGGACGCAGTGATGTAAACATGGTGGCCACGGTCAATCCGCAGACACATACGGTTCTTTTGACCAGTATTCCGCGTGACTTCTATGTGACAACCCAATGCGATGAAGGATATGGATGCGCGCAAGGGCAACTGGATAAATTGACACATACAGGATTGCATGGCGTGGAGACGACTAAAAAGACGATTGAGAATTTCCTGGGCATTGAAATCAACTACACATTGCGGGTAAACTTCAATAGCGTTGTCAACCTCGTTGACGCGTTAGGCGGTATCGACGTGTTTGTTCCGGAAGGATACGCTGTGGAATCGTTCTGGACGAATCCGGCTTATGGTGTCCATGAAGGGGAAAACCATTTGGATGGCGAAGGCGCCTTGGCGTTTGCCCGGGAGCGGTACGCCTATACCGAAGGGGATTTCCAGCGAGTAAAAAATCAGCAGACCGTATTGATGGCGATTGCGCAAAAAGCGTTGTCTCCGGCTGTCATTGTCAACTACTCCCGTTTGATGGACGCATTAGGTGGTGCGTTGGAAACCGACTTAAGTGACGAGGAAATCCAGAAGCTCATCCATAATCAAATTGACAATGGTGGAAACTGGAACTTTATCACAACGACGCTAGATGGTACGGGAAGCACAGAGTTCTGCGCCGAGTTAGGTGACCGTGCCTACGTAACGATTCCAAACGAGGAATCTGTACAAATGGCCCGTCAGCAAATTCAGGAAGTTTTGGAAGGACAACCGGTGACAGAATCGGCGCCAGCACAAGAACAACCAGCTGAGCAGCCACAGGAAGAGACGCCAGTGGTGGAAGATCAAACGTATGTAGAAGAATCGACATCGCAAGGAGATGTATATTATGGCGAGGATCAAACTTACGTGGAAGACCCAGTCTACTATGATCCAAACGCGGTGGATTCCACTTACGGCTATTAAAGGAGAAAGAAGAGAGAAGAATAATTCTCTCTTTCTTTGTGTAAAGGAGAAAGAATGAAAAGAATTTTGATTGGCTATATTTCCAATACAAAAGGAAGTGGCTTGGATAATTATATTTACAATCTTGTGGATATCCTGAAAACGGAAGCTGTTCAGATTGATTTGTTAAGCAGCGCAATCGACAAAGAACTAGAAGAAAAGTATAAGGCGAATCCGAACATACGATTCTTACCTATTGATCGAATCCCGCATCCAAAAAAACGATATGATCAAATTAGAAAATATGCCAAAGAAAACAAGTACGACATCGCTTACTTTAATATCTCGGAGGCATTTGATTGTTTTGGAAATCTTGCTTGCCATCAAATCGTTCCGGTTGTGATTACACATAGTCATAGCGCTGGAAATGATAACCAGAATCGGTTAAAAAGATACGTTTCGAAAGTAGCACATATTTGTGGAAGACCAGTTATTAATAAATATACAACTTATTGTTTTGCGTGTTCGGATTTAGCGGCAAATTGGTTGTTTGGAAAAGGAAAAAAATATCGACTGATACGTAATACGATACAGTCGAAACGATTTCTTTATAATTCGATGAATCGAAAAGAAGTAAGAGAACAATTAGGAATTTCTGAAGAGACTGTGGTTTTGGGGTTCGTTGGAAATTTAACCTATTCTAAAAATCCATTTTTTCTACTTCAATTTATGAAAGAGTTAAGAAAGAAAATTCCAAATAGTTATTTATTGATAATTGGTGATGGACCTTTGAGAAATTCATTGGAACAAACTGCAAGTAAAAATAAACAAAATTATATTTTATTTTTAGGAAAAAGATTCGATATAGAACGATATTATAGTGCGATGGATTTGTTTGTGCTTCCTTCCAATTTTGAAGGATATGGAATAGTTGGCGTAGAGGCGCAAGTAAATGGGCTTCCATGTTTGTTTTCCGATAAAGTTCCTAAAGCCCTCGCCTTCAGCAATCACAGCCTTTTCTTCCACACTCAAAATATGGAGGAAGGGGTTGAAAAAGCACAAAAGCTTCTTCAGCTTGGAAGGATGGATCCAAAAGAATATCCGTCGGAGATCTTGTATGATTTGAACGATCAAAAACAGGAATTTATTGATATTTTTATACACGGGGAATTTGAAAAATAAAGGAGACAAATATGAAACAATACGACTATTTAGTGGTAGGAACCGGTTTGTTTGGCGCGGTATTCGCGCAACAGGCAAAAGAACAAGGAAAAAAAGTGTTGATGGTGGAAAAGCGAAACCACATCGCCGGAAACGTATATACAAAAACGGTGGATGGAATCCATGTGCATGAATATGGCGCGCATATTTTCCATACCAACAATCGCACGGTATGGGATTATATTACGCGGTTTGCGACCTTTAATCGTTTTACCAATGCGCCCGTCGCGAATTATAAAGGAGAATTGTATTCACTTCCGTTCAACATGTACACGTTCAATAAAATGTGGGGCGTGATTACGCCGCAAGAAGCGAAAGCGATGATTGAGCGTCAAAAAGAGGAATCGGGAATTAAAGAACCGAAAAATCTGGAAGAGCAGGCGATTTCTTTAGTCGGCAAGGATATTTATGAAAAGCTCATCAAAGGATATACCGAAAAACAATGGGGTCGCGACTGCAAAGATTTGCCGGCGTTTATTATCAAACGGCTGCCTGTTCGTTTTACGTTCGACAACAACTATTTCAACGCGCTGTATCAGGGCATTCCCATGGGTGGTTATACAAAGATGGTGGAAAACATACTGGAAGGCATCGAAGTGCGGTTAAATACAGACTATTTAAAACAAAAAGAAGAACTGGACGCCTTGGCGGATAAAGTCGTGTATACAGGACCGATTGATGCGTATTTCCACTACGCGTTGGAACCGCTCGAATACCGTTCCGTACGCTTCGAGGTGGAGCATTTGAATACGGATAACTTCCAGGGCAACGCGGCCGTGAACTATACAGACCGCGAAACGCCGTATACCCGAATCATCGAGCATAAATGGTTTGAATTTGGAAAGGATGAGGAAGGAAACGATATTCCGACCACGATTATTTCAAAAGAGTATTCTTCTGAATGGAAACTGGGAGACGAGCCATACTATCCAGTCAATGATGAAAAAAACTCCAGGCTGTATGAACAATATAAAGCGCTGGCAGAACAGGAAAAAAACGTTGTGTTTGGTGGTCGTCTGGCGGAATACAAGTACTACGACATGGACGCGGTAATCGCCCAGGCGCTGGATTGTGCGAAAAAGGAACTGCAAAAATAACACATTGATTTTTTAGAATAAAACCCTCCGAGGTATAAGATCGAATAAGCATGCAAAAGCTTATTATGAATCTTATGACCGGAGGGTTTTATTTATTTAAACTGATGGTCTTCTCCACCGTTTTTACTGGACTTGTTTCAGCGCATTGTGTGGGCTTATCGTCGTATAATATTTACTAACAATCATGATTTAAAAAACCTGTCTTGATTTTGAAACGGTCAGAGATAAGCCAAGGTGCTGAAGGATATTTAAGAGGGTTCTTAAATTTGGCATGGTTTGGCATGATTCAATTCTCGCAATAGAAGATTGAGGTAGCTTGCAAAGAGCTGCTAAATCTCTTTGTGATAATCCTAGTCTATTTCTTTGTTCAATAATTGTCGAAATAATGGCGGCCAATTCTTCTACTTCTTTCATATCTTTTGCGATTTCTGAATCAACTTTATATACATGTTCTTTATAATCATTCCACGTTTTCATAGATTTTCATTATCCTTTCTATGCAAATAGTCATCTCTTTCGCGTTTTGCCTTTGCGATTTCACGTTTGGGAGTTTTTTGAGATTTTTTTCGAAACTGATGAAGTAATACGTATGTATTGTTTTGAAAGAAAAAATAAAAAACCCTGTTATTCCCGGGGCGGAGTTCCCAAATCCCATCTTCTAAATATTTTGTGATATTCTCGCTCAAATGGGTGCCATTTTTTTGAAGAAGTTCTATATAAAAAGAAATTTGTTTATATTGTACCCGTTCATTCTTATTTGATTTGGCATTTTTTCTTAGCTTTTCAAGAAAATTCCAAACTTGGCTTTCTCCGTTTTCATTTTCATAAAACTCTATTGTATACATTTTTATAACTTTTCCCTCCATAAATAAGGTAAACTTAAATTTAATTTTATCTTAAAACTTCTTTTTCCATCCAAATGATAGCATTAATGCTATCGCATATCAATTCATAAAAAGAGTTTTTCCAGAAAACTAGAGTTGGCCGGATCCTCCATCCCCCATTGAAAAACCTTCGCCCAATCGGTATACTAAACTAAGATAAAAATATAAGAGAAGGGAAAAACTATGTCAGAAGAAAATAAGAAAGTGACGCCGCCACCCGTGGATCCAAAAAAGATGAACCTCGGACCGGCGCCATGGTATAAGAAAAAGGAAACCATCATCGGTTTCGCTCTTGTCGCCGTCGTTCTTGTCGGCATCATCGTCGGCGCCGTCGCGTTCGCCAATTTTAAAGTGATGGACACACTGCAAACCATCGCCCCGCAGGAAACGTACGATTACCGGCTACTCAATCAATCGTCCGAATATATCGTCAACGAAGACGCGGACATTGTTCTCGAACCTATGGACAGCCAAGTCATTGGGAAAGTGAAAAAAGACGACATCGTCTGGTGTGAAAACACCGCCTACGTCGACGAAACCGAAGCGCTCTGGGGCCAGTTGAAAAACGGCTGGATCCTGCTGCGCGACCACGAGAAAAACTACGCCAGCGAAAACGTGTTGCGCGAAGTGGAAAGTGATGGCGGCGAACTCGAGCTCGAGCAACCCGCCACGACCTACGAAGACCCATCGCTTTCCGCGCCCGAAGCCGGCCAGCTCGAAGGCGATCAACGCGTGCCTTACGAAGCCATCTATCAGGATTTATCCGGAAACGAGTGGTTCCAGCTCGAAAACGGCGCTTGGCTCCACCGCGAGGAAGGCATGAAAAAAATCGTCGCCGCGCCATCGTCCAAGAAAAAAGAAGAAGCCGCGCAAACCGACGAAGAAACTATGGAGGAGGGCGAGGAAATTCCAACCGAGTTTATCGCGAAATACACGATGAAAATCCGCAAGGAGCCAAATCTCGATGCCGAACGCACCGGAACGATCCAGGAAAATCAAACCGTCGTGATCTCCGAGCTCAAAGACGGCGACGAGGAAAGCGTCTGGGGCAAAATCGTCGACGGGGACTGGGTGTGCATGCAGGACAAAGAATACACGTACTTTGAGAGAGCCGACGAAGATGAGGAAGCGGACACGCCATCCGCGGAAACCGAAGAATAAAGCCAAGGAGGACTTATGACCGAAAAGGAACTCAGAAAACTATCCCGGCTCGACCTTCTCGAACTGTTTGTCGAGCAAAGCAAAGAAGTGGAACGCCTGAAAAAAGAGCTCGAAGAAGCCAACGCGAAACTGGAAGACCGCCGGCTTTTATGTCAAAATACCGGCAACATCGCCGAAGCCGCGCTGCAAATCAATAAAATCTTCGAACAGTGCCAGCAGGCCGCGGACGATTATTTAATCAGTGTCCGCGCCAACGTGAAACCACAATAAAAATCCCGAAAACTCTCTGCACGGAGAGTTTTTTTCTATACCCATTTTTCAGGAAACAGAGTACAATAGAAGGCATGAAAAACAAAAAAATAAGGGGAAAAATCCACTGGTACTACGCGGTGCCCGTGGTCGTGGGAATCGTGGCGATTGCCATCGCGCTCTGGCCCAAGCCTGTTCTGGAAGGAGAGAACTACATCAAAGAACAGGATCAAAAATCAACCGACGAACTCGCCGGAACGCTCGCCAATCGTCGTTCCGCCGAACTGACCGCCGCCAGCGCTAATGAACAAATGAGTATTTACGACCTATTCGACTCTTACGCGATCCTGGGCGACTCACGCGCCGTCCGCTTCCAAAACAGTTTGGATCCAAGCCGCGTCATGGCCGACATCGGCGTGAAAATCACGAATATCGACAACTACCTGTCCACCTTGCAGTCGTTGCAGCCACGCGTGATTTACACGTTTTACGGACTCAACGACATCCACTCCAACCTCAATGGACTGGAAGGCGGCTATGAAAAAATCGTCACCGACGAACTCAAAAAAGTCGCAGAAGTTTGTCCGCAATCCAAAATCATCGCGCTCAGCATCCTGCCTGTTCAAAACGACGACGCCATGAACGAGCAAGTCGCCATCTACAACGAGGCGCTCAAAAAAGCGTGCGAGCAAAACGGATGGACTTATCTTGACTGCACCGATCTGGTTCACGACGAATACTACGAACCAGACGGAGAGCACTTCTCCGAAAGCTTGTATCCGCTGCTGGCCGAACGCATGTACAGCGCGCAGGAGGACCGCCCATGAACATCAAAGTGATTCGCGCCTGCAAAGCCGTTCTGCTCGTCTTGCTCTTCCTTATGGTCGCGCCCCATTTTTTCAAGCCGAAAAACTCCGACGCGCCCTTCGAGCAAGTCGTCAGCCAGACGATGCAGGACATCGACCAAAACGTGTACCCGCAACGGGACAATCAAGCCATCAAACGCTATCTCGGACTGGAACCGGCAAGCTATGAAAACATCGCTTTTTACCGCACGGAGGACGCGATGAACGCCTCCGAGCTCGTCATCGTCCGCTTTCGGGACGACACACAAGCCGCTCCCTTTGAGGAAGCCGTCAACAAACGCATGGAAAGCCAGAAAAAGATTTACCAGGGCTACGCGCCCGAACAGGAACAACTCGTCAAGGAAGGGCGCGTGGACATCGAAGCCAACTACGCGCTCTACGTCGTCGGCCCGCAAGCCCGCGCCATCGACAAACAGTTCAAGGAAAGTTTGAGGTAGTCCCATGGTCTTTAACAACGTTCTCTTTTTATTTGGCTTCCTGCCTGTCACCTGGCTGCTCGTCCAGCGCCTTAAAAATCCAAAAGCCAAAAATATCGCGCTTCTGGCTGCCTCGCTGCTTTTTTACGCGTTCGGCTCCTGGAAAGATCTTGGCGTTTTGCTCATAATGGGAACCTGGACGTATGTATCCGCCCTGGAAATGGAAGCGGACCCGCAAAACCGCAAACCGGTATTCATCGCTTCCGTCGCGGTCGAAATCGCCGTGCTTTGCTTTTACAAGTACATCCCGTATTGGTTTTCCGATTTGAAAATCGGATTCCCGATCGGCATCTCGTTTTACACGTTTTCCGCGATCTCGTACCTCGCGGACATCTACATGAAAAAAGCGCCCCTGCAAACCGATCCGGTCGCGTTCGGGTTGTATCTCGCTTTTTTCGGAAAAGTCAACATGGGACCTATCAGCGAGTACCATCAGATGGAAAACCAGCTGTCACGCCGCGTATGCACGCACAAAAAAACCGGGGAAGGACTGCTCCTGTTTACCCGCGGACTCGTCAAAAAAGTCGTGTTCGCCGACCAGCTCGCCGTGGCCTACACGCTGCTGCGCGCAGACGATTCGTGGCTTGGCGCCTGGCTGCTCACGCTCGTTTACACGTTCCAGCTCTACTTTGACTTTTCCGGCTACTCGGACATGGCCATCGGTCTAGGAAAAATGTTTGGATTCGACATCCCGATCAACTTCGACCATCCTTACATCGCCAAAAGCGTCAAGGATTTCTGGCGCCGCTGGCACATCGCCTTGTCGACGTGGTTTCGCGACTACGTGTACATTCCTCTTGGCGGAAGCCGCGCCGGGAAACGGAACTACATCCGCAATATCCTGATCGTCTGGCTCCTTACCGGAATTTGGCACGGCCCCAGCCTAACCTACGTCGTTTGGGGATTGTATTATGGCGGTCTGCTGCTGCTCGAGCATTTCGCGCTCCAGAAGCCTTTTGAAAAGCTGCCCGACTGGCTGCGCGTCCTCGTGATCTTTCTTGTCGCCAACATTGGATGGGTGTTCTTTTCCAGTCCAAATCTTGGCGCCGCTTTCGGACAGCTGGGCCGGCTTGTCGGCATCGGTATCGGCGCAAGCGCCTCTCAAACCGCGCTCTTCGCGCTGTCGAACTATGGCCTGCTGCTGCTCGCCTCCTTCGCGTTCAGCACCCGGCTTTTTGAGCGTGTGGAAGCGGAAACGATCACAAAGCGGTATGGCGAAACGACATGGCTCGCCCTGTATTTGTTTGCCTTTGCCGTCTGTGTCGTTTTCATCATTGGATCGACATCCAATTCGTTTTTGTATTTCGCGTTTTAAGGAAAGGAGTCTACAATGAAATCAACGCCATTCAAAGCCGCTCTTGGCAAGCGCTACGTCATGATCGTGCTGCCGCTCCTTTGCCTGGGCCTGCTCGTCAACGTGTTTTGGCCGGACCGGGAAACCAGCGCGCTCGAAAACCGCCCGCTCGCCAAATTTCCAGCGTGGACACCGAGCTTTCTTGACGATCTGGATTTGTATTTTTCCGACCAGTTCGTTGGCCGGGATTTGGCAATCAACGCCAACTACCTCCTCAAGAAGCTGGAAGGCGTTCGGGAAATCGACAACGTCTATTTAGGCAAAGGGACACTGATCCAGGAAAGCATGCCGTACGACGCGTCGATCGTCGACAGAAACATGGACGCTCTCAGCGCATTTCGGCAGACGTATCCGCTCAACACGATGCTCATGGTCGTGCCAACTGCCGCGAGCGTAGAAAAAGACAAGCTGCCTCCTTTTGTCGACACGCCAGCCGAGGCGCTGGATGATATTTTCGCCAAAAGCGGGGAAGGAATCACCAACATCGACGTTCGCCCGATCTTCAACGACCATAAACAAGAGCGCCTCTACTACAAGACCGACCATCACTGGACAAGCCTTGGTGCCTCGCTGGCTTTTGAAGCCTTGGCCCAAAGTCAAGGCTGGACACCGGCCAAAGCGACCGTCTACCCGCTGACGAAAGATTTTCAAGGCACGCTGGCTTCCAAAACCGGCAGTCCGTTTTTAAAAGACGACATCGACTTGTATGTGCCCGAAAACATTCCCGAATACGTCGTGACGTATGGCGGGGACCACAAAAGCCGGACGATGTACGACGCGGATGCCATGGACGCCAAAAACAAATACGAAGTGTTTCTCGGTCCCAACCAGGGCATGGTGAAAATCGAATGCGACAACGACAGCGACCGCCGGCTCGTGCTTTTCAAAGACTCGTACGCCAACTCGCTGCTTCAGTTTCTCATTCCGCAATATCGAACCATCACGATCATCGACCCGCGCTATTACTACGACGACATCGACCGGGTCATGAAATCGGACTTGATTACCGATGTGCTCGTGGTGTACAACTACAGCAACTTTGTTTCCGACGCGACTCTGGCCGACGTGCTTTCCAGCGCGAACGGATAAACGAAAAAACGACCGCATGGATGGACACGCGGCCGTTTTTTTTTAAACTTGCACTTCGCCGGCGAGAATCGCCTCGTAGTCTTTCAGGTTTTCCTCCAGCAAGCGCGGAGTGTCGAGCTCGTACGGGCATTTGGACGCGCACTGGTTGCAGTGGAGGCAGTTTTTGATTTTCGCCATCTCCTGCTGCCAGTGGCTGTCGAGCCAGCTTTCGCTTGGCGCGCGCCGGACCATAAGCGACATGCGGGCGCACTGGTTGATCTCGATCCCCACCGGACACGGCATGCAGTACCCGCATCCGCGGCAAAAGCTGCCCGCCATTTCCGCTCTTTCTTTGGCGATAAAGGCGGCGGTTTGCCCGGTCATGATTGGCGTGTCGTCCATGAACGCCAGCCACTCTTGTAGCTCGCTTTCTTTTTGGACGCCCCAAATCGGAACGACATTGTCGAACTGCTGCATGAACGCCATCGCCGGAACGGACTGGTTGATGAGTCCGCCGGCCAGTCCTTTCATGGCGATAAAGCCCATTTCCCGATCCCGGCACGCCGCGATGAGCGCCTGCTCTTTTTCGGAAGACAAGTAGCTCATTGGAAACTGGAGCGTTTCATACAAGCCGGATTCGATGGCTTCCTGCGCGACGCCCAGCTTATGCGCCGTGATGCCAATGTGGCGGATCTTGCCAAGCCGTTTGGCTTCCAGCATCGCCTCGTACATGCCGCTGCCATCGCCAGGCTTGTACATTTGACTGGCGCAATGAAACTGGTAAATGTCGATATAATCGGTCTGCAGCAGCCGCAAAGATGTTTCAAGCTGATCCCAAAACTCGTCCGGGGTCTTCGCCATCGTCTTGGTCGCCAGCACATAGGTCGAGCGATCCAAATCCGCGAACGCGGCGCCGATTTTTTCCTCGCTGTCCGAATACGCCCGGGCTGTATCGAAAAAGCGCATCCCGCCCGCGTACGCCTGCCGAAGCAGCCGGACGGCCGCCTCTTTCGAGATTCTCTGGATCGGCAAGGCGCCAAAGCCGTTTTGAACGACGGTGATGCCCGTCGTTCCTAAAGTCACATCTTTCATATCTCTCTCCTTTTTCTTAACGATAACACAAAAAGAAAGAATGGGAAATTGTGTTATAATCATTCCGACGAGGTGAAGACGATGAATATGCAGGAAGTATTGGAACAAAGCCGTGGCCGCATGGGAACCTGGTGCAAATCATGCCCCGTATGCAACGGACGGGCGTGCACAAACCACATTCCAGGTCCCGGCGCCAAAGGCACGGGAACGGTCGCGATCCGCAACTATGAAGGCTGGCAGGACGTGTTCGTGAACGTGGACACCATCCAGGATACGAACGCGGTGTCCACGACGTTCGAGCTGTTTGGAAAAACGTTCAAATATCCGATTTTTGCCGGACCGGTTGGCGCGGTTGACATGCACTACAGCGATTTGTATACCGACGCCACATACAACGACGCGCTTGTGGAAGGCGCGCGAAAGGCGGGCATCGCGGCGTTCACAGGCGATGGAATGGACGACCGGATCATGGAGGCGGCGACAGCCACCATTCAAGCGCAGGACGGAATCGGTGTGCCAACGATCAAGCCGTGGCCGCTGGACATTGTGAAAGCGAAGATGGAGCTGGCCAAACAGAGCGGGGCGTTCGCCGTCGCCATGGATGTGGACGCGGCCGGCCTGCCGTTTTTAAAGGCCTTCAATCCGCCGGCGGGCCGCAAGGGCGTCGAGGAGCTGAAAGCCATCCGCGCCATGTGTCCGGTGCCTTTCATTATCAAGGGCATCATGAGCGTGGAAGGCGCGCGAAAAGCGCTTGAAGCCGGAGCGGACGCGATCGTCGTGTCCAATCATGGCGGCCGGGTGCAGGATGGAACGCCTTCGACGGCCAGCGTGCTGCCGAAGATCGCGCAAGCCGTGCAAGGAAAAATGAAAATTTTTGTCGATGGCGGCATCCGTACGGGTGTGGACGTGTTCAAGGCGCTTGCGTTAGGGGCCGACGGCGTCCTCGTTGCCAGACCGTTTGTGAACGCGGTGTATGGCGCGGGCGCCCAAGGCGCGCAAACGCTTGTGGAAAAACTGGGAAGCGAGCTGGCAGACACGATGCAAATGTGCGGCGCCACCGATCTTGCGTCGATCCAGGCTTCCATGGTCGAAACGCCGGCTGCAAAATAAACCCCAAAACAAAAGGAAAAGAAGAAACGCCGTTTCAAAGTGAAGCGCTTTCATCTTTTCTTTTTTTTGTTTGCTATAATGGAACCAAAGAGGAGGATTTGACAATGAGTGAAAAACAAGGGGTGAAAATCGTAACGATTGGCGGCGGCAGCAGCTACACGCCAGAGCTGATGGAGGGCTTTATCAATCGGTACGACGAGCTTCCGATCCGCGAAATCTGGCTGGTTGACATCGAGGACGGAAAAGAAAAGCTGGAAATCGTCGGAACGATGGCGCAAAGAATGTGGGACGCTTCGGGCCATGACGTGAAAGTGCATTTGACGCTGGACCGCCGCGAGGCGCTCAAGGACGCGGACTTCGTGACGACGCAGTTTCGGGTCGGGTTGCTGAACGCGCGCATCAAGGACGAACGCATTCCGTTTTCGTACGGCATGCTTGGCCAGGAGACGAACGGCGCGGGCGGCATCTTCAAGGCGTTCCGCACGATTCCGGTCATTTTGAACATCGTGGAGGACATGAAAGAGCTTTGCCCGAACGCGTGGCTCATCAACTTCACCAACCCGAGCGGCATGGTGACGGAGGCCGTTATGAAATACGGTCAGTGGGATAAAGTCATTGGTTTGTGCAACGTGCCGGTTGGCGCGATGCTGAAAGAGCCGGCCACGATTGGCAAGGAGCTGGACGATTTAACGTACAAATTCGCCGGCCTCAACCACTTCCACTGGCACCGGGTGTGGGATGAAAACGGCGACGAGGTGACGCAGGACATTATCGAAGCGATGTACAAGGACGATGTCGATGCGGGCATTCCGGCCAACATTCACGACATGCCGTTTTTCAAGGAACAGCTCGTTGAAATGGGCATGATCCCTTGCGGATACCATCGCTACTACTACCGGCAGGAGGAAATGCTGGCGCATGGCATCGAGGAATACAACACGATCGGAACGCGCGGACAGCAGGTGAAGAAAACCGAGGAAGAGCTGTTCGAACTGTACAAAGATCCAAATTTGAACTATAAGCCGGAGCAGCTGACAAAGCGTGGCGGCGCGCATTATTCGGATGCCGCGTGCGAGACGATCGCGAGCATTTACGCCAACAAAAACAGCCACATTGTCGTGACGACGAAAAACAACGGCGCCGTGCCGGATCTGCCGGCGGACTGCGCGGTGGAAGTGTCGGCCATGATTGGCAAAACGGGCGCGAAAGCCATCGCGTTTGGACCACTCAAACCAGCGGAAAAAGGTTGGCTGCAAGTCATGAAAAACATGGAGCACTGCGTGCAGGAAGCGGCGGTGACCGGCGACTACGGCAAGGCGTTGCAGGCGTTCATCCTCAATCCGCAGATCCCAAGCGGACAAAGCGCGAAAAACGTGCTCGACGAGTTGCTGATCGCCCATAAAAAATATCTCCCGCAGTTCGCGGATAAAATCGCCGAGCTGGAAGCGGCGGGTGTGACCGTCAAAGATCCAGTCGTGCAGGATTTGATCGCCCAGGGACTGTAATGAGAACACAAAAGGAAGTGAAAACCAGGTCACTTCCTTTTTTAAATGAGTTTTGTGTAGGTTTGCCCGGAAAAATCCCGGGAGAAAAATCCATATTCGATCAAGCAGCGCCGCAGGGAGGCGAAATCTTCATAAACCGGCTGCAAAATATCGTTTAATTGTTTTTCGGTATAGTTTTTTTGCGTGAGCGTTTCGCAAAGAATGCGCAAGACGATGATCTTGTATTTTTCCTTTCTGGGAATCGACTTGAGTTTTAACGGATCCAAACTCAGAAAAAAGTCCTGCTTTACTTTTTCCTCGTCCTCCTTTGTGGCGATGTAGCGCTCATCCACTTGTCTGGCGGTGGAGTGGATGGCAAGAAAGTTGGAATCGGGCTTTTGCCGCAAGTTTTCCATGACCGCCAAATAGATCTTGCATTGTTTTTCTTTTTCTTTTAACGTGAACCGCTGATAGCGGACGGTGGATTCCTTGATGCCTAAACGCTGGGCGATGTCCTGGTCCGCGTATCCTTCATGGAGCAGGCGGATAAGCTCGACCTGGTGGGCGGAAAGTCCGGAATCCTTTTTTGGCAAATCCAAAAGCATGTCCAGATTGGAACGGTGCGCCACTTGAAGGTGCAGCTTCATCATGCCAAGCGCGGTGTAAAACTTGTTTTCGTATGGGTAGATTTCATCTTTGCTGGTGGAAAACTCGCAGTAAATGCATTGATAGCCGGTTTTTGTTTCCACATAGCCATGTTTGATTTCAGAATATGTTAATGTCGAAAAGTCCATTGTGTTCACCTCTATAAAAAGTTTAAAAAGAAATAGGGTGTTTGTCTAGAAAAGCGTGTTGTTTTTCCACCTTGATTTCCGAAACAAAAAGCGAAGAACGAGTACGAGGAGCAGACCGTTGCTGGCATACGCCATACTGCTTCCGATTTGATTGCACAACGTCCCGGCGTAAAGCGTTCCGCATGGAGACATGAGGTTCGCGCTCAATGTCAACAAAGAAAAAAAGCGGGTTTGCTGGTGCGCGGGAACTTGTTTTTGAAAATAGGCCATCAAAGGGATGTTGACTTTGGTGGAAAAGTAGCCGGACAATCCGCACAGCATCAAATAAAGCCAGTAAAAAAGACCGGGTGTGGCGTGCAGTCCGTACGCCAGGACGCCGCTTACGATCATCAGCGCGCCTTGCATATAGAAAAACACGGTAATCTTCTCACGTTTTGGATGCAAACTGATGGCGAGGCTCGAAAGGATCGCGCCAAGACAAACTGCGGTGCTCGTTAGACCATAAAGAACGTCGGAAAAATGATAGTCGATCTTTAAGATACCGGGCGCGAAAACATTCGCGGTGGGCATGACTAAAAAATTTAAAAGCATAAAAGCGATAAACAAGGTTTTTAATTCCTGATTTTTTGTAATATACCGCAATCCGTCGGATAGAGATAGTCTCGTTCTTTTTGCCGAAATGGTTTCCGGGTAAGAAATTTTTGTTAAAAACAAAAAAGAAATCAAAAACGAAAAGGCATTCAATAAAATGACGATATTCAATCCGAATCCGGCATAAATGAATGTTCCGAAAACCGGCGCGAGCACGGAAGTCAAATTGTCGACGGTGCTTTTCCATCCGTTGGCTTTTTCAATCGTTTCCACCGCAAAAATTCTTGCGAAAATACTATTTGAAGCGACATTAAAACACGAGGAATTGATTTTTTCCAGAGCCGAAAATAGGATAAACAGCCAGATTTGGTGTTTGGCGAACAGCATATAACCGATAAGAAACAAGAAAAGAACCGCGGAAAGGACATTGGACTCCAATAAAACATGTTTCAAATTTTTATTTTCCAGAAAGATCCCCAGAAGCGGAAGAAACAAAAGGGATGGGATCTGGATCAATGTGTAAAAAATACTGGTCGAGAAAATGGTTTGAAACTGCTCAATAAGAAAAAGCGGGACGCAAATGGAGTAGATTCCGGTTCCGAGTAAATTCACGAAACGGGCCGCGGTGTAGTATTTTAGATTTCGTTCCATCGTCTTAGTTGTTGGAATCGGAAATCCAGAGCGAGCCGTCTTTCCATACAAGCAAGGAATGGGAGATACAGTATTGTAAAAGTGGACTGAAAAAATCAGGGCATTGTTCAAGGTCCGCAATTTTCCGGGCGTTTTGTCCATTGAAAAAACGGTCGAAGTAGCTGGCAAGTTCTTGAGAAGTGGGCTTTTTTCGGCTTATCGTTTGATCGGGATTGATCCAGTAAAGGTGGCCGGATGGATCCCGCAACAAAAATTTTTCATCCACAAGCGCGCGTCGAAGAGCGGGAAAGTCCTCGTAAGTGGATCGTAGCGTCTGATTGACCGTATGTTCCGGGTAAAAGGTGTTTTTTTCGAACAACGAGCAGATCACTGCCAGAATTTCAAGGCGTTCCTTCCGCTTTTTGGGGATCTGAAGCAGTTTTTTTGGATCTTTCTTTGAAAAGTATTTTTCGATTATTGTGGGTTTCATGCCATCGCCTCCTTGGGGTCATTATAGGCGCTTGGATGGAATAAATCAAACAAAACTATAATTTGTTTTCTAATTTTTAAATATTTAAATGAATTTATTTTTAAAATCAAAAAATAAAAATCGAATCCAAACGAATGGATTCGACTTTTTAATTATTTTACTTTCCCCTGGTTGGCGACCGCGGCCATCTTCTCGTTCAGTTCCTCTTGGCTGGCCAAATAGAAATAGCGGACGAGGCGCATGTCGTCGTCAAACTCGAACACAAGCGGGATACCGGTTGGGATGTTGACGCCCATGATCGCGTCGTCGTCAATATGGGCGAGAAACTTCAACAGGGCGCGCAGCGAGTTGCCGTGCGCGACGACGAGGACGTTTTCGCCGCCTT
The DNA here is from genome assembly GCF_004793885.1 of Dubosiella muris. GTDB lineage: Bacteria > Bacillota_I > Bacilli_A > Erysipelotrichales > Erysipelotrichaceae > Dubosiella > Dubosiella muris. Next base: position 85,433 of record NZ_SRYG01000006.1, read on the forward strand.
CGATGTGCGGCTTGATCGTTTGCTCGTAAAACGGTACGACGCGTTCGATTGTCGTTTTTAAGCTTTCACCAAGCGGCAGTTCGTCGGCCGGCACGGTTTTGTACATCGCCTCGTTGCGCGGTGCGTGCGGATCGTCCTCTTTCATCAATGGGGGCAGGACGTCGAAGGAACGACGCCATATGAGAACTTGTTTTTCGCCGTACTTGGCGGCCGTGTCCGCCTTGTTCAAGCCTTGCAGCGCGCCATAGTGGCGCTCGTTGAGCTTCCAGCTTTTGACGACGGGCAAATACACCTGGTTAAGTCCGTCCAGCACGTGGTCAAGCGTGTGGATCGCCCGTTTGAGCACGGACGTGTAGGCGATATCGAACGTGTAGCCTTGGCTTTTCAGGGTCCGGCCGGCTTGCTTCGCTTCCTCGTGGCCTTTGGCGGACAGGTCGACGTCGCTCCAGCCGGTGAAGCGGTTTTCTTTGTTCCACTCGCTTTCGCCGTGACGGACGCATACAAGCCGCTTCATAAATTTTTATCCTCTTTTTGTTTCGCTTTATCGTACATGTCTTTCAACTGGACGAAGCCGATGCCCAGGACGACAAGAATTGCCAGGTTTGTCCAGGAAGGATTCGTGACCATTTGGAAGGCGAAAGCGATGAACAAGATCGCTTCGATGACAGCGATCAAATAGATTTGGTTTTTTTGCATGGGAGTTCTCCTTTCGTTTTCCTGCTTTCATTGTAAACAACATCGCAAAAAACGCATACTTGAATGCTTCGCGCGGCCTCATCGAAAGTTTGCGATATTTCTTGCGACAACTTGTTCCGCCGCTTGTTTTTCGCTATGATACAAGTGTACTGTACTTGGGTACGACGAAACGGCAGCAATGCCTTAACCGGCAGGAAACCGATGTGGGGAAGGTTTCCTGCTTTTTTATGAAAGGAGAACGGGGTGCACGAATTTTCAGAAATGTATGGACGCCTGACAGCCGGGCGGACCATTCGCGTGTACGAGATGGCGGACTATTGCCAAATCGCGCCGCAAAGCTTATATCAAATTCTCAACGGCAAACGCAAGCCGACTTCCGTGGAACTTGTCCAACGCATCGCCGACTACATCCAGGTCGATCCGATTGGCCGCGAACAGCTGCTGGACGCCTATTTTATGACGCTTTGGGGCAAGGATGTGTACGATCGCCGCAAGGAAGTGACGAACTTTTTAAACGCGGTTCACGAAAACAAAAGCGCCTTGCCTTGCGCTTGCGACGAAACGAGGTGTTCGCGCAGCTGCCGCCCACCTCCAAAGTCGCCCGGGGCTCCATGGCCATCGCCCAGACGTTGTTCGACATGTTTTTCGACAGCGAAAAAGATCCGATCCGGCTGTTCATGCCCGCCTCGTTTTCCATGCTGCCGCATTTGGTTGGTTCCTACATGAAAGAAAACCGGACACTGCGCATCGAGCACATTCTCGAGCTCTCCTCCAAAGACATCCTTTTCGCGCTGCAAAACATTTTGCCCATGTACTCGTCGTTCGCCCGCTATGACGCGTATTACTACTACGATCAGCGGTGCGCGTCCACCGATCCGTTTCCGTACTACGCCGTTTCGGACCACGCCCTGATCCAAATCGACGCCGGTTTCAAAACCGCCCTGTTTCACAACCAGGAGGAAATCGTGAAGACGTTCGCCGACCATTTCAACTACCAGCTGAAAATCGTCCATCCGTTCATGGTTTCGGTTTCCAACGTGCAAAACCAGCTCGATTATTTTTATTCGATTGTCGCCAACGCCGGCAAACAGGCGATGGTGTTCCACTTGGCGATGTCGCTCTTTCCGCTGCTGACCCAAAATGAATGGGAAATCGTGCTGCCGGAGCGGGAAGAAGGCGAAGCGCAGGCGCGCATCGAATCCATACAAACCCGGTTGCGCGCGGCCCAGACGATGTTCATCTTCGCGCTGCCGGCCGTGACCGGATTTCTGGAACGCGAGGACATTTCGCTTTTGACGCAAACCGCGCCGCTCACGTTTTCCCAGCGCCTCGACATTGTGAAGCGGATGATCGAGCGGTACCGCAAAGACGGCTACCGCATGCTCAAAGATCCGATTTCGACGTTTCGCCGCGAATTGCAGTGGTTTCTCGGGGACTCGAATGGCTTTTTGCAAATCATCGACGCCCAGGAGCGCCCCATTTACTTGAACGTTGAAAACCCGTACTTGCTGTTTTTGTTCCGCGACTATTTCGAAAACATACCGGACCGCTTGTTTTACGACGACGAGGAAGCGCTCGACATTTTGCGTGGCCTCGTCGAGAAAGCCGAAAACGGAAAATTCCATCCTGCCTTGTCACAGGAATGGAAAAAGTGAAAAAAGCGTTGAGTTTTTCTTTGGATTTGTGTACAAAAAAGAAAAGGGAAAGCGGACAGAAGAAAGATGGAAAAAAAGAAACATTGGGGAAGCAAAATCATATTTCCACCGATGCGGTGGGTTTTGACCTGCGCGCTGATCACGATCGTGCTCATGCCGCTGGCCAATCGCTTTCGAACGCTTATGACGTTCGCCTGGGGATTTTTTATGTATTCCTTGACGATTTTCGCGTGCGCGACCCCGAAAATGATTCGAGGCGTGTTCGTGTTTCTCAATCGCCACAAGTACACGTCGATGTTCGTCAACGACGTCAATGTCCGGATTTTCGTTTCTTTGTATTTCAACATGATCATCACGACCGCCTACGCGTGCTTCGATTTGTTCACCGGGCTGGTGGATCATTCCGAATGGCTGGTGGCGATCTCGTTTTACTATCTCGTGCTGACGGTGATTCGCTTTTATTTACTTAGCTACGTCAACCGCCACCACGGCCGGCAGAAGATCGCGGGCAGAAAGTTTCTCGAAGATTTGAAACGTTATAAATTCACCGGCATCATGCTGCTTGTCCTGCTCGTGCCGTATTGCTGGATCGCGTTCATGATGCTCGAGAAAAACCAGTCGTACTCGTACCGAGGACTCATGCTGTACGTGATGGCCGGCTTTACGATCTACCAGTGGGTCATGGTCGTGTTCGGCCACATCGTTTACCGGAAAATCGACGCGCCGATTTTGACAAGCACCCGGGCGCTGAATTTCGCCTGCTCGATCGTGTCCCTGCTTTCGTTTGAAACCGCGTGGTTTTCGGGCTATGGCGAAACGCGCCAGATCTTGGTCGCGCTGTCCGGAACGGCGGGCGGCATCGCCGTGTTTGGCGTGGCGTTTGGCATGATTTCCAGAGCCCATTCGATTCTTTCGCTCAACTTCGTGCCGGGCGGCAAGGACAGGCTCAAGTTCTGGGACGCCCTCCAGCAAAAGAAGGCCGACTACGCGCAGGAAAAGGAAAAGTACAACGCGTACATCGAAAAGCACTGGAACACCGACGAAATCGACAACTACCGCTGGATCCGAAAAACAGATCCCGAATCAAAAAACGAGCCGGCATCGCGCTAGATGCCGGCTTTTTAGCGGTCTTTCGGGATGCGCAGCTCGTTTTGGCGCATCGTCAAATAAAAGATGGGAACCAGGCCAAACAGCCCCAGGTAAAAATACCAGGCGTAGGCGAACGTGGAAAACTCGTAAAGAACGCCCGAAATGACGATGCTCGACAACAAAAGCGTCGTCGTCACCATCGAGTGCCGGTCTTTGTAGCGCATCCAGATGCCGCCGGCCAAAAGCAGGAAGGCAAGAAGCTTGATCGAGTTTTTAATCATCAAAATCGTGTTGAACAGCTTGGCCGAGCGGGTGAAGTGCATACTCAAGTACACGGCCGAGTTGGCTGCGATCAAGTTGGGCACGCACGTGCAAAGCAAAAGTACGTAAAACGCGTACATGAGCGACCACGTGCTTTTCGACCACGAAAACAGGCGGGACAGGAAATAGCTCGTGACCAGACACAAAAAGACGTTGAGCACGGCGTAGCCGGTCACGTCGAATTCCGCGACGAACTCGTGGATGGATGTGTTGTAGTGGATCTCGACCGCGTGGATGTCGATCCAGTTGAGGGCGAGCAATCCGGCCAGCGACAACAGCAGCTGCCCGAGCGTGCGGGAGTTGACCTTCGATTTCATGCGGCGTCCTTTCGCGCGCGCCAGAACAGGCAAAACGCGATCAGGAAACAAAGACTGGCGACCAGCATGATCCAGAACACGGACCAGAGCGCGTAGCCGGACAACAGCACGAGAGCCACGACGGCCAGCGCGATCGTAAAACAAAGCTGAAGCACAAGCAAGCTGGCATCCTCCATATATTTGTCGGTATGGAACGGCGTGCCGAACACTTGCAGGTTTTTCGATTTGGCATACTGGGCCAGCGCGCTTTCCAGCAGCACGATCAAGGCGACGGCTCCAATCGTGAACAGCCAGCCGATTTCAGGAATCCAGAAGCACGAGCCGGCGAGCACGCCTTGCCACAGCAGCAATGTATAGTAATCCTTTTTCATACAAAGACTCCTTTTTTCTTTTATTTTAGCAAATCGGGACGGGAAATAACATTCCAGTTGCATTATACCCCATAAGGGTATATTATGGGAACAGGAGGACAAAACGATGAAGGAAGACACAAAGCGCTACCGGCAGACGCCGCGCGACGAGCAGGAAACGAGGCTGTTGAAAAATCGGCTGCATCGGATGATCGGCCAGCTCAACGGAATTGAAAAAATGATTGACGAAGGGCGGTACTGCGGCGACATCCTCATCCAGGTGGGGGCGTTGGAGTCGGCGCTGCAATCGTTTGGCTATATACTGTTAAAAGACCATCTTCATTCGTGCGTGACAAACGACGTGCTCGAGGGGCGTACGGAAACGATGGATGAAGTGATGGAACTGATCCGAAAACTGAAGTAGGAGGTAGACTATGAAAGAGACATTCGATGTGACGGGCATGACATGCGCCGCGTGCCAGGCCAACGTCACCAAGGCGGTGGAAAAACTTCCCGGGGTGCGCGCGGTGGACGTGTCGCTGCTCGGAAACACCATGAAAGTGGAATACGACGCCGACCAAGTCGACGTGGCGCAAATCAGCGCAGCCGTGGACCGGATCGGCTATGGCGCGATTCCCCAAAAACAAGAAACGAAAGCGGGAAAAAACACGCTCAAAGAACAGTGGGACGCCAGAGCGCGGCGCATGGAGGACGAGCAAAAAGAACGCAAACGCCATTTGTGGTGGTCGATCGCGCTTCTTGTTCCGCTGATGGTCGTCGCCATGGGCCCGATGATGGGACTGCCGTTTTGGCAAGGCATGGAATGGGCGATGGTATCCGCCATCACGCAGCTGCTTTTGACGATGTTCATCTTGTTTTTCCAGCGAAGCTTTTTCACGCATGGCTGGAAGGCGCTTGTCAAACGGGCGCCAAATATGGACTCGCTCGTGGCTCTTGGCGCCAGCGCGGCGTTTTTGTATGGCTTGTACGCCATGTACCGCATGGCGTATGGCTTTGGCTTTAGCGACCACGCCATGATTCACGCCGCGATGCACTCGATGTATTTCGAGTCGGCGGCGATGATCGTCACCCTCGTTTCGCTGGGCAAGTACTTGGAGGCGCGCTCCAAGTCGAAAACGAGCGACGCGCTGGGTAAGCTCGTCGATCTGGCGCCCAAAAGCGCCACGGTCATCCGGGATGGGGCGCAAGTGGAAATCGACGCCGAAGATGTCATGGAGGGGGATTTGGTCGTTATTCGTCCGGGCGAGCGGATCCCGGTTGACGGAGTCGTGGAATCCGGCCATGGCTTTGTGGACCAGGCCGCCATTACCGGCGAGAGCGTGCCGGTGGAAAAGGAGCCGGGGGACAACGTGTTATCGGCGACGATGAACGTCAACGGATCGTTCCGTTTCCGGGCGACAAAAGTGGGCGAGGACACGACGCTGGCGCAAATCATCCGGCTCGTGGACGAGGCCGGCAACTCGAAAGCGCCGATCGCCCGGCTTGCCGACAAGGTGTCCGGCGTGTTCGTGCCGGTCGTGATCGGGATCGCGCTTTTGACGTGGATCGTGTGGATGGCGCTGGGGCAGTCGTTTGAATTCGCCCTCAGCAACGCGATCAGCGTGCTGGTGATTTCGTGTCCGTGCGCGCTCGGTTTGGCCACGCCGGTCGCCATCATGGTCGGGACCGGGAAAGCGGCGGAAAACGGCATTTTGATCAAGTCGGCAGAAAGTCTGGAAACGATGCGGCGCGTCGACACGATTATTTTGGACAAGACGGGAACGATCACGTCGGGCCATCCGTCGATTCACGACATCGTGCTCATGGAACCCGGCCTGTCGGAAAACGAGTTTTTGCGATTCGCCGGCAGCGTGGAGCTTGGAAGCGAGCATCCGCTCGCGAAAGCGATCGTCGAGGAAGCCAGAGCGAGAGAGCTGCCGCTTCAGGCGCCTGACAAGTACGAGGCGCTTTCGGGCAAAGGACTCAAAGCGTGGATCGACGATTCGACAGTCGTGGCCGGCAATGTGAAAATGATGGCGGAAAGCGGGCTCGCGCTGCCAAAGCAGGCGCTGGCGCAAGTCGATCGTCTGGCCAAACAAGGAGAAACGCCTTTGATTTTCGCCAGGGACCGGGTCGTTTTGGGCATCATCGGGGTGGCGGATACCGTGCGGGCGAGTAGCGCCCAAGCCATCCGGCTCTTTCAGCAGCATGGCATCCATGTCGTCATGCTGACAGGCGACAACGCGCAAACCGCGCAAGCCATCGCCAAGGAAGTGGCGGTGGACGAAGTCATCGCGGACGTTTTGCCGACCGAAAAGGAAAATGTCGTGCGCCGGTTTCAGGACCAGGGAAAATTCGTCGCGATGGTGGGGGATGGAATCAACGACGCGCCGGCGCTCGCCCGCGCCAATATCGGGATCGCGATTGGCGCCGGAACCGATATCGCGATTGATTCCGCGGACATCGTGTTGATGAAAAACAACTTGATGGATGTCAACACGGCGTACGCGTTGTCGGAAAAAGTCGTGAAAAACATCAAGATGAACTTGTTCTGGGCGTTTTTCTACAACGTGCTCGGCATTCCGGTGGCGGCTGGCGTATTTTACCCGCTGTGGGGCTTGCTGCTGTCGCCAATGATTGGCAGCGCCGCGATGTCGCTCAGCTCCGTGTGCGTCGTGCTCAACGCGTTGCGCCTGCGGTTTTTCAAGCCGCCATACGAGAGCGTCGAGGAACAAAAAGAGAGCGCCAAAGCGAAGATCCACGTCGAAGTGGATCCAATCGAATCAAATCCAAAGGAGGAAAAGAAAATGAAAAAAGTCATGATCGTGGATGGAATGTCATGCAATCACTGCAAAAAACACGTCGAGGAGGCGTTGGAAAAGATCGCCGGGGTACAAAGCGCCGTTGTCGACCTGGACAAAAAAGAGGCTGTCATCACGATGGACGCGCCGATTCTGGACGACACGCTTATGAACGCCGTCAAGGAAGCGGGCTACGAGCCAAAGGAAATCCTTTAAGCGATAGAAATGGAAGGAATATCAACCTTCCATTTTTTTATGGAGAAGCAAAAAAGGCTTGAGGTCCGAAAAAGTGTAAAAAGAATTTAAATTCCAAAGAGGAAGTAAAAAATAGATATTGATATTGTTTTTTATGAAAGGGAATATTTTTGGTATAATCAAAGAAAAACAGGAGGGGAAAAGATGGGATGGAAAAAATGGATGGGACCTGGTGCCGTCCTTTTAGCCGGCATTTTTGGGTTTGGAATCTGGAAGCAAGTCGAAGCGGATCGGGTGAAAACCGTTCAGGAACAGCTCGGGCCACTCGAAGTGATCGTGGATGGAGAGCCGGTCGTACTGGACAGCTGTTATACGAGCGTCGACCGGGTCCATGGATTTGAAAGCGAGATGGTGTCGTACCAGTCGTTTGCCGAACTGGAAACGCTGCTGAAAAACCAGCAGGAAAATGGCAGACCTGTAGTGCTGGATGAGAATTCGATTTGGACGGTGACGCAAAATCCGAAGGCCGCGTATTCGCTCGTGTGGTACGCGCCGGATGAAACGAAAACACCGGCCGATTTTTCAAACGCGGATCTTGCGTCGCATCGTGGCGATCTTTTGCTTGTCGAAAGAAGACAAACAAGCGTCGAGCTGGACGCGGACATTCTTCAGCAGTTCGCGCTGCTCGTGGAGTGACTGCGGACTCCATTCCTAAAAAGCGTGCAAATGCGCGGAATTTAGGAATGGGATTGAAACACAAAAGCCGAACGACGCGAGGCCATCCGGCTTTTTGGACTGGAACGAAAAGGAATTAAGAAACAAGCAGGTCGCGAACCGCGCGTTGATAGCGCGTCCACTGCCGCCGTTTGTGTAGCATGTACAAGTCGATGATCCAGTCCGGGTTGAATAGGTTTTTCACTTTGTTTTTCATGATCCTATGATAATCCGATAAAATAAAGAAAAAAACGAACAAATTTGAAAGGTTTTCTTAAGAAGCAACCGGCACGTGCGCCCCTTCCAAGCGCACGCGCTTTTCTTTTTGCCAAAAATCCGGCAAAATACAGGCATAGAAAGTTAGGTGATCGCATTGACGACCGGAGAAAAAATTATAGAACTAAGAAAGCGAAACGGGTATTCGCAAGAGGAACTGGCCGAAAAGCTGGACGTGTCCAGACAATCGGTATCCAAGTGGGAATTGAACGCGTCGACACCCGATTTGGAACGCATCGTGCAAATGAGCGAGCTGTTTCACGTGTCGACCGATTATTTGTTAAAGGAAGGCGACCAAAGCCAGGTCGATACGCAAGCCGGCCGCTGGCTGGGCGACGAGGAAGTGGAGCGGTTTTTGGCCTATAAGAGAAAGGAACAAAAAACGCTTCCGTTCGCCATCGGGCTGTGCATTTGCTCGCCCATCACGCTCATTGTGCTTGGCGGCCTATGGGAAGGGACGCCGCAGGAAGACCGGTTCGGCGGCCTGGGCATGATCGTGCTGCTCGTTTTGGTCGCCATCGGCGTCGGGGTGTTGATTTACACAAGCACGCAAGGCGCAAAGTTTGAGTGGATCGAAAAAGAGGACGTGCGCCTGAGCGAGCGCACCGCCCGCATGCTTCGACAGTTGAAAAACGACGACGAGCTCGGCCACGCCAAACGCACGACGCTCGGCATTTGCTTATGCGTCCTCTCGGTTTTGCCGTTATTCGTCAGCTTGTTTCTCGATCCCGACAATGGCCGGAACATGGCGGTCAGCGTCGGCGTGCTGCTGTTTGTCGTCGCCATCGGCGCCGGCATCCTCATTTACGATGGAACGATGCAGGAGGCTGTCGACATGCTGTTGCAGGAAGGGGAATACACAAAAAAGGAAAAGCGGTTCAACCGCCGGTACGGCTATGTGCCCGGCGTGTACTGGTGCCTGGTGACCGCGATCTATTTGGCATGGAGCTTTTCGACCGAGCGCTGGGACGAAACCTGGCTGGTGTTCGCCGTAGGCGGCGTGCTGTACGCGGCCGTGATCGGTGTGCTGAAAGCCAAAAAAGCGGAATAAAAAAACGACGGAAGAACGTGGAGTCTTCCGTCGCTTTGTTTAGTGGGTTTCGCCCATGTTGGCCTGAATGTCGGTTTCATTTTCCGCAATCGCCTCGATCGCGTTTTCCAGCGCGCTGGCAATCGTTTTCAAATCCATGGACGGCGTGCCGTTTGGCTTGTTCACGACTTGGCTCGTCATAAACGGCACGTGGATGAAGCCACCCTTCGTATTTGGATAGTGATGGTCGATCAAATACAACAGCTCGTACATCAAGTAGTTGCACACGTATGTCCCCGCCGTATACGACAAAAACGAAGGAATGCCCGCCTCGCGAATGGCTTGCACCATCGCCTTGACCGGCAGCGAGGAAAAGTACGCGGCCGGACCATCCTCGCGCACCGGGGTGTCAAATGGCTGGTAGCCCGCGTTGTCCGGAATGCGGCCGTCCATCAAGTTGATGGCGATTTTTTCCGGCGTCACGGCGCTGCGCCCGCCCGCCTGGCCGATGCACAGCACGTAGTCGGGCTGATGGATGTCCATCGCCTGTTTGAGCGTTTCGCCCGCCTGGCCGAACACGGTTGGCACTTCGAGCTTGATAATATCGAGATCCCGAATCGAATCGGGCAAAAGCTTCACCGCCTCGTAGGCCGGGTTGATGGATTCGCTGCCAAACGGGTCGAATCCGGTAATGAGCAGTTTCATGATAAGGTCCTCCTTTTACTGCATCGCGATCATCATGATAATTTGAATGACGATCATAATGGCCGCGATCAAAACCTGGTTTTGAATGACGCCAAATTGTTTTTTCATGTTGAGCAAGGCGACAGGTACCGTGTTGAAGTTGGCCGCCATCGGCGTGCACAACGTGCCGCAGTAGCCGCACGTCAAGGCGAGCATGCCGATGACCGTCGGGTTGGCGCCGTATGCGAGCACGAACGGATAGCCGATGCCCACCGTCATGACGGTAATGGCCGCGAACGCGTTGCCCATGATCATCGTAAACAGCATCATGCCGATGGCGTACACGATAATGCCAATCGTCACGTTGCCTTCGGGAATGATCGTGCCAACGACCTGGGCGATGACTTCGCCGACGCCCGCCTGCGTGAAGACGGCACCAAGACACGCCAGCAGCATCGGCAGCATCGAAAGCGGCCCGACCGTCGAAAGCATTCGCTCCGAGTCGGACAAAAACACCTTGAACGTGTTCGTCTTGTTTTGAAGCATCAAAATCAGCATCGCCAGCACGACGCCGATCGCGACGCCGTTGAGCGCCGACAAGCCGACACCCAGTCCGTTAATGGCGCACACGATGGCGAACAAGCCAATGCACAACGTCGGGATGAAAATCTTCATGCCGATCTTCTCAAAGTTGCCGCGCGTCTCGTCGTCGGAAGGAACGGCGACTTGTCCCTTCGCCACTTTTTTAAAGACGGCCGGCAAACACATGAGCACGACGAGCATGCCCGAAGCCAGCGGCGGCAGCCATTGGCCCAGCGCCAACACGATGCCGAGCAGAAACCAGAAAATGAACGTGCCGACTTGCGCGGGATTTTCCTTGTCCTTCAAATTTTTGAACGCTGTGTACACGCACATGCCGCCCATGAAAATATAAATGATCTCCATCACTTTCGCGCTGGTGGCGATTTGCGGATCCAAAAAGAAACTCATCGCAGTCCCTCCTCGCCCAGCTCGTCTTTATAGTATTTTTTCAGCATGCGCCGGTCCTTGAAATAATAGTACACGATCGCGAGCGCCGTCGCGATGACGCATACCGGGATTTCCACAAGCGCCAGGTCGATGAGCTCGACGTGGATGCCAAGGCCTTGTAGCGTGCCTTGCACGAGCAGCGCGCCCGAGCCGCCCACAAACAGCACCTGGCCAAAAAACCACGTGATGTTTTCCATACCCGACGCCATGCCTTTGAGCTCTTCCATATGCTCTTCGTGCGGCTTGTGGCCTTTGGACGTGATCGCGCCCTCGGCCATCGGCATGATGACTGGTCTTACAAAGCCGGCCACGCCGCCAAAGCCGACGTTGAACGCCGCGAAGATCGCGCGCATGACACCGTAAATGCCAATGACCATGCCGCTAGTCGCGCCTTTGAACTTGCCAATGACGCCCGCGGCCGCCTCGCGCAAGCCGTTGCGCTCGAGCGTACCGGTCACAAGCATGACGAGAATGAAAATCGCCATGTTGCGGTTGGCGACAAACGTGGTGCCAATCGTTTCCAGCAAAGCGACTGGCGAAATGCCGCTGACAAGGCCGGTCGCGCCGGCCGCCAGCAGGATGACAAGGATCGAATTCCATTTCCGGGCGAAGCCGACAATGACGATGACGATCCCGATTAAATTAAGCCATTCCATCGTTATACCTCTTTCTTTATTTTATACTCTTTTACTATACCGAAACTGCTCTTTGATTACTACTTTATTTTTGTCAAAAAAGAAAGGATAGGGAAATAAAAAAAAGATCCGCGGGTTGCGGATTTTTTCAGATTACCATGCCGTCGCGATGTCGAGCTGGGTCGGATTGCCGTGGGCGAAACCACCCGTGTCGCACACGATGCCTTTGCCAAGAGACGTTTCGACGATCGAGCCGCGCGGCCGGATACCCAGGTGGGCGGCCACCATGACGTAGTCGCCCAGCATTTTCACGCCATCCTCGCGTACCCAGTATTCGTCGTTGTTGCCCATGGCGCGCATCGTGGCCACGACACCTTCCATTGGTAAATTATAATATGTTTCCTTTCCGCTTGGTCCCTGGTTCGTTCCGGCGCTCGCGCTTAAAACCGGTCCTTTCCAGCGGCTGGCTTCCTCTTCCTCCTGCTTCTTTTGGGCGAGCAGGGCGTCGATTTCCTTTGGATCGGTCGTCAAGTCGTCGTGGTCGATAAAATATTCCTTGCCGTCGACTTCGACTTTCCAGAAGTCATAACCGTTTTGACCGGTCAAGGTCACCTCGGTATACTGGTCGAGCGCGATCTGGTTGAGCGCCTCGGCTTCCGGTACCGCTTTTCCTTTCGTGTCGCGGATGATATAGGCAGGTTCGTCGGCTTCTTCGAAAAAGTAGCGTTCGAATCGTAAATTGGCTTGTTCAAAGACGGGACTTGCTTCTTGGGAAAACAAGACGTTCGGCGTCGCGGTCAAGATTGAGGTTCCGACGTACGCGAGGGCGAAAAGTTTCGTTAGCATAAAAATCCTCCTTGTGTTATTTCCGCGACTGACTATACCGGAAAAAATCGGGTTTGTCAAAATTGTTTACAAATCACGAACAAAATGATTGGAAATAGCGGGATTGAAGGAGAAAGTATGCATAAATAAAAGACAATTCGCAATGTCAAAGAAATGTCATAAAAAAACGTCCACAATATGTGAACGTCCTTTCTATTCAAGGTATAAAATGACTTCCTGTTCGCGCAAGGATTTTTTCACGTCGATGACGCGCTGATTTTCGCTACCGCGAAATTTAAGCGAAATATTCTTCTTTTCTTCCACGAACGGCCCGTCGATGAGCACGTCGAGGTACGAAAGCATTTCATCCGTGCAGGGGCCGTGGCGCCGGCCGCCTTCCAGCAAGTCCTGGTCGAGCAGGAATCCGGTATAAGACCAAATGTTTTTTTCGGGATAGCGGGCTTTGACGGCGCGCAGCAGTTTGACAAGCTCGGCCTGGTTCGACAGCTCGAACGGATCGCCGCCCAGCAGCGTCAGGCCCTGGATGTAGGAAGGCTCGAGCGCTTGCAGGATTTCCTCCTGCGTGGCCGCGGTAAACGGCTGGCCGTAGTCGAAGTCCCACGTTTCCGGCTGGAAACAGTGAAAGCAGTGGTTCGTGCAACCCGACACGAACAGCGAGACCCGGACGCCTTCGCCGTTGGCGATGTCGTTTTTCTTGATATTTCCATAGTTCATGTTGTTACCTCTCATTGAAAAAGGAGAAGAAAACAGATCGTTCCTCTCCTGTGAAAATTATTGTTCTGTTTCGTTTTCGATTTTCTCAAACCGGTACCGCTGGCCGGCATCGGGATATTTTTGATGGTCGACTTCGGACAAAAACTCATCCAGCGCGCGCGTCCAGTACGTCCCTTTGGCGTATTGTGGTTCGTAGACGACCACGACGGTTTCGTCTTCGGCGCGACGGGCCAGAAACAACGCCCGGTACAAGCCGCCTTTAAAGTGGCGGTACAGCGCGCCGCATTCAAGGACGCGTTCCATCTTACAAATGCATGACGCGTTCTTTGATTTCCTGCGTCCGTCCCTGGTTCCAGAACTGCGTGCCGATGTAGCCGCACGTCCGGCGCGCCACGTTCATCGTTTCCTGGTCGTGGTTGTGGCAGTTCGGGCATTCCCAAACCAGCTTGTGGTTTTCGTCCTCCACGATTTGAATTTCGCCGGTGTAGCCGCACGCCTGGCAATAGTCGCTCTTCGTGTTCAGCTCGGCGTACATGATGTGGTCGTAAATGTGCCGCATCAGCGCCAGAACGGCCGGGATGTTGTTTTCCATGTTCGGCACTTCCACATAGGAAATGGCGCCGCCCGGGGAAAGCTTCTGGAACTGCGATTCGAACGTCAGCTTGTCGAACGCGTTGATTTCCTCGGTAACATGCACGTGGTAGCTGTTCGTAATGTAGTTGCGGTCCGTGACGCCCGGAATGATGCCGAAGCGGTCCTGGAGTTTTTTCGCGAACTTATACGTCGTCGATTCCATCGGCGTTCCATACAGCGAGAAGTCGATGTTCGTCTGGGCTTTCCACTTGGCGCAGGCGTCGTTCAAATACTGCATGATTTCCAGACCGAAGGACGTGCCCGGCTCTTCGGTGTGCGGATGGCCGGTCATATACGTCACGCACTCGCAAAGACCTGCGTAGCCTAGCGAAATCGTCGAGTAGCCGCCAAAGAGCAGCTTGTCGATCGTTTCGCCTTTTTTCAAACGGGCCAGGGCGCCATCCTGCCAAAGAATCGGCGCGACGTCGCTTGGCGTGCCCAGCAGCCGGTTGTGGCGGCACATGAGCGCCCGGTAGCACAAATCCAGCCGTTCGTCCATGATTTTCCAGAACGCCTCCACGTTGCCTTTTGAAGAGCAGGCCACGTCCACAAGGTTGAGCGTGACGACGCCCTGGTTGAAACGGCCATAGTATTTCGGCTTGTCGTTTTCGTCGCGATATGTCGTCAGGAAGGAGCGGCAGCCCATGCATGGGTAGCAGTTTCCTTCGCCGGCTTTGTCGATTTTGAGCGAAAGCATCATTTTTTCGGAAATGTAGTCCGGCACCATTCGTTTGGCTGTGCAGCGCGCGGCCAGCTCGGTCAAATAGTAGTACGGGCTGTTTTCATGGATGTTGTTTTCCTCCAAAACGTAAATGAGCTTCGGGAACGCCGGCGTGATGTAAATGCCTTTTTCGTTTTTGACGCCCTGCATGCGCTGACGCAGCATTTCCTCGATGATCAGCGCCAGGTCGTGACGCGTCGTCGGGTCCTCTACCTCGTTCAAGTACATGAACACGGTCACAAACGGCGCCTGGCCGTTGGTCGTCATGAGCGTGATAACCTGGTACTGGATGGTCTGCACGCCTTTTTCGATTTCGCGGCGTACGCGCATTTCCGCCATTTCATTGGCTTTTTCCTCGGTGTACTCCATGCCCATGGCGTCGAGCTCTTCGCGCACTTCCCGGCGCGCCTTGTCGCGCGACACTTGCACGAATGGCGCCAAGTGGGACAGGGTGATGCTTTGACCGCCGTACTGGGAGCTGGCCACCTGGGCGATGATTTGCGTCGCCACGTTGCAGGCGGTCGAGAAGCTGTGCGGCTTTTCGATCATCGTTTCCGAGATGACGGTGCCGTTTTGGAGCATGTCCTCCAAATTGACGAGGCAGCAGTTGTGCATGTGCTGGGCGAAGTAGTCCGAATCGTGGAAGTGAATGATTCCCTTGTCGTGGGCTTCCATGATTTCAGGCGGCAGCAGGAACCGCTTCGTGATGTCCTTGGACACCTCGCCGGCCATGTAGTCGCGCTGGACGCTGTTGACAAGCGGGTTTTTGTTGGAGTTTTCCTGCTTGACTTCCTCGTTGTTGCGCTCGAGCAGCGACATGATTTGCTGGTCGGTGGAATTTGCCTTCCGAACGAGCGCCCGCTCGTACCGATATGTGATATAATTGTGCGCGACTGCGAAATAGCCGTGACGCATGATTTCGTTTTCGACGAGGTCCTGGATTTCCTCGACGCTTGGACTGCGGGAAAAATCCTCGCATTTTTCGGCGACAATGTGCGCGATGGCTTGCACTTCGAGTTCGTGCATTTGCATGTTCGGGGTCGCGTTGCTGGCCTTCCGAATGGCGTTTTCTATTTTCGAGATGTCAAAAACAACTTCTTCTCCACTTCGTTTGATCACTTTCATCGTATGTTCTCCTTTGATCGTTTATCCCTTGGAAATAAATAGTTGAACGTTCAACTATTTTGCTTGCCCATCGTAACACACAAAAAACGGAAAGAAAAGAGTTGACTTTTCGCTTTGTTTGGCATGCCCGAAAAGGAAGGGGAATAGGGGTTGATTTCTTATGGTGGATGTGACAAAGTATGGAATGAGGATTTTGGTTTAGATGGGAAGAGAGGATAATGTGAATATGGATCAAGAACTCAAACAAACGATCGAATGCGTATATGAATTATGCGAAGAAGTCGAAAAAACGCTCCAAAAAACCGTAACGCTCCAAAACCCCCTGAAAGCTCTGCTACAAACCGAATTGATGATGTATGTCATGTATTTGACAGTTTCCGACGACCGGATCGAATTGAGCGAAAGCCAGTTTTTGCGCGACTATTTGGATTATGATTTCTCCCCCGACGAAATCGCCGCGTTCGTGCAAAACAATTCGGTCGAAACGTTTCGGCAAACGGTGCCGTATACGTTCCAGCTCTTTGTGAAAGCGGATAATTTATTGTATGGCCGCCACGGAAAGGTGTCGCTGGCGGCGTGCGCGCTGTATCAAATGTATGAAACGATCGGCCTGGCACTGATTTCGGCGGACGAAGAAATCGACGTGCAGGAATACCATGACCTGGCAGACTTTTTGACGATGCTCAAAGCCTATATGGACCAGCATCTTGATTCCGCAAAAAAGCGAAGTGTGCATTGACGCTTCGCTTTTTTTACTGCTCGTTTCCCGGCGTGTATATCCAGCCATGCTCGCCATGGTAAATCATTTGCCGGCTCATGCCGCCATCCACGACGATGTTTTGCGCGGTGATGAACGCGGCCTGGTCGCTTGCCAAAAACAAAGCGAGATCCGCGACGTCGTCGACGGTTCCAATACGGCCAAGCGGCTGTTGTTTTTCGTCTGCCTCGCTCCATTCCTGCGCGTGGCTGTTGATCCAGCCAGGCGCGATCGCGTTGACGCGAACGGCCGGCGCCAGGGACATCGCCATGGCGTGCGTGAGCGCCGCCAGTCCGCCTTTGGCCGCGGCGTAGCTTTCCGTTTGCGGCATCGACTGATCCTGTCTGGTGGAGGTGATGTTTAAAATCGAGGCGTGCTCGGCAAACGCGGGCCGCAGCAGCTTCGACAAGTAAAACGGGGCGATGACGCCAACGGCCATGGCGTGGGAAAACGCCGCGTATCCGCATTCGTCGATGCCTTGCATGACGGGGATGGCGTTGTTGACGAGCACGTCGACGGTTTCGAACGTGTCGATGACTTTTTTCGCGAACCGCTCCAGCGTGGCTTGATCCGAGACGCTTCCTTGAAAAAAATCGTTCGGTAAAATGTCGATGATCGCCACGCGGGCGCCTTCCGCCTCGAAGCGTTCGCGCAGCCGCTTTCCGATGCCCGAGGCGCCGCCGGTAATGACGACATGTTTGTTTTTAAAACGCATATTCCATTCTCCTTTTTGAAATCATAGCACACGATGGACGTTTTCTTGACGGAGATGATATGATTTGGATAGAGGAGAATCACGATGGCAAAACGAAAACGGCAAACAGCACGAATTTTATGGATCGCGAGCCTCGCCTTTTTCCTAGGCTCGATCTATTTGTTTTACGATAATCTGCTCGTGGCTGGTCTATTCGGATTGGTGGTCAGCTTTTTTTTAGCGCCTACCGTCCGCGCGCTGCTCCGGCAGCATCATTATAACCGGAACGCGCTCATTGGCGTTCCGTTGTGCGCCCTGGCGCTGATGGCCGCCAGCTATGTGGCGTTCAAACCCGGCGAGAAAGACATTCCCTCGCTGCTTAAGGAATACACCCACGTGTCCGGCACGAAGGTGGACAATTTTCAGGACATGAGCTACATGGTCGATCCGCATTTGCGACCTGTGAAAAAAGAGGGGGAAATCCGCTATTATCCCGTGAAAGGACAGCCGATCCCGGTTTTGATCGTGTCCCATGTCGACAACGCGTCGTGCGCCGACGCCGAGGCCTTTTTGTCGCGCTACATTCCCGGGCAGCTTGGCAGCGACGGGGCGGTTTCGAACGTGCTGACCGAAGATTACGAAGTCAACGGCCGGCCAAGCCAGATGGCCACCTACGCCTATACGCTTACGAAAAAGGAAAAGGGCGACCTTTCCGCCGACTTGATCGGGGAAACTTTTCTGGCGCCCATCGAGGGCGGGGTGTATGTGATGTCGTTTTTCACGTACGCGGCCGACTTCAACGACTACGGCTATTTGAGCCTGGTGGACACGATCGACTTGTACCGGATCACGCATTTGCTCGATGTCCGGGAGGAAATGAAAGCGTACTTGACGAAGCACGCCTGCCCGCAGGACGCCTACCAGAGCGAATGCGACGAGTTTGCAAAATACCGCTCCGCCCTGCAAACAGCGCTCGACGAGGAAAAGCCAATCGAGGAACTCGAGGCGGCCAAGGCCGCGGCTGTGACGTACGAGAACGCGATCAAGGCGCGAATCCAAAAAGACAAAGAGGACCAGGCGTATTTGAACAAGCTGTACAGCGGCGAGATCGCGGCGGACGAAACAGGAGAATAAAAGGAAAGGCAGGTTGCGAACCTGTCTTTTTTGTGTCCTTATTGATGTTGCTCGTCGTTCATGCCGTCGGTGTCGACAACGCTTTCGTCGGAAGGCTCCATCGTGTCGAATGGCGAATTGATTCCGGCGAACGCGAAGCCGGTTTTGTCCAGCATTTGCATTTGAGGAATGATTTCAAACGGAATCATGTAGTTGGCCAGATCGTTTGGATCGGCGTCGTCGGCGCCAGTCGAATAAATCGGCCATTTTTTGTAGTCCATCGTTTGATCGCCTTGAAGAAGCTCGATTTTGATGCCGTCTTCCTCCACGACGATGCGGTATTCTTTTGTCATACTTTTCACCTCGTTTTCCTCATTATAAAAGAATCCCGTCGAAAATGGTCGCCGGATGATTGACAAAGTCGAAATGCGCCGGCAAAGAAGGTATAATGAAAAGCCAAGAGGTACGAGTGAATGATGGAAATTGAATTGTTTGGGCTGCATGCCGATTTGAACGTCCGCTCCCGGGTGGCCTGGAGCGAGTCGAGCGTGACGGCCTTGTATGAGCAGCTGGACCAGCCGTGCGTGATTTTGGTCACCTGCCACCGGTTTGAAATTTACGCGACGAAAAAAATCGACGCGAACCGCATCCTGGACCGCTACGAGGGACAGGCGGTGGAAGTGTACACGAAGCAAGGAAACGAGGCGGTTCGGCATTTGCTGGAAGTCGTCAATGGACTGCATTCCCAAATTTTCGGCGAGGATGAGATCTTGCGGCAAGTCAAGCAGGCGTACGCGACGAGCGTGCAAATGGACCGGTGCGATTCCAAGCTCCACCGTCTGTTCCAGCTCGCTTTGCGATGCGGCAAAGAGGCGCGAAGCCGGTTTCGGATGAGCGAGCACCCGCTTTCGATCGCGTACTTGGCCCGGCAGACGATGGGCGATTTGCGCGGGAAATCGGTGCTGCTCATTGGCAGCGGCGAAATCAGCCGGCGCCTGCTTGGCTATTTAAAAGACGAGCCCTGCGCGATTTACATCGCCAGCCGCCACCAAAAGCACGCCAACGCCTTGCGCGCCATCGCGCCGCGAGCCAAGGTCGTTCCGTTTGACCAACGCGTCGCGACCGCTAGGCGCTGCGATTTGGTGTGCTGCGCGACGGCGGCGCCCCATCTGGTGCTTCCCGTTTTTTTGAACGAGAAACCGCTGGTGCTGTACGATTTCGCTTCGCCGCGCGACATCGACCCGGCGTTCGCGACGCAAAAGGGCGTGACGTTGTACACGCTGGACACGTTTGCTGCGCTGTCGAAAGCGAACGAGGCCATTCGAAAAGAGGCGCTGGAGGACATCCGGGCGCTCATTGAACGCGACGTGAAGGAATGGGACGCCCAAAACGCCAGCGGGATGCAGGCGCACACGCTGCGCGCGCTCCACGCCCAAATTGACGAAATTAGCGGGCAGACCTTTTCGGCTCTGGAACGGAAAATCGACTTGACGGATCGTGAAAAGGCGGTTTTGAAAAAGAGTTTGCGCGCCTCGATGCTCCGGCTGCTGCACACGCCCATTCACGAAATCGGCACCCATTACGACGACCTGGAGCCCGCCACCGTTCAAAGGCTGTTCGCGGTGGAACCGGACAAAGAAAGGAATGAGGACGAATGCATTTAAAAATCGGAACCCGGGGAAGCCAGCTGGCGCTGGCGCAAGCCACGCTCGTTGGCGAATACTTGAAAAAGCAACAGGAAGGACTGACGTACGAGCTCGTCGTCATCCACACCAAAGGCGACCGGATTCTCGACCGGCCGCTTCATCAAATGATGGACAAAGGATTGTTTGTCAAGGAAATCGAGCAGCAGCTCGCCCAGGGAGCAATCGACCTGGCCGTTCATTCTTATAAAGACGTGCCATCTCAGGTGCCGGAAGGCTTCGTGTTCGCGCCCGTTTTTATGCGAGCGGATCCCTTTGACGTTCTCGTCAGCAAAAAAGGCGGCTTCTTTTCCTTGCCGGCGGGCAGCGTGGTCGGCACGGGCTCGTTTCGGCGCGTGATGCAGTTGAAGGCGCTACGAAACGACCTCGTGTACAAAAACGTGCGCGGCAACATCAACTCCCGGCTTCAAAAGCTGGACGATGGCGAATACGACGCGCTCGTGCTGGCCGGCGCCGGCTTGCGAAGGCTTGGCTTGGAGTCGCGCATCACGCAAACGTTTGACGAGAGTGAATGCGTGCCGGCTTGCGGGCAAGGCGCGCTCGCGATCGAGCTTTGCGCTAGCCGGACGGATTTGCACGCGTGGCTTGCCGGTTTGGCCAATCCCGAGCTGGATCGCTGCGTGGCGATGGAGCGGGCGTTTTTGACGGCGCTGGGCGGCTCGTGCTCGATTCCGATTGGTGCCTATATGCGCAAAGAGGGCGGCCGATTCCATCTTTTTACGGTGTTTGGCGACGAGAACCGCATCGTGCGGACGGAAAACGCGGACGAAGATCCGCAGGTGGCGCTTGCCAAGGCGGTGGCGCAAAGCCGGGAGGCGTTTTATGGGTAAAGTCGTACTGGCCGGCGTGGGCTGCGGGGAAGCGGATTTGATGTCGATTCGCGCGCGGGATTTTGTGGAGCGGGCGGATTGTATTTTGTACGATCATTTAATGGACGCGGCGATTTTAAAGGCGGCGAAACCCGGCTGTGTCAAAATTTTTGTCGGCAAGGAAAGCGGCAACCACGCGGTTGCGCAAGATCAAATCAACGCCATGCTTGTCGACTTTTCGAAACGGTACGATTGCGTGGTCCGGCTCAAGGGCGGGGATCCGTACGTGTTCGGACGCGGGGCGGAGGAAGCCCACGCGCTGCTGGAGGCGGGGGTGCCTTTTGAAGTGGTGCCCGGCATCTCCTCGTGCATTGCCGGCTTGTCGTTTGCGGGTATTCCGATCACGGCGCGGAGCATCACCCGGGGATTTCGGGTGTATACCGCCCATTCCAGCGAAGACCGGATGCCGGAGCTTGATTTTGAACAGCTCGCCTTCACCAAGGATACGGTTGTCTTTTTAATGGGGCGCAAAAATCTGGCGCGTATCGTGGAAGGGTACCAGAAGGCGGGCGCGCCGGATTTGCCGATCGCTTTGATTTCCAAAGCGGGATTTCCGGAGCAGCGCGTATGCGTTGGCACGCTGTCGACGATTGTGGAGCAATGCGCCCGCGAGGAATATCCGGCGCCGGCGCTCATCGTCGTGGGGAATGTCGTGAACGAATCCGAAGCGCTGAACTGGTTTTCGCGCCGGCCGCTTTCGGGAAAGACGGTGCTGTACGCGCGCAATTCCGATCGGGACGACTTGCTGGAACCGCTGCGGGATTTGGGCGCCATCGTGGACGCGCCGGTCGCGTTTGAGCGGGTCGAAAGTCCGGAAATGGCGGTGGATGTCGAAAAGTACGACTGGGTCGTGCTGACAAGCCAGACGGCGATCCGTCTTTTCATGGAACGGATGCGCCGGCAACAGGTGGATGTCCGGCGGCTGCCGAAGGTGGCGGTCGTGCACGAGCAAAGCGCGCAGGCGCTGGCGCGTTATGGCGTGTTCGCGGATTTGGTGGGCACGAAAGACGCGGAAAGCCTTGTGAAGCAGCTCAATCAAGTCGTCGACGCCGATTCGAACATTTTGGTTCCGCATTCGGCGGCCAACATCGACGTGTTTGTCGGCCTCAAGGGCAACGTCGATGTCCATGTGCTGTATCAAATGGTGCCGCTTGACTGGCACGCGTCGCGGCCGGCGTACGACTATGGCGTGTTTACGAGCGCGCGGATGGCGGAAAGCGTGCTGGCGCGCGGCGTTCGAATTGGAACGGCCATCAGCATTGGCGAAAAAACGACCGCCGCCTTGCGAAAAGGCGGGGTGAAGACGATTTGCCAGGCGAAGCGTCCGCGTTATGGGGATATGCTGGAAATTTTGAAAGGAAATGAATCATGTATAGAGGCAGAAGACTAAGAATGAATCCGACGATTCGCTCGCTTGTCCGGGAAACGAGATTGTGCGTCGAAGATTTGATTTATCCGATTTTTGTCGTGGAAGGCGAAGGAATCAAGGAGCCGATCGACACAATGCCCGGACAGTACAGGTATTCGATCGACCGGCTGCCCGCGCTTCTGGACGAAATGAAGCGGCTTGGCGTGCGCGCCTGCTTGCTGTTTGGCATACCCGCCCGTAAGGACGCGTGCGGCAGCGAGGCGTACGCGCCCGATGGCGTCGTGCAGCGCGCCATCCAGGCGATCAAGCGATGGGATCCGACGATGTACGTGATCGCGGACGTTTGCATGTGCGAATACACCGATCATGGCCATTGCGGGATCCTGGACGCGTGCGGCCGGGTGAAAAACGACGAGACGGTACGCTATTTGGAAAAAATCGCGCTTTCCTATGCGAAAGCGGGTGTGGACATGGTGGCGCCAAGCGACATGATGGATGGGCGCATTGGCGCGATTCGACACGCGCTGGACGCGGCCGGGTATCCGTATGTGCCGATCATGGCGTACTCGGCCAAATACGCGAGCAGTTTTTACGGCCCGTTCCGCGAAGCCGCCCATTCGGCGCCTGGTTTTGGCGACCGGAAGGCGTACCAGATGGATCCGGGCAACGCGAAAGAGGCGATGCGTGAAATGGCGGCGGACATCGAGGAAGGCGCGGACGCGATCATTATTAAACCGGCGCTTCCGTATTTGGATATTTTGAGCGCGGCGTCAAACCGCTTTGACGTGCCGCTTTGCGCGTACAATGTGAGTGGCGAGTACGCGATGCTGATGGCGGCGATCGAAAAAGGCTGGATGAAGCCGGACGTCGTCGAGGAGTCTTTATTGTGCATGAAACGCGCGGGCGCGGATATGATCATCACGTATTTCGCGCTGGACGTGGCAAAGAGGTTGGCAAATGAAAAATAAAAACAAAGCGCTGTTTGAAACGGCGAAACGATACATTCCCGGCGGCGTCAACTCGCCGGTCCGGGCGTTCAAGGCGGTGGGCTGCGATCCGGTTTTTATCCGGAAGGCGAAAGGCGCCCACTTGTTTGGCGAAGACGGCCGGATGTACATTGACTACATTTCCTCGTGGGGACCGATGATTTTAGGGCATTCGTGCGAGGTCGTCAACGAGGCGGTCGAACGGCATTTGCTGGATGGCATCAGCTATGGCCTGCCTAGCCGGGTGGAAGTCGAGCTGGCGAAAACGATTGTCGAGGCGTATCCGGGCATCGACGAGGTGCGGATGGTCAACTCCGGCACCGAAGCGACCATGTCCGCGATTCGGGTGGCGCGGGGATTTACCGGGCGCGACAAGATCGTGAAATTCGAAGGCTGCTATCACGGCCATAGCGATGGCTTGCTTGTTTCGAGTGGTTCGGGCGCGTTGACGTTTGGTTTGCCGACTTCGCCGGGCGTACCGGACGACATCGTGAAAAACACCCTGGTCGCTCCCTACAACGATTTGGCGCGGCTTGCGCAGCTAGTGGACGCCAATCCGGGACAAATCGCCTGCGTGATCGTGGAGCCGGTTTGCGGGAATATGGGGGTCGTTTTGCCGGATGCCGGCTTTTTGGAAGGTTTGCGGTCGCTGTGTACGGAAAAGGGGATCGTGCTCATTTTCGACGAGGTGATTACGGGCTTCCGGCTTGGCTACCATGGGGCGGCTGGCGTCTTTGGCGTGACGCCGGACATGGCTTGTTTTGGAAAAATCATCGGGGGCGGTTTTCCGGTGGGCGCGTATGGCGGCCGGCGGGAAATCATGGAGTGCGTTTCTCCGGCCGGATCGGTTTACCAGGCGGGCACGCTTTCCGGCAATCCGCTGGCGATGCATGCCGGTAAGGCGATGCTCGATTATTTGAAGCACCAGCCTGCAGTGTATGACGTGATCGAGGAAAAAGCCGCGTATTTGGAACGGGGCATGCGGGCGATTTTGGAAGAATACCATTTGCCGTTTTCCCTGGTCCGGGCAGGCAGCTTGATGACGGTGTTTTTTTGCGAACGCGTTCCGCACCGGTATGACGATGTGCAAAAAGCGGATTTGAAAAAATACAGCCAGTATTTTCGCGGCATGCTTGATCGCGGAGTGATGCTCGCGCCCAGCCAGTTTGAGGCGATGTTCGTTAGCTGCGCTTTGACGAAAAACGATATGGATGTCACGCTTCAGGCGTTCCGGGAAGTGATGAAGGAGATGGCGGCGTGATCGTCGACGTGTCGTGGAACGGGAAAAAAGTCCTCATTGTCGGCGCGGGAAAGCAAGGCAAAAAAAAGGAGGCGCTTCTCAAAGCGGAAGGCGCTGACGTCACGGTCGTGGATCAAGGCTTTGACTGGCGTTCGTTGCGGGCGTACGACTTGGTGGTCGCCTGCACGAACGACGCGCGCGTGAATCATGAAATCGTCGTTCAGGCTCAAAAAGAAGGGGTGTTTTGCGCCAGCGCGACGTACGAGCCGGACGCGAGCGTCCATTGGATGCGGCAAATCGAGCGGGATTGCCTGCGCCTTGGCTTTTCGACGCGGCGCGCCTATCCTTTGTATGGAAAGACGATGGCCCGGGATATCGAAGCGCTTTACGACGAGAAGTGGAAGCGAAGGCTGAAGGCGCTCAGACGATTGCGGCCGTTTCTGCGAAAGGATCCGGCGCTGCTGGCAGCGGTGATGGAGTGGCGAGTCGACCAGCTGGAGTGGCTTGGAAACGCCGTGCAAGCCAAAGCGGGGAAAGTGTGCGTGTTCCATAGCTGCCAAAGCGAAGCGCAGCACGCGTGGATTCGCGCCCGGCTAGGCGAGGGCGTCATGCCGTTTTATATGCGGGAGAACTGGGAATCGGCGTGCGCGGTATTTTCGCTTTTGGAACTGCCGGTCGAGGTGCAGCCGATGTTCGTGTTTGCCGGAAGGATTTATCGCCAGTTTGAGGCGCTTTGCGAGCGGCACCGTCCGCTTTTGCTCGATGAAAACGGATGGCGGCGCGTCCTGACTCCGTTCGATCGCCCGGAGGCGGTGTTTGTGGTGCATCGCAGCCAACACGACGCGTTGAAAAAACGAGTAGCCGCTTGCTGCCACGAGGCTGTCGTGGTCGACTACGAGGAGGAACTTCCCGTAAACAAAGAGCGAATGGTCGTGTATCCGTTGTTTATGCTGGATGGCGGACATGTGGAAAACGATGTGGCGAATCAAATCGCGCGGGCGCGCGAGCGAGGCGCCGATGTGCGATGGGGTTGTCGCTGCTTGCTTGATCTTTCTTCGTTTCAGGAACTTTTACGTGATCGTTTATGAGAAGGATAAAAAATCCTCTTTTTTCCTCCCTTCATCTGTCATCTAAATTTCTTTAAAAAAGATATAAAAAGCAGTTGACAGTTGATAGGGAGTGCGGTATGATAAGTGAGCGTTAAGGAAACGCCTCTCGAAAACGACAAACT
>NZ_SRYG01000007.1 GCF_004793885.1 Dubosiella muris
TCCTTTTTTTATTTCGGGAGCCGGATATTTTTTTACTTACCCGTTACAGCCCCTTCCTGCTCCTTGTTTAAATCCGAAAACAAGTCGTTTCGATACACGCCATCCTCGATGAGTTTTTCAAACGAGGCGACGACTTGCGGCTTGTCCTCCTTGAACGTCACGCCAAACCATTTGTCGTTGGTTTGCAGCACTTTCACGTCAAACTCCCCTTTTGGCAATTCCTGCCCGATAAAGATCGGCAGCAAAAACTCCGCGCTGTTCTCGTTGCCTTTGTTTTGCTCGAAAAAGTCGACAAATCCTTTGGAAAGCCGGTCGACAAATTCCGGTGTCAAGCCCCACATGTTCATCGAAACGAACGAATCGAGATCCAGCGGCTTGCCATCCGCCTCGGCGCCGTCCTTCGTTTTGACGATGTTCTTCGTTTCCTGGACATCAACCAGTTCCATGTTGTCGTTCACCTTGCAAATGCCGCGGGTCACGCCGCCAAAATCCGACAACGTGTTTTTTAACAAAAATCCCGCCATGCAGTAATGATCCGGATGCTTCGGATCGTAGTGCTGCAGGAAATTTTGGATCGCGACGAACGCCTCCTTGCCATAGTAGTCGTCCGCGTTGATGACGACAAACGGCTCCTGAATCAATTCGCGGCACGCCAAAACCGCTTGTCCGGTTCCCCATGGCTTTTTCCGCTCCCCAACCGGCTGGATTCCATCCGGCAGATCCGTCAGGGACTGGTACGCGTATTGGACTTCTACCCCGTGCTGCGCACACATTTTTTCGATTCGGTCGCCAATGACCTCCATAAAGTCCGGTTCGATGTCCTTTCGAATAATAAAGATGATTTTATTGAAACCGGCTTCGATCGCGTCGTGGATCGAATAATCCATGATGATTTCGCCGTTTGGTCCCACGCCTTCCAGCTGCTTGATCCCGCCGCCATAGCGCGACCCCAGACCGGCAGCCATAATGACTAACGCTGTTTTCATGTTCTCATTTCTCCTTCCTCGTATATTGTACCGTATTTTTTACGATATCGGTAAAAATTTTCATCGCCCGCTGCGCGTTTTTACTATTGGCGACTTCTCCCGTCAACATGATCGAGGAGGCGCCATCGTACACCGCGTGAAAGACATCGTTGACTTCTGCGCGTGTCGGAACCGGCCGCTCGATCATCGAGTCAAGCATTTGCGTCACGACCATATACGGTTTGCCGGCCGCCTTGCAGCGGCGCTCGATGTCGTGCTGGACGATTGGAATCCAGTCCAAGCCGACCGCGTTGGCCAAATCGCCCCGGGCGATGACGATTTCATCGCAAACCGGAAAAAGAGATTCCAGATTTTTCCATCCGCTTTCGCTTTCGATTTTGGCATACACTTTCACATTCGCCCCGAATCGGTCCAGCGTTTCCCTGACCTTGACCAAATCGCTGGCGTCCCGCACAAACGGCTGCATGACGCTATCGACGCCAAACGCCTTGATTTGCCGGATGTTTTCGAGATCCTCGGCGCAAAGCGGCGGCTGGCAAAGCTCCTTGTGCTCGATCGCGACGCTTTTGTTCGATGTCAGCTTGCCGCCCAAAATGATCTCACCATCGAAAAAGCCTTCCCCGACCCGTTTGACCTCGGCTAAAATCTTGCCGTCATCCAGCAGCACGCGGTCGCCTTTTTCAGCGGCGGACAGCACGACAGGCGGCACCGGAATGCGCTCGCCAAAACGCACAATGTCTCCACACAGCAAATGGATCCCGTTTTCGATGCGGCCGACCCGAAGCTCCGGCCCTTTCATGTCAATCAAGAGCTCGACTTTTTTTCCGGTTTTTTGCTCCGCGAGCCGCAGCGCCTCGATCCATTCACGGCTTTGTTCCAGGGAGGAATGGGAAAGATTGAGCCGGATGCCCGTCATTCCAAGACGGATCATCGCCTCGATTTGCCCGCACGTGTGAAGCGTCGGGCCAAATGTCCCGAAAACCCGCACTTCGTTTGCCATTATTCTTTTTCCGTCACGGCGATGTGGAGCTCGTCCAGCTGCTTTGGATCCACCGGCGTCGGCGCTTTGGACATCGGGCATTTCGCGGCCGCGTTTTTCGGGAAGGCGATCACGTCGCGAATCGAATCCGTTTCCGCCAAAATCATGGCGACCCGGTCAAACCCGAGCGCCAGTCCTCCATGCGGAGGCGTTCCGTACTGGAAGGCGTCCACGAAGAAACCGAACTTGTTTTGAATGTCCTCGTCGCTCAAGCCAAGAATCTTGAAAATCTTCTTTTGCAAGTCGTTGTCGTAAATCCGCATGCTGCCTCCGCCCAACTCGTATCCGTTCAGGATGATGTCGTAGGCGTTGGTCTTCACTTTGGAAGGATCCGTGTCAAGCAGCGGCAAGTCTTCTGTTTTCGGCATCGTGAACGGATGGTGCTCGCTCACGTAGCGACCTTCCTCCTCGCTCCATTCGAACATCGGGAAATCCACGACCCAAAGAAACGAGAACTCGTCGTTTTTCTTCAACCCTTTTTGCCGGGCGATTTCGCTGCGCAGTGCGCCAAGCGCCGTGCAGGCCTTTCGCCATGTGTCCGCCACGATAAAGATCGTGTCGCCGTCTTTTGCGCCCATAGTTGCAATGAGCGCCTTTTCGTCGTCGTCGCTAAAAAACTTGCGGGCCGGTCCCGACAGGACGCCATCCTGCATTTTGAAAACGACCAGTCCCTTGCCGCCGTTTTTCTTCACAAGGTCGGTTAGCTTTTTCACTTCCTTGTTGGAAGCGTGGAAGTCGTCCGCCAAAAAGCCTTTGATCGTTTCCGCCGACTGGAAGACTGGAAACTCGATTCCTTTGCATTGCTCGGTCAAGTCTTCAAACACCATGCCAAACCGGTTGTCCGGCTTGTCGGATCCGTATTTGTTCATGGCCTCGTCCCAGGTCAGCTTCAAAAACGGACGTTCGACTTCGATGCCTTTGACTTCCCGCATCGTCTTGCACAGCATTTCCTCGGTGAAATCCATGATTTCCTGCTCGCTTAAAAACGACGTTTCAATATCGACCTGGGTAAAGTCCGTCTGGCGGTCCGCCCGCAAATCCTCGTCGCGGAAGCAGCGCGCGAACTGATAGTACTTGTCGAGTCCCGCGATCATGAGCAGCTGCTTGTACAGCTGCGGCGACTGCGGCAAAGCGTAAAACGATCCGGGATGGACGCGGCTAGGCACCAAGTAGTCGCGCGCGCCTTCCGGCGTCGATTTGCCAAGCATTGGCGTTTCCACTTCCAAAAAACCGTGGTTGTCTAAATAGTCGCGCAAGGAGCGGCTGACCGCGTGGCGGGTTTTCAGCCGCTGCTGCATGATCGGACGACGAAGATCCAGATAGCGGTATTCCATCCGCGTGTCCTCAAGCGCGTCGGTTTCATCCGCGATGATGAGCGGTGTCGTCTTGGCGGTGTTGATGATATTCACCTTGTCAACGAGAACTTCGATCGCTCCGGTTGGCATGGCGGGATTGGGATCCTTTCGCTTTTCCACGACGCCTTCGACTTGAATGACGTACTCGTTTCGCACGTCTTTGACTTCCGGCGCGATTTGCTCGTCAAACACAAGCTGGCAAATGCCCGTCGTGTCCCGTAGGTCGATAAAGCAAAGCTGCCCGAAATTTCTTTTTTTGGAAACCCAGCCGACAAGCTGCACCCGCTCGCCGACGTTGGCTTCCCGCAATGTTCCATTGTATTTCGTTCTGTACATCGTTTATTCCTCCTCGTGTTCGTGATGGTGATGATGGTGTTCTTCTTCCTCTTCCACCAGCTGCCGGTCCAGGAAAGCGACCATGTCCGCCACCGGAATGTTAACTTGTTCCCGTTTTTCAAGCAGTTTGATTGTCACGCTTTGTTCTTCCATTTCCTTGCTGCCAATCAAAAAGGCGGTTTTGGCGTGCTTGCGGTCGACCGTTTTGAACTGGCCTTTGAACGAGCGCCCGATCAAGTCCATTTCGCTGCGATAGCCATACGCGCGCAGCTCCGTCAGCACTTCAAACGCGTACCCGCGCGCTTCTTTGTCCAGAACCATGACATAGGCGTCCAGACCGTTGTCTTCTTCCAAATTGATGCCTTCGGCTTCCAAAGCGATCAGCAGCCGTTCCATTCCAAGCGCCCAGCCGATGCCGCTCATGCCTTCCGGTCCGCCAAAATACGGGATCAAGCCATCGTAGCGACCGCCGGCAAGCACAGTGGACTGCGCGCCCATTTCCTTGTTCAGCGACACGATTTCAAACACGGTATGCGTATAGTAGTCCAGGCCGCGGACGAGCTTGCTGTCGATCTCGTATGGAATGTCCAGCTGTTCCAGCGCCTGGCAAACCGTGTCAAAATAACGCCGGCTTTCCTCGTTGAGATAGTCGGCCATGCGCGGCGCGTCTTTCATGCATTCCTTGTCGTGGTCGATTTTGCAGTCCAGAAGCCGGAGTGGATTTTGTTCGTAGCGACGTTTGCAGTCCGCGCAAAGATCACCGACATACGGCGCAAAGTATTCCCGCAGCGCGTTGCGGTACGCGGCCCGGCTCTCGTCGTCGCCCAAGGTGTTCAGCAGCACTTTGATGTCGTTAAGACCGAGCGCTTTCAAAATCGAATACGCCAGGACGATGACTTCGACATCCGCGTATGGATCTTTAACACCAAGCGACTCGACGCCAAACTGGTTGAAGAGCCGCAGCCGTCCTTTTTGCGGCCGCTCGTGCCGTGCCATCGGCCCCATATAGTACATTTTGATTGGCAAATCGGGATCGGCGTACATTTTGTTTTCGACAAAGCTGCGCACAACGCCCGCCGTTCCTTCCGGGCGCAGCGTCAGCGACGTGCTCGAGTTGGCGAGCTGGAACGTGTACATTTCCTTGTTGACCATGTCGCTGGAGTCGTTGTCCCGCTTGAACACGTTCGTGTGTTCAAAAAACGGGGTGCGAATTTCGTTGAATCCATACAAATAGCAGAAATGACGAAGCGTCTGCTCCAGCGCCTGCCATTTGGATGAGGAGGCGGGCAGGATATCCTGCGTGCCTCGAGGGATCTGGTAGCTCATTTTTTATTTTCCTCCTATAAAAAAAAGCGCCCGAAAACGATATAAGGACGCGGTTGCGCGGTGCCACCTTATTTCTTACGTTTTGTAAGCGCTCTAGTCTTAACGCGACGAACGATCAGGCATTTCCTCCTGATTCCTCCAAAGTGTCCCGTTTCCATTTGTGTTGAAATGTCTCAGCGTCCCATTTCTCTCTGTGAACACGCCTGGATCCGTCTCTTTTTCATTGGATCGTATTTTTAGTCATCTAAGTTGCTGACGTTGTGGTAAACGTTTTGCACGTCGTCCACGTCGTCGAGAAGAGTGACAAGACGTTTGAACAAGTCTTTGTCTTCCCCTTCGAGTTCCACGGTTTCGTTTGGAACCATTTTATCTTCAAGTACGAGGAATTTCACATCCGGAATCAGCTCTTCCACGACGGTTTTCGCGTCGTCGAGCTGGTTAGGATCCACGGTGATCGTCATGTATCCGTCTTCGATTTCGACATCGTTCAAGTCGATGTCGTGTTCGATCATGGCGTCCATCATCGCCTCCTCGTCGGCGTATTCGATGACGATGACGCCAAGATGCTCGTAGCCAAAGGAAACCGAGCCGCCCACACCGAGTTTGGCGTGGCTCTTGTTGAAGCAGGCGCGCAGGTTCGCGATCGTCCGATTGGCGTTGTCGGTCAGACAGTCGATAATGATCGTGCTTCCGCCACCGGAACCAAATCCTTCGTACCGGGCGGAGGAGAAGTTTTCATCCGCGCTCGATTTCGCCTTGTCAATCGCCCGCTTGATAACGTCCGCCGGCACGTTGTTGGCCTTGGCGCGCTCAATGGCTTTTTTCAAAGTCTGGTTCATGTCCGGATTCGGATCCCCGTTTTTGGCGGCGACCAGGATCTCTTTCGAATATCTAGAATATACTTTTGCTTTTTGATTGGCCGTTTTCTGCATCGCGGCAGCACGGACCTCAAAGTGTCTTCCCATACTATCTCACCTTTCACTAATTTTTTTCAGTATACCAGTTGAATCGACTTTATTCAACTTTCGCATAGCGCTCAATGATCTTTTGAACGAGTGGATTGCGGACGACGTCGCTGTCATGCAGGTGGACGATCTCGATTCCTTCGATTCCTTCCAAAATCTCGCACGCCTGCGTCAGGCCGGAGTCCTTTTTTCGAATCAGGTCGATTTGGGTGATATCGCCGGTCACGATCATTTTCGCGTTGCGCCCCATTCGCGTCAAAAACATTTTCATTTGCGCTTTCGTCGTGTTTTGCGCCTCATCCAGGATAACGATCGCATCGTTAAGCGTCCGTCCGCGCATAAACGCGAGCGGCGCGATTTCGATGATTTCCTTTTCCAAATACTTTTCGACGATTTCCGCGCCAAGCATTTCGTTGAGGGCGTCATACAGCGGCCGAAGATACGGATCGACTTTTTCCTTCATGTCGCCGGGCAAAAAGCCAAGCGACTCCCCGGCCTCGACGGCGGGTCTGGTCAATATGATCTTCTCCACTTTTTCTTTTTTCAGTTCCGAAACGGCATAGGCTACCGCAAGATACGTCTTTCCTGTTCCCGCCACACCGGTCGAAAAGACGATGTTGTTGTTTTCCAATGCGCTGCAAAGGATCGTCTGGCCGATCGTTTTCGGATAAATCAATTTCCCGCTCTTCGTTTTGACAACCGGTGCGTCGCGCTTGATCGAGAATGTCTTCAATTCTCCCTTTTTCGCCAAATCGCATAAATACAGCACGTCGCTTTCCGATAACCGGCCGCGATCCTGAATGCGTTCCAGGCACTTTTCGATCACGAGTTCGATTGCGGGCGCGAGCGCCTCTTCCACTTTGATTTTCTGCGCGCGGACGACGACTTCCGTATCGAAAGCCTTCTCGATAGCGCGGATATGGCAATCATGAGAGCCGATCAGCGTCTGCATGTCGTCAAAAGAATACCCGGAATAGTCCAATGTTTGATAAGACAAGAAATACCTCCATTTGTGCAACAGAAAAAAAATCTGCAGAACTGCAGATTATTTACCTCTACGAGCTTTGCGTGCAGCTTCAGATTTTAATTTTCTGCGCACGCCAGGTTTAACGTAAAATTCTCTTTTGCGGGCCTCAGCAAGGGTGCCGTTGCGAGATACTTGACGTTTAAATCTTCTTAAAGCGTCATCTAATTGTTCGTTTTCTTTAAGAACAACTTTTGGCATGAACAAAACCTCCCTTCCCGAGTTGTACATTAAGATTATATCAAGATTTTCCAAGAAAGCAAGTCCTGTTTCAAGGAAATTGATTTATTTTTTCAAGAGGCATTCGTAGCCGGTTTCTCTTAAGATCCGCTCCCCCGTATCAAGAGAGTGTACGCCCGCCACCAGATGAAAGCCGCACCGTTCATAGGCGTGCATGGCGCGTCTATTCCAGTCGACGACAAGAAGCCGCAACGCGACATACCCTTGTTTGGCGGCTTGCGCTTTCGCGCTCTGAAGCAAACGCTGGCCATCGCCTCGATTCCAGCGCGACGGATGCACACCCATACGCGCCAGCGTGCCACTCTGCTCGCCAGCGTGTTCCCAGGCAAGATCCGTCTTTTCGCTAGCCGTCAAAACATACACGCCAACGATCTCCTCCCCGGCTTCAAGCACGAAGACGCGCTGGTGGGCGATGTCCTCGTCCACCATACACATCGGATACACGTCGTCCCAAATCGCCTCGCCTGTCGTTTTCATCGCTTCGTGAATGGCGCCATAAAGAGCGCGGATGGCGTCGGAGTCGGCCGGTTTCGCCTGTCGGATGACTTCCATTTTTACTGTCCCCGGTATTTGTGGATGCACTCTCGCACCGCCATATGGTCACCCACCCATGGCGCGCGTCCGTTTTCCCGGTAAATGAACACTTCGTCGCCTTTTCCCAGCAGCAAAATCGTATCGCCGGTTTTCGCGCTTTCCACCGCCTGCCGGATGGCTTCGTACCGGTCTTCGATAAAGATGTTCGTCGTTTCCTGAATACCTTCCTTGATTTGCGCGGCGATTTCTTTTGGATCCTCGTCCCGGGGATCGTCTTCTGTCAAAATGATAAAATCGCAATACTTGTCCGCCAGCTCGCCAAACACCTTTCGCTTGGCGACATCGCGCTTGCCGGCCGACCCAAACACGGCGATCAAATTGCCGTCTTCCTTCGTGATGGAACGTCCGAATTCCATCACTTTTTGCAAGCCGTCCGGCGTGTGGGCGAAATCGACGATCACGTTGAAATCCTGCCCTTCCTTGATTTGCTCCAGACGTCCTTGCACTTGCGGGATCTGGCAGCACGCCGCGATGATTTTTTCCAGCTCGATTCCGGTTTCATGCAGCGCCGCGATGGCCGCCAGCAAATTGTAAATGTTGTACGTCGCCACCAAATTGGTCATTACCGGATACGACTTGCCCTGGTAAACCAAATCGAAATGGGAAGCCTCGTTGTTCATCTGGATATGGATTGCGCGGTAGTCCGCCTCGTTTTCAATGCCGTATGTCACGACGCGGGCGGCGCAAAGAGCGGCCAGCTCGGCGTATTTTGGATCGTCCTTGTTCAGGATGCACACGCCGTCGCTTCGGACGCGGTCTTTGAACAAAATGCTTTTGGCGTCAAAGTAGTTTTCCAGCGTCCCGTGAAAATCGAGGTGGTCGTACGTGAAGTTGGTGAAGATCGCCACGTTGAAATTGATGCCGTTGACACGCCCCTGGGAAAGACCGTGGGAGCTGACTTCCAGCGCGCACGCCTTCATTCCGGCGTTGACCATGTCCGAGAGCTTCGACTGCAAAAACAGCGCGTCGGGCGTCGTCAAATCCGGCATCAGCTTCACGTCGCCATATTCGATCGCGATCGTTCCGATGTAGCCGCATGGCTCGATCGGATCCAAAATCGAACGAATGATGTTGGCAACTGTGCTTTTTCCATTCGTGCCGGTAATGCCGTACATTGTCATCTTATCCGAAGGCTTGCCGTAAAAAATCCGGGCGCACTGGTTCATCGCCTCGTTGACATCGTGAACGCGGATATAAATAACACCGTCTTTTTTGTGCTGGATTTCTTTGGAGTGCACGACGCAAATCGCCCCGTTTTCAATGGCGGAGTCAATAAAATCGTGACCGTCAAAAGTCAGGCCAGGCAAACAGAAATACACATTGTCTTTCTTGACTTTTCGAGAATCGAAACACAGCCCGCTCACATTGACTGTCGGCGCGTTTTTAAATAGCTTACTTAATCGCATTTTCATCTTCCTTTTTTACTTTGACTTGATAATGATCGTCTTCAATCGAATCGAACGTCACATGCAGACGTCCGGACAAAGGGATCTCGCTTTCGATTCGAACCGGATGGTACTGGTTCGTGTAGCCTGTCCATTCGTCCCCCTCTTGCTGCTCAATGAGCACATCCCCTTCCTTGAAACGGGCCATATCCTTGGCACGCAGCTGTCTGGATTGCTCCAAAAGCCGCTCGACGCGTTCCTTAACCACGGCTCCATGGACGGTTCCCGGCATTTTTTCCGCCGCCGTCCCCTTTCGAATGGAGTACGGAAAAACATGCAGAAACGAAAAGCCGATTGCCGTTAAATTTTCCATTGTCTGTTCGAACTCCTCGTCGCTCTCCTGTTTGAATCCGGCGATGACATCCGTGGAAATGGAAACATCCGGAATCGAATGGCGAATCACTTCTACTCGATCTTGAAATTCCTGGATCGTGTACGGACGGTTCATTCGTTTTAAGGTCGCGTCGCATCCCGACTGAACCGGGATATGAAGATGGTGGAGAATTCGCGGCTCGCGCGCCATCAGCGCGATAAACCGGTCGCTGATTTCCGTGATCTCGATGCTGGAAAGCCGGTATGTGACCTTTTCGCTTGTATTGGCGAGAAGCGCCTCCAGCAAGTCGACGAGATCGTGTTCGCCATCGTCGTAGCGGCCGGTGTGGATCCCGGTTAGCACGATTTCCAAATGGCCTTTTTGTTCCAGTTTTTTGGCGATGGAAACAACTTCGTCCAGCGCCAGGGAGCGCTCCCTTCCGCGGGCGTAGGGAATGATGCAGTAAGAGCAAAACTGGTTGCATCCGTCCTGCACCTTCAAAAAGGCCCGGTGCTTTGTTTCGAATTGCTCGATGGGCATCGCCTCAAAATCAAAGCGCTCGCCCACCGGCTGAATGTCTTCGAACCGCTCTCTTGTTTTTATGTGGCTTTCAATCAAATCGGCCACTTTCTTTTTATCTTTAGATCCAATCAGCAAATCGGCGCCGATTTTTTCTTTTTCTTCCGGCGTGGCCACTTGCGCGTAGCAGCCAATCACGACCGCGTAGGCGTCTGGATTTTTCTTTTTGGCGCGATGAAGCATTTGTCTCGATTTGGCGGCGGCGGTGTTGGTCACCGCGCACGTGTTCACAACGATGACGTCGAAATTCTCGTCGTCCTCCGTCCATCCCTTTTCCTTGAGCGCCTTGCCGTAAAATTGCGATTCATACGCGTTGACTTTGCAGCCAAGCGTCACGATGGAAAACCTCATGATTCAACCTCCCAGTTTTGACAGTGCGTTTGGTACTCGATGCAGCTGAGCACATAGCATACCGCCGTTTCCGCCCGCAAAATATCGTTGCCTAGCGAACAGCTCGCGAACCCTTGTTCGTTGAGCCGCTCGATTTCCGCCGGCGTGAATCCGCCTTCCGGTCCGACGCAAAACGTGACCGAGCTTGGATTTTTTTGCAGGAAATTGGCCAGATGGCGGCTTGGCTCGTCTTCTTTTTCATAGGCGACCAAATTGCATCGGCTTTTGTATTCCGCCAGGTTGTCGATCGTCGTCACCGGAAGCAGCTCCACTTTGTCGCTTCGATTGCACTGGCGGCAGGCGGCCATCAAAATCGAGTTCCAGCGTTCCATTTTTTTCAGCGCCTTTTTATCGTCGAGCTGGATGATGGAATAACGGGAAACGAACGGGACGATTCGGCTGACGCCCAGCTCGCACGCTTTTTGCAGCATCCATTCAAAACGGTCGGATTTGATGAGCGCCGCGCACAAAGTCACGTCGACAAGCCTTGGTTCCGTTTCTTCCTTTCCGAAAACGTACAAATACGGTTTTTTCGCCGGATGGGCCAGGAACACCTCGTCATCGCAAATGACGCGGATCGTTTCGTTTTCCCTCGTTCGCAAAACGTCGAAAATATGATGAGCTTGTTTTTCATCGAGGCAAAATTCGTTGTTTAGCGCGCATTTCGCATCGGTAAAGACTTGCTTCATTTTTTGTCGTCTCCCTCGTTATCGCTCATCGCCGTCAACTGTTTGATTTCATACGGTTTGAGCCGCCGGTATTCTCCCGGACGCAGTCCTTCGTCGCTGATCGTTCCGAATCTGGACCGGTGAAGCCGCCGGACCTGGTGGCCGAGGGCTTCCATCATATTTTTGACTTGATGGTTTTTTCCTTCGTGGATCGTCAGTTCCACGATCATCCGGTCGCGCGTGTAATCCTTTTGTTTAATGGACACTTTGGCTGGCGCGTATTTTTCCGTTTTTGTCTTTAATCCGGATTTCAGGCGGAAAATATCCTCGCCGCTGAGCATCCCTTGCAAGTTGACAATGTATGTTTTTGGCAAATGGTATTTGGGATGGATCATGCGGTTCGTGAATTTTCCGTCGTTCGTGACAAGCAGCACGCCGCTCGTGTCGTAGTCCAGCCGTCCAACCGGATAAATCCGGATGCCTTTTGGCAAATAGTCAAGCACGGTTTGCCGGTCTTTTTCATCCCGAACGGAACAAATCGTCCCTTTCGGTTTGTTGATGACGTAATACACCTTTTCCTCTTTTGTCAGCGGACGGCCATTGACGACCACCTCGTCGCCGCCGCTCACTTTGACGCCAAGCGTTTTGACGATGACGCCATTGACTTTCACCTTTCCCGCTTGAATGAGCTCCTCGGCTTTTCGGCGCGAGCAAATCCCCGCTTGCGCGATTACTTTTTGAAGACGTTCCATTTATTGTTCCTCCTTGTTTTGAACAAACAATTCCTCCTGCACTTCCTTGGTTTCGAGTTCGGGGAGTTCGGCGAGCGTTTCGAGTTCGAACGCGTCCAAAAATTCCCCGGTCACTTGATAGAGCAGCGGTTTGCCGACCACATCGAGCCGGTCTTTGGCCTCGATCAAGCCGCGCAGCTGCAATTTTTTGAGCATCACGTCGCAGCTTACTCCGCGGATCTCCTCGATCTCGACGCGGGTGATCGGCTGGCGATACGCGATAATCGCCAATGTTTCCATCGCCGCTTGCGACAACGTCGCTTTTTTGAATTGCTCAAACAGCTTTTCCCCGTAGGGGTACACAAATTCTTTTGTGACAAATTTATATCGGGAGGCGTACTCCACGAGCTCGATTCCTTTGGCGTCGTGGCTGTATTCCTCTTTGATGGTTTCCAGCAGCGCCAGCAGTTCTGTCCGGCTTACTTCCTGGAGCAGCGACTGGAGCTGAAGCAAAGACAAGCCTTCTTCTCCGGCCATGAAGATCAAACCTTCCACAATGGCTTTGCGGCTGTTCATGCGATGGCTCCTTTCTGCACATAAATCGTATCATCCTCGCCCAGATGAAACGTCAACTTTCGATCGTGGATCATGTCCAGGATCCCTAAAAAAGTTACGATAACCATATGAAGGCTGACGCAGTCCTGGCAAAGCTCCTGAAACGAGAACACGCGACTTGAATCAAAGCGGCGCATCTGCGCTTCGATTTGCTCGACGCGCTCCTCGACGGAAATTTCCTTGATGCTGACTTTGGTTTCGTAGGGCTCCAGCAAGGCGAGCCGGTGCAAGACGCGCTCAAACGCCTTGGACAGCTCGTATACGCTTTGATTGCGCAAGACGCCGTCTTCCTTCGGCTTGGCCCAGGCGTCGATCAGCGACGAGGCCGGTCTGGCGAAATGGCGCTGGCGGTCTTCGTAGCGGGCTTTGAGCTGTCCGCTGACGTCTTTGTATTTCTGGTATTCGATCAAGCGGGAAACGAGTTTTTCCCGCTGGTCTTCCTCGTATTCTTCTTCGATCGCCACTTCGCTGCGCGGCAAAAGCTTTCGGCTTTTGTATTCGATCAAACTGGCCAGCTCGCTTAAATACTCGCTCGCGATTTCAAGCTGGAGCTGTTTCATTTGCGCGATATACGCGATGTATTGCGTCGCCAGCGTGTTCATGTCCAGATCCATCAAATCAAGCTTATTCGTTTTGATCAAATGAAGCATGAGATCGAGTGGTCCTTCGAACTGGTCGATCGAGATTTGAAATTCCATTATATCACCTTCATGGATTATACCAAATTTGTCGCCCGCATACAAAGTTTGTTCGTCCACTCCATAGCCAAATGGAATGGTTCGTGTTAATATGGACAAGATAAGGAGGATATACTGTGAAACGTGCACTGTTGTTTTTGTGTGTGGGTTTGTTTATCGCGCTGGTCCTCCAGCCTAATATCGCCAATTCTTCCAACGAAAAAGACATCCGGGTTCCCCAGATCGGGGAAAGCGCCCCGGTGACGAACGAGGATATTACGCAATCGTCTTCCCAATCGAAGATTCGCATCGGCATCGACGCCAGCCATGGCGGCGCCGATCTGGGCTATGTCGGAAACAATGAAATTCCGGAAAAGGAAATCAATCTCGAACTGGCGCTTCGAGTCGGCCGGAAGCTTCAGGCCGCGGGATATGAAGTCGTGTACACGCGACAAGATGACAACGTGGACGCCAGCGGCGAGGATCTCGTGAACGCGCAGCGTCTAAGCGACATGCAGGCGCAGGACGTCGATTTCCTGCTCAGCTTCCAATCCGGAAACACGACGGATCCTCTGATGAAGGGATTCACCATCTTCACAAGACCGGATGAGCAAAACGTGGCTTTGGCCAATGAAATCGGCCAGGAGCTCGTGGCGATCAACTTTTCAAATTACGAAGGAATCGACACAGATCACTATTCCAATTTTTCGATTCTTTCCAACCGAAACATTCCGACGATTTTGATTGAGCTTGGCTATTTATCCAATCCGGAAGACTACACCCGCCTGACGGATCCGGATTACCAGGAAAAAATCGGCCAGGCGATTACCAACGCGTTTTTAAATGAAATCCAGTAACGATCCGGCCGGCGCGCCGGATTTTTTTCATGAACGTCAATTTTTTTCTTTCTCCAAATAGCGAGTGTGATATAATGCACGCAAAGGAATGATTTTATGAAGGAAAAAAACTTGTATAAAGGCATGATTTTCGACCTGGTTGAAAAAGAGGTCGAAATCCATGGAAAACCTTATCGACGGGAAATCATCCGCCATCCTGGCGGGGTCGGCGTCTTGTGTGTGAAAGACGAGCGCGTGCTGCTCGTTCGTCAATACCGCCACGCGATTGAAAAAGAAACGCTTGAAATTCCGGCCGGCAAGCTGGAATACGGCGAGGATCCGATGACGTGCGGAATGCGGGAACTCAACGAGGAAGCGCGCCTGGAGGCGGATTCTCTGGAGTTGATCGAAACGATCGTGTCCACACCGGGTTTTTGCGACGAGAGGATCTATATTTATAAGGCGTGCAATCCGCGAAAAGCGGTTCATGAACTCGCCCAGGACGAAGACGAGGACCTGGATTCCTTTTGGCTTCCGCTTGACGAAGCGTATGAAAAAGTACGGAATCGCGAAATCGAAGACGCAAAGACGGTGGTCGCGATCCAATATGCAGTAATAGAAAAAGAGAGAGAAAGAGGAAACTGATCGTGAATTTTATTTTTATCAGCCCGAACTATCCGGAAAACTACTGGATGTTCTGCCGTGGACTGAAAAAATACGGTGCCAAAGTGCTGGCGATTGTCGACGCGCCGTATGACAGTTTACGTCCGGAACTTAAACAAAATGTGGATGAATGCTATGTGGTGCAAAGCTTCCACAACTATGACGAAATGCTGAAAGCCGTCGCCTATTTTACATTTAAATATGGCAAAATCGACTGGATCGAATCCAACAACGAAGCGTGGCTGGCACTAGACGCCCGTCTGCGCGACGACTTTAATGTGCGCAGCGGTTTCTCGCTGGAAAAAATCAACGAGTTCCAGTCCAAAGCCGCGATGAAGAAATACTATGAAAAAGCCGGCGTCCCTGTGGCCCGCTATTGTCTACCCCGCTCTTTGGAAGAAGCGAAGGCGTTCGCCGAACAAATCGGCTTCCCTCTTGTGCTCAAGCCGGATCATGGCGTGGGCGCGAGCTTTACCTACAGTTTGTATTCCATGGAAGACTTGGAAAAATACTACGAGAACACGAAGGATTTGTGCATGATCCTGGAAGAGTACGTAAAAGGCGATGTCATCACGTTGGATGGGATTTGCGACGCCCAAGGAAAGATCCGCTTTTTGGGAAGCATGGAATATGTGGGCAACTGCATGGAATCGGTTTTGAACCAGGACTCGATTGGCTGCTTCTACACGTTCAACATCAGCGAGGAATATCGACAAATCGCTCAAAACGTGATTGACGCGTTTGAATTGAAAAACCGTTTTTTCCATGGCGAGTATTTCCGTTTGACCGAGGACATCGAAGGCCTTGGAAAGAAAGGAACGCTCATCGGCCTGGAAGTGAACTTCCGTCCGCCTGGAGGATTCGCGCCGGATTTGATGAACTATTCCAACGATATCGACGTTTACGAGTTGTGGGCGGAAGTCCTGTTGCGTCAGAGCGCTTCCTACTCGAAACTTCGAAAATTCTCCGCTGGATTCGCGGGACGGCGCGACTGCATTCCGTATCGCTACAACACGCAGGAAATTGAAACCATGTTCAACGACGAGCATTTAGGAACGGAGCTTTTGCCGCCTGCGTACGCAGCCACGATGGGCAACGTGACAATTAAGGCCCGCTTCACGTCCAACGAGCGACGGGAGGAGTTTTTTAAAACCGCATTGGAAAGACTAGGTGATTAAGTTTGATCTTAAAGTTCGACGTATATATGCGTTCACTGGATGTG
Organism: Dubosiella muris; assembly: GCF_004793885.1. Classification (GTDB taxonomy): domain Bacteria; phylum Bacillota_I; class Bacilli_A; order Erysipelotrichales; family Erysipelotrichaceae; genus Dubosiella; species Dubosiella muris. Next base: position 16,005 of record NZ_SRYG01000007.1, read on the forward strand.
TATCGGAAGATCCACATGTATCTCCCGGATGACTATCTGGTCCAAAACAAAAAATATCCAGTTTTATATATGTTTGACGGACACAACCTTTTCTACGATGAAGACGCGACGTTTGGCCGCTCCTGGCGATTGGCGGAAGCGATTGAACGATTTGGCAAAGAACTGATTGTGGTAGGTCAGGAATGTTCGCATGAAGGCAATGAGCGCCTGGATGAATATTCCCCCTACCCTTTTTATGATTGTGCTTTTGGCGCGTTTCATGGCAAAGGAAACTTGACGATGGAATTTTTTGTGAACGATTTGAAGCCGTATATCGACGCCCATTTTCCGACGTCGCCAAAACGCGAGCATACGTGGATTGGCGGGTCGAGTTGCGGCGGGTTGATGGCGCTGTATGCCGTTTTCAAATATTCGCACATTTACTCCAAGGGGCTTGTGCTTTCTCCCTATTTGGTGCCGACATGCAATTTGCTTATGGCGGATATCGCGTCCACCTACATACGGCCTGGAACGGCTGTGTACATGTCCTGGGGCGCCCAGGAGGGAAACGACATGCATGAGTTTGTGATGGAAACGAAATGCTGTACCGATATCGCCAATTTGCTTCTGAAAAAAGGCACCCGGCTTCAGTTCAACGTCAAGCCGCTTGGACGGCACTGCGAGGAAGACTGGGATAAGGAAAGCGAGACATTTTTGCGCTTTCTGGAGTCGGCATGAACCGGCAAGTCGTCGTGAAGCGCCTTCCGGCGTTGAAGCAAGGCCGGGAAATCGTGATCAGCGACATTCACGCCAATTTGGATTTATACCGTCGGCTTCTTCGGCAAATTGATTACCGGCCGGGTGTCGACCGGCTCATTCTTCTAGGCGATCTCATTGAAAAAGGAACCCAGAATTTGGAAATGGTTCGGTATGTGATGAAGCAAACGCAAAACGAAGACGTGTGGTGCGTCATGGGAAATTGCGATTTCATCGCGAAAAATGTCTTATACAGTTACCGGCTCGACTTTTTAAAGCACGTTTTGCGGTTTCGCGAGCATTCGCTCATTCACGAGATGGCAAAACAAATCAGGATTTCCATGGAAGAGATGCCGATGGATGAATTTTGTCAGCAGTTAAGGCTCCATTTTTTACCTGAGCTTTCGTTTTTGAACGACTTGCCGCACGTTTTGGAAAGCGATTCGCGCATTTACGCCCACGCCGCCATCCGAAGCGAGGATAATTACGGCGACGATTTCAAGGAGGTTATGGCGATGCCGATGTTTTTGAAGCGAAAGATCCGTTTTCAAAAAACCGTTGTGGTCGGTCATATGCCCGTGACGGAATACTGCTCTAAAATCGCCTGCTTTGATCCATTGTACGACGCAGAAAGAAACGTCTGGAGTATCGACGGGGGCAATGTCGTCAAACATGCCGGACAGCTGAACGCGTTGATTTTTGATGGTTCGGCCGCAAGTACGGCGCGTGCGGATACGTTGGAAGAAAGAACTGTGGTCCGCGATGTCGCGCCTTCGACACAAATTCCGTTTTTTATCAACTGGAACAATGGCGAGGTGGACATTTTAAAGGAAGCCGCGAAGCAGTGCTTTGTCCATTCCCCGTATTTGAATCGCTCGTTTTGGATCGACCGCGCCTTTTTGCAGTGCGAACAAGCGCGTGTGAAGGGAACGGATTACACAAACTATGAAATGCCGTTAAGGAAAGACGACCGCGTAAAAATCGTTTTTTCCTACGATGAAAAAATGCAAATTAAAAAAGATGGCGTTTTAGGATGGACGGATAAAAAAAATATAGAGCCGAAATAGTTAATCTGGCTCTTTTTCTTTCGCTTCCTCCAAATAAACGCCCAGATATTCGACTTCTTCCGGGGTGGTGTGAAAGCTGGTGACGAATCGAATGACGATATCGTCGTTCCAATAGTCCCAAATTTCAAAATCGACGCGGGCTCTCAAATATTCCAGCTCCGCTGGCGTCACCACGAGAAAAACCAGGTTGGTATCGCTCTTCATAAAAAGCGGATAGCCAAGCTCCATCGCGTGACTTTGAAGCTGTTGCGCGAGTTTGTTTTCATGCGCGGCCACTTTGTAGAAAGCGTCTTTTTGGAACAATCCGATAAACTGAAGTCCCAGCAGCCAGCCTTTGGCCAGCATCGCGCCGTTTTGTTTCATGACAAAACGGAAGTACGGCTTCAGCAGCGGATTGGAAATACAAACCGCCTCACCAAACAGCGCGCCGTTTTTCGTGCCGCCAATCGAGAAAATATCGCACCACTTCGCGATGTCGTTGAGCGTGTAATCCACGCCGGACATGAGCGCCGATCCGATTCGGGCCCCGTCCATCATCAAATACAAATCCAGTTCGTCGCATACGGCCCGGATTTCCTCCAGCTCTTTGCGCGTGTACACCGTTCCAAGTTCTGTCGCGTTGGAAATGTAGACGGCCTTGGGATACACCATATGCTCGTATTGAAGCATGTGCCCATTGTATGTTTTTCGAATCATTGCCGCATTGAGCTTTCCGGCGGAGTTTGGAACAATCACGACTTTGTGTCCTGTCGCTTCGATCGCGCCGGTTTCATGCGTGGCGATGTGCCCGGTATCGGGGGAAATCACCGCTTCGAATGACCGTAAAATATGCTTTAAAATCGTTTGATTGGTTAATGTACCGCTCATCACAAAATGGACGTCCACTTCCGTGTCCGGCATCTTGGATTGGATCAAGGCGGAAGCCTGTTCGCAATAATCGTCTTGTCCGTACCCGTTGCAGCTCACTTGATTGGCTTGCTCGAGCAGCGCAAGAATTTCAGGAATACATCCTTGTCCGTAGTCATTTCTAAAAAACAACATTCTCTCACCTCTTCCGATCCTTATTATACCTGAATTGCCTCGAAAAACAAAAAAATCGGTCGAAAAGCTTTTTAGAAACAAAGAAAAAAGACCATGCGCAATGCACAATGGTCTTTTGATTTTACTGGCTTAATCCCATGAGTTCGTCTTTGAACAACCGCTCGTCCATCCGCTTCAAATCTTTTGCGATGGCTGGCTTGAATTCCATTTGATCCAAGACATCTTTTTGCAAGTCGATGCCCGGCGCGATCTCCGTCAAAGTAAACACCCCGTCGCGAAGCTCGAAAACAGCGCGTTCGGTAATGTATAACACTTTTTGACCGGCTTTGGTCGCGAATTCCGACGAGAAGGTAATTTGCTCGACCGCCTCTTTAAACTTTTTGATTTGGCCTTCCTGGACGATTTCCAGTTTTCCGTCGCCGATTTTTTCTTTCAGCCCTTTCGCGGTAAACGTTCCGCAGAACACGACAACCGGCGTCGACTGCGTAATGTTAATAAAGCCGCCGCATCCGGCAATCCGAGGTCCAAACCGGGACACGTTGATATTTCCCGATTGATCGCATTCCGCCAATCCGAGGAACGCCTGGTTTAATCCGCCACCGTCATAGAAGTCGAACATCGAAGGCGAGTCGATCGTGCAATCCGGATTCGTGCTTGCGCCAAATCCGACGCCCGATGCGGGAACCCCGCCGATGTTTCCGGCCTCAACTGTCATTTTCAGCCCTTGCAGCCCTTCTTCGTTTCCGACGTTGGCCACGCCTTCCGGCATACCGATTCCAAGATTGATAATGGCGTTTGGCGTCAGTTCCATAGCCGCTCTTCGGCATACGACTTTACGCGCATTCAGAGGCATCGGCTCCAGCGCGTTCAACGGCTTCTTGATTTGTCCGGAGTATTCCGGTTTGTATGGGTCCAAATACGTCTGCCATGAGTTGGCCGGCGTGCCCTTGACAATATAATCCACAAGAATACCCGGCACTTTGACGTCTTTTGGATTCAGCGTTCCGTTTTGTACAACATCTTCCACTTGGGCAATAACGATTCCGCCTGTGTTTTTTACCGCTTCCGCCATCGCGAGCGCTTCAAGGAATGCCGCTTCTTTTTCCATCGACAAGTTGCCGTTTTCATCGGCGTACGTGCCACGGATAATGCCGACATGGATCTTTTTAAACGGTTTGTAACGCAAGTACTCTTCCCCGTCGATTTCCATGACTTCCACGAGATCCTCTTTCGTGATTTCGTTCATCTTTCCACCTTGCAGGCGTGGATCGACAAACGTGTTCAGCCCGATCTTTGTAATGACGCCAGGACGCTTGGCGGCGATTTCCCGAAGCAGCTGCGCCAGCGTTCCGATTGGAAGGTTGTACGCCTGGACTTTGTTTTCCGTAACGAGTTTTTGAATGGCTGGAATCAAATTCCAGTGTCCGCCGACAACGCTACGAAGCAATCCTTCGTGAGCCAGATGGTTCATCCCGAGTTTGTCGGTTCCGTCGCCTACATTGGTTGGGAAAAACAAGTCGATGTCTTTTGGATGCCCCTCTTTGAGAAACCGGTCTTCCACCGCGTAAACAACTTCCTGCGGGAAACACATTCCGATAAACCCGCTAATGACGACGCGGTCCCCGTCTTTGATTAGACCGGCCGCTTCTTCCGGTGTAATGACTTTTGCCATGTTACTCCTCCATCTTCTTTCGCTATTTATTTTTAAATTCTTTTTCTTTTACTTTGTTTAAGAAGCAATCCATTCCGTACGTCTGATCCTCGCTGGCAAAGCATGCCGAGAAATCTTCGACTTCCTCTTTGATTCCGCCATCAATATCCACTTGCAGGCCATCATTGATTGCTTTTTTCGCTTTTTCAACAGCGATTGGCGCGTTTTTCGCGATTCCGTTCGCCATTTTCTGTGCGGCGGCCATCAATTCTTCCGGCGCCACAACCGCGTTGACCAAACCGATTTGATAGGCGCGGTCCGCTTTGATGTTGCGGGCGCCAAAAATCATTTCTTTGGCGATTCCAACCGGAACCAGCCGAGCCAGACGCTGTGTTCCGCCAAATCCCGGTGTGATACCCAAGCCAACTTCCGGCTGTCCAAAAACCGCGTTCGCGCTCGCAAGACGAATGTCGCAAGCCATGGCCAATTCGCATCCGCCGCCCAGGGCGAATCCGTTAACTGCGGCGATAACCGGACAATGCAAAGTTTCGATTTCACGGAAGATCTTGTTTCCAAACGCGCCGTACTCGGCCGCTTCCTCAACCGTTTTGTCTTTCATTTCCGCGATGTCCGCGCCGGCGACAAACGATTTATCACCCGCGCCCGTGATGATGACGCAATACGTATCCGGATCGTTTTTCACGGTGTTAACCGCTTCTTCCAAATCTTTCAACACTTCCGTAGAAAGCGCATTCAACGCTTTCGGACGATTGATTGTGATCGTCGACACATGATTGTTTTTTTCTAAGAGTACGTTTTCCATAATTTTTTTATCCTTTCAAAAAAGGCGAATTGGATTCGCCTTTCATATCATTAGTTATACTTGTAGAAACCTTCTCCGGTTTTGCGTCCGAGTTTTCCGGCGCGAACCATTTTCTTCAGGAGCGTCGAAGGGCGATATTTTGGATCTCCGGTTTCTGTGTACAATACATCCATGATCGCAAGCACGATATCCAAACCAATCAGGTCACCTAAGGCAAGAGGTCCCATTGGATGGTTCGCACCAAGTTTCATTGCTGTATCAATATCTTCCGTGGAAGCGATTCCTTCCTGCAGGATGAATGTCGCTTCGTTGATCATCGGGATCAAAATACGGTTTACGACAAAACCAGGGCCTTCGTTGACTTCAACTGGCGTTTTGCCGATTTCTTTAGAAATCGCGATGACTTCGTCTTTGACTTCGTCCGGTGTATTGGCACCCGAAATAACCTCGACGAGTTTCATCCGGTCTGCAGGGTTGAAGAAATGCATGCCGATTACCGGATGCTGAATGCCGTTGGCGATTTCAGTAATCGAAAGCGAAGACGTGTTCGAACCGAAAATCGCGCCGTCTTTCACGATTTCGTCCAGTTTTTTGAACAAGTCCTTCTTCACTGGCATTTGTTCCAAAATGGCTTCAACGATCAAATCGCAGTCCGCCAGATCCTCGTATTCGCCGGCTTTCAGGTTCGCTTTCGCCGCGTCGGCGTCTTCTTGCGAAATTTTGCCTTTCGCCACCAGTTTGTCTTTTCCTGCGCAGATTTTGGCAACGCCATTTTCCGCCCATTCTTTTTTCACATCAACAACTGTTACATCATTTCCGGCGCTCGCAAAGGCGTTGGCAATGCCCTGGCCCATCGTTCCTGCGCCTACAACTCCAACTTTTCTAGTCATTTTTTATATCTCCTTAAGCAGCTTTTGCTTTCTTGATTTCTTCCACAAGCAAAGGAAGAACTTCGTTTACGTTTCCAACAAATCCCATATTCGCGATTTTGAAAATTTCCGCTTCCGGATCGCGGTTGATCGCGATGATCATATCGGCTTTTTCCATACCGGCCACGTGCTGAACGGCACCCGAAATACCACAAGCGATATAAAGCGCCGGACGAACCGTTTTACCTGTCTGGCCAACCTGCACATCTTTATCCATAAATCCGTCTTCGACAACCGCACGAGTGGCGCAAACTTCGCCGCCCAATTCCTTCGCGCATTCTTTCAGCACATCGAGGCAGCCTTCGGCGCCACGACCGGCACCAACGAGGATGTTCGCTTTCGTGATGTCGATTCCAGCCAGTGGTTTCGCAACGGTTTCTTTGATTTCAACAAGCGGAGTCGTCGATTCCCATGCAGGCTTGAATTCAACGATTTCGCCTTCGCGGCTTTCATCCACTGGAGCCATATCGAACACTTTCGGACGAATCGTCGCCATCTGCGGACGCGTATCCGGACAAACGATCGTACCAAACAAGTTTCCGCCAAATGTAGGACGCGTCACGAGCAGCAGCGCCTCACCATCGGCTACCTTGTCCTGGTCAATGTCGATTTTCGTCGCGTCGGCAGTCAAACCGGCATCAATGCGCGCGGCAACCCGTGGTGCCAAATCGCGGCCAAGAACCGTTGCGCCGGTCAGGAAGGAATCCGGTTTGAATTCTTTGATGATTTGCGTCAAAGCGTCTGTGTAAAACTGCGTCGAGTAGTCTTTCAGCAGCGGATCGTCCACGACGATCACTTTGTCCGCTCCATGGGCGATTACGTCTTTCGCTTTGTCTTTGATGTCGCTGCCAAGCAGGACGCCGACAACTTTGAAATCCATTCCAGGAATCGTCGCCACCAGTTTGCGGGCTTCGGAAATCAGTTCGTATCCAACTTCTGCCGGAACCCCGTCTTTTTGTTCTACGAATACGTAGATATCTTTATAATCAGGAAATTTTGCCATGATTGTTCGTTCTCCCTTCTACTTCGTGATTAATTGCTTTTCTTTCAAAGTTTTAGCAATTAATTCCGCCGTTTCCTGGGCAGGCATGTTGAAAGTTTCAGTCGCCGCGGAAACGTCTTTTGTGAATGTACGATGTACCTTTGTCGGCGAACCGGCCAAACCGATCTCGCTTTGTGGAAGAACATCCATCAAATCGTCATACGTCATGATTTCAACCGGATTGTTGAACGAATCCACGATATCGAAGCAGTTCATATAGCGAGGCTTGTTCATACCCGACAGCGTCGTCAATACGGCAGGCAGCTTCACTTCAAGGATTTGCTCCTCGTCTTCCAGCGCTTTTTTTACAACCGCATGATCCGGTGCCAGTTCGATGATCTCGTCCACATACGTGACCTGCGGAATTCCAAGACGCTCCGCCGTCTGCGGACCAACCTGCGCCGTGTCTCCGTCGATTGCCTGACGGCCGGCGATGATCAAGTCGTAGCCGATTTTATTCAAAGCGGCTGCCAGCGTACGGCTCGTCGCGCACGTATCCGCGCCACCCAACCGGCGGTCTGTCAGCAAATACGCATGATCCGCCCCGCGGGCGATCGTTTCCTGAAGCATGGCTTTCGCTTGCGGAGGACCCATGGAAATCACGGAAATTTCGATGGTGTCGTCTTTGTCCTTCAAAGCGAGCGCCGCTTCCAAACCGGCTAAATCATCAGGGTTGATGATACTAGGAACGCCGTCTCTGACGAGAGTTCCGGTATTTTTATCAACAGTGATTTCTGTTGAGTCAGGTACTTGTTTTACAAGAACAGCTATTTTCATATCTTTCATGATCCTTTCTATTATTTAAGCATTGCTCCGGAGATAACCATCCGCTGTACTTCGGAAGTTCCTTCGTAGATTTCGGTGATTTTCGCATCGCGGAACATTCTTTCAACTGGAAGATCACGAGTATAACCGTAACCACCCATCAACTGGATCGCTTTCGTAGTGACGTCCATGGCTGTTTCTGCGGCAAACAGTTTCGCTTCAGCGGCTAAAACGGAATATGGCTCTCCGTTTTCTTTCGCCATCGCAGCTTTGTATACGAGCAGGCGGGCTGCGTCAACGGCCGTCTGCATGTTCGCAAGCTGGAACTGCGTGTTTTGGAATTTGGCGATTGGCCGGCCAAACTGCTTCCGTTGTTTTACATAAGGGATCACTTCGTCGATCGCGCCTTGCGCAATACCCAGCGCCTGCGCCGCGATACCGATACGGCCGCCATCCAGCGTCTGCATGGCGATTTTGAATCCCTGTCCTTCTTTTCCAAGGAGGTTTCCTTTCGGAACCCGCACGTTGTTGAAAATCAACTCGCTCGTCGCGGAGCCGCGGATTCCCAGTTTCTTTTCATGAAGACCGATCGTGAAGCCCGGCGTATCCTTTTCGATGATAAAAGCGGAAATACCGCGCGTTCCTTTGGACTTGTCGGTCATGGCGAAGATGACATAGATGTCGGCCTCGCCGGCATTGGTGATGAAGATCTTCGTTCCGTTGATCACGTACTCGTCGCCATCCAGAACAGCCGTTGTCTGCTGTCCGGCCGCGTCGGTACCAGCGTTAGGCTCCGTCAAACCGAAGGCGCCCAGTTTCTCGCCGCTCGCCAGCGGTTTCAGGAACTTTTCCTTTTGTTCCGGCGTACCGAACTGCGCGATCGGCCAAGATCCTAGCGAGGTGTGCGCGGACAATACGACACCCGTCGTCGCGCATTTTTTGCTGAGTTCTTCGACAGCTAAGATATAACTTAAATAATCAGCCCCGGCTCCGCCGTATTCGCGCGGATAAGGGATCCCTAACATTTTGCTTTGACGCATGACTTCGACGCTTTCCTTTGGAAAACGCTCGTTTTCATCAACGTCTGCAGCATTTTCTTTCACTTCGTTTTCTGCAACTTCTCTGAACAACTTCTGCATCATTTTCTGTTGTTCCGTTAAATTGAAATCCATAAATGAAGTTCTCCTTTCCCATAATAATTGAACTTTTTAATGTGGATTGCATGAAATGATCAACGTTTTCATACGAATCTATTTTACAAACCAAACGATATGAAGTCAATACTATTTGTTAAATAATTAACAAGTGATACAATAGAATTTGTGTGAAGGAATATGTGAAAGGAGAGTTTGATATGCTATTTAAAAACGCACATGTGTTCCCTGTAGAAACGGACCCCTTTGTCGGCGATGTCCGCGTCACGGGAAAAAAGATTGCCGGGATAGGCGTCGACTTGCAGCCCGAACAAGGCGAGGAAGTCGTGGACTGTACCGGTTTTCGTTTGTATCCGGGCATGGTGGAAGCCCATTGCCATTTGGGTATGGAGGAAAGCAGCATTCGAAGCGAAGGCGACGACGTCAACGAGATGTCCGATCCCCTCACCCCGCAAGTCCGGGGCATCGACGGCTGCTATCCGCGGGATGAAAGTGTCGCGAACGCCCGAAAAGCCGGCGTCACCTGCGTGGCCGCCGGACCGGGAAGCGCCAATGTCGTGGGCGGAACGTTTGTTTGCTACAAAACGTTTGGCGACTGCATCGACGACATGGCCATCGTGGAAAACGTCGCCATGAAAGCCGCTTTTGGTGAAAATCCAAAGCGTGTTTACCAGGACTCGAAAATCAAGACAAGAATGAACATCGCCGCCCTGCTGCGCAATTTGCTGTTTAAAACACGAGAGTACATGGAAAAGAAAGCGGCGGGAAACGATGTGCCATTCAACATCCAGTACGAAGCGATGATTCCCGTTTTAGAAAAGAAAATGCCGCTCAAATGCCACGCCCATCGCAGCGACGACATCTTGACGGTTATTCGAATCGCGAAGGAATTCGACTTGGATGTCACGCTTGACCACGTCACCGACGGAGCCGTCATCGTCGATCAAATCAAAAAAAGCGGATACCCTTGCATCGTCGGACCATCGCTCACCCACAAATCCAAGTACGAGCTCCAGTCCAAATCGTTCAAGACGCCAAAAGTCATCCACGACGCGGGAATTCTTTTCTCTATTACGACCGACTCGCCGGTCGTTCCGCAAGAATACTTGCCATTGTGCGCGGCTTTGGCGCACAAGGAAGGCTTGCCGGAAGCGGCGTGCATCGAGGCGATCACGTTGTCGCCGGCTAAAATTTTGAAAATCGACGACCGGGTCGGAAGCATCCGGATTGGCAAAGACGCGGACCTGATTTTATGCAGCGCATCCTTGCTTGATCCCCAAAACGAGATCAAAGCCGTTTTCATCGACGGTCAAAAGGTGGCGTGACAACATTCGTTAATTATTTCACAAACTGTTGACACCCACAAAAAGATGACCTAATATATCTGTAGAAATCTCAAATGAATGAGTAGAAAGTGAGTTATTAGAAATGAATAAAGCTTATATTGTCGCTGCGAAACGTAGCGCGATCGGAACCTTTCTTGGTAGTTTGACGACGGTTCCAGCGGCTGAACTCGGAGCTACGGTTCTGAAAGAAGCCATCAAGGAAGCGGGGATCCAGCCTTCCGATATCAACGAAGTTATTATCGGAAACGTCATCTCGGCGGGGTTGGGACAAAACATCGCCCGTCATATCTCATTGGACGCGGGAATCCCTGAATCCGTTCCAGCGCACGCGATCAACATGGTTTGCGGTTCCGGTCTTGAAGCCGTAATCGAAGCGACGATCCGTATTCATGCCGGCTGGGGAGACATCTTTGTTGCCGGTGGTGTGGAAAACATGTCTGCCGCCCCTTACCTGCTCAATGGCAAAAACCGTACCGGAACGAAAATGGGCAACCAGACCGTTGTCGACGCGATGACATACGACGCGCTGACCGACGCGATGAACAATGTCCACATGGGTGTGACAGCCGAAAACATTGCGAAGAAATACGACATTACCCGCGAAATGCAAGACGAGTTCGCGCTGGCTTCCCAGGAAAAAGCCTTGAAAGCGATCGCGGATGGCAAGTTCAAAGACGAGATCGTTCCAATCGAAATCAAAACGAGAAAAGGCGTTACGGTTTTCGATACCGACGAGCATCCACGTGCGACAAGCATGGAAAAACTCGCGAAGCTGCGCCCGGCATTCATTAAGGATGGAACGGTTACCGCAGGAAACGCTTCGGGAATCAACGATGGCGCGTCGATGGTCATCGTTGCCAGTGAAGAGGCTGTTAAGAAATACAACCTGAAACCAATCGCTGAAATCATTGGCTGCGGTCAGGGCGGCGTCGATCCACTCGTAATGGGTCTTGGTCCTACGCCGGCGATCCTCAACGCATTGAAAGACGCGGATATGAAACTGCAAGACATCAACTTGATCGAGTTGAACGAGGCGTTCGCATCGCAGTCGCTCGGTGTTGTTCACGAACTGATTGAAAACACAGGTATCGACCGCGAAGCGCTGCTGGAAATCACGAACGTCAATGGTGGCGCGATCGCATTAGGCCATCCGGTTGGCGCATCCGGAAACCGGATCCTCGTTTCCCTGCTGCATGAAATGATCAAGCGCAAAGCGGAATATGGTTTGGCTTCTCTTTGCATCGGCGGCGGAATGGGTGTCGCTGTCATTGTTAAAAACTGCGAAGACTAATATTCAAAATAAAAAGAGCTGCAACGAATCCATGATTTTTAGAAATCACTTGAGCGTCACAGCTCTTTTTTTATATGCGGATGATCGCTTCCTCCATCCGGTTGATTTTTTGTTCAAAGTCGTCCATCGCCTCGATTCGAACAAAACCGGGATGGCGGCACCAGGATTCCACGAAACGTTGATCCATCGCGCTCGCTTCTTCCTCGTTCTCCAGCCGATGGGCATTCGTTTCCTTTCGATAGACGCCATGCCCCGCGACCGTTTGTAAAACGAGCACGCCATCATAGCGCCCAAGAAGGCTTTCGCAGCTCTCCCCCTCCTCGTGGAGCAGTCTTTCAAACAACGTCGCCGGCAAATACGCCTTGTGATCCATCAATCCCCGATCCAGCAGCAGCAAATCCGCCGTTTCGGCTTCGGCGTCCTCCCTTCGACGCTGCCGCTCAAAAATCTCCTTTTGAAACGCGTACACGCCATGGCTGGATGGCGAAATTCCTTCCTCCAGCACTTCGGTCGCGATTTCCTGAAACAGCGCGACCCGCATCCCGCGCTGTTCCAGTCGTTGTTTCAAGATGGGCAAGGCGGTTGTTTTTCCAGCGCAAGGACCACCCGTCAACACGATTTTCTTCATTGTGTTCCCTCCCCGTAAAGATTTTGAAAATATTGAAACGTTTGCGGCGCTTTCTCCAGCAATTCGTCCGGGTACAAAAGGTAGTATTTGGACGCTTCCGCAAAAAACTCCGCCACGCTCGTGGAGGCGTAGTCGTTCAAGCTTCTTCCTTCGGCCGCGTATAAAGATTGAAACGCCGGACTGTCGCTCAAAAACACTTCGTTGTACGCCCACTGGTAGTCAAATATATGCGACAGCTCGTGGGCGAGCGCGTGAATGTAGTAGTCTTGCGGCTGCAACACCCGGTCGGGCATCGACAAGTCGATGTACGGCCCAGTTAGGTCGCTTCGCAAAATCCGGACGGCCATATCCGCGCTGTTGGCGTATCCAATCATGTTTTCATGGTTTTTCGCCGGTTCCTCTTGAAAGAAAAACGTGTCTTCCATCAGGATGATCGACGTGCATCGCTCCAGCAAAAACGATGGCAGCGCCCGAACAACCGTATCCGCGAACCGGTCCGCCTCTTCCTGGCTTACCGGCTCGGTCTGGACGAAACGAATCGTCGGCAAGCCGCTGTATTCAAAAACTTGCGCGTCCAGCGTATCGACCTGGGCTTGCGCTTCCATCATCGCGGTTTGACGCACTTGCTGCCGCAACTCGTCCTCGGCGATGGCCGTCCAGCGCGGAAGGACGCGTTGTCCAATCCCAATCAGCAAAAAGCCGAAAACGAGCAAGCGCACCAGCCGGTGCCGCTCCAGCATCACCGACAGCGCCGCGAAAACGGCCGCGAACAAAGACCAGGCGCCAATCATTTCCGGACTTAAAAACCGCAGCAGAAGAGGCGCGAGATGAATTTGATCAAGAACAGGATCTATTTGTCTGATTCCGTACGCCAGCGCAAACAATCCGGTCGCGACAAGCAGCGCCGTTCCCGCCCCCGTTCCAAGAGCTTTTAAGAAACGCTTCATTGTTTTTCTCCTTTTTTCCATTATACCTGAAAACACCTGCGCCACAAAAAAAAGAAGATTACGATTCTTCTGTCTTCGTATCTTCTTTTTCATTGATTTGCTTAATGATGTTGTCGATTTTACGTCCGCGTTCCAGCGATTTGTCCTGAACAAAAATCAAATCCGGCACTTTTCGCATTTTGACGTTTTTCGCCAATGTCGATCGAATAAATCCTTTGGATTGATTCAAGATCTTCATTCCCGCCTCGTTGCGATCCTGCTGTCCTAAAAACGAGACAAATACTTTCGCCTGCGACATGTCGCGGGTGCATTGAACATCCGTTACCGTCACAAATCCAAGTTTCGGGTTTTTCAACTCGAACTGAAGGATGCGGGAAATCTCCTTCATAAGAATCGCGTCCATGCGATCCTGTTTTACTGTTGCCATTATTCAACCACTTCCTGATCTTCGAATGCTTCGATGATATCGTCCACTTTGATATCGTTGAAGTTCTCTATCGTCATACCACATTCGTAGCCGCTCGTCACTTCTTTTACATCGTTCTCGAAACGACGCAGCGAGCCAAGCTTGCCGGTATAAATCACGATTCCATCCCGAATCAGCCGCACAGAGCAATCGCGGCGAACCGCGCCATCGGTGACCATACAGCCGGCAATCGTGCCGACTTTGGAAACTTTGTAGGTTTGCCGTACCTCGGCCTGTCCAATGACGACTTCCTCGTAAACCGGCGCGAGCATACCCTTCATCGCCGATTCAAGTTCCTCGAGTGCTTTATAAATAATATTGTGCAGACGAATCTCCACGCCTTCCTCTTCGGCTTTCTTTCGAATCGCCGCGGTTGGACGGATGTTGAAACCGTAAATAATCGCGTTGGATGCGCTAGCCAGCATGATATCCGATTCGGTAATCGTACCGACAGTCGAGCGGATGACATTGACCCGGACGGTATCCACATCGAGCTTCTCCATGCTTGCCTTGAGCGCTTCGGCAGATCCCTGCACATCTGCTTTGATCAAAATATTGATATCCTGCACATCGCCTTCGTTGATTTGGCGGGCCAGATCTTCCAGCGACATGGCGGAAGTCTGGTTCCGTTCTTTTTCAATTTGTTTTTCAAGGCGATGTCCGGCGATCTCGCTCGCTTTCTTGTACGAGGCGTACGTCATGAACACGTCGCCGGCGCGCGGCACTTCGTTCAAACCGATAATTTCGACTGGTGTCGATGGTCCGGCCTGTTTGATTTCCATGCCTTTGTCGTTGGTCATTTTACGCACCCGGCCAAAGCTCGTTCCTACCACGACGCTGTCGCCGGAATGAAGCGTTCCTTGCTGCACAAGCAACGTCGCGACCGGTCCGCGGCCTTTGTCGAGTTTCGCCTCGACGACGGTTCCCGACGCGTTCGTATCCGGATTGGCCTTCAGCTCCTGCATGTCGGCGACTAAAATCAACGTTTCGAGCAAGTCGTGGACGCCTTCGCCGCTTCGTGCTGAAATTTGGGTAAAGATCGTATCGCCGCCCCATTCTTCCGGCATGACGCCAAGATCCGACAATTCGGCCATGACTTTGTCCGGATTGGCGCCCGGCTTGTCGATTTTATTGACGGCGACAACGATTGGAACGCCAGCCGCCCGGGCGTGGTCGATGGATTCTTTCGTTTGCGGCATGACGCCGTCGTCCGCCGCGACAATCAAAATAACGATGTCGGTGATTTGCGCGCCACGCGCCCGCATCGCGGTAAAGGCCTCGTGGCCCGGCGTGTCAAGGAAGGTGACTTTGCGGCCGCCAACGGAAACCTGGTACGCACCGATGTGCTGGGTAATGCCGCCAAACTCGCCGCTTGTGACATGCGTTTTTCGAATCGTGTCAAGAAGCGTCGTCTTTCCATGGTCGACGTGTCCCATGATCGTAACGACCGGCGGGCGCGGCTTCAAGTCTTTCTCGTCGAATTCAAGACTTCCGATTTGTTCCTCGATATCGTCTTCTTCGATCACGACTTCCTTATGCGGCGTCACGTTGAATTCCATACAAATCAATTCGATTTCTTCATCCGAAAGGACCGTATTGATCGTGGACATATTCCCCATCATGAATAAAAATTTGATGATTTCGGAACTGTTTCGTTTCATGAGTTCCGCGAGTTGTCCAACGCTTAACGCCGAACTGTACGTGATGTCCTTGACATGCTCCTGTTGTCTGCGTGGTGCGTTGTTGCGGGAACGGTTGTTGTTGCGATTGTTGCTGTTCCCTTTTTTGGCTGGTTTTCTTCTTTGTTGTGGTTTGGCCATTTGATCACTCATCCTTTCATATCTTTCACGATCCCTTTGGCGAAATTGTCGTCCAAAATCGCCAGGGACATCATTGGTTTTTGCGAGATCTGCTCGAATTGCTCTGCGTCGATTTCAAAGATCGGCACTTGGTAATACGCGCATTTGTCTTTTAATTTTTTTTGGCGGTTGCCTCCGCAGGCGCTCGAAAACAAAACGAGCTTGGCCTGTCGCGACTGAATCGCCCGCAGCAGCTGGTCGCCAATGGCGCACTGTCTGGCGCGCATCGCCATTTGAATTTTCGATATCAGCTGACTAGGCACGAAGCATCGCCTCTAATTCGTCATAGATTTCCTGCGGGATCGGGGCTTCCAGGGCGCGTTCCAGCGCTTTGGAGCGCTTCGCTTTTTCCAGCGTTTCCATCGACTTCTGGATATAGGCGCCATGCCCGTTTCGTTTTCCCTTCAAGTCGATCTCGATCGTATCCTCCGGCGTGCGGACAATCCGGACAAGTTCCTTTTTTGGAAAACGCTCGTTGGTGACGACGCATTTGCGCATCGGAATTTTCTTCATCGGCATCCCTCCTTAATCATCGTAGTATTCGTCGTATTGCTCGTAGTCGACATCATCGTCCCAGATGTTGTCTTCCATTTCGTCCTCTTCGATTTCAGCAAGCTCCTCGTCGGAATAAATTGGCTTCATCGCGTCAAAATCCGGCTTCTTTTTCGCCACAGGCGCCTTCTCCTCTTTTTCCTCGATCAGCTCTCCCAGCGTCTTTTCCTTCTTCGGCGTCTGGATTTCCTCTTTTTTCGAAGCGTCCGCCAGTTTCTCGAATTTTGACGTGTATTCCTTTACGGCGTGCTCCTGGTTGGCTTTGCGCATCTCTTTGGCTAAACGGGCCGCTTCTTCCATTTCATCCACGACTTTTTCGCCTTCCTGCGCCGCCTGCAAATTTTCCTCTTCGGTCGCGTACAACGATTCGATCATTGGCTCGCTGTCGTCCTCGTCCTCGCCAAAGTCAAAATCGGCGATGTTGACATCTTCGATTTCTTCCTGGTTTTCTTTCAAAGCTTTGATTTTTTCCTGCTGCTTGTAGGCGCGTTCCGCGGCTTTCTTCGCTTCGTATTCCTCTTGCATTTGCGCCGCGATCGCCATGTAGTCAATGCCGAGCTCTTCCATTTCGCTTTGCGATTTGATGTCAATTTTATGGTTGGACAGCTTGACAGCCAGACGCGCGTTTTTGCCGCGCTTTCCAATCGCCAGCGACAGCTGATTATCCGGAACAACGACGATCAATCCATCTTTTACTTTGTCGTTTGGAATGACCGCGATTCCCTCGCTAGGCGAAAGCGCGTTGGCGATCAGGGTGGCGATGTTGTCCGACCATTCGAAGATGTCGATCTTTTCGCCGTTCAATTCGTTGATGATCGCCTGCACCCGCGCCCCGCGCGGACCGATGCAGGCGCCAATCGGGTCGATGTTTTCATTATGGGACAGCACGGCGATTTTGCAGCGTTCGCCCGGATCACGCGCGATGGCCTTGATTTCGATGATTCCGTTGTAAATTTCCGGCACTTCTTTTTCAAACAGACGACGGACGAAAACCGGCGTGGCGCGGGACACCGCGACTTGCGCCCCCTTGGTTTCTTTGTTGACTTCGGTGATGACCACATTCAGACGCTGTCCTTCCGTGTATTGTTCCGTCGGGATCTGGTCCCCTTTTTTCATGATGGCGTACGTCTTTCCGATATCGACAATAATGAATTTGTTTTCGACCGTTTCCACGACGCCGGAAACCATTTCGTTGACTTTATCGCAATACTCTTCATAAACCTGTTGTTTTTCGGCTTCGCGGATTTTTTGTTTCATGACGTTTTTCGCCAGCAAAACCGCGGCGCGGTCGAATTGCGTAAAGTCGACTTCCTCGTCGATGGTATCGCCGATTTGCGCCCGCGGGTCGATCGCTTTGGCTTCCTCGAGCGAAATTTCCAGTTCGTCGTCCGTGATGTCGTCATCGTTCATGACTTCCCGCACTTGATAAATGTGCACGATGCCGTTGACGATCTCCACTTTGACTTGCACGTCGCGCAGCTCGGTTTGTTTTGAGTGCGCCTTCATTTGTTTTTGATACGCTTTCGTCAGTGCTTCCTTCAATGCGTCTTCCACGATCGCCGGATCGAGCTGATGGTTGCTTTCGATCCCTTGCAAGGCGTTCGCCAGACTCTCTACCTTCAATTTCATTTTCTTTCTTCTCCTATAACTTAACGGCTGTCATGATCAGCGAAATGTTTTCCATGTCGATTTCCGCTTTTTTCGGACGGCCTTTCACTTTATATGCGACAACGATGTGGTCGGGACTCACTTCGATCAAATCGCCAAAGACTTGGTCGATGCCTTTTTTCGGGTCCTTGAGTTTGACGTACACATACGAATGCAGGGCCCCTTCGATTTGCTCATAAGTTTTCAGCTCCCGTTCGGCTCCCGGCGAGCAAACCTCAAGCATATACTCTTTGTCGTTCCAGTCCTTTTCGTCGAGCATGGCGGAAATGGCGTCCGAACACAACGTGCAAACATCCAAATCAACGGTTCCGCCGGGCTTTTCGACAGAAACACGCAGGATGGCTGTGGGTTCGTCGGGCAGCCATTCCAATTCATACAGACGGCATCCATATTGTTCGAGGGCTTCCTCGATCCACTGTCTTAAATTGTCCATTTACTCTCCTCTTTTCAAAATTGAAGGAGTGGTTTTACCCACTCCTCGTTTCCTATCACTAGAAATGTACCACAAATCCCTTGCTGTTGCAAGTTCGGTACCGGCACTCATTTGTTTTCTTCCAGTTCAATATGGCGCAGGATGATCGTTTCGATCAGCTCTGCCGCGAGTTTCGGATCGTCGTTGCAAACGATGTATTTGTAGTTGGGAACCATTTTCATTTCGTTGGCCGCTTTCGCCAAACGCTCCTGAATGACTTCCTCCGGTTCGGACTTGCGCCCCCGGATCCGCTTTTCCAGTTCCTCCATCGAAGGTGGAATAATGAAGATCGAAATCGCATCCGGACATTTCTCCTGGACTTGCTTGGCGCCTTGGACCTCGATTTCCAGCAAAACGTTCTTTCCTTCGTCGCGCAGCCGCTCCACTTCACTCAAAGGCGTCCCGTAAAAATTGCCGACAAATTCCGCGTATTCCAGCAACTCGCCTTTTTTGATCGCTTCCTGAAACTTTTCCCGGGTTGTGAAGAAATAATCCTTTCCATCCACTTCCTTGTTTCTTGGCTTTCTTGTCGTCATCGACGTTGAATACGCCAGATTTAAACGCGCATTGCTTTCAAAATACTGCCGTATCGTTCCTTTCCCGACCCCGCTGGGACCACTCAAAATGATCAATAACCCACGTGACATGCATTTCTCTCCTTTTTGTAACATTTTAAGCCTTCCAAATTTATTCGTCAAATAGAGAATGTCCCATCCTTTTCGAATGGACGCAAAACCACCACAAGTCCAAGTCACGCTCTTCTTTCCATTTCGTCACAATCAAAAAAAATCGAATTTTTTTCATTTCCGTATTGAATTCCTTTTTCTTTGATGCTATTATTAGTAGGCACTTAGGGGTATAGTTCAATGGTAGAACAACGGTCTCCAAAACCGTTGATGTGGGTTCAACTCCTGCTACCCCTGCCATTAAAAAAACAACAGCTGAATCGTGAAAGATTCGGCTTTTTTTTCGACTTGTAAAAAGCGGACATCGGTCCGCTTCTTTTGTTTGTTTTCTAAATGAGTGCCATGCCTTTGACTAAAATATAGCTATACAAAAATGACGAAACCGGCTTTCCCAGCAAAATGATGATGAGAAACGTCTTGAACTTCATTTTCGTCAAGCCGGCAATCATGCACAACAAATCGTCCGGGGCGATGGGCAGAAAAATCAAGATCGCAAAAAGCTTCTTAAAATTTTTCGAATCGTGCAGCTTTGTGTAGTATTTGTTGAACAGCGCGGGATCGACCAGCTTTGCCAGCAGACGGACGCCGTACTTTCGAACGAGCCAAAACGCCGCGCAAGAGCCGATGATCACGCCAATATAGGAATACAAAAAACCGACAACGGTTCCAAAGCACAGCATCCCTAGCGATCCCGACACGCCGCCCGGCAAAATCGGCACGATGACCTCGATTGCCTGGAAGATGATAAACACAAGCGGACCGAACGGTCCCGCCTTGGCAATCAGCCGCTGCAAACGCTGCGGATCTTTGAAATAATTGTGCTGAAAGAAAAAAAGCACGATGGCCGCCAGCAAAATCGTGCCAAACACAAGCACGACAGTTTTCCATTTCGTGTTCGTTTGTTTGAGTGACACACCGGCCGAAGAGGCCGGCGTTCCCTGTTCCATTTTTTTATCCATGTCCCCTATTATATCCAAAATGCCGGGCAAGTCGCCTTCAACACCCAAAAAAAAAGCAAACCCGGGTTCGGTTTGCTTTCAAATTTACTTCGATTGGGAATTCTCTTTCAACAGATCGCGGATTTCCTGCAATAAAACGATGTCTTCCGAAGGACCTTCTTCGACTTCTTCCACTTTTTCCTCTTTTTTCTGAAAAATCGCGAATGCCTTCACAAAGAAGAACATGCACGCCGAAATGATTAAAAAGTCGATCACGCTTTGGATGAAAGCGCCATATCCAATTTGGGCTTCTCCAATTTCAAACATAAGTCCTTTAAAATTAATGCCTCCCAGCAGAATTCCTACAAACGGCATTAAAATGTCATTGGTCAGCGATTTGACGATTGTGCCAAACGCGCCTCCCATCACAACGCCGACCGCCATGGATACGACGTTGCCTTTCGCGATGAATTCCTTAAATTCGTTCATCGTTTTTTTCATATTGCTCTCCTCCTCGATTACTTGGAAAGATATCCGTCCGGATTCATCGTCTGCCATTTCCAGCTTGACGCGCACATCTCGTCGAGATCATACTGCGCCTGCCAGCCCAGCTCGTCTTTCGCCAAGTCGCATTGCGCGTAGCACATGGCGATATCGCCAGCCCGGCGAGGTTTGATGGCGTACGGAATCTCGTGGCCGCACGCTTTCTCGAACGCGTGAATGACATCCAGCACGCTGTAGCCTCTTCCCGTACCGAGATTGTATACTTTCAAGCCGGCGTTCTTTTTGATTTGTTCCAGCGCTTTGACATGTCCGTTCGCGAGATCGACGACATGGATATAGTCGCGGACGCCGGTTCCATCCGGTGTATCGTAGTCATTGCCAAAGACACCTACTTCCTTGAGCTTTCCAATCGCCACTTGCGCCACGTACGGAAGCAGATTGTTCGGAATGCCTTTTGGATCCTCGCCAATCAATCCGGAAGCGTGCGCGCCAATCGGATTGAAGTAGCGCAACAGCATCACGTTCCAGGACGGATCCGCCGTGTACACGTCCATCAGCATTTGCTCGATCATCCATTTCGACCAGCCGTATGGATTGGTGCACGTTCCTTTCGGACACGCTTCCGTGATCGGCATTTCCGCCGGACTTCCGTAAACCGTTGCCGATGAGGAAAAAATGATGTTTTTGACGTTCGCCTTCTTCATTTCCTCCAAAAGCACCAAAGTTCCGGCGATGTTCGTCGTGTAGTACTCCAAAGGCTTTTCCACCGATTCCCCAACCGCTTTCAAGCCGGCGAAATGAATGACGGCGTCGACATTTTCCTTTTCTAAAATAGCACGAATCGCTTCGCGATCCAAAATATCTGCCTTATAAAACGTTACCGGCCGCTTCGCGATTTGCTCCACACGCCGCAAAGCCTCCTCGCTGGAATTGGATAAATTGTCCACCACGACCACATCGTATCCCGCCTCCAGCAAGTCGACACACGTATGGGAACCAATATAGCCGGCTCCTCCTGTCACTAAAATTTTCATATTTATTTCTCCTTTGTCTTGCAATGAATCGCTTTCAAATCCGAATCTACGAAAAAATAATACATCGACTTGTTCGAATCAAAGCTTTCAAACACAACACTTTTATTATATTTTTGTTTTAATAAACGTTCAAGCCGAAAAACGACGCGCCAGTCGGCTTGCGATTCCAAAATTCGAAACAGCTTTGTGAACTGCTCCCCCGTCGCGCACGAGTACACCCGCTCCGGACTCTCTTTCTCGGGCTTGTCCCAGGCCAGGGTGATTGCGTACGAGCCCGGCTTGCGATAGTAAAAGGGATACGCCAACGCGTACAAACGACCGCAGCGCGAGCAAACATGCGAAAAATACGTCCCGTTTTGAATTCTTTCCTCCTGCCCCGGATCCATGCCCGCAATCAAAACAGTTTCTTTCAATATCTCAAACGGATGATCGCAATAAGGGCAAGTCATCGAAAACAATCGTTTGTTCACTTGGAAATCGGCTTTGTCGCCTCTTGCAGCCAGGCCGCCTCTTCTTCATTCAGGCGCGGCGAGATCTTGTCGTACACTTGCCGGTGATACGCGTTGAGCCAGGCAATCTCGTCATCCATCATAAGAGAAGGGTCGATGCCGTCCCGGTCAAATGGAACAAACGTCAGGTTTTCAAATTCCATGAATTGACCATATTTGTTTTTAGCTCCTTTGCGCACGACCATCTCGTTTTCATGGCGAATGCCAAACTTGCCTTCCTCGTACACGCCTGGCTCGTTCGACTGGATCATGCCTTCTTCCAGCACGGCCGAGTCGTTGCGCTCCGGCACGATTCGCCAGCGGAATCCATTGGGCGCTTCGTGCACGCTCAACAAATGACCGACGCCATGCCCCGTTCCGCATTGGTAGTCCATGTCCTCGTTCCAGAGCGGTCCGCGGGCAAGAATATCCAGATTCAATCCGCTGCATCCATAAAGGAAATGCGCCATTTCCAGACGAATATGCGAACGCAGCGCTTTGGTGAACCACGCTTTTTCCTCCCCGGTAAGCGGACCAAGCACGTAGGTGCGCGTAATATCGGTCGTCCCTTCCAAATAGTGGCCGCCACTATCCACGAGCAGCATCCCTTTGGGTTCCAGAGCGGAAAAGGATTGAGGCGTCGCCGCGTAATGCATCATAGCGGCGTTGGGTCCATACGCGCAAATCGTGTTGAAGCTATCCTCCAAATATCCTTCCTGCTCCTTGCGCCGCGCCTGCAAATAAGCGGCCGCGCTGAGCTCGTCCATCGGCTGCTTTTGGATCCCGTTTTTAAGCCAGTACATAAACTTCGTGCACGCCGCGCCATCTTTTAAATGCGCCTCGCGCGTGTTTTCAAGCTCGACTTTGTTTTTGACGGCTTTCATTTTCACGATCGGGCTGAATTGCTCGAACCGCTCTCCCTGAATGCCGGACACCAGCGTCGCGTTGATTGTCGAAGGGTCGATCCACGTCGTCCCTTGCAGCGTTTTCACCTCGTCGTAAATCGCGTCGTAATCACAAACCCGCACACCATGGCGGGCGAACAGCGCCTTTGACTCGTCATCCAGACGCGTCGCGTCGATGTAAAGAACCGCGCCGTCTTGAAAGACGATCGAATACGCCAGCGCCACAGGAAAACTTGGAATGTCGCTGGCGCGCAAATTGTAAAGCCACGCGATCTCGTCGATCTTTGTCAGCACGATTTGATCCGCGCCTTCCTCGCGCAGCCGCTCGCGAACACGCGCCAGCTTTTGATCCATTTCCGCGCCGGTATGCTCGACTCCATAATGAAAGGTCTTGGAATGCGGCAAAGCCGGCCGGTCCGGCCAAACCGGGCTGATCAAATCCAGATTGCTTTCAACGCGCAATCCGCTGGCGCGAAAGATCCGGTCGTATCGACGGGCCTCGCCAACGTTGACCGTCCGGCCGTCAAACGCCACGCATTCCTCTGGTTTTAAAATCGAGCAAATGTATGCCGGAATGGTTGGCACGCCTTCCATGCCCATTTTCATGAGTTCGATTCCGGTGTTTTCCAGCTGGGACGCCGCCTGAATAAAATAACGGCCGTCTGTCCACAGCGCGGCCGAGTCCAGGCCGACGACAAGCGTTCCCGCGCTGCCGGTAAATCCCGACAAGTATTTCCGGGCGCCGAAATAGTCGCAGACATATTCCGTGTCGTGAAAATCGGAGGTTGGCACGATGAGGGCCGACACCTTGTTTTTGCGCATTTCCTCGCGCAGCGCCCGCAGGCGTTCTTGAATCGTTTCCATCTATTTATATCCTTCTTTCCTTTGTATCCGAGCCTGACGCTCGACTGTGTCCAAACACAGTGGATGGCTTTTACACGGCTTTTGCGTCAACGCAGTAAATCATGTTGATAAAATCGAAGCCGTAATACGACAAAGTCACGAGCAGGGCGTACAACAGCAGCAGCTTGATTGTGAACGTGACGACGTTGGCGGCGCGGATCATGCGTTCCGTGCGCATATACTTGAAGTTGTTCCACAAAAACATCAGCGGAATGAACATCAAAAGCCCTTCCAGTAGCACGTAAAAGATCGACGGATTCGTCAAAAAATACATGTACGACTGGATGCTTCCGCTCTCCAAATCGTGCGTGAACCGCGCGACGCCCGAAAGGAACATGCTGTTGTTGAACACGCCCACCGCGCCGGCCAAGCCAATCGCTCCCACCAAGTACAATCCGGTGTTGACTATGATCGCGCTCGTCTTCCCTTTCCAGTCCCGCGGATATTTGGATGTGATGATCGCGGAGCGCGACAGGGCGCAAATCATCGTGAACATGATCCACACCGCGAAGATCTGCCGGTAATACGGCACGAGCCAATACACGCAGCAAAACACAAAACTAATCAGCAAAAAGAAATTGCCAAGATCGTCGATGAGCGCGTTCCAGCGCTTTTTTTTCCGAATCCCGAATTTCTTAAACGTAAAGATGGATGTCGCTTTTCGCAAGTCTTTGATCGGCACCAGCGACAAAAGCACCGCGATCCCGACAATCACCATCCAGGTCAACCAATCCATTCCAGCACCTCTATTTCTCTTTATGGCGCTGCGCGTTCCACTCAAAGTAAAACGGCGCACCGCACACCACGACCGCTCCCAGAAGCGGATACTCCACGATTCCCGCGTTCGAAAACCGGTTCGCCACGTAAATGAGTCCCAAATATAAAAGGAACAATCCGATAAAACCGACCCAAAACGAAACGGTGTCGCGTCGGGAATGCAGGGACAAAAAAGCAAGAACCAGCTTCAGCACGAAATAGACGAACACCACTTTCAGCACGGTTCCCCACGTCAGCGGCAGCGTCCCGATCATCGGCTGATGCGCAAGAAAGCGCGCCCCCACATACGGCCACACTTGTTCCACCATCACCCAGTACACAAACAAAAAAGAAAACAAATCACCAAGTTCCGCCTTCCAAAACGAAGCGGTTTTGACGTTTTTGCCAACGATGGCGCGCACCTCGCCGCGAATCGCCTCCGCGTTCAAATCCTCGTCGTTTTGCAGCAAGGCGTGATAGCGCGTCAGCAGCTCCCGCTGCTGCCGGGACGAACAGTTGTAGATTTTCGTCTGGGCCACGATCCAGTTCCACAGCGCCTCGTTTTTTCCCGGCACATTCAAGTTTTCGGCCGGTTCGCGAAAATAACTATATATATTCATAATTCCTATTGTACCTGTATGCGAAAAATCTGTCTATCGCAAAAAAAAGACATCCGAGGATGTCTTGATTTCAAATTGGCTGGGGTACTTGGATTCGAACCAAGGAAATGCCAGATTCAGAGTCTGGTGCCTTACCGCTTGGCTATACCCCAATCAGCCTCTAAATAATACAACGCCCTTTTCCAAAATGCAACCTTTTTTTGAAAATTCATTTCTTGAAACCCATCCTTATTCGTTATATCATTAGAAAAGCGAAAGGATGATTAATCATGAAAAAAACACGGACCCGTTTCGCGCCAAGCCCAACGGGATATATGCATATCGGAAATTTGCGAACCGCCCTGTTCGAATATTTGATCGCGAAACACGATGGCGGCGACTTCCTGCTACGAATCGAGGACACCGATCAGGAGCGGCAAGTCGAAGGCGCCGAGGAAATGATTTACAAAACATTGAAAGAATGCGGCTTGAACTGGGACGAAGGACCGGATATCGGCGGCGACTTTGGCCCTTACGTGCAAAGCGAACGTCTGCCGATGTACAAAGGCTACGCCGAAGAGCTCATCAAGCTGGGCGGCGCCCATTACTGCTTCTGCTCCGAGGAGGAAATCCAGGCCCAGCGCGAGGAAGCGGAAAGCCTTGGCCTCTCGTTTAAATTCGAAGACCCTTGCAAGCATTTGTCCGCCGAGGAAATCCAGGCCAAACTGGACGCCGGCGAGCCTTACGTCATCCGCCAGACGATCAAAAACGTCGGTGAAACGTCGTTCGAAGACGAAGTATACGGCCACATCGAATTTGACGGCGACCTTCTTGACGAGCAGATTCTCATCAAATCGGATGGATTCCCGACGTACAATTTTGCCAACATCATCGACGACCACCAGATGCAGATCTCGCACGTGGTTCGCGGCAACGAGTACTTGTCGTCGACGCCGAAATACAATTTGATTTACGACGCCTATGGCTGGGAAAGACCGCGCTATGTCCATGTGCCACCGGTGATGAAAGACGAGCATCACAAGCTTTCCAAGCGCAACGGCGACGCCAGCTTCCAGGATCTTGTCGCCAAAGGCTACTTGCCGGAAGCCATCATCAACTATCTGGCGCTGCTTGGCTGGTCGCCGGAAACCGAACAAGAAATTTACTCGCTCGACGAGCTGATCGACCAGTTCAAAATTTCCCGGATCTCGAAATCGCCCGCGATCTTCGATATCGACAAGCTGACCTGGATGAATGGCATGTATTTGCGCGCGATGGACGAAGACACGTATTTTGAAACCGTCCGTCCGTATTTGGAAAAAGCCATCCATGGCGACTACGATTTGCGGGAAATCGCCAAGATCATCCAGCCGCGCATCGACCATCTCGATCAAATCGCGGATTCCGTCGATTTCTTTGACGAGCTCGTTGAATACGATTTGGAAATGTACAAGCACAAAAAAATGAAAACGACGAAAGAAATCGCCCTCAAGTCGCTTTACGCGGTCAAAGACGCGCTGATTGCCCAGGAAGACTGGTCCAGCGAGCAATCCATCCACGAAACGCTGCTGGCCTTGCCAAAACAGCTGGAAATGAAAAACGGCCAGGTGCTCTGGCCTGTCCGCACCGCTTTGACAGGAAAACAATTCACTCCGGGCGGCGCGATTGAAATCGCGTATATTCTCGGTCAGGACGAGGCGCTTCGCCGCATTCAAATCGGCATCGACCGTCTTGAACTCGATTTAGATCAACCGGCTTAAACCGGTTTTTCTTTTTAGAAAGGAGCTCTTTTATGGATATGAGCGCACTCCCCTCTTTACTCATCAAGCTTGCCTATTCCGGGCTGATCGTCTTTCTCTCGTTTTTGATTGGGCCGAAAATCAAACGCATCATTGAAAAATGCGCTAAAAACCCGACCGAGATGGGCGCCATGACCTTCATCGGCTCCCTTTGCTCCATCGGGACGAAAACACTTGGCATCATCGTCGCCCTCGGTCAAATGGGCGTCGATACAACCGTGATCGTCGGCGCGTTTTCCGCATTGGGCCTTGGCATTTCCCTGGCCCTCAAAAACAACATGGCCAACGTCGCGGGCGGCTTGCAAATTATTTTGACCAAGCCATTCGCGGTCGGCAACTACATCTCGATTGGAACCAACGAAGGCACGGTGACGAAAATCGAAACGATGTTCACGACGCTGGTCACCTACGCGGGACAAGAAGTCATCATTCCCAACGCCCAATGCGTTTCCGAGATCATTGTCAACTACTCCCGCGAGCCTTACCGTCGCATGGCGATCGCTTTGCCCGTCCCGCTGGACACCGATGTCGAGGCGTTTCAAGCGAGTCTGAACACGTTGATGAAAGACGATCCGCGCGTGCTCAAGGATCCGGCGCCGCATTGCGCCCTCACTTCGTTTTCCGCCAGCGGCCAGGGCATCGTCGTGACCGCCTACGCCTACACGCTTCCCGAGTTGTACTGGGACGTCTTGTACGACCTCAATTTGGCTTTTCAGAAAAAAAGACTCGCCCAGGGCGTTTCCCAGCCTTACGAGTCCATTCAAATCATAGCAGATCCAGCCAGGCAAACGCTTTAAGGATCCCGTCTTCTTCCAGGTCGGCTGTCACCCAGTCGGCCTTTTCCTTCACCGCCGGTCTGGCGTTGCCCATCGCGATCGCGACACCGGCGCGCTCAAACATGCAAAAGTCGTTTTCTCCATCGCCAATGGCCGCCGTGTCCGAAGCCAAAACGCCAAAGTAGCGGTTGACGAGGTCCATGCCGGTCGCCTTCGAAATGCCCCGGCAGCCGATTTCCCCGCTTTCAGGTCCCAGTGGGGCGAAGGTCGCCCGGATCAAGTCGAATTCATCGCGAAGATCCGCTTCGATTTCCCGATACGGCTTCTTCGTTTCCAAAAAGCTGATTTTTGAAATCGGCTTGGCGAAAATCTCCTTCGGATCCAGCTCTTCCACGCTGTTGTAAAACAACGTCATTCCATGCGTCCGGGCCTGTTTTTCATCCAGTCCCGCGCACACCTGCTCGCAGCGCGCCTTCATCGCCCGCTTGGTCATGGCGTCGCCAAACACACCAAGGCGGCTTTCGTAGACGGCCGGAATGGCGTGTTCGTTTAAATACGCGGCCAGCCGATGGATTTGCGCCTGGGAAAAATGCCCATCAAACAGCAGCTTGTCCTTGACAAGAACCGTTCCGCCCGCACCGGCGATGATCGCGTCGTAATCAATTTTTTTCAAATCGCCATAAATCTCGACGAGCTGCCTTCCGGTGCATAAAACGATTTTATGTCCGTTGGCTTGCGCCTGCTCAATGGCGCGAAACGCGGAAGCGGGAACGTAGCCCTCATGGTGGAACAGCGTCCCGTCCGCGTCCAAATAAATGATTTTTTCCATCCTTCTCTCCTCCAAAATCCCTTTTTCGTCTCCGCTTTTATTTTACCTTATTTCCAAAGAAAAACGCGAAAGAGTAAAAATTCTTTCGCGTGCTCTTTATTCGATTTCGATTTGAAACGGAAACATCGGCAGCCCCAACGCGTTCCATGTGAGGCATTCCGGGTCGTTTTGCCAGGCGTAGGAAATCGTATGCGCCTTCCCCGCCACGCGTGCGATCCCTTCGCGAATCGGCGCCTCGATCGTTTGATCGTCGACGCAAAGCCGGATGGATCCCTGGTCGATGTTTTCAAAAACAAGCTCGACGTTTTCCTCGCCATGCCGCCATAGGCGCAGCTTCGGATACAAGGCCCGGAGCGCGGGATCGTAAAAAACGCGGCTGACAAGCTGCCCGAGCCGGGTGCCCACGACTTGCTTGTTCGTTGGATGGATATTGTACGAGTCGCCTTGGTCGAGCGTGCAAATCAAATCGACGTTCGGCTTGGCCAAAGCCTGCATCGCCTGCGCCTGCCGCAAGATCGGCCAGGTTTCGACGTACGTTTCCTCTTTATATCCTGGAAGCTGGACGAGAAAGAACGGCACATTGGCCCCTAGCGTGTGGCGCCATTCGTCAATGAGCGTGCCGAGCAAATGCTCGTACTGCCACGCCGATTTCGCGTCTTCCTCGCCCTGATACCACCAAACCGCCTTGAAGGGCCGGTTCAGCACCTGCCGCAGCATCGTGTCGCGCAATCCGCCCGGACGGCCAAAGTCCTTTTTTCCTTTCGGTCCCGGCCATGGCGTGTGGCCAAGCTCGTGCTTCAGCTGGGAAAGAGAGCGCTCAGGATAGGCGCGCTGGTAGTCGGCGACCGCCCGCTGGTACGTTTCCAGCTCGTTTTGGTACGCCGCCCGACAGGCGTCCTCCTCGGCTTCGCTTTGCGTTTCCAGCCCGTCCCAATACGGTTCGTAAAACGCCTGCCGCAGCTCCGGATCTTCCATAAGCGTTTGCTTGCGAATCCAGCAGCTCGCGCTCGTCCCGCCTTTGTAGCAGCCAATCACGCCAAGAGGCACATCCGTGTGGGTCGCGATTTCCAGCAGGGCGTACAAGGCGACCGCGGAAACGTCCTGAACGTTTTGGGCGTTTAATACGCGCCAGGCCAGCGGCTCGTCCCGGCCGTCGCCTTCGTATTCGACCTGGGGCACGCCCATCCAGCGAAAATCCTTGCCGTCCGCCGCTTTTCTCGCTTGCTCGTAATGGTCCTCGCTGCCCAGCGCGAATTCCATATTGGATTGGCCGGCGGCCAAATACAAGTCGCCAATCGCCACGTCGTCGATTTGAATCGTCGTATCCGCGCCAAAAAGCGTGAGTGTCAGCTGGCGGCCCGCTTCCATCGGCGGCAGCGAAAGCGTCCAGCTTCCCGTTGCGTCGACCAACGTTTTCCCGACCTGGTTTGCCAGCTGCACCGTGACGGATTCGCCCGGTTCGCCTGTTCCCCATACAAGGATGGGGTGTTGTCGCTGCAAAAGCATGTGATCGCAAAAACCGTCCGCGATTTTCAGCATACGTCTTCCTTCTTTCCTATTCTTGCACGAGGTCGAGGTCGTATTCGAATCCGTGGTTGTCGGCCACGTCCTTGAGCCAGCGTCCGGATTTTTTGATCGTGCGGCTTTGGTCGTTCAAATCCACCGCGATGAATCCGTACCGGTTTTTGTAGGCGTTGTTCCAGCTCCAGCAGTCGAACGCCGTCCAGGCCTGATAGCCAAAGCAGTTGCTTCCTTCCTGCATCGCTTTGTTCAGCCACGCCAGATGCTCTTCGTAAAAGTCGATGCGGTAATCGTCTTCAATGTGGCCGTTTTCATCGCGGTACTTTTCCTCTCCTTCAACGCCCATGCCGTTTTCAGAGATGAACCACTTGATGTTTCCATAGTCGTTTTGGACGTTTTTCGCGATGTCGTAAATGGCTTTCGGGAAAATTTCCCAGCCGCGGTACGGGTTCATTCGCTTGCCCGGCATGTCGTATTCGGAAAAATACCAATCCGGCATCCAGTTGCCTTCCCGTTTTGTTTCCGGCGCTTTGACGCGTTTTGGATGATAGTAGTTGACACCTAGAAAATCGACGGTGTTTCGTTTGATCGTATCGAGTTCCTTTTCATCGGTTTGCCACAGCACGTTGTCTTTTTTCAAAAGATCGACGAGCGCCGGTGGGAACGTTCCATAAACTGCCGGATCCAAAAAAGCCTTGTTAAAGAAATCGTCCGCGAACCGGGCGGCTTCCAGATCTTCTTTCGATTCGCTGCGTGGATATGCCGGAGTCAAATTCAAGATGATGCCGATTTCACCATCCAGTTTCATGGAGCGGTACGTTTCGATCGCCTTGGCGGAAGCCAGATTGATATTGAATATGATTTGAACAGCTTCCTTTCCTTTTCCAATCAATTTTGGATAGTGGAACCCGTACAAATATCCCGCTTCGGGAATGACCATTGGCTCGTTGAACGTGGTCCAGTAGCGCACGTCGTCGCCAAAGCATTCGAACGCCGTCTTGGCGAACTTGGCAAACAAGTCGACCACGTGCTTGCTTTCCCATCCGCCGTATTTTTCAAGCAATTCGATTGGCATGTCGAAGTGGTGCAAGTTCATCACCAGGGTAATGCCGTTTTTCTTCGCCTCGGCGATCACGTCTTTATAAAACTGCACGCCTTCCGGATCTGGCTCGCCGGTTTCCAAATCTTTGATCAGGCGCGTCCACTGGATGCTCGTGCGAAACGAGTTCATGCCGACTTGCTTCATGAGCGCGAAATCCTCTTTGTATTTATGGTAAAAATCGCTGGCAACATCTGGACCAACCCCGTTAAAGAAATCGTTTCTTTGCACGCGATACCAGTAATCCATCACGTTTTCGTGCCGTTTGTTGAACCATCCTTCGCTTTGCGGACCGGACGTGGCGGCACCCCACCAGAAATCGTCCGGAAATTGTACTTTTTGCTTCTTCATTTCATCGTCCTCTTTTCGTTTAAATTGTAAATGGTTTTCAAATAAATGTCTAGACATATTTTTTGATTTTTTCTATTAGTCTAGACATTTCCTATGGAACCCATATAGAATATACTTAAATTATAATCCAAGGAGGAAAAAACGATGAGCCCAAAATACAAAATGATTTACGACGAGCTGAAAGACGCGATTTTAGATGGTGAATACGGGCCGGGCGCCAAGCTGCCGGACGAGATCACGCTTTGTCAAATTTACGCCTGCTCGCGGATGACCGTGAAAAAAGCGCTGGATATTTTAGTTGAGGAAGGCATGATTTATCGAAAGCAGGGCCAGGGCAGTTTCGTGCTCAACAAGGCGCTCGCCTCCGATCCGTACCAGATGGAGGAGTTTCCGATTGGCGGATTCGACCGTACCCGCCACGAGGAAGTCCAGTCGAAAATCCTGGAGTTCAAGCTCAGCTTCGCTTCCAAGGACGTGGCGCACGCCTTGCATATCAAGGAAAACGAGCCGGTTTACGATATTTTGCGGTTGCGCCTTTACGACGACGAGCCGTACGTGCTCGAGCATACGTTCATGCCTGTCAGCCTGATTCCGGGAATTACCGAGGATGTGCTCAACAAGTCGATTTATTCGTATATCGAACACGATCTCAACATGCACATCGCCAGCGCCCAGCAAACGAGCCGGGCCGACATTTCCAGCGCGCTCGATCACGAAGTGCTTGGCTTGAAGGAAAACGAGCCGGTGCTCGAAGTGGAGCAGATTGCCTATTTGGACAACGGGATCCCGTTTGAGTACTCATTTTCCCGCCATCGTTACGATAAATTTAAATTCACCTCTTTTTCTTTGCGTCGTTAAGCGGTCGGATTTGTATTTCCGGCGATATTTGTTAAAATAAAACCATTGGAGATCAAATCAATGAGCAAAAAGAAAAAAAATATAAAAAAAAGACGAACCAATTTTCGTTACAACGAAAACGATGAACGCACGATTGGCGAAGACATTTTATCGTTTGTCAGCACCTTTCTTGTCGTTTCCATCCTCATCATTCTTGTATCCGCCTTTTTATTCAAGCCGGCGCTGATTCAAGGACGAAGCATGTACCCGAATTTTCAAAACGGCGACCGCGGCGTTTCCAACGTGATTGGCGTCAGCGTGGAAGGCATCCAGCGCGGCGATATCGTGCTGGCTAAAACGACCACCGAAAAAGGCGAGCCGACGACGGTCATCAAGCGGGTCATCGGTTTGCCGGGCGAAACGGTCGAATGCAAGGAAGAGCAAGTGTATATTGACGGAAAGCCGCTGGACGAAAGCGAGTATTTGGACAACGACTACGCCAAAGAGTGGAAAGAGACGAATGGCTATTTCAACTACAACTTCGATCCGGTCACCCTTCAGGAAGACGAGTATTTCCTCATGGGCGACAACCGGCCCATCTCGATGGATTCGCGCGATACCGGCCCTTACAAGAAATCTTCGATTTTGGCGAAAGACTTCCTTGTCGTCTATCCGTTCGAGCACTTTGGCTATTACGAAAAATAGCCGATGCACTACGTCTACATCGTTCGCTGCGCCGACGGCACGCTGTATACGGGCTGGACGACCGATCTTGCCAGACGGGTGCGAGCCCACAACGCGCAAAAAGGCGCGAAATACACCCGGCCCCGGACGCCGGTCATGCTTGTTTACTTTGAAACGTGGGAAGAAAAAGGGATGGCGCTGCGCAGAGAATACGCGATCAAGCAGCTTCCTCGTTCCAAAAAACTCGAACTTATAAAAAACGGCCCCGTTTTTCCTGTTTCCCGTGTCGAATAGACAAGGAACGGATTAAAACGAAGCCGTTTTTTTATTCTCTTTTCCCCCTGGCCACAAACGTCGGGTACCACTTTTGAAACCACAACGTGAACACGCCCAGCAAAGCCGGCGCGATCCACGCCACCATTGGCGGTAAAGCCGGCACGAGAAAGAAAAGCAAATACAAAAAGCCCCAGCTAACCGTCAAAATGCGGTTTGTTTTCATAAAAATCGGATTGTTCCAGGCATCCGGTCCCCCGTATTCGTTCATTGAATACCACGCGGACAGCGGCACTTTCTGGCATGCGCTGACCAGCCAGCACAAGCCAAATCCCAAATACGACAACCGGATGACGAGTGGAAACGACACGCCCGCGACAAGCGATCCGGCCAGTCCGGCGCAGACGATCCAGCCTAGCCGGTCATACTTCGTCAAATTCAGCTGGGGGCTTAGCAAAAACAAAAGAGCGAGTCCCGCGCTTATCAAGCCAAAACCGATCCGCGAAGCGACGGGCGCGCCAATCCAAAGCGCCATCCACGGAACGAGAAAATACAGCATGTTCGTTTGCGGGCCCTTTGGCGCGTGCGCGGCACCGGTTCCAAAAAAATCGTCCCAGCGCAAAAGCAAGTCGAAATCGCCATCGACGGTGTACAGATGCTGCATGAGCGCCTCGTCCCCGCGAATCTCTTCTCTGGCGATGGATTGCCAAACGGCAAAAGGCGTCGTGATGCGGGTCGTGTATGGCAGAAAATCTTCTTTTTTCACCTGGGCGTCCGTCTTGGTCAAGACGATTTGATAGCGCTCGTTTCGGTCGGTGTATTCGAATTCGACGACGCGGTCTTTATCGTAATGGTCGCGATTGTACAACCCGGCCATTTGTCTGGTGAATTGATACGCCTCGGATTGGATGTGTCCGCTTTCCGGTTCGACGCCCCAGCTCGCGTCGGCCAGACGTTCGAACACCGGACGCGGCAAAATCGCCTCCTCCAGCTGGCGGCGGACGGCTTCCGAAATGGATCCGCCGGCAAATTCGCGCCCCGCCTGCCGGACGATGTCCAAATAGCGGGCGCATTCCTTTTTCAGCTCCGGTACGCGAAAGAGCTCCCCTTCCCCGGTGAAAATCGTCGTGTAGCCGTTTTTTCCATAGAGGCGGTCCAGCTGGCTCGTGACGGTTTCATAATTGCCCTGGGCGGTATAAAAGCCGCAAGTCGAAATGAAGATCCATCGCTTTTTCGATAAATCGTAACGGTCGGGATGGCCACCGTATTCGTTTTGCGCATCCATGAATGGAAGCCGAAACGGAAGCTGGCGGTCAAAAACGAGCTTAAGCCGGGAAGGAAGCGAATAGTAGTACAACGGAAAACTGTATACGATCCAGTCCGCCTCTAAAATGCCTTTTAAGATTTTGGTCATGTCGTCGTGGATCACGCATTGGCCCGGCGTTTTGTTCCAGCACGCGAAGCAGCCGCGGCAATCACGCAAATCCATCGCGTAAATGTCGTAGGTTTGGATTTCCAGCTCTTGTTTTTCCCGGGCGCCTTGCAAAAAAGCGTTCGCCAGCTGGATCGAATTGCTGGCGGGCCCTTTGGGCGAGCCATTCAACAATAAAACTTTCATCATCGTTCCTCTTTCTTTTCCTCTTTTATTTTAGCGCACGATTCCCGCAGAAGAAACTTTTCGCAAAAAAAAACCGCTTTTTGCGGTTTTCTGCCTGCCTCTTTTAGGCGTTTTTCTTGTCGACGGCTTCGGTTTGCTTCAAGAACGCTTCCACGTCCTCGGCATCCTGATAGGCGTGCTCCAGCTGATCGTAAATTGTCGTCAGCGCGTTGAGCTCCGTCGTGATGTCCGATCCTTCCGGCTGCAGTTTTTCTTCCAGAGAGTCAGCAACGAGTTCCAAAACGCTTTGCGATTTTACGATATGATCTTTGATTTCCGCCATTTTCTCGGCTGGGATTTCCATCATTTCCTGTTGTGCTGTTAATTCGGTTTTTTCCATTGTGATACACCTCATTTCCATGTATCTCTATTGTACTCAATGTTTTTCTTTTCCTATAACAATTTGCACAAGTTTATCCAAGCCGGCTCAAGACGCCTCGCCTTCCAGCTTCTCCATCTTTTCTTCCCACTCTTTCGTGTAGGCCGCGATCTCGTTGTGCTTTTCGTCGATTTGCGCGTCCAGCTCCTCCATCTTTCGATAGTCCTGATAGTATTCGGGCTCGAACCGCAGCTCGCGCAGCGCCTCCAAATCAACTTCCGCCTCCTCCAGCAGCTTTTCCAGCTTGGCGACCCGGTTTTTGAGCGCCTTGCTTTCGTTGAAAGAAAGCTTCTCCTGCTTGATTGGCGCCGGAGCCGCAACGGCTTCCCTGGCCGCTTCGACAAGCGTGTGCTGCGCTTTCTTTTCAAGATATTCCTCGTAGCCGACGTTGTACACTTTGCTTGTGGCGCCCATTTCCATAATGCGGTTGGCCATCTTTTTTAAAAACATTCGATCGTGGCTGACGAATAAAATCGTTCCGTCGTACGCTTCCAGCGCTTTTTCAAGCGCCTCCTTGGCGGGAATGTCGAGGTGGTTGGTTGGCTCGTCGAGCAGTAGGACGTTGTCGTGGGCCAGCATCAGGCAAGCCAGGGCGAGCCGGACTTTTTCGCCGCCGGATAAATTGTACACTTCTTTGAACACCTCGTCCTGGGTGAACAAAAAGCTGGCCAGCGTGTTGCGCAGCTGCGTCTGGTCGGTTTGCGGATACGCGTCCCACAACGTGTCCAGCACGGTTTGGCTGGAGGTGATTTGCGCGCTGTCCTGGTCGAAGTAGCCTAAGTCGATTTGATGGCCGAAATGAAAGCTGCCGCCCAGAGCCGGAAGTTTTTCGACGAGCGTCTTGATGAAGGTCGACTTTCCGATTCCGTTCGGACCGACAATGCCTAGACGATCGCCTTTCATGACGAGCAAATCGACTTCGCAAAGCGGATCGGTGTAGCCGATTTGCAGGTGGTCGACTTCCAAAACGCGTTTTCCGCCTTTGCGTCCGCTGGTGAAGCGGGCTTTGATCGCGCTTTGATCCGTTTTGACATCCTCGATTTTTTCCATCCGGTCCAAATACTTGATTTTGGATTGGGCGAAAGCCGCCTTGTTTTTTTTGTAGCGAAATTTTTCGATAAGAGCCGAAATGCGGGCGATTTCCTCCTGCTGGCGGACGAAGGCGTCATGGTTTCGCTCAATGTACTCCTCTTTCGCTTTGACATAGTGCGAATACGATCCGGGAAAGCGCATCGTTTTGCCAAACTCGATTTCGACGATCTCGTCCACCACGTGATCCAAAAACATCCGGTCGTGGCTGACGAGAATGACGGCGCCGGGATAGTGGCGCACATAGCCTTCCAGCCACTCGATCGACTCGATGTCAAGATGGTTCGTTGGCTCGTCCAGCAGTAAAACGTCCGGCTTGGTGAGCAGCAGCTTGACAAGCCCGATCCGGGTCCGTTGTCCGCTGGAAAACTCGCGAAGCTTTTTATGCAGATCGGCTTCTTCGAACTGAAAATGAAAAAACACGTTTTTTAGCTCGTATTCGTAATCGTATCCGCCAAGCGCTTCAAACCGGTTTTGCAGTTTCTCGTATTTTTCCAGCTGGGCGCTGGACGCGTCGTGCTCGAGCACAAGCGCCTGGCTTTCCAGACGGGCCTGCAAGGTGGTCAGCTCGTCGAAAACGGTGAGCAGCTCTTCGTACACGGTTCGCTCCTCGTCTTCAAACGTGATTTGGGACAAGTAGCCAATGCGCGTTCCGCTGGCGATCACGACCGAGCCTTGATCGGGCTCTTCCAAATGGCAGATCATTTTCAAAAGCGTCGTTTTTCCGCATCCATTGCGTCCAACGAGCGCGATTTTCTCGTTTCCTTTGACGGTGAGCGAAGCGTCGGACAACACGTCCTGGGCTCCAAAAGATTTATATAGATGACTCGCTTGCAGCTTCATCCGAATCAACCTCCTTTAATTGAAAATACGAGGCAAGACCTTGCGCGAGCGACTTGGCGATCTTGTCCTGGTTGGCCTGGTAGTAGTCCACGCTATCGCTGCTGGCGA
Source organism: Dubosiella muris (assembly GCF_004793885.1). Classification (GTDB taxonomy): domain Bacteria; phylum Bacillota_I; class Bacilli_A; order Erysipelotrichales; family Erysipelotrichaceae; genus Dubosiella; species Dubosiella muris. Next base: position 53,499 of record NZ_SRYG01000007.1, read on the forward strand.
TGTTGGCGTATTCGAACATCAAGCCGTACATGCCGTCGTGGCTGGCGTACGTTCCGTTGCCGACCTGGTTGTATTGTCCGGCGTACGTCGCCTTCCCTCCGCTTTCGCGGATGGCGGGATTGATCGTAAACGGCGTGACGTTGTACTCGTTGTCCACGATGTTCGTGTCAAAGATGACGCCATTGGCCAGCAAGTCGGTTGTCGTGTATGGATAGTCGAGCTCGATGCCGTTTTGCGTCATGATGTAGGCCATCTCGTTGGCGAGCGAGGCGTTGGTCAGCGGCGAAACGATAAAGAACGGCCGGTTGACACTCTCTTCATCGCACATCGACAAATTCAGGAACACCTTCGCTTGATGCTCATAGCCTTGCCCGACGCGTCCGTTCTCGCCGTAGTAGCTTGGCGTGGAGTCCGGATTCCGGCTGATGAGCACTTTGAGGCCATAGCGCTCCAACTCGGTTTTGACTTTCTGGGCCAGCTCGTAAGATGCCTGCGCCTCGCTGATTTGGCCGCTGGCGAACCCCGGCTCCAGTTCCTGGGTCAGCTCGTTGAAGACGTTGCCGCTCGGGTCGATGACCACGTCGACGATCTCGCTTTGCGGAATCGTGTCTTTCACGACTAAAAACGCGTAGTTGTTAGCAAGCTCCACATTGAATTTGCGGAAAATGTCTTTATCCGCTTCCAAGGTGATGTTTTTGACTTTTCCGCCGCGGCGCATCGTGACAAGCGGCTTGGATGTGAACGCTTTGTCAAAATAAACCCGCTTTTTGATGTACTGGTCGTAAATGAACACCTCATAGGCGCCTTCGTCGAGCTGCCCAAGCGGGATCGCGCCATCCGCGCTGCCGGAAAACGTAAAATTGTATTCTTTTCCTGTTTCAATGTTGCGCAACACGAGCGCTTTGCCCATGAACGGATCGAGGTTTTCCTGCTCGGCGTCGTACGGGTTGCCGAACATCGAAAGCGTTTCTCCGTAAAACAAGTAGTCTTGCGCTTTGTATTCGTTGTCAAACTGGCGCTCGACTTCGCCCCGGATCGTGCTGGTGTCGATAGTTTCAATGTAGTCCTGCGTGATTTTGTCCAGCTCGTTTGGCTTGTTGCAATAAACGAAACCCAAAATAAGCAAGGCGGCGACGGCCAGGACGATGCCTACCCAGTGCCGCGGTGTCAGCGATTCAATTTTTTTCTTTATCTTCGACCCTTTCGGGATTTTTTTTACTTTTTTCATGCTTCAATTCATCGTCCTCGCGGACGAATTTCCCCTTGGCTTTAAGTATAACAGTTAATTTTTCTTTTGCGAATGGAACATGCAGAAATAAGAAAGAGAATCCTTTTATTTTTATTTTCTTTTCGTTAAGATAAAGGTATGGCAAAAATCAATCGAAAAAAACAAATTCGCAATTTGGCCTTTTTGGGGCTGGCGCTTGCATGCGTCGCGGCGGCTGGCTTTGGCTTGTCGCGCCTTGGAAGGACAAAGGACGAACCCAAACAAAAACAAGACAAAAAAGAAGAAAGAGCGTATGAGCCGCTCACCGCCGCGCAATACGCCAAGGCGAACGTCAACGAGCTCGGCAACGTGCCGATCATGATGTACCACGGCATTCAAAACATGAGCAACGCGGACACCGCCTATACAGGCGGCAACATCGACGTGGACGGCTACCAGCGGACGGCCGAGGCGTTTCGCAACGATTTGCGGTTTTACTACGACCAGGGCTACCGCATGATTCGTTTGAGCGACTACGTGGATGGCAATGTCGATGTCGAACCGGGAAAGAGCCCGCTCATTTTAACGTTTGACGACGGCCTCGACAACAACATCCTCGTGACCGGTCTGGACAAGGACGGCAACATCGAGATCGACCCCAACAGCGCCGTCGGCATTTTGGAGGCGTTCAAAAAGGAGCATCCGGACATGAACGTGACGGCGACGTTTTTCGTGAACCAGGGGTTGTTTTCGCAACCGGAATACAACGAGAAGATCTTGAAATGGCTCGTGGAGCATGGCTACGACGTGGGCAACCACACGATGAACCATCCCGATTTTTTAACGATCGACCAGGCGCAAACCGAGCAGGAAGTCGGCGGCGTTTACGAAAAGCTGGAGGAAATCATTCCGGGAAAATACGTGCCAATCGTGGCGCTGCCGTTTGGCTCGCCTTACGATTTGGAGCATCCGAACATGGCTTCCATTTTCCAGGGAACGTTCAACGGCAAGCCGTATACGACCAAGAGCACGCTGCAAGTGGCGTGGGAGGCGGACGCTTCCCCGTATTCGAACGCGTTCAACCCGACGTTTTTAAAACGCATCCGCGCTTACGACAACAACGGCGAGAACTTCGACATTCAAATGAATTTCGACCGGCTGAACACGTCGCGCTACATTTCGGACGGCGATCCGGACACGATCGTCTATCCGGAATCCGAGCAAGCCAGTCTGGGGGAAACGTATGGAAAGAAGCCGATTCCCTACACGCCGGCTGAATAATCAAAAGACCATCGCGCGATGGTCCTTTTCTTTTACATGCGGGATCCGTTAGTTGCAATGACGTTTTGATACCACGCGAAGCTGTCTTTTTTGACGCGTTGCAGCGTTTTGAGATCTTTCTCCTGGCGGTCGATGTACACGAAGCCGTACCGCTTTTGATAGCCCTGGTGCGTGCTGACCAGATCCATGAACGCCCATGGACAATACCCGATCAAATCGACGCCGTCGCTGAACGCGAGGCGGGCCTGTTCGAAGTGGCGACGCAAGTAGTCGACGCGGTAGGCGTCGTGCACGGTGCCGTCGTCTTCGAGCGCATCCCTTGCGCCGATGCCGTTTTCGGTAATGAGGATGGGCAAATGGTAGCGGTCGTACACGCGGCGCAGCGTCGTGCGCAAACCGACGCTGTCGATTTGCCAGCCAAACTCGGTCGTTTCGAGCAAGTCGTTCGTCTCGGCCCGGTACACCCCTTCCTCGCCGACCATTGTCTGCTGGTCGCCGTTGCGCGGCGCCCGGTCATGCCCGTCGTTTTTGGCGGCGGACACGGTCGCGGTGGCGTAGTAGTTGACGCCGAGAAAATCGGGTTTGGCGCTTGCCAAAAGATCCATGTCGCCGGCTTCCATGCGGGGAACGAGTTCTTTTTCCTCCATATACGCCCACGCGATCGGGTTGTAGACGCCTTTGACGGCGACGTCCAAATACAGCCAGTTGCGGATGGCTTCCCAGTTGTCGGCGGCGACGACATCTTCGGGTTTGCACGTTTTCGGATACACGGCGATGATGTTCGGGGCCGGGCCGATTTTGCCTTCGGGCACGAGTTCATGGCATAGATTAGTCGCGATCGCGCCCGCCAAAAGCATGTGGTGGTTTTGCTGGTAAAGCTCTTTGTTCGTTGGCGTCTTGCCTGGATTCATCGCGGCGGGATGGTTGATCATGACGTTTTGCTCGTTGATGGTCAGCCAGTATTTCACTTTGTCGCCGTACTCCTGAAACAGGGTTTTGGCGTATTGCGCGAACGCGTCGATCGTTTCCCGGTTGCTCCAGCCGCCGTTTTCATACAGGGCGAGCGGCAAATCGAAGTGGTACAAGGTCACGACGGGCTCGATGCCGCTGGCGACGAGTCGGTCGATGAGCGTGTGGTAAAACGCGACGCCTTCCGGATTGATTTCCCCTTTCCCTTTTGGAAAGATCCGGCTCCACGAAATGGAGAACCGGTACGCCTTGAGGCCAAGCTCCTTCATGAGCGCCACGTCCTCCTCGACGTGGTGGTAGTGGTCGCTGGCAACCGAGAAGTCGGAAAGATCGGCGGGATGGTGCAGATCCTGGATGGATGGCCCTTTGCCGTGGCTCTCGCTGGCCCCTTCGACCTGGTAGGCGGATGTGGACGCGCCCCATAAAAAGTCGTTTGGAAATGGTTTTGGTGTGGTGTGGAACATAAACTTACCCCTTTCTTTTCAAGACGTCCTGCCCGGCTTCAACGCGGCCCTGCCCGACGAGTTCGATGTCTTCATACATAGCGGAATTGGTGACGATGACCATCGTCTGCGTATTGTATCCTTCCTGTTCAATGGCTTCGCGGTCGAAATGGACGAGCGGTTGTCCGGCTTGGACGTGTTCGCCTTGCTCGACAAACGTTTCGAAGTGTTTTCCGTTGAGTTCGACGGTGTTGATGCCGATGTGGATCAAAATTTCCATGCCGTCTTCGGCCGTGATGCCAATGGCGTGCTTGCTTGGAAACAGCGCGCTAACCATGCCGTCGACCGGTGAGAACACGTCGCCGGATTCCGGTTCGATGACGAGTCCTTTGCCGAGCGCCTCGCTGGCGAACGCTTCATCTTTGGCTTGCGAGAGCGGTTTGACAAGACCGGCTAGCGGCGCGGCGGCGACGCCGGGTTTCGTATGCGTCTGGATAGCTTCGATCGTTTTCGCTTCCTGTCCCTTTTCTGCATGGAGCGAGAAGATGTAGGTGAGCGCAGCGGAGACGACGCAGCTGATGACGATGGCGATGATGATGTTGTAGAAGAACGTCATCGTGTTGTCGCCGATGTACAAGAGCACGGCGGGCAGGCCGCTCGATCCGGTGGCGAAGCGGTGGGTGTGCGTCAGGCCGGCGTACAATCCGCCGCACGCGCCGCCGATCATGCTGGCGACAAGCGGATATTTCTTAGGCAGGTTCACACCGTAGAGGAGCGGTTCGGTGATGCCCATGTACGCGGTGATAAAGCCGGATGTGGCGATTTGTTTTTCCTTTTTGTTTTTGGTGCGTAAGGCGACGACCAGTCCCGCGGACGCCTGAGCCATGTTGGAGCAGACGCATCCGGGTCCAAAGATGGAGTCGTAGCCGAGGTTGGCCATTTGCATGACGCCTAGAGGCGCGACGCCGTTGTGGATGCCGAACATGACCATGACAGGCAGCAGCCCGCCGATGAGCAACGCGGGCGCCCAGGCGGCGTTTTCAGCCAGGTAGTTGAAGACGACGGCGAGCCACGATCCGACAATGTTGCCAAGTGGCCCAAGCACCGAGAACGCGAGCGTTCCCATGATGAGGAAGACGAGCAATGGCACGAAGACGAGGTTGATGGCTTTAGGCACGACGCGGTTGAGCCACTTTTCAACGTACGACTGCACGAAGACGATCAGCAGGATCGGGATGACGCTGTTGGCGTAGCTGACAAGCGGGAACGGGATGATTTCAAAGAAGCGCACCCCTTCCTGGGCGGTTACGAACGCGTTCCATGTCGGGTGCATGAGGATGCAGGCGACGCCGGCGGCCAGGATCGGATTGCATTTGAGCTTCTGGGCTTCGGTGAACGCGAGCAGGACCGGCAGGAAGTAGAAGATCGCGTCGGCGAACATGTTGAGCAGCGCGTACGTTTGCGACTCGTTGGAGATGAGTTTGAAGACGACGAGCAGCGCGAGCACGGCTTTGACCATACCGGCTCCGGAGAGCGCGGGGATGATGGGCTGGAACGTGCCGGCCACGAAGTCGATGATCGTGTTGACGATGCCCTTCTTTTCGACGGGCTGGCTGTCGTTTCCTTTTTTGAGGTCGACTTTCTTTTCGATTTCCTCGAAGACGTCGGCGACGTGGGTGCCGATGACGACTTGGTAGACGCCGGCGTTGATCATGACTTTGGCGACGCCGTCCATCGCTTCGAGCGCTTTCGTGTCGGCTTTCGATTCGTCTTTGAGTTTGAAGCGAAGCCGGGTCTGGCAGTGATACACATCGTTGATGTTTTCTTTTCCGCCGACTTTTTCAATGATTTGTTCGGCGAGCTGGGTGTACTTTTTCGACATAATTTTTTTCCTCTCTTTGTTGACACCCATAAAATACCAAAGGAAAACAGCGGAGAAAACAGACGAAGGAGCACTTAAAACTTTGTTTTATGAAAACGATTTCAGCGCGGTCTTTTGACGAAACTTCGCGAAAAAAAAACACCAATCATTCTTTGAGATCGGTGTTTTTGAGGCGCCCTTGTTCGAGCTGTCTTGCGCTGCGCTGGCGGTACGCGTCGTTTTTTTCGTACTGGCGTTCGAAGACGGACGCGAACAGGACGTTGAATACGTAGTTGAGCGATTCCTCGGTCGAGAAATTGGCAACTTTGGTGTAGAGGCGCTCGCGCGAGCACATGGTCAGGATCGTGTCGGTGCTTTGGCGCAGCAAGTTGTCGCCCCCGCTTGTGATGCCGATGAGCGGGACGTTGTTTTCGCGTAAATACGGCACGATGTTGAGGGGCTCGACGCTGGCGTTGTTGCCGGAATACGACACGATGATGGCGACGTCGTGCTGGTCGAGGCGCATGGCTTGCATGCCCATTTCCCGGGAATTGGAAATTTCAACGACTTTGCCGATGGAGAGCATCTTGCGGCGAAAGAGTTCGGCGACGCCGGTGTTGGGCGAGATGCCGAAGATCATGACGCGGCGGGCGCGGACGATCAAATTCGTGCAGCGAACGACCTGGTCGAGGTCGAGATGGTCGCGTGTGTCTTCGATCGTTTTGATTTGCAGGCTGGCGATCTTGGTGGCGATGTCGCTGGTCGTGTCCCCTTTTTGAAACGGATAGTTGAAGTCGACATCGGCCATTTCCTTTTCGACTTGCCCTTCCCGAATCAAATCTTTTTTGAGGTCTTTCCATCCTTCGTAGCCAAGCGTTTTGGCGAACCGGACGATGGATGCCTTGGATGTGTACGTGTGGGTGGCGATTTCCTGGATCGAATACGTGTGGATCGTGTCCATGTTTTTTAAGATAAACTCGCCAATGTTTTTGCGGCCGTCATCGTACGTGACGACGAGCTCTTCGACTTTTTGAATTAGAAACATATCTTCTTCCCCTTTATTTTTTTCTATCCCTGTTCTGATTTTAGCGGATATGGGTTGAAAAACAAGGGATTTTATCAAAGATACTTTCTAGCATTTTTTAATAACTTGTTTTTGTCTATGAATATCGCATCAGAAAAAGCGAGAATTGTCAATTAGGACTTCTTACATATTCCTCTAATCCTTGGCGTGTACTATACCTAAAGAATCTAAAGCTCTTGTGTAAGATATGTATTTTTCATTGTTTGACATTTCATCTGTAAAACTCAAAACATATTCAAATTCTAAACCTTTTTCCTCTCCATAAGTAAATTCTTCTTTATTGCTATTTATGATTTTTTGAATATTATCTCTATTTTTATAAATTAAAATGGCACATCTAGCTCGAGGATTTTAATTCCTGAGAAGAGCAGTCAAATTGATCAATCATTTCTCTATAACTCTCTCATCATTCCTCCATCGCTTCATAAAGTGCTTCCTCACATTCTTCTTCAGAATCGTAATCACTTGGGTCGATTTCATAGTCGATATACGCTGAATCATGAGAATCATACCAAGCCAATTTTTCTTCGTATAACGCCTCATCGTAATCCTCTTCCGTTTCATAATCTTCCGGATCAAGGTCGGCAAAAAAGAAGCAGTCATCTTCCCGTTCTTCGCGCCAGCCGTATTTCATTTCATAAAGCGCTTCGTTGTATTCCTCCTCCGTTTCATAATCTTTAGGGTCGATCTCATACGACCATTCATAATCGCATGTGTCCCTCCACCCATACTTCGCCTTTTCCAGAGCTTCCTCGTATTCTGCTTCGGTTTCATAATCTTCCGGATCAACATCGTAATTCAAATCAATTTCACAGTAATTTCGCCAGGCTGTTCTTTCCTCTTCTAAAGCTTCTAAAAATTCATCCTCTGTTTCATAGTCTTCTGGATCAAGATCGCAATCGCTATAATCTTCACGCCAACCATACTTTGCTTCATAAAGATCGTCCTCATAGTCTTGTTCCGTTTCATAATCATTTGGATCAAGACCATATATATCACCATCCTCGCAATTTAACCTCCATTTATATTTTTCCTCAGCTTTTCTTTTCTCAAACAGTTTATACATAAAGTAAACTTTTAACCAGGTAATGTCATTTTTTTTCCTTTCCATAAAAATTCTCCTTTTTTATAAAAACCTTCTTACAACCTCAATGCCACATAAAACTTCTGTACATAGTTATTGTCCATCGCCACCTGTAACTTCTCATGATATTTTGGATCCTTTACGATTTCTACGAGCCCCTTGTTTCTTTCTTCCAGTCTTCGAATGACTTCCTCGGAAGGGACGGAATTGCTTTTGGAAGAGTTGACCGATTTTGATGTAATGACCAAATTCCAAATGTCATCACTATACATGAAGGACCACGGTATGACATGGTCAATGGAAATGTCATTGGCTTCAAGAACTTTTCCGGTATAGAGGTCAATGATGTTTCCGTCTTCCGTTTGCGTCAACAAAATGTGCTTGAACTTCGAGAGATTGTTTCGTCGTATTTTGGCATCCGAAATTCCTTTTACCTTTAACGCGATTTTGGGCGCGCTATTGAACTTTTCAAGCAACTGGGCCCACTTGTAGTTTAAAAGCTGTGACAAAATGAACGCGTATTCTTTGATTTCTTTCACCTGCTTTCGAGTAAACATGACATGCATGTTTGACCGGTCGAGTTTGTAAATCTCGTTCTCGACAGTCTTTCCATCCTTTTTCGTGTTTTTAAACCGCCAGCACACATCCACCTTCAATGTTTTCGCGATTTGTGAAATGCGTTCCGCGTAAAAAGCAGGATTCGACATTAAGTCCTGCTGCGCCCGGTCAAACCATACTGGAATATTCGAACGTCGCAAATCCTTCACAAACTCGATGCATTTTTCCGTTTCCTGCACAAGGATCGGCCTTTTGTTTGGATTTGGACTTTGCTTTAAATTGAAAAAATATGTCTGATTCCAATAGTATTTGAGCATCTTCTCGGCAATTTGAACAAATGGAATTACCAGATCATGGTTTTCATCTTTCGATTCATAAATGATCTCGATCAATGCGCGTCCCCAAGCCAGCTTGTACGTGTTCTCGTTGTTCATGTTCTCGATAATGTCCAGCCACAAATTGATATAATCGGTCATCGTTTACTCCTCGATCACATATTCCAAAAAGATCTTCTTTTCAAACTTTCCATTCGATTTTGTCTTTTGGTTGACAAGATCTCATTTAAATCCAATCCGTAGCTTTTCTGCAACGCTTCCAACACCTCGAGCACATCGGCCATTTCCAAAATCATCGCTTCTTTTGAAGGTGCATCCCTGAGCTCATTCACTTCCTCTAACAGTTTTTGCTTGAGCGTTTTTCGATATGCCGTTTCATCCAGACTGCATATCTGGCAAGTTTTTCCATCTTTCGTGATCATTTCCGGAATCCGGTCACGCACCAGCTTGTTATAAACGATTTTCATCTTGTTTATCCTCGATCAATTATCCTGTAGAATAATGTCTCTTTGCACGATTGCCTCATATTGCCCAAGAGATTCTATTTCAACTTCCATAGATTGATGAATGGATGGAAACTTCCACATTTTCTTCATTCCCTGCTGATATTTATTTTTGTTTTTCTGAGCCATCGTTTTCTTCATTTTCACATCCTATTTCTCTCTTTATAAAAAAATAATAAGCAACAATCATCCTCTTGCGAACATCATTGCTTATTGTGAAACAAAATATCGTAATTTTTGTATTACTTTTTTTAAATATTATAGCAGGGTTTGTAAGCGCTTTAAAGAATAATTGATGATGAATTATCTTGATTGGCCTAATGATCAAGTACCCGCTATATCTTGGATCTAAATGTTGTAGTCCATCATAAATAAAAATTACTTTCCAACTACAGGAAAGAGAGGTGTTGATCATACACCTTTTACACCGTCAATCGCAGCAAACTATCATACACAAATAATTCCCTTTATTTAAAGCTGATTTACATTTTTCTAGGGGAAAGTCTAACCATATTTCACACTTTTCTAGGGGAAAATCGCGTAAAAAAAGTGGCATCCATCTTTCTTCTCCGGTTTTAAAGAAAGAAAATTTCTACCACTTTTATTCCAATTACTCTACACCTAACGCTTTGAATACCGCGTCCTTCGGATCCGTATAAAAAATTAATTGAAAATGACCAATCAGTTCTGCCGGTACTGACGCCAGATCCGCAGCCGATACGATGGGAAGCAACACTTTTTTGGCTCCGCAATCCAAACACAACTGCAACGTATGCGCGAGCTCATCCACTTTATGGAGGGTTCCGGCAATCGAAATATCGCCAAGAACAGCAGTACCGCTGATGACTGATTTTCTTAAGCCAATCGACACTAAGGAAATCGTCGCCGATAACGACAACGTATCCGTCATCCCAATGCCTTGCAAGTCTTGCACATTCAAAACAAAATCATTGTTGGCCATGGACAAGGAACGGCTCATTGTGCTGACGTTCGCTTTTAAATAGTTATAGGCTGTATTTACCGCTTCTTTCGCTTTTGAATCAAAGGTATGACCTTGTCGGACGTTTCTTAATCATTGAAAACAATCATCCTCAATTCTACCTTCAACATGTTTGGTGATGAACCGGAGTAAGTATATACTGTTCGACTCGGTTAAACTAATACATATAACAAATAATTTATTTAAAGCATCAAATTACTCTCGTGATAAGAAAAGGCTTCGTGAAATCCTTTTCTTATGAATAGAAAGTTAAAAATTTAAATATTTATTCCTCAATGTTAGCTTCAAAGATGCATTCGTCAAGATTTGTTGTTTCGCTTTTTCTATATAATCATTATCAAGTTCCTTATTCGCAAGTCCTTTTGATATTTCTTTTTTCAAATTACAAATCAACAATAGTTTCTCATAATCCCTTTCTTGAATGATTTCTTTAATTTCTAATATCTTAGATTCATATACACCCTCTATATTAAAATTTGTAATCTCCTGCAAATTGGATTTCATCCTTTCTAAAGAACTATCTTCTTCTATTTTTTGAGTGGCTAATTTCTCATCAATTGCAGTTTTGGTACTCGTTAATGCTATTCTTTCTATTTTTTTTTCTACAATAGAGAAAAACTTATTTTTAAATTCTTTTATCCTATCGCTATAGTCTTGCGGAAAAAATATCTTCAGCACACCATTTAAAACGCTATCGTCTAGTAATAGCATTTCAATTTCATTAACCGGAATAACTACTATATTATTACTTTGGGCATTCTCTATATATCCCTTCGAATGATTATCTCCATCAATTATTCCATACGCTTCAGCATTTAACCATGTCATTTTAGATAAAACGCTTCGATATCTCACAACTTCATGATGTCCTCCCACTGGAATAATAGTATATTTTTCTCCCAAAATAGCTCGGTAGATATAATAATCTAAGCTTGATTTATCATCTCCTTCGCAAAACACGATTGGTTTATTGCTACCCAATATCTCTGTCATTAATGTTTGAGGAAGTTCAAAGTTATTATCTAAAAAATCAAATTCCCATTTATTAGGGTATTCGAACTCTTTGATCCAAGCAATTTGAATTCCATTTCTTCCAAGAACAAAGTCAATTGAATGAGTAATAAAAATAAACTGGCAATCCTTCCTTTCTTCTAATAACAAATCCCATAAAGTATTCGTTAAAGAAGGATTTAAATATGTTTCAGGTTCATCTACAACAATAAAGCTATCTTTTTTAGCCATTAGAACACTCATGATATAATATAAAACTGACTTTTCTCCTTCAGAAAGTCCATTCACATGGTAATGTTTATCTCCTTTTTCACAAAATAAATGTTGGAAGGACTCTGGATTATATTTCAATTGAATATTAGGAAAAAGTGTATTAAAAATCCTTCTTGTTTTATCAAAGACAGTTTTATCATTCTCAGATTTAATTCCTTTATCATGACATTCCGTTAAATATGAAACATGATTTGCTCCCATAGCTATAATTAATTTAGTAAACTGATTATTTTGAAAACAGAAATACTCATAATCATTAAACGTTTTGCTTTTGTTAATATTATTTTCTAGCAACATTTTCTCTAAATCTAACATTCTTGTAGTCAACACATTTGAATCATTCAATGAAAAGAATAAATTTTTTTGTGCTGGAATAACCGAGATATATTGCTTATCTTCACCTTTTAAAGCATTTGCCAAACTTGTCTTTCCACTTCCGTTACCGCCGATTAAAACAATATCATTCTTATATTTCGAAAAATCTTGTAACAAAATTATACTTGCAAAGATTTTAGATAAATCCTCGTAATATAATAACTCGTAAAATATATATTGATTTCCAAATACTAACAGTTCTGAATCATTAGATGATAGAAGATTATTTTCATTTTGCATATAATCTGATTGTAAATATTGATTATACAGTAATATACATTCATCTATCAAATTATTCATATGTTTGCTCAACATATTTTCTTTTACAATATCTAAATTAATTAAAGAATTTAAGAACTCGATTTGTCTATTTACATAACCACAATCATTTTTATAGAGTTCATCAAATCTATCTTCGGAATAAATTACTGGCTTCCCATTTACATTATCCGTCGTTCTCAATTTGAAAGTGTCTAAATAAAATCCTTTTAAAATATCATAATTATCGTTCAAATACTTCTTATACGCCTCCCAATAGTATTGGATTTTATTTAATTGCTGTTTTTTATCTTCCATTTTCTTCACCTATGTATCACTTTTATAATCTATCATTTTTTGATTGATTTATTTTTATTTCCTTTTGGTCCCAGATTGCGAATAGCTTGAGCGCAAATCTCTGTTAACGGTTCGCCAATAGCTGCTTTATAATTAAATCCAAGCAATTGCATTGTTTTAAGAGTATCGACAGTTATCAACTCTTTAATTTGTTCAAAACTATTAAGTTGATCATTTTCATCAAATTCTCCAAATTTTTTAAAAATATCTAATGCTTTCGTAATTGTAGCCTGTAAATGTTTTATATCTTCTTCACTAATATTAATTCTCTCTACTTCCGATCTATACTCTTGTGCAATATGTACTGCTTCTTCTCTCTCGGTAAGTAATTCGCTGATTATTTCATCATATGCATTACGAATATCTTCAATATTTTTTTCGTTTTTTATTACTTTAACTCTTTTTCTTACAGCCGAAGCAGTCCCTTTTACAGCCATTTTTCCAAGTTCTACGCCTAATTCAGCTATATGTTGAGCATATAAATCATCCATTTTTTTCTTTCTCCTTCTTATTTATCAAAATACTCCAACTCTTTTAATGACAAGCCTTTTACTAGGATTTGCTTATCCTTTTCTTCAATTGGTTTTAATTTCTCTAGTGCTTTAAAATAATCGAGATCACCAAAAATGCTATTATTTGAAGCACTGACTAAAATCATCTTCCATTCCGTTACTCCGTCAACATGTCGGTCTTTCGGTAAGCCCGCATCTGTATCTTCGATTAGAATAAGGTCCCCTTGTTTTCCTTTTAAATAAACTCATAACATCAACACACAAACGGAATCAAATGGTATTTTACTTTCCGCTCGTACTCTTTATATCCATCTGATATTTTTTATAATATCTTCGTTTTATTCTCGATTCGCTTCACCAGAATGAGAGGATAGGTCAAAAAAATCAGAAATGAATATGAAGAACCGAGGACTAATAGCATTGATAAGAACAAGAACACGGTTATCATATACATCGGATGTCGAACAATCCCATATAACCCGGCATCAATGACTTTTTGATTTTTTTGACCTTCAATGATGGGGGATAAATATATATTCTCTCTTAATACTTCCGCATCAAAAGATACAATCCAAAGAAAAAGAGGGTTCCAAATCAAATTACCCAGTTTGGCAAAATCAACCATTGATAACGCACATTCAACCCGGCAATCGTAAAGCCAGCCACAAACATGACTCCACTCAATACGATCGTTGTTCTTTGTTCCAATTTTTCTTCTTTTACCTTCAGCCGTTTAGCAAGTAACATGGGATTTTTAACTATTATAACAAATCCTGCAATAAACATTGAGATAAACAAAACCCCTATAAATAGTTAACCATTACAATAACCGGATGTTCTGGCACATCCAAATCAAAATCCTATTACTAGAAGCACTCCAGCTACAAAACGAACTAAGCCTCTTATCAATAATTTTGTTTTCATCTTCTTATTCCACAATTGAAATTCCCGAATCAGCAAACACGCCATTCACCTGCTCATCAAGCCACTGTTTTGTAAACAACGTCGAATACTGCCGCTGCGAATGCGCCTGCGCCAGCTGTTCCGTATAGTCTTTCAACGGATAAATGTGAAAGTTCGTGTACTCCCCCTCAAAATGATTCACGATCGGAATGATTTGCGGATCCAGCACTTCCACCTGTTTTTCACCCGTCTTCTTCAACGTAAACTGCGCAATCGCGCCCACTTCGTACATATCCTGAAACGTCTCGTCGGCCCGGTCCACCAAATACGCCGAAGAAATCAAATTACCCAGCGAATAAAAGCACAACGTCTTGTTACCATTGGCCCCCGTCAACCAGGTCGCCGACTGAATCGTGTGTGGATGGTTGCCCACGATCACATCGGCTCCCGCGTCCGCGATCTGCTGCGAAAGCACGGTCTGCGCCTCGTTCAATTCATACGTAAACTCCGTGCCCCAATGCATGCACACAATGACGCAATCGCTTTGCGCCTTCGCTTTGGCGATATCGTCCATCAACACCGCGATCCTGTCGCTGTACGCGTCCCAGAAAATATTGACCCGCCAGTCCGTATCCGCCGGCTGGTTCGTCGCGTATGTCCACGAAACGACACCGATCCGGATCCCGTTCACATCCGCGAACGATACAGCGTCCCGCTCTTCCGGTGACAAAAACGCCCCCGTATGGCCAATGGACTGCGCGTCCAGATTTTGAATCGTCTTCTCCAATCCTTCCACGCTGCGATCCATCGCGTGGTTGTTGGCCAGCGTCACGTATTCAATCGAATTGTCCTTCATGTTTTTTGCCGTCTCTGCCGGCGCGTTAAAACAATAATCCGCGCCCGCCAAACCAAGCGCCTCTCCCGCGATTGGCACTTCCAGATTCGCCAGCGTCCAGTCGTCGTTGGCAAAATACGGCGAAAGATCCGCCATATAGTCGCCCCAGCCTCCATTGCCAAACGCGTTCACGAAGCCATCCTCCAGCAGCAAATCCCCCGTCACCGTGATCCGCGCCGTATCCGCCGGTTCTTCTTTTTGCTCGACCACATCCTCGTTCTTCGCCGTTGTCAAACGGGAAGAAACAAACGCGTGGACTCCCCAAACGATCCCGCCCGTCAACGCGAGCGCAACCCCCGCAACCAGCGCGATTCTTCCTTTGTGTATTTTTCTTTTTCTCTTCATGGATAAAAACCTTTCCTTATCCATTATAAGATCGGTTCCGTTTCGTTTTCAATCCTCGACTTTTCCACAATCTCCATCTCCACCACCTTCAGCAAGTCGATTTTCCGTTTCACGATATCAATACGACGTTCTTCCAGGCAAAAACGCGACACCATCCCTGTCACTTCCACAAACACATCCTCGCTTTGAAACACGACCCGCAGTACATCGCCAACCCGCACTTGCGCCAGCGTCACATCCAGCTGCTCCCGCTCATCCTCCGAAAGAACGCGCGGGGGCACGATCACTTTTTCCTGCTGCGCCAGCAAATCCCGGAAGCCAGCCAGCGCGTCAAACGACTGAAAGAGCTGCGCCCGGGCCGCGCGGTTGCCCTTATTCATGATGGCCTCCAATGAGCGTGTTTCGCGTTTTCGCTGTCGCTTTTTCCAATGCGTCCGTTCCCCGCCATATCGCGTTGCGACCATATTTCTGTTTGATCTCCACAAGAACTTCCTGCATTTTTTTCTCCTTTTCCAACGCGTCCACATCCGTGAACAAATCCCATTGCTCCATTTCTTCCTCGCAAAGATGTCCAAACGAAAGCCATAACCGGCGAATAGGACGATCCTTTTTTACGATTCGCCAAAACAAACCGACGCATTGCTCCCGCAGCACGCGGTAGGAGCTAGTCAAAACAGCCAGCGTTTGACTGCCATGGGAGGAAGAGCCGGCCCCTTTCGCATAGCCAATACCTAAAGAAAGATGCCCCGTCACCAAATGCCGTTCCGTCAGCTTCAAAACATTGTCATCCACCATTTCCTTAACAACCGTCAACGCGTCTTCCGCGTTGTATTCCTCGAATAAAATTTGCGACGCGGAAAGACTATGCGAACGGGGGACATATCGCTTGATATCCGCGATCTCCACTGGTTCGCGTCCCCACGCGTGGTCGATCAAATATTCCGCGTTGACGCCAAATTCCTTATATAAAATTTCAGGATCGCACCGCGTCACGCCATACAAATCGTAAATTCCATGCTGTTCCAGCCGTCTGGCAATGCCCCGGCCAATCATCCAAAAATCCGTCAAAGGCCGATGATGCCACAACGCCTCGCAAAACCGCCGCCGATCCAAAACACCGATTCCTTCGGGATCGTGTTTCGCCATGATATCCAGCGCGACTTTCGCCAAAAACAAATTCGTGCCAATCCCGCACGTCGCGACGATTCGTGTCGACGCGTAAATATCCGCAATCATCATTTGCGCGATTTGTTTGGCGTTCTTTCGATACATTCGCTGGTACGATGTCACATCCACAAACGCCTCGTCAATCGAATACACATGGACATCGTCGCTGGAAACATACTTTAACAAGATTTTGTAAATTCTTGCCGAATACTCCATGTAGCGCTTCATCCGCGGTCTGACCGCGATATACGGCACCGTCTTCGGAATCTCAAACAGCCTGCCCCGGCTTTTCACGCCAAAGCGCTTGATGGCCGGCGTGGCCGCCAGCGTAATCGCGCCAGGGCCTCTGGAGGCGTCCGCCACGACCAGGTTGACCGCAAACGGATCCCAGCCCCGGTCCGCGCACTCCACCGAAGCGTAAAACGATTTTAAGTCGATACATAAATACACTTTATCCATATTTCCACGATCCTTTTCTTTATATTATCAAAAAATATGGATTTTATAAATATAAATACAGAAATAATCATAAAAAGAAGGCGATTCAAAGCCTTCCTGTATTTTTCAACCCTTTCGATTTCACCGAATTGTCTTGTTCGCCTCCAAAATCGGCGGCACTTCCAATACGCTCGATACCATCCAATACGATTGTTCCATTTCCCTTCCCTTTTTTAAATGAGCCCGATTGACCCATATCTTCCGCCAGCCAAGCTTGCTTGCCGGCACGATATCCCACCAATACCCTTTGGCGATATGAAAATGCTCCCTGGTCCTCAAATCAAATTTTTGTTCGGCCATTTGAAAAAAGCGCAAATCCGGCTTGTAGCACTTTGTATTTTCCGCCACCAGCCAGTCATCAAACCAATGTTCCAGCGCTTCCACATACCAACGCATCATCTGGTGCGTCGTATTCGACAAAAGAACGAGTTCATACCCCATTTCTTTGAGGACGCGAAGGGCAGCCAGCACATCCGGGAACGGTTGAAACGTTTTATGAACCAGAATCACCCGCTCATATTGCGAAGCAAACCCATCGCAATTCATTTCCATATCGCAATACGTAAGAGCCTGCAAAAGCAATTCGTCATACTTCATAAAAGATTCCCCATACATGAGCCGATCCTCGTAGCTTGAAAAAATATGGATCGCCTTTTCGCTAGACAACCCCTGTTCTTTCGCGATCTGGCCAATCAAACCATACAAAGGGGACGGATCCAACAGCGTTCCATAGCAATCAAAAGTCAAAATTTTCTTCATAATCCACTCCCGTATTTCTCCTGATTTCATTTTACCATTAAAAAACCGAAGCTCTGCAAAACTTCGGTCAAGAGAAAAAGAAAGTAAATTCACAAAACCAGTCAACGCTCCAAAATCACGAGCACGTCGCGATGGAACGGATGCATCGGAAGCGTATCCGTATCCTCAGTAAATTCGTTGATCGAAATATAGCGCGTTTCCAAGTCGACGATCGTTTCTTTGTACCCTTTTAGCGAAATCGTCGTCTTCAACGCGATATTGTATGGAACATACAACGCGTAGCCATTGCTCGTTTTCGCCACCCGGACCCGCTCGTTTTCCTTGGCTAGTAGCGTCTCATCCGGCACCAAGTCGTACAAATCGTACAAACCGATCAAATACGCCATATAGCCATAGTCCCAGGCCCCCTGGAAATGAATCGCCTCCTGCCATGGCTTTGGCGTGGCGAATCCCTCGCCAATCGAGGAGCCAAACGTCGTTCCTGCCAAATGCCAGCTGTATATTCCGGCCGCTCCGTACGTGATGCCGGCTCCGGCGCCCGAAAGCACGCTTTCCCACGCCGCCCGGACAATATCCTCCCGGTGCCAGCGTCCGCTTTTGCCGCCCGAAAAGCCCATCTCCTCATAACAAGGCTCGCTGTTGATCAGCGGCTTGCCCGGATATTTTTCCATCATCTCCAAAGCGAGCTTGTACGGCATCGCCAAGTCGTTGTGGTTGTGGCCGCTTTGATACCACAGAAGATCCAGATTTTGCTCCAGTTCTTTCGGAATGTACGTGTAGCGGCCTTTGATATGCGTCGTATACAGACAATCCGGCGCGAGCTGCCGCAAACGGTTCGCCGCCTCGACATAATACGATTCGCAAAGCGGCGTGTTGAAATCTGTATCCCCGCTAATCACGTAAATCGGATCGAACTTCGTAAACGTTTCATGCACTTTGTCGACATAGGACTCGATCGCCTCAAACGGCATCGTCCCTTTGGCGTAAAATTTGCTCGCCCACGTGTCGGGCACATAGTTGCACCACAAGACGACAAGCGCCAGTTCAAACCCGTATTCCTTCGCGACGGCGCACAACTTGGCCGCATGGTCGAAATACGCGTCGTTCAAATGAAAGTAGTCCCACTTGCCATCCACTTCCAAAAACGGATCATACCGAAGAGAAGTCGGCGAGGCGTCCCACTGCGGCAAAATATTGATTTGCAGCGCGTTGAACCCTTGCTCCTTTCGCTTTCGCAAATAATAGATCCAGTCCTCGTCGGTAATGTTCGTAAACGCCGACCAGCACGTGTCCGCCAAGTAGAAGAACGGCTTTCCATCTTTTAAAAGATTGGTCTTTGTCGCTTTCAGCATCTTACTCTCCTCTCAATACGGCATCCATCGCCGCGTCTTGCGTATCGTAATAATCCGATTTCAAATCCGGAATGAATTTCAGCGCTTCGTGCAGCACCGGCAGCACGTCGGCATGCACGCCCACGCAATGGTGGATATACGGGCCTTCCACGATCTTCGCTTCGAGTTTTTTCAAATTTTCCACCTCGATCCAAACGTATGTGCCCTGGTTTTTCGGTCCGTCGATACCTTTGGCGTGCCCCATCAGCAAGCGGTACTCCCCGTTGTCGCCATCAAAGCGGACAATGCTCATGTCGCCGCCTCGAATCTCGCCATGCAGCGCCCCCGGATGGGAATAGTTAAACGCGAACGGCGCGCCAAATCTCGGCTTCTCCTTCATAAGCGAAGCCGGCCACGGCCCGCAATGCTGGAGCAACTCCCCGTTTTCGTTGGTCGGATGCGGCACCGTCCAGTCCGCGAAAAACGGCACTTGCTCTCCCCGTGTGGCCGCCTGCACGATCAGCGACGTGATCGCCCCGTGGATATCCGTCTCGCAAACGACCGGATAGCCCTCGTCGTTGAGCAGCGAGTTGGCTACGCAAGGAAACAAGCCGATATGCCCTTGCAGCGCGTTCCAGCACTGGATGGCCGCCGCCTTGCAGCCAAACCGGTCCATGAGCCGCTTCATCGCGCATTTCAGCGCCGCCGTGGAACGAACCGCCGTTTCCGGCACGTCGATGTGCATCGTTTCGCGCATCGTCTGCGCGACCGCGTCGATTTCCGCTTCGCCCACCTGCTCCATTTCCTCTTTCAGTTCCGGCAGCGACACCGGATGGACCCGCACATTGAAACGCTCGATCAGCTCTCCTTCGTTGACCATGACCGTCCAGAAGCCGGCCGGCCGCGTTCCGATTTGTAAAATGGTCATGCCGTCGAGTTCCTTGACGACTTGCGCGGCCCGCAAAAAGTTGTCCAGACGCCACGCGAAATACGGATCGTCCAGACGACACATATTCATATAGGAAAACGGAACCTTGAACCGGCGCAAGATCTTCCCGGTCGCGAACAGCCCGCATTGCGAATCCCGCAAACGCGCTCCATTGGCCAGCGGCGCCTCGTCTTTCGGTCCCCACAAAAGAACCGGCTTGCCTACCGCTTTCGCGACTTTAGCGACCAAATCTTCCGTGCCAAAGTTGCAGTGCGGAAAAAAGAGCGCATCCACTTTTTCGTGTTTCAAAAAATCGACGATCGCGTCGACGTCCTTTTCGTCAAACAGCAGCCCTTCCTCGTTGATATGGATAATGTCGACAAAATCGACTTCCAGTTCGTTCAGCCGTTCCAAAATCATCCCGTTGTATTTCAAAGCGTCTTCCTTGCTGAAAATATCCCTTCTCGTGCCGACGACGCCTAGTTTTAAATCGTATTTTCGTTCCATGGTTCCCTTTCTCCTTTCTTCACGTTCGCCATCATGAGCGCGCAATCAATCGCCCGATGATAGCGCGCCAGCCACGCTTCCCGAACCGGCAGCGCCATCTTCGGCTCGAAAACGATCGTTTCCCGCGCAAAATCCTTCTTTTTCGAACTAGCCAGCCATGCGCCCATCGCCGACAAGTCCGGATGATGGCTGACCTCGATTATCCGACCCGATAAATCGGCCAGCAGCTGCATGATGTGCGGGTTTTTCGACAACCCGCCATCGACATGGATCGGCTTGCTCGTTGGCTCGAAGCAGGCCAGCGCGTCGCAAAGCTGGCACACGACGCCGCGAATCACGCCCAGCAAAAAATCACGTGGCTCGCTTTGGCGGTCGACGCCGACAAACATCCCTTTCGCCATCGGGTTCCAGTACGGGATGGAAAGACCTGTCAGCGCGGGAACAAACAGCACTTCTGTCTTTCGTTCAAACAGCGCGTCGTCCAGCTCGCCATAGCTTTCAAACCAGTCCATATCCTCACAAGCCCAGTTCAAACTCTCGCCGTTGCAGTTGACAATCCCCTCCACGCCATAGGCGCGCTCGTCTTTTAAACAATAGGCCAACACGTTTACCAGTCCGTTGATTTGCGGCTGAAGCGTGGACACGTTCATCATGATCGAGCTGCCCGTCCCCAATGTCATTTTCATATCGTATTCATTCGTGCAGCGCTGGGCGAAAAACGCCGCCTGGCTATCGCCCATCACCCCGCGAATCGGCACCGGATCGGCGAGAATGCCATCCACATCGCTCATGCCGAACACTTCATCCGAGCATCGGATTTCCGGCAGCCATTGCCGGTCGATCCCAAACAGCGCGCACAGCTCGTCGTCCCATGCGTTCGTGCTTACATTGTACAGCAATGTTCTCGAAGCGTTCGTATGGTCGGTTGCGTGGATTGCGCCTTTTGTCAGTTTGTAAAGAAGCCAGCTGTCCATCGTGCCAAAATGAAGACAATCCGTATCGCAATCCACATGGTCAACAATCCACTTCATTTTCGTCGCCGAAAAGTACGGGTCGATTTTCAATCCCGTCTTCGCGACAACCATCGGCTCGTGGCCCTGGCGAATCATCGCCTTGCACAGCGCGTTGGAACGCGCGCATTGCCACACGATCGCGCGGTAGAAAGGCATTCCTTCGCGATCCCAGGCGACGACCGTTTCCCGCTGGTTCGTAAGGCAAATCGAGTCGACCGCCACCTCGTTTCGATGCCGGTCCATCAAATCCCGGACACACGTCTTGACGTTGTCCCATATCTCGACGGGATCGTGTTCCACCCAACCCGGCTGCGGATAGTATTTGCGATGCGCCTTGCTGGATTCATCCACAAGGCCCCCTGTCTCGTCGATCAAATACACTTTGGTTGTCGTCGTGCTTTGATCCACCGCAATCGTGACCCGCTTCATCGGCTTACTCCAGCAGGGCACGCGCCTGGGCCGCGATGGCTTCCGGCACGAGTCCATAGTATGCGAACAGCTGCGCGCTCTCGCCTGTAATGAGCGACTCGTCCGGCAGTCCGAGCGCCTTCACTTTACATGGCGCGTATTCGCACACGACCTTCGCCACCATGGCGCCCAACCCGTTCGTGACGTTGTGTTCTTCGAGCGTGATGATCTTTCCTGTTTCTTTGGCGGCCGAAACGATCGCCTCTTCGTCGAGCGGTTTGATCGTATGCATATCAAGCACCCGCGCCTCAACGCCTTCCTTCTTCAGCAAGTCGGCGGTGTCGCATGCCGTCCTGACCATTTCGCCCGTCGCGATGATCGTCAGGTCGCTGCCGCAACGCAGCTCGATCGCTTTGCCGATTTCCAGATCGAAGTCGTCGTTTTCGTGCACTTCCTCGACCGGATTGCGGCCGACCCGGATATACGTAGGGATGGAATCGTCCATGATTGCTTCCATCATCTTTTTCGTTTCATGAAAGTCGGCGGGAACGAGCACGCGCATGTTCGGAATGGCCGACAGCACCGCCAGGTCCTGCAGCGAGTGATGGGACATGCCCAGCGCCCCGTAGCTGACGCCCGCGCTGATCCCAATGAGTTTGACGTTGATGTTGGAGTACGCGACGTCGACTTTGATTTGCTCGATGGCGCGCATCGTCAAAAAGCTGGCGGGCGAAGCGGCAAACGGCTTCTTTCCCGCGCTGCCCAGACCGGCTGCGATACCGACCAGATCCTGCTCGGCGATGCCGACTTCCACCGTGCGTTCGGGATACGCGTTGGCAAACGGCGTCAGCGAGGCGGATCCTCTCGAATCCGAAACGATGATAACGATGTCTTTGTCCGTTTTCGCTTTTTCCATCAAGGCGTCGCAAATGGCGACGCGGTTCGCTTTTTTCATACCGCTTCCTCCAGTTCCTTGATTGCCTGCTCGTATTGGGCTTCGCCAAGCACCCCGTGATGCCACGACGCGATGTTTTCCATAAACGACACGCCTTTGCCTTTGGTCGTGTTGGCCAAAATCAAGGTCGGCTTTCCTTTCGTATGGCGGGCGATCGTAAACGCGCTGATCAAATCGTCGTAGTCGTTGCCGTCGATTTCAACCACGTTGAATCCAAACGCCTCGTATTTTAAGTGGATGTCTTTGAGCGCCATGACGTCCTCGGTCGTGCCGGAAATCTGCAAACCGTTGCGGTCGAGAATGAGACACAGGTTGTCGAGTCCGTAATGAGCGGCTGCCATGGCCGCTTCCCACACGCTGCCTTCGGCTTGCTCCCCGTCGCCCATCAGGCAGTACACGCGCCAGTCTTTGTCGTCCATTTTGCCGGCGATCGCCATGCCGACGGCAACGCACACCCCGTGTCCCAGGGCGCCCGTGTTCATTTCGATGCCGTCGATTTTATTGTTGGGATGCCCGATGAGGCGGGAGCCAAATTGCGAAAACGTGGCGAGCTCCTCTTTTTCCAAATAGCCTTGCTGCGCGAGTACGGCGAACAACGACTCGGCAACGTGGCCTTTGCTTAAGACGAAACGGTCGCGCTCCGGCCAGTCCGGTTCGTCGGGCCGGTGGTTCATTTCCACGTTGTACAGCGTGTTCAAGATGTCGATGGAAGACAGCGAGCCGCCGACATGACCGGCTTTGGACGCGTAACACATCGTGACGATGTCCTGACGCAGTGCGTTTCCGCTTTGAATCAGTTCCCTCATTTCCATATATTCTCCTTTGCTCTAAATCAATCTTTCATAAAATCGGGATTGAACGGCAGCTCGCCGTACATGCCTTCGGCGACGTCGATATAGTTGGACAGCCATTCCTCGCACAGTTCGAACCAGTGGTACACGTGCGGATTTTTGTGCGAATCCTTGCGCGCCGTCGTCCGGTCCGCCAAAGCCAGCCCGTGCTCTCCTTTTTCAAAAATGTGCAGTTCAAACGGAATGTCGTGTTTTTTCAAATTCCACGCCAGCTCGATCGAGTTTCCCACATCGACAAGCTGGTCCTCGTATGTGTGCCAGATAAACATGGGTGGCGTGTGCTCGTCGACCTTGTTGAGGCAGTTGTACGCCTCGACTTGCTCGTCGGTTGGATCGTCGCTGCCAAAGAATCGCATGTTGCCGGTTTGTTTCGGACGCATCATGAGCGGCCCGCTCTCACCGACTGGCATTTTTTCCGCTTTGCCGGCCGCGTAGCACGGTATGGCTAAATTGACTTTGAGACATTCGGGATCGCACCCTAGTTTTTTAGCGATCCAATCCTCGTGCCACATCGTCGCGCATTCGATGGCCAGATGCCCGCCAGCCGAAAAGCCGCACACGATGATTTGGTCGGTATGGACGAGATATTCGTCTGCGTGTTCCCGCACCCATCGTATAGCCATCATCGCTTCTTCAAACGCGTTGCGCGGCACGTTGGGTACGAGGTCGCGGGTCGTGTACCAGAGCACGCCGGCGTGACAGCCGATCGAGTTGAAGCGCAGCGCGATGGGCTCCGCCTCCCGGTCGGACGTGAAGGCGTACGCCCCGCCTGGCAAAACCAGGACGAAGGGGCGTTTTTTACCTACGTTGTATTCGTTGGAGTTGTTTAAAAAGTATGTGTCGAAGTGCGCTGTTTCATTGAGCGGAATCGTTTTACAGATCATGGCAAGTCCTTTCTACGCTTCCTGCACCTTTTGTGCTTTTTCCTCGTATTCCTCGGCGATTTCCTCCATGGACTCGCCCATTTCCTCTTTGTACATCTGGGCGTCGGAAATCTTGAAGAACGGGAACCAGATGAGGCAGCCGACAGCGATGTCGATAATTTGCATCAGGGCCGCGGTCCAGCCGCCTCCCATGAAGCCGTTGATGACAACCGGCAGTCCAAATGGAACTTGCACACCGGTCAATGGCGGAATGAGTCCCATCACGGTCGCGAAGTACGGAATGAGAAGCTGCACGATTGGCGTTAAAATAAACGGAATCGCCATGATTGGATTCAGGATGAGCGGATAGCCAAAGACGATCGGCTCGTTGATCACGAACAGGCCCGGGATGCCGGCCAGTTTCGCCAGCTCTTTGTTTTGTTTCGCTTTCGCGAACAGGAACATGACGATGAGCAGCGACAGCGTTCCTCCCGCGCCGCCGATCCCGGCGTACAAACTATAGAAGGTGTTGCCTAAAATGTGCGGCAGTTCGCTTGCTGGCGTTCCAGCCGCGTACAGTTCCATGTTTTCAAGCGCCATTGGCATGTAGACCGCGCTGACAACCGTTCCGACAACGAGCGATCCGTGGATTCCAAAGAACCACAAAATCATTTGTACCAGAACGATCAGCACGAGCGACCAGATGCTTCCGCCCACGTTCATCAATGGCGTGGCGACGATCGAGTAAATCATTTCCGCGAACGATCCCCAAGGGGTGTACGAGAAGATGACAGCGATGGCGATGAAGATCAAGCCGACCAGGATCGCTGGGATCATCGTCGAGAAGGTCGCAGCGATCATGCCTGGCACGCTTGGCGGCATTTTGATTTTGAGCGCGTCGCATTTCATGAGCGCGGCGTAAATACGAGTCGCCAGCAGCGAGGCGATCAAAGCGGTAAACAAGCCTTGCGCGCCCATGTAGCTCATCGTCAGCGCACCTTCGGTCAGCGGCGTGGCGATAAAGAACGCGAATAAGGAAATCAATCCGCCCGGGATCTCGTCGACTTGCAAGTGGTGCGCGAGGCGGTACCCGATCAAAAACGCGGCGTAAATCGACAGGCAGCTTGTCGTCACTGTGGAGGCGGCGAGCAGGTAAGGCGTGACGCCGATGCTGGCGATAAAGTTGGTCCAAGGTTCGATTGGCAGGACGGCGAGCAGCAGCGCGATCGAGCCGATCATCGTAATAGGCAGTGTTCCCATCAATCCTTTTGAGATGGAATCAAGATAGATGTTGGCCTGAAACTTGGCAGCGAATTCCAGGACCCGGTCAATGGTTTTGTTGTTGTCCATAATCTCCTCCTAACGGTTTGTAACCGTTTTCTTGCTTTCATTTTAGCGCAAAAAAAGCTGAATACAAGCGATTCAGCTAAAATTTATCTATAATTAAACTAAATGTTTTTCGATTTTATTTAGTTGATTCCCGTTCCACCACACTGGTGTTCACGAGAAGTTTCATCGACTGCTCCCCGTTTTCGAATTTGGAAATCAGCCGTTTCACGGCGATCTTTCCCAAATCCTCTTTGTTGACGCGCACCGTCGTCAAGGACGGCTCGCTGTACCGCGCCATTTCGATGTCGTCGAATCCCGCGATCGGAATAAAACATCCTTCTTCTTTCATCGCGCGCAAAGCGCCCAGGGCGATGTAGTCGTTCATGGCGACAAACGCGTCCGGCAAGGGCAGATCGAGTTCCTTTTGCTGGCGCAAATACGCGTGAAAATCGCTCTTTCCCGCTTCGATGTGCGGCTCGACGAACACTTCGTAGTCGCCGTTGAATTCCAGATCGTTGTCGGAAAGCGCCTGCAAAAAGCCAAGCTTCCTTTCTTTGAAATTGTTGATCATGCGCAGCGAGTTGATGAGTCCAATCGTTCGATACCCACGGTCGATGAGCAGCTTCGTCACCTCGTACATGCCATCTTTGTTGTTGATGGCGACAAAGTCGCAGTTTTCCATAATATAGGCGTTGTCCACGATGACAAACGGAATTTTAAAATGACGGAACTTCTCCACGTCTTTGAAGTGCATTTCCGTTCCCATAATGAGCAGACCGTCGCTTTCGCTAATGTTGTCGAGCGCCAAAATTCCCTTGTCGTCCTGACTGCTCACCTTGCGGATGCGCAGCTGGTAGTCGTTTTGATAGCAGCCTTCCTCCATGCCACGGATCAAAGCCGAGAAAAACGGTTGTTCCGACTGCACGATCGTTTCTCCCCCGTCATAAAGAACCAAGGTTATAATCCCGGTTCGTTTTCCTTTTTTAAAATAGCCGAGCTCTTCGGCGACTTGAATGATATGTTCTCTTTTTTTCTCGCTGACCGCTCCTTTGCGGTTGTTGAGCGCGTTGCTGACCGATCCGGGCGATACCCCGGCCGCCTTGGCGATTTGCGCGATTGTCACTTTCATGATATAAAACCTCCACTAAAACTTTTGCGATATATTTAGTTACTTTATTTTAGCTATAAATCCGGTTTCAATGCAATAAAAAAAGACGAAAATTGCCATGAATTCCGTCCTTTTGTCTTACATTAAGCCAAGATGCTTCCCGACCTGGCGCGCTTCGCTTGGTGATAATTTCTCTTTCTGGGTTTCGTATACTTGTTGGATTGGAATGCCAAAATCCTGTGAAATCCCGCGAATGATTTTGACCGACGCTTGCACGGCGCCTTCTTTTCGCCCTTGCGCTCGTCCTTCATTTCGTCCTTCCTCTCTTCCTTTTTCAATCAATCCCTGGCTCAAGTTGCACATTTTCCTCACCCTCCTTTGGTCTTCTTCCATTGTGAATCCATACGCTCTCAATTTCTCGTTGGCTTTCTTTTCCTCTTCGCACTTAAACAAATAATGCAGCACTTTCAGTGAATCCTTGTCGTCTTCCCGGATCTCGTTTCCGATTTTGAATGTCGCCAGGTTCATCATGCCCTCCTTTGGCTCGTTTCTTGTCACCTGGCTACCTTCTGTTTTCTCGATCCATTCCTTTTTGATTTCCAGCTCGCTTTTTTTGATCCGGAAATCGTTGACGACCCACATCGAATACACCGGCCGCAACGCGTTGTAGTCCACTTTCTTTCCCACCTGGTTGCACACCATCGCGGCCACATACAAGTTCTTTCGTGATTCCAAATCGTACGCTTTGGGCATGTCCTTTTGAAAATCCGCGTTGCCGTACGCCTGCCACGATTTCTTTTTCATGCCAAACAACAGGTCAGGCTCGACGTAGGCGCCCGAGCTAAACGCGATCTCGCCCGACGCGTACGGGATTTGATCGGTGTCGGTTTCGATATAGCCGCGAATGGCTTCGATGGGGTCCGAAGCCAGAGGCGGCACGCCGTCTTTGATCAAATACGACAAAAGCCGGGTGTCCCGAAGCCATTGTTTCGCCATACGGTCGTACGCCCGTTGCTGCCGGCGCAGGCTTTTCCGTTCTTTTTTATTTTTATCTTTCATATCTATTATATACGACAAAGAGAGGACAAAAGGGACATTATTTCTTAAAAAAGTTTATTTTCTTTCTAATCTATCAGTTATATTGATAAAAACTTTTTTGTGTGTTTTAACCTTTATAGCAATAAATATCCACCGGCTAAGCCGGTGGTTTTTCAGATGCGGGCATAGCCCTGCTCTCAAAGCTGCGCGTCAACGCGCTTTCATGGTCTGCCCATTGCACTTATTTTCGTTTTCCCGTAAACGGATCTTCAAATTCCAATTCCAGTTGCTCGGCTACTTGATCCTCTTTCAACTGATTTTGAATATATTCCTGAATCTTCTTTGTATTCTTTCCTGCCGTGTCCACGTAGTAGCCTCGACACCAAAAACTTCGGTTCCGATATTTATATCTTGCGTTTGACCATTTTTCATAAATCATTTGGCTACTCTTTCCTTTCAAATACCCCATGAATCCAGATACGCTCATTTTTGGCGGTATTTCTATGAGCATGTGGATATGATCACAACATACTTCCGCTTCTATTATGTTCACTCCTTTCCATTCACATAGATTCCTTAATATCTTTCCTATTTCCAATCGTCTTGCATCATAGAATGCTTTTCTTCTATACTTTGGCGCAAACACGATATGGTACTTACAATTCCATTTTGTGTGTGATAAACTGTGTAAGTCATTGGACATATTCTTTGTGTTCATTGCATAAAGCCCTCCTGGTTTCTTCTTTCGTAGTTGGCAGACCACGTTTTTAGTTTAAACCAGGAGGGCCTTTCATGATCACTCCGCTTAAGCTTTTTGGACCCCCAGACAATCTGGGGGGGTTGGGTTACAAAAAACGAGTCGATTTCGCTTCGACTCGTTTTTCAATTATTCTTCCTCGTCTGTGACTTCCTCTGTCCGGTAAATGAAACGAACCGTGGAATCCGCGCCCTTTGGAGCGCCGGTAAACGTCGAGTTCTCCTCGTTGAGATCCTGGATCTGCTCGACAATATCCATCAATGTCTTGACTTCGCCCGTCGTCAAATCCAGCTTTTCCTTCAACTGACCCATGCCTTGCGCCTGGAACTGATCGCTGCCTTCCGCCAGCTTCTTGGCGCCGGCATCAAGCTCGTCAACACCCGAACGCAAATCGTTCAAGCCCGATTTCAGCTCGTTCAGTTTGCCCTTCTGGTCGTACAGTTGCTTCGTTCCATCGACGATTTGTGCCGATCCATCTTTCAACACCGCCGAGTTTTGATTCAAAGCGTTCGTTCCCGACGCCAGCTGGCTGGCCCCAGAATTCAACTGATCCACGCCGTTTTGCAAAGCGCCCAAGCCTTGCTTCAACTCGTTGATCTTGTCTTTTTGACCTGCAAGCTGACTCGTGCCCGAAGCGAGCTGCGCCGCGCCTTCATTCAAAGCCGCGCTCTGGTCAACCAGCTGCTGACTGCCCGCGTTCAACTGATCAAACGCCGCTTTGGATTGCGTCTGCAAATCGTCCAGTCCCTGGTCAAGACGGGCCACGCCGTTGCTAACCTGGCTCGCGCCTGTATCCAGCTGATTCAATCCGCCCTTTAGCTGCGCGATCGCCGCCTTGAGCTGATCGACGTTTTGCGGCAAGTTGGCGCTGTTGAGCATCGACTCCATTTGCGCAAGAATCGCCTGCGCGCTCTGAATGTCCGCGCTCATCGAATCCAGCGCCGCGTTCGCGTTGGTCACAACCTTCGCCATGCCTTCCAGGCCTTGCTTCATTTGCGCGAAATCCGCGTTCAGCTGCGTTGGATCCAGCGAAACAAGCGCTTCCAGATCAGCCGGAGTCTGGGCGCTCTGCAACGCCGCCTTCTGGCTGTCGAGCGCCGCGATCTGGCTTGAGAAGTCGACCGTCACCGTCTTCGTCTGGTATGTCACTTCCTCATGCGTCGTTCCATCCGGGTTCGTCACAGTCGTCGTCACCGGCACCTGATACGTCTCGTTGACCTGGTTTGCCTGCAACGCCGCGATCGCCGCGTCGATTTGCGCGATATACTCGTTTCTTGTCGATTCAAACGATGCGGCAGCCGCGTGGCTGGACGCGTTGTACGCGTCGATCTTCTGATTGTTGCCGGCAATGATCTGATTCATTTTTCCGGCTTCCACATTGACGTCCTTCACGAGCGCTTCCATGCCACCCAGGCTTTGTTTAGCCGAATCAATCGTCTGCTCCATTTGACCAAGCGTTTGCTGGTCTTCCGCGACAAGGCCGCCAAGTTTCGTCAACCCTTGCTGGGCTCCCTGCACGTTTTGAATGAGCGCGTCGATTTGCGCCTCGTCCAGCTGCGAAACTTGCGCGTTCATTTGCGACAAGCCATCCGCCACGTCCTGGCTGCCTTTCACCAGCGCGCTTCGGCCCTGCTTCGTATCGCTCAACGCCTTGTCCACGCCATACAGCTGTTTGTTGCCCTCGTTCAGTTTCGCCACGCCATCCGTGTATTGCTTCAAGCCGGCCTGCAACCGTGCGGTGCCCTGGTCAAGCTGATCGGCGCCTTCCATGAGCTGATCGATTTTCGGATACGCGCTTTCCAGCGGCGCCAGCCCGGCTTTTAACTGCGACGTTCCTTCTTGCAGCTTCGCGGCCCCCGTGTCGACTTGTGCCACGCCATCCGTGTAGTCGACGATGCCTTGATTCAGTTTCCGGCTGCCTTCATACAGCTGCGTCGCGCCATCCGACAACTGATCCATTTGCGGACCTACCGTCGACAACGGGGCGATGCCCTCCTTCAGTTTTCCGGTACCATCCGCGAGCTGATGCGTGCCTTCGTTGATTTGCTCGCTGGCCGCCATCAATTCGTTGATACCACCCGTCAAATCGGATACCGAGTCGATGCCTTCGATGTCCTCGGCGTTGATCTCGTTGGTCGCGACCATCATGATCTCGCTTTGCTTGTAGTCTTTCACATCCGCCTTGATCGTGATCGTGTCGCTTAAGTCAAGCTTTTTATTCACCGTTTCCAGTCCGGCCTCATCGAGCGTCTGAGAAAGGCCGGGAATCGTGGCGAACGCCAAAATCTCGTTCGAGCCGTCGTTGACGATCTTGCCTTGCTTGCATGTGACGTTTTTGAACACGTCCGTGTCCAGGTCCATCATGCCACCCGCCAAATACGATGGATGGATCGTGACGGTTTTACCGTTGGCGTTGATTTGTTTTGAAATGTTGTTCGTAAAAGTAATTTGCATTTCGAGCTTGCCGCTCTTGCCTTCCAAATCCTTGGCGTCGATTTTCTTTCCGTCAAGTTTGTACTCGATTTGAATGGAAACCGGCAGTTTCTTTGTCGTTTTTCCCTGATAGTAGACGTCGTTGCCTTTCACGTTCCATGTGTAGTTTTTGCCGGACACTTTCGGTTTTTCGTCCCCTTTGATATTTTCGACATTCGTCAAATCGAGCGTTTCCTCGATGTTTTGGATGCCATCGGCGTCGTGCAGCCAGTTGGATACGATCGTGTTATTGACCGTGCCATCCGGATCCATGACGGCGTACACGGTTTCGGTTTTCGTTGTCGGATCATCGGCTTCTTCGGCAAACAGCGGGAAATTGATCATCGAGCAACCCATGACGGTCGCGAGAATGGAACATCCTATATTTCTAATTGTTTTATTCATTGTTTACTCTCCTTTGGCGACTGGCCAGTTTTTCGTAGTTTTTTGAATGAGTTTCTGACTTACGATCAGCATTGACGGCAAAACAACCAAAATGACAATGACCGAAATCAAGGCGCCGCGGCCAAGCAGCTGACAAAGTGCGGCAATCATATCCATCTTGGCGATCATCGCCACACCCGAGCACGCCGCGAAAAACGACAACCCGCTCGTGATAATGGATGGCGATGTCATTCGAATCGACGTGGCGACCGCCTCTTTCACGCCCAGTCCGTTTTGCAGTTCCTCTTTAAAACGCGTCGTCATCAAGATCGCGTAGTCGATGCAGGCGCCCAGCTGAATCGTGCCAATGACGATACCGGCGATAAACGGCAGCTGCGTATGCGTCAGGAACGGGATACCCATGTTGACGCAAATCGCGAACTCGATCGCCAGCACGAGAATGAACGGCAGCGAGAACGATTTGAACGTGATCGCGATGATGAGCAGGATCGCTACGATGGAAACGACATTGACCATTTGGAAGTCGATGTTTGTGACTTGGATCAAATCTCTTGTCAAAGCGCCTTCGCCGGCGATCTTCGCGTCCTTGTCGTATTCATGAATGATGTTGTCGATCTCGTCAAGCTGGGCGTTTTCCTGATCCGTCGCCGCCCGGTAATCCGAGTTGACGACGATCAGCCGCTTGCCCCCGTTGTGCAAAATTTCCTGCACCGCTTTTGGCTCGAACGTGCTTGGCACGCCCGGACCGATGTATTTTTCATAGCCAAGAACATTCGTCACGCCTTTGACGTTCTCGATGCGGTCGATGATCGTTTGAATGTCCTTGGTTGGCACTTTATCGTCCAAAACAACAAAGTGCGTCGTTGTCATGT
The DNA here is from genome assembly GCF_004793885.1 of Dubosiella muris. Lineage (GTDB taxonomy): Bacteria > Bacillota_I > Bacilli_A > Erysipelotrichales > Erysipelotrichaceae > Dubosiella > Dubosiella muris. The sequence goes on from NZ_SRYG01000007.1 coordinate 86,014, forward strand.
TGAATTTTTCCTTGAGCTGACTCGTTCCCTCCACGCTTGGCAGCTCGGCTGGCAGCGTCTGCGTCAAGTCATAGTACTGACCGACGTTGGCCTGGCAGTAAATCGCCGGAATGAAGAGGAGCACAAACGCGATCAAAATCGCCTTGTAGTGCTTGCTGACAAATTTTGGCGTCCGCTTCAGCGGTTTGATCAAAACCGGATGCGTGTACTTCTCGATGCTTTTGTCAAACGCCATCAACAAGCTTGGCAAGACGAGCACGGTACAAACGACGCCAAGGATGACGCCTTTCGCCATGACGATTCCAATGTCGCGGCCTAACGTCAGCTGCATCGCGCACAGCGCCAGGAATCCGGCAATCGTCGTGACAGACGAGGATGTGATGGACACGAACGTCGCGTGAATCGCTTTGGACATCGCGTCCTCTTTCGTATCGGTTTTCGTTTTTTCCTCCTGATAGCGATGCAGCAGGAAGATGGAGTAGTCCATCGTGACCGCCAGCTGCAAGATCAAAGCCAGCGCCTGCGTAATGTATGAAATCTGCCCGAGGAACACGTTCGTTCCCATGTTATAGATGATCGGGAACATGATTCCAATCAGGAAGACGATTGGCGCCACCCACGATTTCAAGCCGAGGCAAAGCACGACAAGGCAAAGCAGGACGGCGATAAGCGAATAAATCGGCGTTTCCTGGTTGACGAGGTCTTTCGTATCCTCGGTAATGGCGGAGAAGCCAGCCAGATAGCAGTCCATCTGCGCGTATTTTTTAATTTGCGCGATCGCGTTCATCGTCGTGTCGGACGCGGTCGGCTCCTTGAAGGTGATGATAAGCATCGTGGAATCGCCGCTATACAGCATTTTTTGAATGTTTTCCGGAATGGCTTCCTTCGGAACGCTGATGTCGGTGGCGTCGTCGCGCCATATGACTTTGTCCACGCCCTTGATGTCCTGAATTTCCTTTTTCAGTTTCAGGACGTCTTTGTCCTTCATGCCGTTGACGACAAGCATATCGACACTGGACAAGTTGAAATCGTCATTTAAGATGTCCTGCGCCTGCATTGACTCGGAGTCAGCCGGCAAATACGACAAAATATCGTAGTTGACTTTCGTGTTCAAATACCCGAAAACGCTCGGTATTAAAAGCACGATGGATAGGATCAGGATAATTTTTCGATACCTGACAATGAATTTCGATAGTTTTTCCATACAATTCTTCAATTCCTCTCACGCAGAATAAGATACTCTTTTAATGACTAATAGTCAATTTTTTAACCCAAAAACTTTTAAATTCCATTTTTTGCCTGTTTTTAGGTGAACTATTGGTCATTTTAGTCTTTTTTCAAATGTTTTATGGTATAGTAAGACCATGAAATCGAAAATCTTGGAAAACAAACGCATAAAAAAAGAGCGTCTCATCGACGCCGCCTATTCCCTTTTTTCCCACAACGACTTGAAAAACGTCAGCATTCAGGACATCGTCACCAAAGCCGGCGTCGCGAAAGGAACCTTTTATTTGTATTTCAAAGACAAATATATGCTGCGCGACCATCTCATTGGACGCGAGGTATCCGAGCTTTTTAAAAACGCCGAAGCGGCGCTGAAGGAAAACGACATCCGCAATTTCGAGGATAGCGTCATTTTTATTATCAACCACGTGCTCATGTCGCTGGAAAACAACCCCGTCGTCCTGACGTTTATCAAAAACAACCTTTCTGTCGGCGTGTTTCACGAACAGCTGCACAACGCACTGGACAACGAGGAGTCGTTCAACTTGACGGAAGCGTTTTTGAATCTCGTCAGCAAGTACCACTACCAGTACAAGGATCCGACGATCATCTTGTATTTGATCATCGAGATGGTCGGCAGCTGCTGCTATACGAGCATCACCCAAAACAAGCCGCTGCCCATCCGGGAGCTGAAACCGTTTTTATTCGACTCGATCCGCGCCATCCTGCATCAGGGCGCGCCAAACGACTAAAAAAAACTTGAGAAGGATTCGTTCCTCTCAAGTTTTTTTGTTTTAGCCTACGCTCATGACATAGATCTGGCAAGGGTTCCATTCATCCCACAATGCCGGCATGACTTCAAACTCCTTGAAACCAAGCTTTTGATAAAAGCGGTTGGTGCGATCGTACGATTCGTAAACGCCCATCCGCACCGTTTTCACCTGCATAAAGGAATAGCCGTTTTCCTTCGCCCACACCCTGGCACGCTCAACCAGCCGCGAACCGACGCCTTGACCATGATAAGCGCGCCACACACCCATGACCGCTAGTTCCACCGTGTCTTTTCCGGTTGGCCGCAAACAAACAAATCCAATCGGCCGCTCCTTTTGGAAGGCGGCAAACACGACTTGTTCTCCGCTTTGCTCGATGTATTGCTCGCGGGCGGTTTCGTCCTCGAACCATTCCGTCAGCGTTTCCAGAACGGTCCGCGTGACGACGCGAATCGTGGGCGGGTCCTGTAGCCGAACGATCCTCATCCGTTCTTAAAACGGGATTTCATGCAGCGGCCGCTTGCGCTCCACCTTTTTTGGACGCGGTTTTTTCTTCGGGCGTTTTTTGGGAAGCGGCTTTTTGACGGTGGGCTCTTCCTGCTGCTCGGCTTCCGTTTTCCATTTCGTGATCGCCGCGCACACTTTTTCCGGATCCTGGTTCGGCTTGACGGTTTCGATTGGCACGCCGCACGCGAACGGCACCCACACGTTGGCGTATGGATCGTACTCGATCCACAAATTCGAGCCGCCCCGGTACATTTGCCGGTACTTGCGGAATTGTTTTTTCTGGGCGTTTTTTTGCGCGCGCCGGTAGGCGTCGAAATCGTCGCAACGCGCGAAAAGACCCGGATCGTAAATGATTTCCTCCAGCGGTTTGGTTTCCACGCTTTCCGGCCGTTTTGGTTCCGGCTGCGCGGCAGCCGGCTCCGGTTTTTCCTCCGGCTGGTCTTTGACATCGCCAGTCAACTGGCCGATGTATTCGTCCAGCGAGCAGCAGACGCGATTTAGATCCACGCCGTACGACTGCCGAAGCAGATGGATCGGGTAATCGTATCCTTTATCGTTGGACAGCACGACATATTTCCGCTTTTTCCCGTGCTTGGCGATGGCGATGCTTAGCTGCGTCACGAGCGCGAGATCCATCTCGTTTTTCGTTTTCGTCGCCCGCGTCGCCAGGTCGATAAGCTTGATTCGTTTATGCATGCAGCTTGGATACACCTTCGGGAGGATGTTTTTGTCCTTGATATAAAAATACGCTTTCATCGTTTTCGGGATTTTGGTCGGCATGGCGTGGCCGACGTTTTCCGTATCCACAAAAACAAAAGTTTTTCCTTTTGACATATTGTTCCTTCTTTCAACGGTTCAATTATAGCAAATTCCGATTTGCTTTGAAAATGTTCCTCTTTTTTCGCCCTTGTTTCTTCGTTTTTCTCCCGATATGATAAGAAAAGAAGAAAGGAAATGGAAATATGGATTTAAAAGAAATGGAATGGACAAGAACGCCGGCCGGTTTTCGAATCGACGAAAACCGGATCGAGATCACTACGGCGCCCGGCACCGACCTTTGGCAAAAAACCTACTACCACTTTGCCAACGACAACGCGCCCGTCCTGCAATGGACGACGGAAGAGCGTTTTTTCAGCTTTGTCGTCAAAACCGAATTTCACACGACGCACCGCTTCGACCAATGCGGCATCGTCGTTTATTTGGACAGCGAGAACTGGCTCAAAGCGTCGGTCGAATACGAAAACGAGGTCTTTGGACATTTAGGAAGCGTCGTCACGAATCAAGGCTTTTCCGATTGGGCCACGACGGAAATCTCCGCCGCCATCCACTCGGTATGGTACCGGCTCAGCCGGCGCAAAGACGACTTTCGCATCGAATGCTCGTTCGATGGCGTCACGTTTTCGCAAATGCGCGTATGCCACCTCGCGAACGCCACGGACACGATTCGTTTTGGCATTTACGCCTGCTCGCCGGAAGACTCTTCTTTTACAGCGCGGTTTACGGATTTTTCGATCCTGCCATGCCAGTGGGACGCGCACGACGGACAACAGCCGGACTAGAAAGGAATTTTTATGACAGAAATCGAAAAAATGGAGCAAGGTCTTTGGTACGACGCCAACTTTGATCCGGAAATCTTAAAGCAAAGACTGCGCGCCGAACACTTAAGCTTCGCCTACAACCAGACGGATCCGCTTGACGCCAAAAAGAAAGAGGAAATTTTATGCCAGTTGATTCCTCATCATGGCAATGACGTGACGATCCTGTCGCCGGTCTTTGTCGATTATGGCACGAAAACGTCGATTGGTTCCGGAACCTTCGTCAACCACAACGCCTACTTCATGGACGGTGGAACAATCACGATTGGAAAGCACGTGTTTATTGGCCCCAACTGCGGGATGTACACCGCCAACCATCCCCTCGATGCCAGCGAGCGCAACGCGGGACTGGAAATCGCCTTGCCAATCCGAATCGGCGACAATGTCTGGCTTGGCGGCGATGTGACGATTTTGCCCGGGGTGACGATTGGCGAAAACGCCGTCATCGGCGCGAAAAGTCTTGTAAACAAAGACATTCCCGCCAACGTCCTTGCCGTGGGCAACCCTTGCCACGTTTTGCGCCCTCTTACAGAAGCCGATCGAATCTTTCACCAATCTGAAAAAAATCCAGTACAATGAAGCCAAAAGGAGAATCTGAAATGGCTGATCAAAACGAAAATCCGGTTTGGACATTGACCGGAAAAACCAACGTTCCCGTCAGCGTCGAAGCGATTTTGGCGGATGGCGAACGTGTCCTTGGCGCGTACAAGACGATACGCGACGCGCTGGTTCTCACTGACCGCCGGCTCGTTTTATACGACGTCGAAGGCTTGATGGGCGCTAGCCAGACGATTCGAACGATTCCTTATCGCGCGATTGAATCGTTTTCGATCCAAAACAAAGGAATCGGAAAAGAGGGACTTGAAATTCTCACCCGCTCGCAAACGATTTCATTGAAAGTCGACCGCAGCTGCGATATCGACGAAATGGCGAAAATCCTGGCAAAAAGCTGTGTCTAATTCCGGATCGCGCCTTTTCATAAAAAAAGAAGACATTTGTTTTTGTCTTCTTTTTTCTTACTCTTCGTGATGGCAGCCGCAGCCGTGCCCATGCCCGCCACAGCATCCTTCGCCATGATCGTGGTCATGCCCGCAGCACTCGTGCTCCTCGTCATGATGGCAGCTGCAGCCGCCTTCCATTTCCGGCGCCATGACGACCAGTTCGCCATTGACCAGGTCGATCACGATTTTTTCAGCCAGTTCTTTTTGTTCTTCCGGAATGAGAACCGAAATGCCGTCGATCGTTTCCGGTTTGTCGTTTTCATCGAATACGACGATGGCGAACACCGGTGACTTTCCACAGCAGGTTTCGTGGATTTCCATCATCAAGCCGTCCGCTTTTTTCTCTTTCAGCAGCTGCGCTAAAACAGGGCTTGCCTCGTTTGTGATTTTCATAGTTGTCGCTCTCTTTTCTTTTTATTAAAATACCAGATTTCTTGGTGTTCTTGGGTATGGCTGCACGTCGCGGATGTTTTGAATGCCGGACAAGTACATGAGCATCCGGTCAAATCCAAGTCCAAATCCGGAATGCTTGCAGCCGCCAAACCGGCGAAGATCCAAATACCACTGCAGGCTCTCGGTTTCCATACCCATTTCTTTCATCCGCTCCACAAGGACGTCGTAGCGTTCCTCGCGCTGGCTGCCGCCAACGAGCTCGCCCACGTACGGCACGAGCAAGTCGCAAGCCGCCACGGTTTTGCCGTCTTCGTTGACCCGCATATAAAACGCTTTGATGTCTTTTGGATAATCGGTCAGGAACACCGGTCCCTGCACCACTTGTTCGCACAAGTAGCGTTCATGCTCCGACTGCAAATCCATTCCCCAGAAAATATCCTTGTTTTCAAAGCGGTCTTTCGCTTTTTCCAAATGGTCGATCGCTTCCGTGTACGTCATCCGCTTGAAGTGCGAGTTCGCCACCTGGGTCACCCGGTCAATGCAGTCTTTGTCGATCATTTTCTGGAAGAAAGCCATTTCCTCGCTGGCATGCTCCAGACAATAGTTGATGCAGTATTTGATCATCTCTTCGATGCAGTCCATGTCGTCACCAAGATCGGCGAACGCCAGCTCCGGCTCAATCATCCAAAACTCGCTGGCATGGCGCGTCGTATTCGAGTTTTCCGCCCGGAAGGTCGGTCCGAACGTATAGACGTTGCGGTACGTCAACGCGAACGGCTCGACGTGAAGCTGTCCCGAAACGGTCAGCTGCGCGTGTTTCGAAAAGAAATCGTCCCCGTACTTGTCGTCTTTTCTTGTCGTGACCGTAAAGCACTCGCCCGCGCCCTCGGCGTCGTTGCCCGTGATTTCCGGCGTGTGGACGTAGACGAAGCCGCGATCCTGGAAAAAGGTGTGGATCGCCATGCTCAGCACGGAACGCAGACGGAAAATGGCGTAATACGTGTTCGCTCTTGGACGCACATGCGGAATCTCGCGCATGTATTCAAACGAATGGCGCTTCTTTTGGAGCGGATAGTCGTGATCCGCCAGCCCCAGCACCTCGACCTGGTCTGCATGGATCTCGAATGGCTGTTTTCCTTCCGGCGTCACGACGACCGTTCCTTTGACGCCGATCGCGCTGCCGAGCGTGATCTTGCTCGTTTCGGCAAAGTTTGGCAGTCCGTCCTCGTATACGATTTGGGTGTTGGAGAACGTCGAACCATCATTGAGCTCGATGAAGCCGATCTTCTTCGAGTTCCGGTTCGTGCGCACCCATCCTTGCAGTTCCACAAGCTGTCCATCGTATTGTGCCGGATCTTCTTTTAGTTTTTTCAAAAGCATACTCTCTTTTTCCTCCCTCAACAAAAAAAAGACCGTTCCAAAAAAGGAACGATCTATCACCGCGGTACCATCCAGATTTGCGTTTTCACGCACACTCTTGGCTTAACGCGCCTTCCTCGGGACCGTCTACTGTCATTTCTCCGGTCCAACTCCGCAGTTGTTGTCCAAATGCCGTCCACACCGCTTTCACCAGCCGCGGATTCTCTTTGCTGTCGGGCATTTTTCCTACTGTTTCTTCGTCTTTTCATCAAATGAATTTGTTTGAAAAACAAGTTCCTGAATTGATGATACCACATCAACAACTTTTATGACAACACCTTTTGGCACTTTGAAATGCTGATGAGTAAAGTCGACGATTCCCTTGATTCCGCACGCCACCAGCCGGTCCACCGTTTCCTGGACGTCGTGGGAAATCGTCAAAATCGCGATTCGGCACCCGTCCGGAATCTTTTGCTCCAGTTGTTCCATCGGATACACTTCCACCCCGAACTTTTCGCCGCATTTGTCCGGATCCACATCGAACGCGCACGCGATCTCCCCTACCACATAGTCCCACTTGTTGTAGTTGATCAAGGCGCGGCCAAGGTTTCCGGCCCCTACTAAAATTATTTTTTCATCAAAATCGACGCCGAGCTGAGCGTTAAAGATCTCGATCAGCCGATCCACATCGTATCCATATCCTTGTTTGCCTAAATTGCCCAAAAAAGAAAAATCACGCCGTATCGTCGTCGGCTCGATGTCGACTAAGTTGGCAAGCTCTTTGGACATGACGCGCTCGACGCCGTTTTTCTGCAACCGGCGCAACGCTTTCAAATAAATTGGATACCGATGCAGTGTCGCTTTCGGTACATCTATATTCCGCATCGTTCATCACCATAGCCATTTTACCATCATTTTTCCAATTTGTGAAATTTTTTACAAATTGCTTGATTCCGGTCCTTTTTTCGTTTTGCCAAACAAATGCACTGCCGCGCTGTTTTTCCGGCTTACCTCCAACTCCTGCATAAGCGGATCCAGCAAGTCCAAATCCCGTTCCAGCTCGTCCGCGACTTGCTCGTCGAGCACACGGAAGTAAAAGTAGGCGTAAAGACTGGCGAAAAACATCAAAGAAAGGAGCACGCTGCCAAAAATCGAAAAATGCAAGCCATACACGAAGAGCGACAGCAGCAAAACATACAACGCGACATCGAACCACAAAAACCGCTTGATTTTCGCCGCCTCGATACCTTGCAACAGCGAGCTTCGCCGCTCGGAAAACGAATGAAAGTCGCCGCGCAGCGGATTGTTGAAGTTGACTTCCTTAAACCGGCCCCGCTTGTACGGATGCTTTTTGGCGTCCACAAGCATTTGCATTTTAATCAGGCAATAGCGCTTCGCCTTTTTCCGGTCCATCTTGTCGTATTTGTAAAAATTCATTTGCAGCAGTTTCAAGTAGTCGTTATCCGAAATCCGGTCGTAGCTCATCGCCTGCGTCAAGACGTCGAGCTTGAGTGAGCTCGACGACAAAAAGCTGATTTCGTGTTCGGCTTCCTGCTCGATGCGACACAACGAAAAATAGTATGGATCAATCGAATTCGCCATTTTGATACCTGCTTAAAATTCTCGCCATTTGATCCGGGCACGATGTTCGTTTCTTCTTGCAGTCAATTCCCGCGCAGCGCTCGATAAACTCCTCGACGCGCATGCCGTGCGCCAAAGCGCAAATCCCGCGCGAGCTACCTTCGCATCCATTCACCGTTTCAATGGAATGAATACGGTCCCCTTCGATCTCAAACACCATCTTCGTCGCGCAAACGCCCGTTGGTTTTTGCTCAAATCGTTTCATCGAATCAACCTTCCTTTCATTCGTCTCAAAATCTGTCCCGCCAGCAAGGCGATACATAGACCCGCCACAATCGAAAGCGCCAGCAAAACCGGCAAAAACAACTGCATAAAATACTGCTGGTAAACAAACGTGATCGCCAGCACCTGCCCCACGTTGTGAAAACAGGCGCCCAGCACGCTCACACCATAAATCGAAAACCACGGCAAACGATACGCCACGATCATCGCCAGCATGGACAGGATCCCACCCGTAAACGACAACGCGAACGAAACAGAAAACAGCGTGCCTTGCAGCAGCGCGGCCAAAAAGATTCGTCCCAGGCACACGACGCAAAGATCTTTCGGTCCATACGCGTACAGCGCGAACAGTCCCACGATGTTGGCGATTCCGATTTTATAGCCCGGCACGATCATCACGACGGGAAAAAAGCTTTCAACCAGCTGAAAGATAATGCCCAGCGCGATCAAGAACGCCAAAATGACACTCTTTTTCACATTCATTGAATTTGCACATCCTCTCCAGCCTGCTCCCCTTCAATCGTAATGACCGTTTCGTTTGGCAGGCAGACGATCGGCGTATTCGGACTGTCGACAAATCCTTGCCGGGAACAGTAATGGTGGGGCGAGTTTTCCTGTTCGACCCGGACCGCCCCGTCTTTGACCTCGATATGCACTTTGCCAAGCGTTCCATCCACGGCATATTTGCCATCTTTGAGCAAACTGATCCGCAGCTGCTCCTCGTTTCTCACTTGCACGACGGCGACCGTGGAGTCGGGCGCCATAAAAAAGATCGGAACGATCAACCCAATCGCGACAAGCATAATGCAGACGATCAGGATGCGGTCGCCTTTGGTCATCGTCAGCTTTCTATCCATGGACGATCACCTTGATCGGCTGTTCGATCTTGTTGCCGTAACGATCCGTGATTTTCACGACAATGTCCTGCTCCCCCACCGCGTCCGTGATGCCCAGCGGCGCCTCGTAGCTGACGCCCGACAAGTCGTTGGCCTCGAACACGCTGTCCCAGTCGATCACGGATCCTGCCGCCACACTCGTTTCCTTGGGCGTGTTCGTCAAGGTAGGCGGCTGTGTATCCTTGATCTTGATCCGGAACGGGATTTCCTGCGAGCCGTTTTTGATTTTAAAATCGTATTCTCCGACGACGAGATACTCCTTCCCTAACGAGATAAAGCGGTTTTCCTTTTTCGCGATGCCGCGCGACACCGACACGACGCTCATATCCTCGGTATGGTAGTTTTTGCCGTCTTTGACATACAAAGCCGGATTGGCGTAGACGTCTTTGCCCAATTCGATCGTAAACGTCTGCTTTTGCAGCTCGACCGGCGCGGCGCATCCCCAAAGCAAAAGCAGCCCCAGCGCCCAGCTAATCTTTTTTTTCATCCATTGTCCTCCATGGCGCCGCCAGCGTCCGGATCTTGGAAAGCCGGTGCTTCATGCCCGATTTGGAAATCGTCTCGCCAAACTCCTTGTACACTTCGTCGCACAACTCGTTGACGCTTGCTTCCGGATGGCGTTTGCGCACCTCCATGACCCGCGTGATTTTTTCGGGAATCGTCAGCTTGGCGGCGTTTTCCTCCAATATGCGAATGCATTCGATTTGCTCTTTGGCGGCTTTAAACGTCTTCATCTCGTTGGCGACTTCGCAGTTATCCAGACGCGTGAGCTGATTGTAAAAGTCGCGCTGGATCCGGTTGTCCTCAAAAGCGAAGAGCGCGTTGCTCGCGTTGCAAAGCCGCAAAAAATCCGCGATCTTGTCGCCGGCCTTGATATAGACGACGTACACGTTTTTTCGCTCGATCAGACGCGCCGGCAGAAAAAAGCGTTCCATCACCTTTTGGATGCCGGCCGCGAGCTGTTCATTGGATGTCGTGATCTCGCAATGGTAGTTGGTTGTCTTGGGCGAGTTGATCGAACCGCTCGCCAAAAAGCACCCCTGCAAATACGCCCGGGCGTTTTTTTCGGAACGCGTCCATTTATACGGTGGCGCGCTGTGCAGTCCCGTTTCGTTCAAAATCATCAAGTCGTCAAGAATCTCGCTCGCCTTCTCATAAATTTGCAGTCGGTAAATGTTGTTTTTTTTCAACTGCATCTTTTTGAGCACCGACAGTCGTCCCTCGACGTGGTACAACCGCTTGACCAGTCCGTAAATGTGCTTGATGATTCCCGCGTTTTCCATTTGAAACGCCACGTACATTCCTTGCCAGTTCATGTGCAGCGTCGCCTTCACCTGCATGAGGGCGCAAAGCTGCGCCTTCGCCTCGTATATGTCGAGCGCGTCCAGACAGATCTCGCCTTTCACATCACTTGTAAACGACATTACACACGCTCCAAAATCTCTTCGACCGTTTGCTTCACGGCGTCCGGATTGTGACGGATCCGGCCCTTTTCATCCAAATAAATCAAATTGCGTTTGATGATGTCGTACGGATGGCTCTCCTTGCCTAGACGAACAGGAAAAGAGCCTTCCTTTCCGTAGTTTTCCTTGACGAAATCCGGAATCACGCTTTCGTTGAAGACGGCGATATCGACCGGATTTTTAAACGAGTGCTTCTCCAAAGCCCGAATGTGGTCTTCCAGCGTGTAGCCGTCCGTTTCTCCCGGCTGGGTCATCGCGTTGCAAAAATAAATTTTCGGGCACGGATTTTCGTAGATCGCCTGCGAGATTTCGCGAATGATCAAATTCGGAATGACCGAAGTGTACAGCGAACCGATGCCGTAAATGATCAAATCGGCTTCCTCGATGGCGTCGATCGCTTTTTGATACGGCGTGATCGTTTGCTGGTAAAACACCTTGTCAATGTGGTTGGCGACCGTCGGAATGTTCTTTTCACCGCGCACAAGCGTTCCATCCTGCATCAAGGCGTACAGCGTCACCACATCGAGGGTGCTCGGCAGGATTTGTCCTTTGACGTTCAAAATGCGTGAAATCGACTGGATGGCGCCCATAAAGGAACCCGTCGTGTCCATGAGCGCCAAAAAAATCAAATTGCCCAAACTGTGTCCGCCGATATCCTCCTCGCCCTCGAAACGATAATTCATCAAATCTGTAAACAGCGACTCGTTTTCCTCTAGCGACATCGCGCACAACACATGACGGATATCGCCCATGGCCGGCACATGGTACACGTCGCGGATGCGCCCCGTGCTGCCGCCGTCGTCGGCGACCGTCACGATGGCGGTCAAATTGACGTCCTTGATTTTTTTCATTCCCATCATCATGCTGGACAACCCGGTTCCTCCACCGATCACGACGATATTTTTCATTGGAAATCACCGTTCCTTTCGCTTTCGGCGTTGTCCTCGATGTCGCGGTGGCTTTTAAAACAGCGGTACGTGTCTTTGTAGCGGTCGAACAAGTAGTTGCAAATGCTGACCGAGCGATGCTGGCCGCCCGTGCAGCCGATGGCGACGATCATATGGGACTTGTTTTGACGGTCGTACGAGGCAAACGTGAAATCAAGATAGTCCGTCAGCTTTTTGACGAACTCCCGCGTTTCGTCCGCCGTCATGACATAGTTGTACACTTCCTCCTGGTTGCCCGTTTTATCACGCAGGCTTGGCTCGTAAAACGGATTGGGCAAAAACCGCACGTCGATGATCTCGTCGGCATCCATCGGGACGCCGTGCTTGAAGCCAAACGACTGGAACGTAATGGTGAACTCCGTCTTTTCGTTGGTCCGGAACCGGTGGCGTATGCGGTTGGCCAGCGCCTGGGTCGTCAGCTTCGTCGTGTCGACGTGGAACGTGTTTTGCGCGTTTTCCTGCAAGTGGTCGAAGTAGTCGCGTTCCATTTCAATGGCGTCTTCCAGCGTGGACGCCCGGTTCGAGGCGATCATCGGATGCTGGCGGCGGGTAAAACGGTAGCGCAAAAGCAGCTCGTCGTCGTTGCAGTCCAAAAAGATGATTTGGATTCGATTCGTGTTGTTGTCGAAGTATTTCACAAAGTACACATAGTCGATTGCCGATACCGACAAGGCGACGGATTTATATTTCGCGCTTTTTTTCTCCAGCAGCTCTTCCAAATTCGGAAGCAGCTCTTTGGGAAAGTTGTCAATGCAGTAGTAGCCTAAATCTTCGAGCGCGTTCATCGCGCTGCTTTTCCCCGCTCCCGACATGCCGGTCACAAGGACGATGTTTTCATTCATAGCAGTACCTCCCGGATATTTTCTTTTCATATTTTGACGCGTTTTTCGCGCAGTGTTCGATTGAATGGCGAACGCGCCTCGCGGCGCATTCATAATGATTATATCACCATCTTCGCGAAATCCGTCCTTCAACAAAAAAAAGAGCGAAGAATTTTGTTTCTTCTACTCTTTCTCAAACCGCTCGATGGATTCGATTCGTCCCATGACGACAATGCCGTCGCCAAATTCAAAAACGTACTCCGGATCAATGTTCGTGATGGTCTGGTCGCCGTGTTCGATGGCGATAATGTTCAACCCGTAGCGGGCGCGCAAGTCCGTTTCGATGATCGTCTTGCCGACAAGCTTGTCCGGAACCATCATTTCATAAATCTCGGTGTCGTCGTTCAGCGAGAAAAAATCAATGAGATGGTTGGACAGCAGCCGTTTTCCAAGCCGGATTCCCATATCGTGCTCCGGATAGACGACTTCGGCGCCAAGCTTTTCCAAAATTTGCCCTTGCTCCCGGGTCGTCGCTTTGGCAATGACGCGCGGAACCCCCAGGTTGATTAAGTGCAAAGTCGCCAAAATGCTCGATTCGATCGCGTTGCCGATGCAAACGATGCCGACTTCGCAGTTGCGCACGCCAATCTCGTCAAGCGCCTCTTTTGTGATGTGCTCCACCACAAACGCGTACGGCGTCAAATCGCGCAGCTCCTTGACTCTTTCGGGGTCGCGGTCGCAAATAATGATTTGATGGCCGGCCAAAGCGAGCGTCGTCGCCAGCGCGCTGCCAAAGCGTCCGACGCCGATAATGGCGTACGTCGCCGGTTCTTTCGATTTTCTAGACATAATTTCCATTCTCCTTGTTTATCCTATCATGACGCCTTCCTCGGTATAGGAAGCCTCGTTAAATCCTTTCAGCACCCACAACGTGGCGATCGTTACCGGACCGAGCCGGCCGATAAACATGCAAAGGATGAGCGTGATCTTGCTCGCCGTGCACAAATGGGGCGTGATGCCGACGGTCGAGCCGACGGTGGCGAACGCCGAAGTCACTTCGACCAGCGCCTCGTACAACCGCACATCCGGCTCGAAAACGAGCAGCAGGAACGTGCCGACAAAGACGACCGCCAAGCCAAAAAACATAACGGTCAGCGCTTTTTGAAAAATCAGCCGCGGAATTTTGCGGTGAAAAATCTCGTCGCGGTTGTTTTGAACCGTGCTGGAAATCGCTTTGAACGCGACCATGAAAAACGTCGTCGTCTTGATTCCGCCACCCGTCGATCCAGGCGAAGCGCCGATAAACATCAGGATGCAAAAAATCAGGATCGCCGCCTGGGAAAAATTGGCGAGCGGATACGTGTTGAATCCCGCGGTACGGGCGATTACGCTTTGAAACCACGCTTCCAGCCACGTTTGTCCGGATGTGAGCTTCAGCAAAATCGTTCCGCCGACAAGCAAAGTCACCGTCATGACCGTGACGACTTTTGTGTTGAGGCGCAGCGGTTTCCAGACAAACCGGTTTTGGATCAAATCGAATATAGCCAAAAAGCCGAAGCCGCCAATGATGACCAGCGCGGTCGTAATCAAATTCATCGGCACATTGTCGGCGTAATTGAGCAGCGAGTCGAATCCGCCTAAAATATCGAAGCCCGCGTTGTTAAAAGCCGAAACGGAATGGAACATGCCGTACCCGATCGCGGTTGGAACGTTGTAGTCCGGCAAAAAAACGAGTGTGGACAGCACGGCGCCGACGGCTTCCACGATAAATGTCAGCTTTAAAAAAAACTTGACCGTCTGTATCAACCCGCCGTATCCCGAAAAGTTCATGGCCTCCACGACGAGCTGCCGGGTCTTCAAGCCGATTTTTCGTCCAATCAGCAACGTAAACAACACCCCGACCGTCGCGACGCCCAAACCGCCGATTTGAATCAAAATCGCGATCACCGTGTATCCGATGGGCGTGAACGTGTCGCCGACCGGCACTGTCGTCAGTCCCGTCACGCAGACGGCGCTTGTCGAAACGAATAGCGCGTCGATAAAGCGAACCGGCGTTCCCGCCTTGTGCGAAAACGGCAGCATGAGTACCAGCGCCCCAATCAAAATCACCGCGGCGAATCCCATGGAAAGCAGGCGGGCGGGCGATTGCCTGTTGAGCCAGAATAAGATTTTTTTCATCACAATTCCACCTTATTATAATTCTTTCCTCATTTTACTAGAAAATGGGCTTTTAGACAAAATTTTAGCTTGAACTTCTCCTGATTTCAAGTTTGCAACCTCATGAATGTGGTGTATGATGAAAACAAGAACAAAAAGGATTTAATTATGAAAGCCATTATTTTTTTAGATATCGACGGCGTCCTGGCGCCAAAAAAAATGTTTTCGCCCTACGAGCCGGATCCTTTTTTAAAGGAGCGCCTTGTGAAAGCGAAAAACGATCCCGGCATCGGCCGGCTTCCGGATACACTGGTCAACCAGATCTTTCACCATTTCGACCCGGAAAGCTGCGGTTTGATTCGCATGCTTTGCCAGGCTTACGACGCCAAGCTGGTCATCACGAGTTCGTGGCGTTTGTTTTACAACGAGGAGCAGCTTCGGGCGATCATCAACATTTTTGACTTGGGCGCCTACATGATTGGCGCGACCCGACCGGGACTGCCCCGCTATCAAGTCATTCGGGAATACATCGACGAGCACGACGTGAAGCGCTATGTCGTCGTGGACGACCTCAATATGTCCCGCCAGTTTCCAAATCATTTCGTCCTCGCTTCGTACCGGTTTGAATCCGAGCAGTACGAGCAGACGAAGAGGCTGTTGTCATGGCAGCGATGACGCGCTCTCAGCGTGTGTTCCTCGCCTTGTCGCTGGGGTTGATGCTCGCGATCTTTTTGTTTTCATCGCAACCTGGCGACGAGTCGTCGTCCGTTAGTTTCTGGTTCGCCCGCTGGCTAGCGAAATGGATTGGCGAGGATGGGGCGCAGTTTCTTGTCCGCAAGGGCGCGCATTTTACGATTTACGCCTTGCTTGGCTTCTGTTTGCTGCAATCGTTTGGCTCCCGGCCGAAATCCTTTTTTTGGGTGGTGGCGTTTTGCGTCCTTTTTGCGGCGCTGGACGAGTTCCACCAGTCGTTCGTGCCGGGCCGAAGCGCCCAGCTGCGCGATGTGCTGTTGGATGGCTGCGGAAGCGCAACCGGGGCCGCAATTAGCCGCTTCTTTTTAAAACATAAATAAAAACTTATATCGTTTTAGAGAGATTTACTTTTAGAAAAAACAAAAAAACGTGTTTAATCGTTTCGATGTATATGATTTATAGACAAATTTCCGGTTTTTTTCTGAGATTTGTCTTTTTTAATAAATATGGTACACTTAAACTGGTGATAAATATGAACGAACGCGTAAAACGGATCGTTCATCTTGTGCTGGTCGCGGATTGCGTCATCCTGCTCATTTATGCATCATTCACGTATTTTATTCCGTTCTTAAATTCAGTCGTCCACCCTTCGCGGTATATTAAAACGAACGATTCGGTTTTGAACGTGTCCCTTTTATCCTTCGACCATGGCGAAGCGGCTTCGAAAACCATTTCCTTGCCGCGCGGGACCAAGGTCCAGCTTCAGGAATCCAGCGACACGACTTCGAAAGTCGAATACGACGGGGCGATCTTCGCGGTCGATAATGCGAATCTGGCCACTTCATTAACGGAATGCGTCGATACAGAATATGTATATCCTCGACGGATGATCAATTTATTCGACCAAAAAGATGGAGAGCTTACGGATGCTGTCGCTGACAAAGGGGAACAATTGGAAGTCGTGTCTGTAAGTCCGGACGATCTGGATGTTTCTACGGGGGTAGTAAAGTGGTATGAAGTCACCAAAAATGACAAAACGTATTGGGTCCCCGGCGCTTATGTGGAATCGCAAAAAGCGCTGGCGGATAAAAACTATGGATCCAACATTCAATATTTAACGTACTGGGACGAATATTACGGCAGCGGTTATTCCAAAGACGCCTATATCGACCAGATCGACTACAAGCCGATGATCAAGCAGCAATACGAGGACAACGTCATGCCGGATGTCGTGAACGCCTATCACGTTTCGCTTTCGAATCTCATCAACCATGAGCAGGAGCTGTTAAAGCTGAAAGACAAAAGCGCGATCAATGCGTTCGTGGTAGAAATCAAAAACGACGATGGAACGATTTTCTACGATTCGCAAGTGGCGAAAAAGTTTTTGAAAAATCCGCAGGAGGCCGTCGATGATTCCGTATCGCTTGAACAGCTGGACGCGCTGTTCACCCGCTTCGAGGACGCCGGGTATTATATGATCGCCCGCATCGTCACATTCAAGGATCCGGTATTCGCCAAACAAAATCCAAAAGAGGCGTACACCGACCAAAGCGGCAATCTGATCATGCACGACGGCTACTACTGGCCTTCGGCTTTCTCGCGCAAAGCGTGGCGCTACAACGTGGCGCTCGCCATGGAAATCGCGCCGTTTGTCAACGAGATCCAGTTCGACTATGTGCGGTTCCCGGATGGCACGCTGCAAAATTCTCTGGACGGGACGGGCGACTTTCACAACAAGTACGACGAAAGCAAAGTGGCGGCTCTTCAGGGCTTCCTCTCGTACGCCCACACGCTGCTGGCCGACCAGCATGTCTACGTCGGCGCGGACGTGTTCGCGTGGCCGGTCGTGTCCAAAGACGACCAGGATATCGGGCAGTTTCTGCCCGCTCTGGCCAACGTGGTGGATGTCGTTTCGCCGATGCCTTATCTCGACCATTTCTCGTACGGGGCGATGGGAATCGCCGATCCGATGAGCGCGCCGCAGGAAACGCTGTACAAGTTTTCGTCAATCACGAAGACCCAGCTCGACAATCTAGAATATCCGGCCCGCTATCGAACCTGGGTTCAAGGCTACAACGTGGACGCCCAGGGAATGCGGGCGCAAATCGACGGCATTCAGGACGCCGGGTATGACGGCTATATGATTTGGGCCGGCAACGGCGATATGGAGATTTTGGAAACGATTCTTCCAGGTCTTCAGGATCCAGCGCAGTAAAACAGGAAAAACCAGTTCAATCGCGAACTGGTTTTCTTTTATTTGTTGAAATGGTACGTGCGGTTGACAAATTTTTCCGCGTTGACCAGCACCCGCTCATGCGAGCCTTCTCCAATCAAATCGTCCCCCTGGAACGCCTGCACCCAGAAGGAAAATTTCTTGTCGTTTTCCACGTTGGTAATCGTGGCCACGATTCGAATCGTCGCGCCCAGCGGCGAAGCCTTGACATGGGAAACGTCGATTTTGGTGCCGACACTTGTGATGTCCTCGTCCAGTTTCAAACAAAGGCAGGCCGCCTCTTCCATCCAGGCCACCATTTGCGGCGTCGCCAGCACTTCCAAAGAGCCCGATTTCATGGAGGAAGCCAGACCCGACTCTTCCACGACGCGTTCGATTTCTGCTTTCATATTCATCATGTTGCTTATCCTCTTTTCATAAAAATTTTATCGAATCGACGACCACAAATCAAGAAAGACCATCCGTTCACACGACAAATCCGGTTTCAACCGGACATTTTTTCCTTCTACGCGAAAAAAGCGCGGTCCATCTTTTCCAGATTTCTCCATTCGTGGTATAATTTTTTTCATGAACGATGCAATGATCTTGAATAAATCAAAAAACCGCGTCCTCGCGCATTTGATCTTTTACTTTATTTTCATTTGCGCCTACGACGTGATGACTTACTACGTTTTAACACTCGACTTTTTCGCGAACACCGGCTTCGCCTACGTGTATTTGGGCCTCGCGCTGGCGCAAGTCCTGATCTTTTTGATCGCTTTCGGCTTGCTGGCGACCGGTCAAAAATGGACCCGGATCGTTTACTGGTTCGCCTACCTGGCCAATCTGGCCTTGTTTTACGTGCCCATTCACGCCTTGCTTCAAAACCTGTCGCAGTTTTTGACGCTGGGCACCTGCCTCGCCCTCCTGTTTGTCGAGGCACTCATCTTGTTTCGAATCGGCATGTATTTCCACCACAATCCGTATTGCCGGATTTTCTACGACCATATTTTGTCCGAGGAAATCGAGCAAAAATTCATGGCCGCCGCGCCTAAGGAGCGAAAACTCGTTTTCGACCAAACCACGACCGCGTCGACGCCTGGCGTTGCGCCGGTTCAGGAAATCGTCGAGGAGGAAGTGGAAGAGGAAGTCAAAGAGCCTCTCACCTATCCGCAAATGGCGTTCCGCCTGGGGCTTTGCGTGTATGGCGAGTTGATTGTGTTTCCGATTTTGTGCACGCTGTTTTCCAGCTTTTTCGCCAGTTTCGATTTGCAGCAAGTGTTCGCGGTCCGGGAAATGTTCATGCTTTGTATTTTCTCGGCGTTTATTTGGACGATTCCCGTCTTTTACTTGTATTACGATCAGCCGCGTTCCAAAACCATCGTCTGGGGCTGTCTGGCGGTCGAAGCGCTGCTTTTGATTTGGACAGGAAGCCGTTTGTACGGCTACTGGGCCTCTGATCTTTATCCGCTTCGCGCCATTGTTTTGTTTGGCTTGCTGGATCTGGTTCGACTGGGCATTCTCGTCTATTTTGCCAAGCCGGTCCTGACGACGCCGCACCGGCCCGAACCCATTCACCTGCCCTAAAAGAAAAGACCGTTGACAAAGGAAGGGTTCTTACAAGAAGTTTATTACGGAATCCATTGAACGGAAGGAAAATTTATGATCCTTCCGTTTTTTTGTGCA
>NZ_SRYG01000008.1 GCF_004793885.1 Dubosiella muris
AGGAGTATAGGAATCAGGCACTTCAAATGTCTTGATGGAAGAGATACAAATTAACGCTATTTTTCAAAATAGGGTTTTTATGCGCTTTTTTTACAAAAATTAAGGAATAAGTTACATAAAAAATCTCCATACTCCGAGGTGTACCACACGGAATGTAACTTTAGACAAAAATCTATTGTTTCATTCCTTTTTTCTTTATACTGGAATTAGCGGAAGAGGTCGTCTCTTTTTTGAGCTCCGAACTCGTAAAAAAAATTGATTGAGGGACGGTTGAACGCACCACCATCTGTTGATCGCTTCGTCGAAAAAACGTATAAAAAAATGATCTACGCAGCCGTTCCGACCGCTTTATTTGAAAAGGAGTTTTGTTTATGGAAAATCTTTATGCGGTTTGTTGTGGTATTGATGTTCACAAGAAATTGATCGTCGCCTGTCTTCGTCAGGAGCAGAACACCCAGATCAAGGAATTCGGTGCTTCCACTCGTGAACTTCTCTCTTTGGCGGATTGGCTCTTGGAAAATCATTGTCAAGCCGTCGCTATGGAAAGCACCGGTTCTTACTGGAAACCTTTATACAATGTCCTTGAATCTTTCGACTTGAACCCGATTGTTGTCAATGCTCAGCATATGCGCAATGTTCCCGGTCGAAAGACGGATATCAAAGACGCGGAATGGATTTCCGATCTTCTTTGTCATGGCTTATTGATTCCCAGCTTTATTCCCAATCGCTCCCAACGCGAACTTCGCGAGCTTGTCAGCTACAGGAAAAGTCTGGTAAAAACCCAATCCGCCGAATTGAACCGGCTCCAAAAAATGCTGGAAGGTGGAAATATCAAGTTGTCCGGCACTGTATCCAATATCAATGGAAAAAGCGCGAGAAATCTTTTGGATCTCATTTTGAAAGGAGAAAAATTCGATGAAGCTGTTTATGACCAGATGATCAAAGACAGAAAGATTTCAAGAAGATTAAAAGCGAGCAAAACAAAGTTGATCGAGGATATGAATGGCGTGCTGAGTCCGGTTCAAATCAAAATGATCCGGGAACTGCGCAAGCATATTGATGAATTGGAAAAGCATATTCGAGAACTGGATCAGGATATCAACGACGCCATGAGCGATCCGGAGAAAGAAGCGGCCAAACGATTAACGCAGATTCCGGGAATCGGAGAAGACAGCGCGAAAATCATCATATCTGTGATTGGTGTCGATATGAGTCGGTTTCCCACGGATCGCCACATTTGTTCATGGGCGGGAATCAGCCCGGGAAACAAAGAATCGGCAAAGAAAAAACTGAGCGCTCGAACGACAAAAGGAAACAAACTGCTAAGGAGTACTCTGGTGGTTTGCGCGCATTCTGCCGTAATGAAAAAAGAAAGCTATTTTTCCTCTCTATACAACCGGATCGCGGCACATCGCGGAAAAAAGAGAGCGATCGTGGCAGTGGGACATTCCATTTTGAAGATTGCATATCATATGCTGAAAAACGGAGAATCATACAAGGAATTGGGAAGCAATTATTATCAAACAAAGACAAAGGAAAGTAAGATCAAAAGTTATTTGACAAAACTAGAAAATCTGGGCATAGAGATTCCAGAGGAGTATAGGAATCAGGCACTTCAAATGTCTTGATGGAAGAGATACAAATTAACACTGTTTTTCAAAATAGGGTTTTTATGCGCTTTTTTTACAAAAAATAAGGAATAAGTTACATAAAAAAAGACCTCCACATCACCTAGGATACCGGGTGATGTGGAGGTCGAAAAGACGCCGTTTTATTTCCTACTTCCCTTTATAAAAGCATTATGGTAATCTTCGTAAACAAAAGATAAAGAGGAAGCTTTCTTAAATAAGAGTTGTATGGCTTCTTCAGCCGTGTCAGTTTTAAAAATAGCTCTTAGTAGATATAATTTATCATTTAGTTTTGATAAATAAAAACTCATGTTTCTATTTACTTCATAAAGATAAATGATTAATTTATCATACAGCATTAAATAAGGATATATATCATCTTTTTGATAAAAATCAATAAATTTAATTTTAGAAAAATCTGTAGTCTCTATTTTTTCTTTAAGATTAAGTATTTCCTCAAAGATTATTTTATCAATAGGACATGTTATTTTACTTTTCTCATGTTGAATGTTTATATTTTTTGTGTTTATTAAAACAATACAAACAATAGCGATTCGATAAAAATCCAATGATTTATCAAAATTGTTTTTTTTATTTATATCATTTGTTTTTGAATAGAAATGGATATATTCGTTTAACGAAGGCTTGATAAGAAGAAAAGCTATAAAATCCGCAAAGCATTCATGGAAAAGATATTCAATATCTTGACCAAATTCATCAAAAGATGAAAAAGAGTATAAAATAAATTCTGGATTTATATCACTGAGAAAATTTGAATATAATGGATAGTTATTTTTTAAATTTTCAACCCTTTTCTTTATACTCCGACTTGCAATTTGGCTATAATCTTTCAATTTAATTGAAAAAAAATCAATGCAATTTTTCAATAAAAATATATTATTGTTT
This sequence comes from Dubosiella muris, assembly GCF_004793885.1. GTDB lineage: Bacteria > Bacillota_I > Bacilli_A > Erysipelotrichales > Erysipelotrichaceae > Dubosiella > Dubosiella muris. The sequence goes on from NZ_SRYG01000008.1 coordinate 2,535, forward strand.
TCTAAATTTGATTGTCTGAAATAATTTTGCTGATTTATTTCGATAAACTCTCTTAATCCCTCTTCCCAAGGTAAGGCAATTGCTTCAAAAAAATCATTATAGTCTTCCATAGAAAGTGGAGAATCTTCCATTTTAATAGGTTTTTGCGAAAGAGCAAAACTCATTCTAAATAGATTTATAGTTGAAAAATTAATAATAAATTCTTTGAGCAATCCATAACGAATTTCGCGCAAACGATATATTTGACCAACGTTATGTGAAAGCTCATGAGCAATAAAAAATAGATTTTCTTTTATTCTTTTCCAATTGGAGAGAGAAAGATTATAGTACATATAATTGTTGTATATTTCTTTACGATTATCTTTATTAGGCCAAGTTATTAATTGTGTTGGTAAATCGTTTGCTGTGATGAAAAAGCTGCTAATTTCATTTTGACTAATAAATTGATAAGAGCTTTTATAAGATCGAATAGTACTTTTTTCCAAACTCGTTAGTATGGCTTTCTCTTCTGACATTTCTAGATTATAATTTAAAATTATATGAGAAAAAAGCTCTCCAAATATCGTATAAAATAGTACTATTTTAGTTGGTATATATGATGATTTTGGAAAATTTATGTAATTGTTTCTTAATAATGACTGATTATTGTTGATAAAAGCTTCGTAGAGTGGTTTCGTATAATATATGATATTCAATGAATTATTCTTTTGGCTTTTATTTAAAAAATCATAAACATGAAAGTAAGCGTTTAAAATACTTAAATAGTTAGAGTTGATTTCGTTTTTTTCTAATGTTTCTAAAATATAGTTAGATAAAACTTCAAAATATATTTTTATGTTATCAAGTTTTTCAATCGAAACTCTTATAGAATCAGCAATTTTATTTAATTCACTATTGTCTTCGCTCTTAGGAATATTTGGTTTTACAAAATTATTTAAACTAATCTGATAGTCAATTTTAAAGTTAGGAAGGTTATCAATATTATCAAATAATTTCGCTAATTCTTCTTTTCGTAGTTTTTTCAATTTAAAAGTTTTATCAATTTGTCCGAAATGATAAATACTATATAACTTCGATCCAAAAATATTTGAAAGTGTCTTTGTAATGTTATAATTATTTTATAATTCGAAATTTAGACAAATTGGTTTTTCTGTAACATTAGAGGTGGTGATTTTTGGGATATCTACACAGATAATGCTATATGCTCTTGTTATTTGGTTTGTATTAATTTTTTTGCTAATTGATTCCGCTACCTTTTTACATAGTGATTCTAGATTGTTTCCTCTGGAAAAAGCCACATACCCATAGTCGTTTAAACTGTAAAAACACAGAAAATCATCTGGAAAACCTTTGGGGTGAGGTAAATATTCACCGGTGAATTTATCTACTATAAAACTGATTACATAATATGGGTGCTTTTTGAAAAAATCATCTGGAAACAATTTTCCAAAAAAATAAAATTCTGATTTATTCTGTTTGTAATTTTTAGTATTAACGGAATGGTCTGGTAAGCAACACCAATTTTCTTCATAGATTGCAACATAATGAAGAGTATCAAATGAATACAACTTTATAATTTCGGCTTCATTATCAGAAAACTCTTTTTCGGATAAAACAACTTTATAAATCATAGTCTCTCCTCGCTCTTAACTTCTTAATGCTCTTTTATATATTCTATGATAAAATAAAAATCAAGGAAATGGAAGTTTAATTAGTGGGGAAGTGAGAAGATGGGTATAATTAGAAATTCTTTTATAATGATTTACTTATATAACCCTATAGTAATTGATGTTAGTCAAAATCCAATTCTTCGTGCTTTGCAGGAATTGGGGACTAGTCCAATGGAATCTTTATTTTTAAGTCTATTTGCAGGATGCTTAACTTTGATTCTTACTATATTCATCCAACTTAATCAATCTATTTTGGGAATTTCTCTATTTAATTTTCTTATAACGTTGATCAAATGTAGAGAAAACAGGGTATATCAGTTTACAAAAAAAATTGAGAACAATTTCATTTTATTGCTTTTAGTTATTTTTGGGGTTATTTCATTAAGCTTTTTCTATGATGATTATTATCTTGCTCTATTATGTGGAAATATATTAATTTTATCGGTGATTTTATTAGAGTGTTGTGCAATATTTGGTTTAATATCATTGATGAATAAAGAGAAAATTTTGAGAAGTTTGCGAGAAGAAAATGAAATAGATGATAATTTATTTGCATTTGTTCTTTTACTGGTGTCGATAGAAAAAAAGAACATAAGTGATTCCTCTTTGATGGATGAAAACATCGAGGTTTTTACAAATGAGTACGAAGTTAAAATCAACTCGAGAAATTTAACTTTGTTTATTAATGCAACCGATAATGATGATTTTATTCGATTAAATATTTTAGAAAAGCTATCGATATTTTTATATAACATAACTATAATGAAAGAAAATCCTTTTTGTTTTGATTCAAAAGAAAGAAAATCAAGGAGAGATCGACTATTAAGTTATAAGCATTGGGAACCTGCTGTATTGGAAAAAGTAAATGATAATTTAGAGTTTTATAAATGCATATATCCAAATGAAGAAAATGAATATTTTACGAATTGTATGAAAGAGATACTTAACTTTTATTTTGTTTACTACTTTTCTTCAGGAAGAGATTCAATTAAAGATGTGGTTGATAAATTTATATCTTTATATAATCTTTTTTCATTTAATATAGTTTATAATAAATTGGATTATAAAATTACTGAATTTCATAAAAAGTATGGGCAAGGTGGGAATATCGGTGAATGGATAATATTAAATCTAGTTCAATGTGCTTACAGATATAGAAGTTATGAATTCATGATTACTTTTTTAAAGAAAATATTGGAAATAATCGAGAGAAATAATAATACTTTTTATTCTTTCCCATTTTATATATTTTATTTAAATGAGCTAGATCGTGTAAAAAATTCAAAGAGATTTAATAGAATTTTTCAAGATGATTTTAATGAAGGGATGGATGGGTTATGTGAGAATCTCTTGTCTCTTTTAAAGGAAACGGATAAGAAAATGTATGAAGAAGAAATAAGAAAACGAATAGTATATGGAAATAATTTTTATTCCAATTATATAAAAGAAGGTGGATTTTTTCTTATGGCGCATTTCTTACTAGAAGGGCAGGAAATGTTCCACTTTACTGATTCTAGTATTGTTTTTGCTCTAAATAATATTTTCAAAAATTCAAACTTATAATAATTGATAATCTGTAATGTTAATTTTATTAAGGTAGGGGATAAAAAATGAAAAATTTTATTGCATTTGTTTTAATTATTATTTTTCTTTGTCTTGTATGTTTATTTCCAATAAACACAGAGGAAGAGAAAGCTAAATCAGTTTATAATTATAAAATATACAATAATGTGCACGTGAATCATAAGCAGAAAGATAGAGTTTCTCCAAAAAGTGGAATATTTGAGTGAGATATAAATATTAGTTTTTGATTCTTATATGTCCTTATATTGGAATCTATCCATACAAGAGAAGAAGAAAAAAAATGTCCCTGGTGCAGAAGACGAATGGTAAAGATCGGCGAGGAGAAAGTGCGGATGATCGTAAAGATCCTGCCGCTGCAAATCATCATCCAGGATATTTATACGGAAAGCTACTACGCCTGCCCTGCGTGTATGAACGACGGGGAAGGCGTTCTTTATAAAATGAAAGCGGCGGGCGCCCTGTTCACCGACGATTACGCGGGATACAATCCGGTGGATCACGACCGGAGAGAGCTAGGCTGGGCGCATGCGCGAAGGTATTTCGTGGACGCGCTAAGGGATAGAAGAAGAAACAGGCGATTCCATCACGTACCGGCTGCTGGTGCAAATGGCGAAGATCTTCCATATCGAAGCCAAGTTTCAAAAATAAAGTCGGAAAAAGAAAGAATAACATGGGAAAGAAAGCTGAAAATTGATACAATTAAGTTAAATTAAAAGGAGAGGGATTTATGATAAAGAAAAATATGATAAATTTAAAAACATTAAGGAATCGGAAAGTGTATGGGGAATTGGAGTCCAGAAAAGGGAATTTGGAAGTTAAATCAATGATACTTAGCCCGAATGCACTTAATAAGATTTCAAAAACTTTTGAGATGGGAATTTTATCTCGTGAAAATCAAGATTTTTTTATTGAATCGATTATTATTGATTCTAAAGATCAAAAGTTATTTGAAGAGGGGCAATCCCCTTTAGTAAAAATCGAAAATGGATGGGCGTTAACATCTGATTCTAGAAGGAATCCTTTGATTTTTAAAGGGAAATTTAATGGATTTGTTACAGTTGATGATATGTTAGCTGTATGTGAAATTGTCCTTGGAGCAATGGAGTTTAATCTAGAAAATATTGATAAAGAGTTTTTCGAAAATGATATTGAATATAAAAATGTACCTGTTATTATATATTCTACTGGAAATTATATGGTAAATCTTTTAGAAGATTAATTACTTTTCAAAATATAAATTAATCTTTAATAAATTTGATATTTTTTAAGGCAATTTAAGTTAATATCGATAATTGTTTTTTAGCTCTGAAAAAAAGAAGGAGGAATTTAATGGATAGCAAAGCAGAAAAAGAGCAAGTTATAAAAAAAATTGCAGAACGAGAATATAATTTATTTGTTGTTAACACACATGCAGCAGGAATACAACAAAGAGATGGAAGATATATAACAAAATACTTTCCTTTATCGTCTTTTATTTTAGAGCAGATGATTTTACGGAACGGTTCAATGGGATGCTATCAGCAAGGGTATAAAACTAATCGGATTCGATGGATATGTTATGATTTTGATTGCAAAGATAAAGAGAATCCAGAAATTGCGGATATGTATAAAAACTTCATCAAGCCATTAACTATAACTCTTAAAAAGCTAGGAATTCGTTATTTAACAGAATTTTCTGGACGGAGGGGAGTCCATGTATGGATTATCTTTAATGCGTTATTATCGAAAAAAACAGGATATCGGATTTTAAACGAAATAGAAAAGAGATGCTTTGAATTACGTGAGATTAAAAATAGTGAAAAATGGAGTCTAGATAAGTTCCCAGCTACTGAAAGTAGTTATAATAATATAGTTGGAAAACAAGTTAAATTTCCTTTATCATCGCATAAATCAGGAGATAAATCTTATTTTTTTTATGGAAATTTTTATAGAAAAGATGATATCGATTCGTTAGATTTTTATAAAGAACAATTAAATATTTTAAGCTCATATGAGCAGAATGATGTTGATGAAGTTATCAAAGTATTGGAACTAGAAAAATCAGATGAGGAATCTAAAAAACCGATTTATTATAAATTTGTTTTGACAGAAGATGTAGAGGTAACACCAGATAAGGTAATAGAAGTTTTATCAGAAACAGATGTTTTTAGACAAATTTTTAAAAGAATGGAAAGTGGACGTGGTTTACATCAAGATTGGATGGTTCTCTTTGGAACTCTTTCCCAATGTGATTCTAGTACACAGTTACTTAAAAATATATTGAAAAAATTTCCGAATTATGATGAATCGAAGACGCAAATTAATATTTTTAGGTTAAAAGATAAATATTATCCGGCTACGTTCGGATATTTATATCAAATATATAATATCGAGATGGAAGATAATCTAGATGAAAATGAAACTGGTTTTTGCTATTTATTAAGACGGTGCAATTTAAACAAAAATATTTTGAAGAAGTTCCAAAATATAAATGAAAGAAAATCTTTTTGCGATTTAAACTCGATTCTAAATAAAGAAAAAAAATATCTTAGAACTAATGATGAAGTAGCAGATGTTTTGATATGGAATGATCTTTGTGGATTGAAACAATTAGATTTATGGATTTATGAAGAGATAATAGAGAAAATAAAGTTAAATAAAGAAAATGATTATATTCCTAAAGATTTTAAGGTTTTTGAAAGAATAGAATCGCCGGAAAAAAAACGAATATTAGTATCTCTCTCAGCGAAGGATCGCGTCATTACAACGCATTTAGCTATTCAATTAAGCTATTTAATGAAAAAGAAGTGGAAATCTTTCAGTTATCAAATTTCTTATACATCACAAGATTCTATTTTCTTTAATTGGTATTCTTCATGGAGCAATTATATTAATCATATTCGTATATTTACAGAAATTCCTTTCATGGAAGATTATCGAGCGTTTTATATAGATTTGAAGGATTTTTATAAAAATATTGATTTTCTCTCGGTATTTAGGACATTTGAGAAATTTTTAGAGGGTGAAGCAAAAAACATTTTTGTTTTTTTGATGAACTTTAATGATAGTCTGATGAAAAGTATTCAGAATGGAAATAGAATTGGTGTCCCTCAAGGTCCTGCTTACGCAAGGATAATTTCAGAAATGTATTTAGACAAATTGCTTGAACGCGCTTTAGCAAAATGGGGCAAGAAACATTTTTATATGTATCGATATGTGGATGACATAATTTTTTTCTGTGAGCCCAATATTGATAGTTTGAAATTATACGAGGGCATTAAGGAATATTTAATTTTTTCGGGATTACCAATTAACTCAAAAAAAACAAAATATTTTGGAAGATTAAAAGATTTAACAGTAGAAGAAAGAAGAACTTTATTGCATGAAGATAGTTTTAATTATGAATTAAATGAAAATATTTATACGGGAATCTTGTTAGAAAATGAAAGGCGATTAAAGCTAAATAAGTATTTGCATGAAAATGATTTTGGGATTGAAAAAATAAATTATTTTTTTGGAAGGTATGTTTTTCCGGAAGTACAAGATTGGTGTATGAAATATTACAGCGAGGATATTTTGAAAAGTTTAGAAGGCAGAGGAAATAATTTTAGAACTTTTTATAATTTTTTATTTAGCCAGGAAAGATATCTGGTTGATTTTTTAGACAATGAGAAATTTAATTTAATACCAATTAAATCTTTAAACTTTAGTAATTTTATTCATGAATTATATTATTCTACTCAGAACGAGAGTATTAGTAGGAGATTGTTTAATAGAATAAAAAAAGAATACTTAAAAAAAATCCCTCTAGATTATGTAAAAGAGGATGATAAAACAATTATTCAGGCTTTGATTTTAATTGAAATGTAAAATGGAGGAAAAGTGTGTCGAATATTGAAGCATATATACAAGCTTTAGAGGCTAGTAGTAATCAAATAAATCTTGTTGCAGAATTATTAGAAGAATTAAGTTCATATTCGGTTATAAAAATATCAGAAAAAAGAGTTTTAGTGGCAAAAGCTTTTTTTAAACTATTACAATATTGCCAGAAAATGTATAACGGGAATGTTCCTAACGAAACGATTGAAGAGATATTAAGAGTTTTTATAAATATAGAAAATATGGTTAGTGAAATAACAGAAGAAGAAGATAATAGTAATATGATGATCATGCGGTTTCTGCATGAATTAAAAATGTATAACAAGGGAGAAAAAATTTTCTCGATAAACCAAGATAAATATCCTATTCAGTATCTTGAACTTCTTTTAAAAGAATTAGACAGTATATATTTTGTGTTTGAAATAAAAAAAGACTCAGAATATATTTTTCCACTTCATAAAATGATAGTAAATGTAGTTGAAAATTTTAAATTTATCGATAATTCTATTGGTCTTTATCAAATTCGAATTCTTCAACTTGCCGTAAAATTATTTAAAGATAATATAGATGAGCAAAAGGCATTAAAAGCTCTAAAAGAAAAATGCAATCTTAAATTCATCCAATATCTATCAGTGAATTGTGAAATTATCGATACTTCTGATTTGCTAAATTATCAAAAAAATGGTGTCATGACCTTTTATGATAAAAATAATGGAAATATTCTGATTAGACATAGGGACAAAAATTATTTTATAGCGGATTATTCAACTGAAAAAAATATTTTTGTAGAAAAAGATCATGCCGGAAGTATAATAGGATATTTTTATGAATATCAATTAAATAAAAACGATCAATTGACAGATTATTCGGATATCCTTAAAGATGAAGAAGGAAGAAAGATTTTTTTAAATTTAATTTATAATAATTCTTCATATAATGTCTTGTTAGATAAAATGATAGTAAAGGGTAATGAAGGTAAATATAGGCTAACGAATCCTTTTTGTTTCAATGATGAATTTATAATTAAAGGAAGATTAAGGGAAAAATTCGGTAAATGTTATCAAAAAAATGAATTATTAGATGCATTATCTAATTATAGGTGCTCAGCACTAAAAATTAGTACCTCTAATATAATGAATAGAGTCTCTCTTGGATTGGGATTTCTTTTATTAGAAAGAGAAAAGATAGACATAAATGCATTGAAAATTGATAGCTTTTCAGAAGATGACTGGTTTCAAATACAATTGATCAAAAATTGGGTAATGGCAAGTAGCAATCCTTTAGATTCTTTAAAATTTATCATAACAGAATGGTATAGAGAAAATGAATATTGTAAGAATATTTTATCCAATCGTAATCATGTTAATTTGCAGGATCATGAAATTGATGTATTAGATTTTTATCCATTAAAAAGTGGAGTAGACTGGGTATTTGAAATTCTTGGGTATGAAAATCAAAAGGATATTTATGTTTTAAAAGGAGATGTAGAAGAAAAAGATGAGGGAATGTATTTTCTAAAAATCAATTTAGGACGAAGCGTATATACGAAACAACTGCTAAAAATAATTAATAAAGAAGTATTAGAAATTAAATTTGAGGATATAGAAGATTGTGATCAAATACTAGAAGATCAATATAGTGAAACTTATTTTGTATTATATGATTCGAAAAATAAAAAATACGCCACATATGACCAAAAATTTTTAAAAGTACTTTCAGCTTTTATAGATATTCAACAGAAAAACGAGCTAACATTAGAAACGGTATCAAAAATAACTAAACAAATGTATAGTGAAATTAAAAAAATGATGAGTCTTCATCAAGAAGCATTAGCAGAGGGAAATGAAAAATTTTTTTGTGATTTTGATTCTCAAGTGTACTATCGATTGATTCATAATATGTTATGGTCAAAAGTAAACTTTGCAAAAATAGATAATTATTTAAATATTTTTTTGGGTCACCAATGTTTATCATTTGAAAATATAAATCACGATGAAAAATTTATGCGTACTGATTCGAATACTCTTTATATTCCAAAAGACAAAAGAGATTGCGATAGTGTTTTGGTAAGGGTATATGAAAAGTATTTAAAGTCAAAGCGTTGTCGAGAAACAAATGATTTATATGATGAAAATATCGAATTAAAAGATGGCACTTATTTTCATAATGAAAATCGTATTAATAAAATCGTTTTTCTTTGTGATAATTTTGAAAATGGTTCAGCAACTATTCGTATGTTGAAAGCGTACTTGGATATTGAAGATGTTAGGGATAAGAGTAAGTTAGAAAGAGCTAAGCAAAAATGTCAAAAATATTATGTTCTTGGAAAAAGAGAATGCGAAATTAAAATATCAGATATTATTAGTAAAAATAATTGTAGTATTGAAATCCATAGTTTTTACGGAACAAGCGAGGGGAAGAAGAAAATTGAAAGTTTTTTGGAAGAAAATAATTTGAAAAATTGCAAGATTAGTTATAGACATGAAATATTAAGCAAATCACAAAGGATTAAAAATGATATAGAAATTATCTGGCCAAACAAAAAAGAGATATCGTGTTATACGGTGATACGAGAATTCAATATGCCAAAGATTAATGCTTTTCCAGAGGCCATGCTAAAAGATTCAAGAAAGGCTATTTGTATGTTTGTGATGAAAAGAGAACTCTAATAATATAGATTACCTTTAATCAATCAAATAAAGCCGGTCTGCAATCTAAACTAGATCTCTAATTTACTTGCTTTTTGAATGTTCGTACTCTTTTGATGATTTTCTGCTTCGTATAAATAAAGACATTGCTGTCACTATCTAAACCGAACAGGTGATCTGGATTCCTTTTCGCATGAAAAGATCGTGGTCAAAGCGAGTGAAAAAGAAAAGACATCCTTATGGTACTGATTGGATTCATTCTTTACGCTATAATAAAAATATGAATGGTTCATTGTATCAAGAAGGTTTGGAAGAAAAGGTTGAACGACTGGAAAAAGAGAACGAGTATTTGAAATCGCTTTTGGAAAAACATCAAATTGAATTTGATCCATTGCCTTTTATTCATGACGAAAAAATCACAGAAGTGCATGTGCGTTTTTTCTATTCCATGTTTCGTGGAAGAAGTGATGTGTACGCAAAACGGTCTGGAAAGCCGAATTCAAAGACGGGCATGGCTGGCTATTATCCGCAATGCGCGAATTTTTGGAAAGATGGGTATTGTCCGCGTAAACATGGAATGTCGATTTCATGCCAGAAATGCGATAACAGGCAATATCTTTCGATAACAGGACCGGTTCTTATGGCGCATTTAAAGGAGGGAAAAGGAAGACGGTTCCGACGTGATTGGAGTTTATCCATTGCTCCCGGACGGACGGTGCAATTTCCTGGTTTTTGATTTTGATGATCACGAAATGCTTGGAAATCAGTGGATGGTGGAAGTGGATGCGCTGCGAAAGATGTGTCAAGTGTTGCATGTTCCATGCCTTGTGGAACGATCCCGTTCCGGGAATGGAGCGCATGTCTGGCTGTTTTTCAAGCAACCGATTCAAGCGAGTAAAGCCAGAAAATTCGGAACGCTTTTATTGACAAATGGCTCGGAATCGATCGAGCTGAAATCATTTGCCTCGTATGATCGGATGATTTCTGCTCAGGATTGGCTGGAAAAAGGGAAGATCGGTAATTTAGTCGCGTTGCCGCTTCAGGGACGAGCGTTGAAAACGGAAACAGCGCTTTCGTGGATGAACATTGGAATCCATATCCGAATCAATGGCGAGCGTTAAAACATACGCAAAAAATCTCAGAAGAATTGATAGATGACTGCATTCAGAAATGGGATTATAACGATCTGCTAGGACCGTTATTTGATGGTTCTATCTGTGCGTTGGAAGAAGAGAAACCGTGGAATACATCATCTTTGATTTTTGCTCAAGAAGATGTAAGCGGAACGGTCAAACTGGTCCGTGCGAATCAATTGTATGTGGAAACCACAAATTTAAAACCAAGACTCCTTAATCAAATTCGCCGTCTTGCTTCGTTTTCCAATTCTGAATTTTATAAAACACAGCGAATGGGATATTCGACACATGGACTTTCGCGAATTATCGCTTGCTATGACAATTTTGAACGGTATATCGCGATTCCTCGCGGACTGGAAGAAAATCTTATTGGAAAATTGAACCAGGCTTCGATTGAATATGAAATTGAAGATCAGACGGCAATAGGATATCCATTACGAGTTCAATGGAAAGGGAACTTATATCCCCGGCAGCAACAGGCAGTGGATTCTTTGCGAAAACATAACTATGGAATTTTATCGGCATCGACAGCTTTCGGGAAGACCGTGGTTGGCGCCAGTCTGATTGCGCAAATCAAGAAAAGCACTTTGATTTTGGTCCATACAACAGAAATATTGAATGGATGGGTTGAAGAGCTGGAACGATTTCTTTCCTGGGACGAGCCGCTCCCTGAATATAAGACGCCTACGGGTCGAAAAAAGGTTCGAAAAAGTCATATTGGGGTTCTTTATGCGGGAAAGGATACATGCGCCGGAAAAATAGACGTGGCTTTGATTTCATCGGTTTCAAAAAAGGAAAGTGAGCACCCATTTTTACATCAATATGGAATGGTCATTATGGATGAATGCCATCATATTCCGTCAAAAACCTATGAGCAAGTCATTCAGAAAGTTCCGGCACGTTATCGTTATGGTTTTAGCGCTACGCCAAAACGGGAAGATGGGCAGGAGCCGAAAATATTTATGTATTTTGGACCGATTCGTTATCGTTTCAGTGCCAGAGATCGCGCCATGCAACAAGGGATCCAGCACCTGGTTGTCCCAAGATTTACATCGCTTCGTTTGGTGAATGAGAAAGAGATAAAGATCCAGGAAGCGTATCAAATGGCAATCGAAAACGTTAGACGAAACGATTTGATTGTCAAGGATATTCAGGAAGCAGTTAAAAAAGGGCGGACGCCATTGGTTCTTTCACGGTCCAGAAGGCATGCTCAATATTTATATCGGCGATTGGAAGGCGTATCGGATCAAATGTTTCTCTTACAAGGGGGCAAAACACCGCGAGAAAGAAGTGAAATCCGAAGGAAGATGAAGGAAGTTCGTGAAAATGAATCGTTGATTTTGATTGCGATTGACAAATATATTGGCGAAGGATTCAATTATCCTCGACTGGATGCTTTGTTTTTAACAACCCCTTTCAAAAACGATGTGAATGTGGAGCAATATGTAGGGAGACTGAATCGTGATTATGCGGGGAAAGAAAACGTGATTGTCTCACGCATGCCACACAATGCATTTACGATGAGAAAAACTACAAAGAGGTGTTTCAGAAAGACTTGAACCAGGCAAGACGAGAAGTTGTGGTTTGTTGTTCAAACATATCATGGAAAACATTCAAGGAATATAAATTATTATTTGAAGAAATGGAAAATCATGGATCTCGAATTTATATTTTTACAAATGAAAGCAACGATAATTCTAATTTGGAACGGGAAAACGGCAAGCTGATTTTTAGAAAAAATTTGTATGAACAATTCGCGGTCATCGATCGAAAAATCGTTTGGTACGGGAACATCAATTTGATTGGAGAAGATGCGGAAGAAGGTCGAGTGATGCGAATCGTGGATTCGAGAATTGCGGATGAATTGGTTTCTGGAATGGTAGAAGAGGATACTTTACAAATGAAATTGTTTTGATTGTGCCTTCTTTTCTTGGATTTAATGAAATAAGACATTCTTTGTGATAATCGAAGGAGATAAGCCAGTAAAGATATCTTATGGATAGGCACGGTAGTTTCGGACTGAAAACCTCGGCAGAACGTAAGTTTAGGCGAGGTGATTCGTTTAAAAATGACGAATAAAAAAGAACGAAGAAGAAAATATATTGTCGTTGAATTTGTTGCAAGAGGAAATGGAGCCAATCTATGCCTTTAATTTAAGCGTTCCGATATGCTATAATATACCAAATATAAGAGATGGGTGAATCATAATGGATAAGGGACTAAATTTAAAGAATAATTTTTTGAAAGAATTGATCTTCAGACTGGATTATTCTGGCTTATTGGATATGGATGTGGAAAAGAAAATCACTGATTTAAAAAACAATTTATATAACCGAGGGTATACAACGTTAAAAGAAAAAATCGAACAAGATATTTCTGTTAATGTCAATATGTTCAATGGAGTAGATAATAAAACAGAAGTGAAAAATACTACAGTATATGAATTTTCTAGTCCGAATAATAAGGTTTTTAAAATTTCAAAAAATTATATTATTTTTGATATAGATATTTCCGCGAATGAAACAACGTTTGAACATTATATTGATTTAATTACTTCTGTTATTTGTAAGTTAAGTGAGGAAAGATTCGTTAAATTTCACAGAATAGGATTGAGAAAAACGAATATCTGTCTTATTAAAGAGGGGACTGATTTAAAAGAGTATATCAATCCATCTATTTTAAGTATCTTTGATGATGATTTTCAGGAAATTCAAAACAGCAGTAAATTATTTAAAAATGAATTTCAAGTTCAATATACTGCTTCCCTTGTAAAGGGAACAATCACAAATAACGATATGTTGGAACCATGGAATCAATATTTATTGGATATTGACGTATTTAAAGAGGCGGAAGAGTTTGATAAATCAAAAGTCGATAAGTCATACTTAAAAATTATGAATTCGTTGATTTTTAATATCTATACCCAATCTTTAAGTGATAATTTTATTAGAAAACTTTCTGAAGAGGAATTCAAAGATGAGGATATATTAGGGGTGAATAAGAATGTATAAAAAAAATGAAAATTTTAAACCATTGCGTGTTCATGGTAAAACCCATTCTTCTGGAGAAGGAGCAGTGCATAGTTTCAAGCGTTCGTCTCCAAAAATGGTTGTGAAAGATCCGTATGTAAAAGTAGAGAAGCCTGTTTATTCAAGAATTATTGAAGTATATAAAGGAAAATAATGCAGTCATTTCCATACTTTATCCAAAATGAATTTTATTTAGAGGTATATATTATTGGATATAAAAATCAGGGTGAGGCCATTTTGATTGTTGTTGAAGTAGATGGAAGGGCAGTCTTTTGTGTGTTGATTGACAGTTACCATTGTAAAGATAAAAATCTCATTCAAGAAATTCTTGTGAAAAAGCGTATTCAATGGATAGATATTATTTGCTGGTCTCATCCTCACGGTGATCATTCCAAGGGAATGAAAGATATAATTAAAAATTATTCAAATGAAGATACTCTTATTTTGATTCCTGAAGGAGTGGAACTTTCACCGCAGAAGTTTTCAAAGGAAGTAATAAAACTATTTAGCTATCTTCGAGAACAAGTGGTGCAATCCGCAGAAAAATATAGAGTCATGAGTGTTTCTGATGGTAAAAATGTTTTATTTTATCACTGGCCTAAACCGAAATTCATTTATCAAACTCAAGAATTTCAATTAAAAATTAATTCATTCGCTCCTCCATCTCATTCTTTAAGGGCTAATCAGTTTTTGAATAGAATTGATAATAATCTCAATTCTATTGGTTTTGTGCTTGTTCTCGGAAACAAATATCTTGTTTTTACGGGAGATATAGAGAATAATGCCTGGTCACAACTTCCGCCTATTTTCATAAAAGATATTGATTTATTGAAGATTCCTCACCATGGATCGAAAACTGCGAATAAAGCGCTGGATTTATTTTCTGATATAGATATTTCGGTTTGTACGTCTTATATATGTGGTAATTCAAAATTACCGGAAAAAGAAATTATTGATTGTTATGAAAATATCTCGGCCGAAGTATATTTGACACAATCAATGAGGAGCGAAGAAAATCAAGAAGGATATGGAATGGTAAAGGTTAAATATAATTTGTTAAAGAGCACTAAGGAAGTTCAAATGTATGGAAATGCTATGCAAATTAAATAAATGGACTGCCATTCTTTTGTGCAGATTGGAAAGATTTTTGAGCTATGCGCTGGCCCTTGTGCATCTTGAATGTCGAGAAAAACTGTGGAAACAGAACAAAAGCCGGCAAGTTTAGAAGAGTTCATGAATAAACTATTTGATTAAGCTCTAGTTTAATTGAAAGGAGGAATCAATTATGAAGACAACGAGTTTTGAGGAAAGATTTGTTTTGAAGAATTTTGAAGATGCGATACGAATTCAAAAAATCATCAGTACACCGGCTGAACGAATTCCTAACCCTTATCCTGTGCGCACGAACAGGGACTTCAAAAGGTCGATGGAAAGGGTTTTAAAATGTCGGAAAACAAAATAGAAATAGAGTTATTTCCTTTATCGTGGTTGATAGACGAACTGAATAATAGCATATAAGAAGTCGAGATTGCGATGCTACGGATTGAGCATTCCATTAACTAGGTCCACCCGGTACGCTGAAAGAGTCCTCTCAATCCGCCATGCAAGACTATCTCGAAAAAATAAATACAAAGAGAAATCCATACTAAATATCCACTGGCTAAACTGGTGGTTTTTGGGTAACCAAAATCTTTAGGGGTTTCCCAAGAAATTTTATGGTTCTAAGAAACGGTCAGATGACGGAATGAAGTTGTCTGCCTTTTTTATTTCCTCTTGAAAAACAAAGCATTTATGAATCAAACAGTTTAAGTTATCGTTTTTAATTAGGCATCGTATAAAAATATTGTATAGAAGATATGTTGTAAAACTCATGGATATTAAGGTATTAAATATTTCAAATTTTTTTCCAATAAGATAGAAATTAAAGAAATTTTATATTTAATTTCATGCGTTTTTTTTATAAAATGAAATTAATAGGAATGAAACCGATAGAGAGGGAGATCAAATATAATGGATTTATTTGAAACGCTGGGTAATGAGAAGTTTTTTAATCCTTTAATTGGACCAAATAAGAAAGTATATTTCGAATGTATTACAGAACTTATTGAATATTCAAAAAAAATGCCTGTTTTATATAAAGACAACGTAAAGGATACACTAGAAATTTTTTTAAGAAATAAAACATATCGCGTCGAAAACGAGGATTTAGATAGTAACTTTGATGAAGGGGATGCGGATAAAATTATTCGAAAGTTTCAGGAATGTAGCTGGCTAACAGAACCGGAACTTGGAAGAAATGGAGAATATATAACAAATATTGCTGCGAACTGTAGAAGATTGATTGATTTTCTGAACAGTCTCATGAATCGAAAAAATGATGCAGCCATTTCGAATCGGATTCTTTCCATGGATGAAATTTTAAAAAGTGTATACAGTACTAACTCGGTGAGAAAAGACAGGCCATATTCTTCTATCCTTGTTCCATTAATGGAAAACGAAGCTGAATTGAAAAATGAAGTTCTGGATTTAAAAGACAGCATTTCCATCATTATGAGCCGAATCACAGAAATTAATGATTTGTCGGGAATAGGTCACTACTTACTCAGTGACCAGTTTCTCGAAAAATTTTTTAAAGATTATTTTTATATGAAAAACAATGGCCTTATTCCAGCAATATTAAGAGATGTTGCCCAGCAATTAAGCGGGTTTAAACATGATACGTTGTTCAAAAAAGCGATTCAGGAATATAGCGTACGAATGGACGTGGAAGAAGAGGAAGCAGAGGACCAGCTTACAAAATATATTGATGAAATATATTTCTATATTACAGTTGAATATCCTGAGTATATGGAAAAAATTGACGAAAGTATAAACAAGTATTTTCGATTAGCCAATCTTCGATTACGTCTGGTTACGAGCAATGGGCAAAATATCCAATCTTTAATGGATCAGATTCTTATGGTTATCAAAGAGTCGAATAAGGAAGAACAACAGATAATTTTAGAAAAACTGAATGGATGCATCCAAATCGAATCTCAAAAATATATATCCCGAAAATCGTATCAACACAAAAAACATCGTCGGTTGAATGAGGGATCTGCTGTTGTTGAAACGAAGGATTTGAGTGAGGAGGAAAAAATGGGAATTACAAATGAATTGATGAAGTCTTCGATTAATCCTTATTCTGTGGAAAGAACAGAGCGTTATTTTGATAATTTATTCAAAGTCAGTGGCATGCCATATGTAAAAAGCGGAATGACTAAAAGCAAAGAAGAAGCATTGATGTTTGTTTCTGCTTTTATCTATTCAGGCGACGAGGATTTTGGCTTTATTGTTGAAACTGAAGATGGAATGCATAAAACTCCTGTAGGAATAATTACAAATATGAAAGTAAAGAGGAAAAAATAATGGGAAATTTTGATTTTTTGGATCATCTAAAGGATGAAAATTTATTGAATTTTAAAAAATGCATCAGAAAACTTTTGGACTCTACGTTTATTGTTTCTGAAAAAGACCCTGTACTTTATGATTATTTAACTTATTCTTCAAACAGGATCGATATGTCGAATTATTTAAAAATAATCGGGTATGATCTTGTTGTTGATGAAGAATTAAAGTATGCGATGCTTATCCAAAACGAAGAGGATATGGAGACAGCGGGATTAAAGAAAATCAATCATGTGAATTTTTCGAACAAAGAAGTGCTGGTTTTAATTATTTTATGGATGTTGTTTTTGGAAAGATTTGGAAAATTCGAGAAAGTATACGTCGAGTTCGGGGATATTATCGACCGGCAAAAACAGTATGGAATAATTATGGGGTCTTTAACTGAATTGAAAACTGCACTCCAGAGATTTAAACGTTTTAGTTTAATATATTATACGGATACGGATTTTAAAGAAAATACCATTATTCATTTGTATCCAACTTTGCAGTTTGCTATGGATAAGAACCAGTTTATTCAAATAGTAAATGAAATGGCACCACAGTTAAACCATAATGAAGAAACTTTTGATTCGCAGGAGGAGAGGCAATGAATGAGATTCTTTTGAAAAAAGTATATTTAATAAACTGGTATGGGTTTGTTGATAAAACGATTCCTATTGGAAGAAGTTTATCCCTGATTACCGGCGAAAATGAATGCGGAAAATCAACGATTCTTGATGCGATCAAATACGCATTTACAGGTGACACAGAATTTAATAAAGCAACGTCGGCGACTAGAGTCGGAACTGGGCGAAGAACATTGTCTTCTTATACCAGATGCCTAATTGATCCAGACAATAAAAAATACGCGCGATCAAGTGATTCTCACCCAAGCGTATATACCCATATTGCATTAGAATATCATAATACCCTTTATGATACATATTTTGTCTTGGGTGTGATACTTGAAACAGATTCAAGTGATAATGTAAATAATTTTTGGTATGCACAAGATGGAAAAAGACTAGAAGATCTTTCATTTTTTCGTGAATCGGAAGGAAAAAAATTTGTTTTAAATGCAAAAGAATTCGGCATTAAAAATCAAGCAAAAATAATGAACAACAAGAAAGATGGCATTGAGAAATTCATGGCTATGACCGGATTAAAACTGCAAAATGATGGCATTATGAAATACCGGCGAAAATTGAAAAACATTATGACATACAATCCGGAAGCCAAGATTCAGCAGTTCATTAAGGAATCCGTGCTTGAAGAGAAAAAGATTAATATAAACAAATTAAAAGAAGCGAAAGAAAGCATTGAAGAAATCACGAAGTCCTTTACTATCCTTGAAAAAGAAATTAGAGAATTGGATGCGATTTTAAAAGCGTTTGATGACTATAAACGAATCTGCTCTCGATTAACAAAAGATGACATTAAAAGGGTTTACAAAGATCTTTTGGCGAACCAGAAAGAAAAAGAGAATAGTATCAAAGAGATGAAAGAGCATTGTCGCGAAATTGAAATGTTAGCAAAACGTATAGACCAAGAATTATTGGAGAAAGAGAAAAAAGATAAGGAGTTGAGGAAAGCGTTGCAGCATTATGATCAAATGGATGCGACAAAAGCGATTCGGGAAGAAAAGGAAAAATTGGATATACTTGGTAATGAAATGAAAGAATTATCTGAAAAAGAAAAAGAGATAAAGATTTTATTCAAACAAATAAAACAATTTATGGAAACAATCAAACTTGCAATGAAGCCATTGAATGTATCCGACCTGGATGATCCTTCTGCGGCAAGAAAAGAAGTGGACTCTTTGAGGGAGACTGTTAAACATTTATTTGAGCAGAATGCAGTAGAAATAAATCGTTTAAAAGGGTCTTTAAAGCAGATGGAAGAGGAAAAAATTGTGGTTGATCAAGTAATCAAAACATGCGAACGAAATCTTCCGGATTATTCAAAAGTACCTAATCAATATGGATTGCTTAATGAAATTAATAATAAATTCAAATCTCTGGGAATCCAGAGTGAAGCAAAGTTTTCCAGTGCGTATGTAGTGGAATTAAAGGATGAAGAATGGCGAAATTCAATCGAAACGTTTTTGGGCTGGCATCGCTATAGCGTATTGGTGGAACCGGAATATTTCGATATTGCGGATCAAGTGATGGATCGTTCACGCTATAAATATGTCGAATTAGTGAATACGAAATTGTTAAGCCGAAAGGAACCAAAAATTGTCGAAGACTCTTTGCTGAACAAATTGGTGATCAAAAACAAAATTGCACATACATATTTTGCTTACTGGTTAGGAAGAATCCATGCCGTAGAAAAGAAAAAAGTTTCTGTGCATGAAAATGCGATTTCCAAAGAAGGAAAGATTAGCCGAAATATGGCAGTTTCTTTTTTAAATTTTAATAAGATTGGTTCATATTGTCTTGGAGAAGATGCAGTGCTTCTTAATAAAGAAAGAGCGTTAAAGGAAAAGAAAGAATTAGAAGAGGAAGAAGTGCGAATTAGGGAAAATATTTATTTACAGCAAAGAAGAAAAATGGCGATTGACAATATGTTTCAAGCTTTAAATAAACAATATGATTTTGAAGCGCCAGTGAAAATGAAAGAGAAACAGGAGCAAATCGAGATATGCAAAGCGAGTATTCAAAAACTTGAAGATGCGTTAAAGAACAACAATGAATATATGGCGCTGGTTGAACGAATAGCGGAAATTGAATCGAGTCTCGTTATATTGAACCAGAGCATTGAGAAAAACAAAAAAAGAAAAATTCAGTTAGAACAAAAAAATGACTCATTAAAAATAGGAATTGAGCAACTCACAAAATCAATTGAAGAAAAGAACGGGCGAATTGATGCGTTTTCAATAGATTATTTAAGTGAATTTCGCGAGGCAAAAAAAGAGTATGATTTATTTTTAGCAAAAGAACGGGAATCCGGCGATGTGTTAGTTCCGAGTTCTCGAGAGAGAGCCGAAAGAGAAAAAAGCAGTTGTGAAAAAGATATTATCCAAAAGCAGTCGAACTATAATATGGGAAAATATCAGGAAGAGGAGTTACCGGTTGATTTTCAAAGCGAAGAGGTTTATCGAAAAAGGAAAAATAGACTGCAAGTAGATGATTTCGAAGACATCAAAC
This sequence comes from Dubosiella muris, assembly GCF_004793885.1. Classification (GTDB taxonomy): domain Bacteria; phylum Bacillota_I; class Bacilli_A; order Erysipelotrichales; family Erysipelotrichaceae; genus Dubosiella; species Dubosiella muris. The sequence continues at coordinate 23,035 of NZ_SRYG01000008.1, forward strand.
AAAAATTAGCAATTCGAACCAAACAATATGAAAATATTTTTAAAAACGAATTTGTTTTAAAAATAAAGACAAATATCGAAGATGCCCATGCTGATATAAAAGAAATTAATAGACAGTTAAGAAAATTGCAGTTTTCTACTACTTATCAATTTGATGTGCGAAACGTTTCAGGAACGACGGACTATGCAAAAATTCTTGATTATGCGGAATATTTGAAAAAAAACAATCAAATTGGCAATTTACAGGGAACACTTGAAGGGATGAATGACTTTGACGAAAAGGAGGCAATAAAGCAGGAAGAGGAAATAAAAAAAATCATTAATAAAATTGTTGCGAAAGAGCACAACAATGAACTGGTTGATTTTTCCGACTATCGAAATTATATGGAATATGAAGTAATCGTCAACAATGAAGAAATCAAAAACGGGCGATTGTCAAAACTGGCAGGGTATAATTCGGGTGCCGGGACCCAGATTCCGTATACAATCATTCTTTCGGCTGCGTTGGCTATGATTTATAATGCACGCCAAAATTCGACTCGAATGGTTTTTATTGATGAGCCATTCGAGAAGATGAGTGATAAAAATATAAAGATTATGCTTAATTTCTTTAAATCCCAAAGTTTCCAGGTTATTTTTTGCGCTCCACCTAATAAACTGGATTCGATTGGGAAAGAATGCGCCGCTGTGATTCCAATCAAGAAAATTAGTAAAAGCAATATGACGGTCGGATGGGTTGAATTTAATGAATAAATATGAAAAAAATATCATCGAACAGTTATTGAAAAAACAATATGGACGGTTAAAGAAGTATAAAAACCGGAAAATAAAACAGAGAATTAGTATCTCAACGAATAGAATATTAAAGAATTATTCAAAGTACAATGTGGATCTTGAAGAGAAAAATTTTGTTAATCAAGCTATTTTCGCCTTGGAATCAAAAGGATTTATCACTGTGAGTAAAATAGAGCATAGTGATGACTATGAAAAGATTTATTTAGTCGAAGAGTCAGTGCCTTTATTGGAAGAATATGGTACGGAAAAATATGGAATTATCCCTAGATCTTTTATAATCAATGAACTGCAAAATATTTTAAAAAAATATAAAAATAGAGGAAAAATCGTTGATTTTTATATTTCTGAACTTACTGAGGCATTGAAAAACACCTTGATGCAAATTGATCTTGAAAAAGAGGAGGATATTTTAAAAATCTTATCTTTTTTGGAGACGAATGAAAAATTTTTGTATTTAAGAGAAGCGTCAATGCTGATTTTTGGAGATTCAAAATATTTTGAAAATAAAAGAAAATTCCAAGTGAATGGAGTACTCTCCCAATATTTGTCCTTTATCGATGAAGAAAGATTTGACGATGAAAATTTATTAAAACGTTTTAACATATATGACACAGAGCAGGAAATTTGTTTGAAAGGGCCGATGACGATCGAAATGTACGGTAAAGAAATTGATGTTGAGTGTTTTTCAGGTGGTGTTTCGTTTTCTATTCAAGATATAGAAAAAGTAAGCTTTATTTCAGTAAGGTGTGAAGAGGTTATGACCATTGAAAATAAAACGTCCTTTTTGCGAATGAACCATCCATATTGTTATATGTATTTGGGAGGATTTGCTACAAAAGCGCAAATCGCATTCATTAAAAAACTTTTCAAAGATAATCCAGATAAAATATATAGTCACTTTGGTGATATTGATGCAGGTGGTTTCTGGATTCATAAAAAATTGTGCGAACAAACTGGAATAAATTTTCAGCTTTTCCATATGAATAAAAATGATTTGAGAAATCCGACTTATTCTAATTGTTTACAGCCTTTGACTGAACAAGATCAAAAGAGGCTATGTACTTTAAAAGAGGATCTTATTTATGGTGAGTGTATTCATTATATGCTGGACCACAATGTGAAGCTGGAACAGGAAATAATTAGTTTGAATATTTCAAATCTATAAAAAATAAAGGAATTCAGCCTAGCAAGACTATGCTAATCATATTCATTAATTGTGCCGTAATAAAAACATGACCAGTTCATTTAAAGAGTTGATAAAATAAAAATTTTCTCAAATAAACAATCAAAATCCTCCAATCATGCGATATAATACTATACAGAGAGGAGAGAGGAATATGATTGCAAAGAAAGGTTTGATCATGATCGGCGGCTGCACGCTAGCCGTTTCCGCGATCACCGCGATTTCGTTTAAACAAGAAGAACAAAAAGTCAACGCCCCGATGATCACGGCCTGCCAGGCCCATCCCGGACGCACCGATGGCAGCGGATGCCACACTTGCCGAACAAACTGCGAAAAGTGGGGATTGTCGTATGGCGAATACCACTGCCACAACGGAGGCGGCTCGTCAAGCGGAAGTCAGGCGACGACGCCAGCCTACGACGCGCAAGACGAGCAGGCGCGCATCGCCGAAGAAGCCCGCATCGCGGAACAAAAAAGACAGGAAGAAGAGGCGAAGCACCAGGAAGAGCTGCGGCTGGCCGAAGAAAAACGAATCCAGGAACAAAAAGAATACGACCAAGGCTATCAGGAAGGCTTCGACTACAAATGGAAAAACATCCACGATGATTTGTCCATCGAACAGCTGAAAGAAGACCAAAAAAGCGCGAAGTACCAGGAAGGCTACGAAAAAGGCTTTGCGGAAGCGCAAAAACAGTTAAACGAGGAAAAAGAAAAAGCGTACCAGTTCGGATACGACCAAAAGAAAAACGATCCAAACCTGTCGTTTCAAGAACCCGCGGATCAATCCGAAAACTATAAAAAGGCGTTCCGCAGCGGCTATGATACCGCCGAAAAGGAACTAACCGCCTTTACGCAAAAAGTGGCGAAAGAACACGCCAGCCACGACGGAATCCATCTCGACCATCTGGATGAAAACTTCCCGGACGGCGTGATCCACGCGACGTATACGCAAGCGTATCAAACGGCCTACCAAGAAGCCGAAGCCGATTACTTTGAGAAAATCGCCAACGAGGCGCGCCAAAACGCGCAGGAAAAAGTTTGGAACCAAGACCAGCAATCCGATCCACAATCCAAACAAGCGATCTCCGAAAAAGGAAAGGCGAAGTATCAAACGCAATTCGCCGCGTCCGTACAGGAAATAGAAAAAAATTGAAAGCCGAAAAAGCGAGCATCCAGGAACAAGGCTATCAAGACGGCTTGGAAGGGAAAGAGAAAGAGGACACGACCTTCTCGAAATACAAAAAGTACAAAATTTACAACGACCTCCAGTCGGCGTACCTTCAAGGATACAGAAAAGGCGAGGAGAAAAAGCAGGAGGAAGACAACATGTTTTTCGCCGGCGCGTTGAGCGTGCTGCTCACCACAATCGGTGGTGGTGGTTTGATCGCCTATAAAAAGCACAAACAGAAAACGATGTAGGAAAGAAACTCTGGAACAACAACCAGAGTTTTTTTTGAATAAAACATAAATAAACTGAATTTAATCTTTATAAAACACAGAATAAATGGTAAAATAGGTTCGTAAAAAGAAAGGAGAATCCAATGAACTATACACTCTACTCGCAACGTTTGGACGCGTACAAAAAGCACGATGGCTGGATCTATGACCGATTTCCCGCCACGTTTCGAACCCAGCTCGTATACATCGTCCGCGATCTGCCGGTCAAAGAACCGTTTTGGCAGCGCTTCAACCAATGGTTCGAACGGGAAAAAGGATGGACGCCCAAAATTTATTTTATTCAGGAATCGAGCCATCCGCAGCGCGAAAAGCTCGAATACCGTCTGGAACAACTCGACGATTTTGAATTTCTCGATTTAATCGACGGACTCTTTCATCAAATCACCGAGACGCTGGAACCCGCGGATTGGAACGATGCCGTGCAGGAGCTCAACCGCCGGTTCGAACAGCACCGCCTTGGCTATTTCTTTTCTCAAGGCCATATCCAGCGTAAAGGATAACGGCCTCTTTTCCTCTTAGACAAAAAATAAATATTTAACGATTCCTTCAAGTGCGATACAATGAATCCATCAAACAAAGAAAGGAAACAAGGATATGAACGCAAAGCCGCTCCAGCCATGGAAAACCGTGAACACAAAAACAATCGTCGACAATCCGTGGCTCAAGGTTCAAAAAAACGAGGTCGAGCTAGCCAGCCAAATGCGAATCCCGGACTTTTACACCGTCACGATTCCGGACGCGTCCGCCGTGGTCGCGCTCGATGAAAACGAAAACGTGATCCTGAAGCGAGAGTACCGCTACGCCCAGCAAAAGGAACTTATCGAGATTCCGGCCGGCGCGTTCGACGACCGGGAAACCGATCCGCTTGCCGTCGCGAAACGAGAGCTTCGCGAAGAAACCGGCTACGTGTCCTCGCACTGGATCGAGCTTGGCGCGACCGTCGACTGTTCCGCCAAGCTGACCAACACGATGCATTTGTTTCTCGCACTGTTGTGCACGAAAGCCGGAACGCCCGAACTCGACGCGACCGAGGACGTCGAAACGCTGCTCGTTCCGTTCGCGCAAGCCATCGACATGGTGATGCGCAACGAAATTTGCTGCAACAGCTCCTCCGCGGCCTTACTCAAAGCGCAGCATATCCTACAAAAAAGGGAAAAACAAAGTGCACATGAAAAAAGACACGATCGCCATGGCGGTCTTTCTCGTTGTCGGAATCGCCGTCAACGCCATCCTGATCACAAACCACGCCAAAACGCCGCGCCCCAAGCAGGAAACCACGCAAACCGAGAAAAATGAAAGCAGCGCCTTTTCGTTTGTCGGCGTGGGCGACCACTTGATCCACGAACCCGTTTACTATTACCAGACGCAGCCATACCATTTTGATTCGATTTACGAAGCGACCAAGCCAGCCATCCAAGACGCGGATCTGGCGTTCATCAACGCGGAAACGCTCATGGCCGGCGAATCGTTCGGACTTGGCGGCTATCCGATGTTCAACGGGCCCAAAGAGCTCGTCGACGCCTTGGACCGCACCGGATTCGACTGGCTGGCGCTCTCTTCCAACCACACCCTCGACCGCGGCGTCGAAGGCTTGCAAGCCCAGCTCGACGACTTGGCGACCCGGTTTCCCCACATCAGCGTGACCGGATCGCACCGGACGGCGGACGAGCCATACATCGTACGCGACATCAACGGCATCCGCGTCGGTTTGTTAGGCTACACGTATGGACTTAACGGCATGGAACTGCCCGAAGGTGAGGAATACCGCGTGGATCGTATCGACGAAGCCAAAATTCGCCACGACATGGAACAACTCTCAAAAATCAGCGACGTGCAGCTCGTGAGCATGCACTGGGGCGAGGAGTACAACACCCAAATCACCGAGGAACAGGCGCGTTACGCCAGACTTCTCCACGAGCTGGGCGCCGAAGTCGTCATCGGAACGCATCCGCACGTCATTGGACCGGTGGAAATTCTCAAAGGAGAGCAGCAGGACACGCTAGTCTACTACTCGCTTGGCAATTTCCTAAGCGCGCAGGACCGGCCCGAATGCATGGTGGGCGGCATGGCCGCGTTCGATCTGCGCTACGATTTCGCGACAAAAAAAGCCACGTTCGCCAATGTGCGGCTGATTCCAACTATCACCTACGTTTCCAGCGACTTGCAAACGTATTCCACCCATACGATCCATGACTATGACGACGCGCTGGGTGAGCGCGCAAAGCGGAACGCCCGTCACCAAAGCCTTCGCCAAAGAGTATGTGCAGTCGGTCGTCGGCCATCCGGACGGGGTGGAAGTCGTGCTCGAGTAAAAAGGCAAAAACACGGCATGTTCCAAGTGGATTTCAGCTTGACAAAAGCGAGGATTTCACGGAAACTTAATATATGTGTAAAATCCAATCACATGTTATTTAAATATAGGGTCATTACTCAGAAAGCAATTTGATTTTGCTGCGTTTAAGAAAGGATCAATATGGCTAAAAAGATAAACCAATTCAACCTGGACGAAATTTTTCGTCATTTAAGAACCAACATTGAGTTTTCCCAAATGGATGACGCGATCAAAGTGATCAACGTCGTATCCACGAATCCAAACGAGGGAAAATCGACCGTATCCACCAATCTGGCCCGGATTTTCGCGGACAAGTACGCGCGTGTGCTGCTCATTGACGCCGACTTGCGAAATCCAAGCGACCACAAAATGTACAAAGTGTCCAACGCGAGAGGACTGTCCAACTTGCTGAGCCGCTATGTGCCGGGCTCCAGCGTGCTTGGCTACGAGGAAATCGTCCAGTTGCAGTTTTCCAACGATTCGCTGCTTTACTTCCTGCCGACAGGAAGCCGGGTGCCAAACCCGACCGAAGTGCTTTCCTCGCACAAGTTCGAAGAATTCCTCGCCTCGGCCAGAGAAGAATTCGACTATATTATTATCGACTGTCCGCCGGTCAACCGCGTCAGTGACGGAATTCCGGTATCGAACGCGGCCGACGGCACGCTGTACGTCGTTTCGTCCAAAGAAACCGACAAGCGGGCGGCTAAAGCCGCGCTCGACGACATGGTGCGCAGCGGCGCGAACATTTTCGGCATCGTGCTGACCAAGGTGGAAGAGCTGAAATCGAAAAAATACGGCTATGGCTACGGTTATGGCTACGGCTATGGAAACGAGGAGAAGAAATAATGAAAAAACAAATCCTTCAAATCTCCGGCGCTTCGCTGCTCGCTTTCTCGTGCGTGCTGGCCGGCTGCTCCAAAGCGGACGACGTGTCGCTGGAAGACGCGACCGAAGTCGCCCTCGACGATTCAAACAACACAACGGAAACCGCGTCCAATATCGACGCCAAGGAACAAGATGGCGAGTATGTCGTCCAATTCAATGTCGACAACGGACAATATACGTACACCCTTGGCAAAGACGGCATCATCCGCGACTGCGTGTTCGATCGCGACCAGGGAACATCGACGGCCCACGCGCCAGCTGAGCAGCAGCCGGCGGCTCCGGCGGAAAACACCAATGAACAACAACCGAAAGAAGCCGAAAATCCAACGGAGGAAGGCGTCGTTTCCGAACAGGACGCCGTGAACGCCGCGCTGGCCAACGCGGGACTGGAAGAAGCCGATGTCAGCGAACTGAGCGTGAAGCTGAATAAAAAGAAAACCGAATACACAGTGGAGTTTGTGTACGGGGACGCGCGCAACCAAGTCACCGTCAACGCGGAAACCGGAGAAGTCATCAGCTCGATCTTTATTTAACAGGAATGAAGGTGGGGGACTATGACAAAACTTGGCGTTTATAAAAATATCATAGAAGGGATCATGACGATCGGACTCGTTTTTGTTTTCCCTTTTTCTTTTGTATTTAAAATCAAGCTCGTGCTCTTGTATTTTATCATCATGCATTTGGCCGGCCGGTACCGGGGCCGGGCCATCTTGATTTGGGACGAGCTGAAGCTGCTGCTACTCGGCTATATGGGCTACATTGGCGCCTCGCTGCTGCTGCTCGACTACGACCCGTTTTCGTGGGGGCAGTTCGGGTGGCTCGTGCTCTATTTGCTGTGTCACGGATTTTGCAACTTGCTCATCGCCCGTTACACCCACGTCGTGTTTTGGGACAAGTTGAAAAAAAACGTGCTCATCATTGGCGCGGGAACGACCGCCAGCCAGCTCTATGGAACGTGCCGCACCAACCGGTATTCCTTGCTCAATGTCAAAGGATTCATCAACTGCAACGACGATCCGTTTTTCCACCACGTCGACCAGACGATCGTGGAGCAGGAAAAGCCGATTTATCCACTCAAAGATTTGGAAAAAGTCATTGCCGAACAAGACATTGAAACCGTGCTGATCGCCATTCCGGAAATGAGCCGCAAAGACCAGCGCAAGCTGGTGGAACGCCTGATCAACCAGGTGGAAACGATCAAGTATTTGCCGCGGATGGAAGGACTGGTCACCTTCAACACGAAAATCGACGACTTTGACGGGCAGCTTATGATTTCAACCGCCGAAGGAACGATTACGAACACGGAAAAGATCTTCAAGCGCGGCATGGATATTTTAGCCGGCCTGGCGGGCTTGTGCGTGCTCGCGCCTTTGACGCTGTACGTCCGGCATCTCAACCACAAGCAAGGCGACTACGACCCGATTTTTTTCAAGCAAGTCCGAATTGGAGAAAACGGGCGGGAATTCACGATTTACAAATACCGGACCATGGTACCGAACGCGGAAAAAATTTTGGATGAGCTCATGGAAAAAGACGAAGCCATTCGAAAAGAGTACCAGGAAAACAAAAAGCTTCGCGACGATCCACGCATCACGAAGGCAGGCTCCTTTTTAAGAAAGACGAGCCTCGACGAGTTTCCGCAGTTCATCAACGTGCTGAAAGGGGAAATGTCGCTCATCGGGCCAAGACCTTACTTGCCTCGCGAAAAAGTCGACATGGGTCCGTATTATCAGGACGTCGTCAGCTCGAAGCCGGGCATTACCGGCATGTGGCAGACGCACGGACGCAGCGAAGTCAATTTTGAACAAAGGCTGGAGCTGGACGAATATTATTACCGCAACTGGAGTTTATGGCTCGACATCACCTTACTGATTCGAACCGTCAAACAAGTGCTCGGCGACGATGAAGGCGCCATGTAATCAGGGAAGGAGGACAAACCCCACATGAAAGAAAACCTCAAAAGACCCGGATTTTACGGTGCGATTCTCTCGTTTTGCTCTATTGCGACACTCATCGGCCTGCTCATTCGCCTCGATGCCATTCCTTTGCGGTTCATCGCGCTGCTGCTCTTTGGCGTGGCGTGCCGCCTGTTCTTTAAAAGACCGCACACGATTTGGAAAAACGTGTTCGCCTGGATGATCATCACGCCGCTGACCATCGCGATGCTTGGCGGTTCGTGGTATGTCGCCAAAACAAACGAGCTGCTCTGGAGCCTTTCGATGAAAGAGAGAACATATATCAGCGAAGTTTGCGTCTACGTACCGCAAAACAGTGCCATCCAGTCGCTGCAAGAGCTCCAAGGCAAACGAATCGGCTATTATGAAACCGACGAGGATCAAACGAGCGTGGAAATGCTCAAGCAGTTCAAAAAGGAAGGCGTTTCGATCGAATCCAGCGCCTATCCTTCGTTGACGCCGCTCCTTGACGCGTTGAAAGCGAAAAAAGTGGAAGCGATCATCGCGCAGCGGCCGCTCATCGAAGCGCTGACGCAAGAAGACGGACTCCAGGAAAACCAGCCGCTTCGCGCGATTGCCACGAAAAAAGTCAAAGTCGAACTGGATCGGGGCCGATCCGCGACGCTTGATGTGACGAAGACGCCGTTCACGGTGCTGATCATGGGCACCAACGAGTATGGCAGCGTCAATGAAAACAGCGCCAACACCGTCAATATTTTGGCCGTCGTCAATCCGCAGGATAAAAAAAAACTGCTCGTTTCGCTGCCAAAAGAAACGTATGTGTGGAACAACAAGCTCGGATATCTTGGCATCCAGGGCACGCACGTCGTGCGACAGGCGCTCGAGCAGGAACTCGACGTGCCAATCGACTACACGGTCCGTGTCAACTTGACGACAATGACGGGCATCGTCGACCAGCTTGGCGGCATTGAAATCGACAACAAACAAGCGTTTGAAACGAAGTCGAAGCAAAAATTCGAACAAGGAAAGCTGTGGCTGGACGCCAAGCAAGCGTTGACGTATGTCCAGGAATGCCCGAACGATCCATCGAATCCAAACCAGGGCGAAATGGTCGTTCTCAGCGCGATGATCGAGAAAATTTTATCCTCGAAGGCGCTGGCCCACTTCGAAACGATTCAAAGTGTGCTCGGCGAGTCGATCCAGACGAGCATGAGCAAGGAGCAAATTGGCGATCTGGTCAAAATGCAAATGCTCCAGCGCGCGCCATGGACGCTTGAAATCGTTAGCGTGGAAGGCCGTTTGGAAGAAAAAGATATTGAGCCGCTAGGCGAAAAAGCGAACGTTCTCGTTTTGGACGATCAAACTCTCCAGCGAGTCGAACAAAAGATCGACGCGGTGTTGCGCGCCGGTTCGTAAAATCCAACAACGAAAGCCCGTATCCGGGCTTTTTTCTTAAAAATGGAAAAACAATCTTGCGGACGCTAACGATCCATGCTATGATGTTCAAGCAGTGAGATGGATCCTTAGCTCAGCTGGCAGAGCAACTGACTCTTAATCAGTGGGTCTAGGGTTCGAATCCCTAAGGATCCACCATCTTATCAAATGAAAGATCAATGAACCAACCGTTCATTGGTCTTTTTTTTACGTAATTTTCAAGTGTAAAGAAAAGGCAGATTTTTTTATGACCTTTTTTTTGGAAAAAAGATTTGGGAACGACAAAGTCTTCCCGAACGCCTCGCGCGCAAAAAACAAAATTCGCAATTTGACCGAAACGGAAATTTTAGCTGGTAGGCCGCATGCTATACTGAAACCGTCAAAGGAAGCGCTTACCAAACACGAGGAGGTGAGAATATGAACTTAAAAGATCTGCTCGATGAATCGTGTATCGACATGAATCTTCCACTGAAATCCAAAGCCGAAGTGTTCGACACCATGATCCATCACTTATACGAGGCGGGCATCATTCAAAACGAAAATCAATTCCGCCAGGCAGTCGAATACCGGGAAACCTTATCCGAAACCGGTTTGGAAGATGGCGTCGCCATTCCCCATGGCGTGGACGAATGCGTCAATCGGGCAGCCATCTCATATATCCGGTTAAAGGAGCCAATCGAATGGGAATCCATGGACGGAAAGCCGATCCAGCACATCTTCTTGATGGCGATCCCGGCCAATGGCGACAAGACCCACATCAAAATGCTTTCGGAGCTGGCGATGATGCTGATCCGAAAAGAAGCCAGAGAGGCGTTGAACGAAATCCAATCCCCTCAACAACTGTACGAAATCTTATAAACCAACAGGAGGAAACCATGAATATCGCGGCAGTTACTGCGTGCACCATCGGCGTCGCGCATACGTATATCGCAAAAGAAAAACTGATCGAAGCCGCTCAAAACCGCGGCCATACGATCCATGTGGAAACACAGGGCAACATCGGAATCGAAGAGGAACTCTCGCCGCAAGCGATCCAAAACGCCGATGTCATCATTTTAGCGGCCGATATTTCCGTCGCCAAACAAGAACGGTTCGCCGGCAAGCCAATCGTCCGCGTCAGCTCCGCTGTCGCCATCAAGCAGCCGGAAAAACTCATTGTCACCATTGAACACAAACTCAGTCAGGGGTGCGCATCATGAAAGAAAAGTTAAAAGCGCTCGTCGTGCAGCCCGTCCTGACCGGCATCTCCTACTTTATTCCCGTCATTTGCATGGGTGGCTTGCTACAGTCGTTTGGAACGATTTTAGGCGGCACCGGTGTCGAAGAAGCCACGGGCACGTTCGCCTACTATTTGTACCAGGGCGGCGCCCTCACAATGGGAATGGTTGTTCCCGTGCTGGCGGCCTACATCGCCTACGCGATTTGCGACCGGCCGGGTCTGGCGCCAGGCTTCCTGGTCGGCCTGTTGTCCGTTGAATACAAAATCGGGTTTGTCGGCGGCATCATCGGCGGTATCGCCGTGGGCTACTTTTGCAAGCTCGTCAAAGACAAGCTTCCGCTGAGCAAGGATTTGGCTTCTTTGCTGCCAATGCTCATTTTGCCAATTTTGGGCGGCTTGTTCGTCGTATTGTCTATGGACTACATTTTAGGGCCTGTCCTTGGCGGTCTGCAAAGCTATTTGTCCTCGCTGTTCGCCGAAATGCAATCCGGTTCGCGCATCGTCTTCGGTATGGTGCTCGGCGCCCTGATGGGTGTTGACTTAGGCGGTCCGGTCACGAAAGTCGGAACGACTGTCGTCAATGGACTCGTCGCCGACGGCATTCTCGGTCCGGAAGGCGCCAAAGTGTGCATCGGCGTCACCGCGACACTCGGTATCGGCTTGTCGACGATCATCAACAAGCGCAAATACACGGCCGCGCAACGCGCGACTGGAAAATCCGCCATCATTTTGGGCTGCTGCCAAATCGCCGAAGGCGGTCTGCCAATCCTGCTCGCCGATCCGCTGCGCGTTTGGCCGGCCACGATCCTTGGCAATATGGTGACCGGCGCGATCGCGATGTACTTCAACGTGCAGTCGCCTGTCATGATGGGTGGGCTCTTCGCCTTCCCGGTCATGAAAAATGTCTGGCCGGGCGCGGTTCTATCCGTCGCCATTGGAACGCTTGTCACAATCGTCGTGCTGGCGCTCTGTCGTAAAAACGTAACCGAAGAGCCAGTCAAGGCGCAAACCGCAAGCGCCGAGGCGATGCCGGAAAGCAAGCCCGCGCTGCAAACCGCGCCAGTCGCCAGCGCCGAAGCGATCGACACGAGCGACGACTTGGATATCCACATTGAATTTGAATAGGAGAACGCATATGAATAAAAAACAAACTCTCGATTTATTGAAGGAGAAAAAACTAATCTTTATTTTCAAGACCCAGCGCATTCAGGACGATGATTTGGTCCAGGCGGTCCAGGCCGTCGTCCAGGGCGGCGGAAAGTTCATTGAGCTGACGTACGACCAGCCGACCGGGGACGCGTGCGCCCACGCGCTTGGCTTGCTCAAAGAGAAATTCGGCGACCAGATCATTTTAGGAACTGGAACGATTTTAGACGAGCAGCAGGCGCAAAAAGCCATCGACGCGGGCAGCGAATACATCGTCGCGCCGAATTTATCCAAGGAAGTAAGCAAGTTGTGCCAGGAAAAGGATTTGATGTACATGCCAGGTGTCTTCACCGGCACGGAAGTCGTCAACGCGTGGAAGTGGGGCGCCGATGTTTTGAAGCTGTTCCCGGGATGCGAGATCACGCTTGACTACGCCGAAACGCTCATGGGCGTCATTCCGGTGCTGCCGTATTTCGCGGTATGCAAGATGGACGAGAAAATGTTTAAAGAGTGCTTGAAGATCGGCTACATTGGCGCCGGCATCAGCCGTGCTGTCAACAACCAGAAGCTCATCGCGTCGGGCGACTTTAAGGAAATCGAAAAACGAACCCGTCGTTTCGTGGAAATCGCCGCCCGTCCAAGCGATCATGTATGAGCGGCTACGCCAGGAAGTGTTTGACGCGTGCCAAATGCTTCCCCGAACGGGACTGGCGATTTTGACATGGGGCAACGTGTCGCGCGTCGACCGAAAAAACGAGGTCATCGCCATTAAGCCAAGCGGGGTGCCGTATGATATGATGAAGCCGGAAGACATCGTCGTGTGCGATTTGCAAGGGCGCGTCGTCGACGGGCACCTGCGCCCCAGCTCCGATTTGCCGACCCACGTCGCGCTGTACGCGGCGTGGCCGCAAGTCGAGGCCATTGTCCACACCCATTCGCCATGGGCGACGATGCTCGCGCAAGCCGGGATCGACTTAAAACCATTCGGCACCACCCACGCCGACACATTTTACGGCCCGGTTCCTTGCACGCGTCCGCTGGCGCGAAACGAAGTCGATGGCGACTACGAGCTGGAAACCGGTCGTGTCATTCTTGAAACGTTTCAGGAGCGAGGCATCGCGCCAGACCAGGTCCCGGCGGTGCTTGTCGCCAGCCACGGGCCGTTTGCCTGGGGACACGACGCGAAGCAGGCGGTTGAAAACGCGTTGGTGCTTGAACAATGCGCCTGGATGGCGGTGTTCGACCGCTTGATGGATCCGGAGGTCATGCCGGTGCCCGCGTATTTGCTGGATCGGCACTATCAGAGAAAACACGGAGAACACGCGACGTACGGTCAGCGGTAGGGAAAGGAGAGTATGCAGATGCAGCAAGCGAAAAGGAAAGCGGGTTCGGAGATTTTGGCCAAACTGCTCGCTCACGACGCCATGACGGTTAGCCAAATCGCGCACGATCTGCATAGAACCGAAAAACAAGTCCGAAGCCGGCTTGAGCAGGTGGAGGAGCTGTTGCGGGAAAACGACTGGGGAACGATTCAAAAAAAGCCGCGTGTCGGCATTTGGCTGGAGGCCGACGAAGCGCAAAAGGCGCAAATCGCCGCCTATGTCCACGCCACCGAGGCGGCGGGCGCCATTTTGATTGACGATCGCGAGAGCTATGTTTTGTACCGTTTGTTTAGCTTGGGGCGAAAGGAAGGACTGCAAGCCCGGACGTTGCTGGATCGGCTGTACATTTCCGGGCCGACGCTCAACAAGCTCATTCGCTCCATTCAGCGCGATTTGGAGCCATGGAACATTTCCGTGCTCAACGACCGGCGCTCGGGATACTTGCTGCAATACGAGGAAAACGACTTTCGCGGCGCGCTGGCGACATTTCTTTTGGAGCAAGTCGACGACGCGCACCGGGATCACGTGCTAAACGAGTATTTTTACGGTGTCGATTTAACGGGTCTTAAGCACATCATCGTCCGGCTCGAGCACGAGTGGCATTTGCATTTTTCCAACCAGGTGTTTACGAAAATGCTCATCTTTTTGGCGCTGGCCATTTCCAGGCAGGACACGCCTGTCCACTTGCGTCAGGAAGACGTGCGGCTTTTGGAACACTACAACGAGTATTTGTTCGCGAAGGCGATTTGCACGGAAATCGAGCGGATCGAAAACGTCACGCTTTCGGAAGACGACGAGTTTTACTTGACGATGCAAATGATTTGCGCGGGGTTTGCGCGCAGCGGCGGGGAAAGCGAACCGATTCACAGCTATGACGAGCACTTGATCCAGTTTGTCGACGAAGTCATCCACTCGATGGGCACGATTCTCAATCATGACTTTTCGACGGATTGCCAGCTGCGGCAAAGCTTGATCCTGCATTTGCGCTCCACCGTTTTCCGGCTACGTCATGGCCAGTCGCGGACCAACGAGCTACTCGGCTACATTAAAAAGGAGTTTTCCCAGGTGTATGCCGCCAGCTGGATGATTAGCATGTTGTTTGAGAAGTATTTCGATTTGATGATTACCGACGACGAACTGGGGTATATCGTCCTGCTGATCCAAACGGCGCTCGAACGCAAAGACGTGGAGTACATGGTCGTGCTGATCGCGGATTTTTCCCGCAGCTATGGCGAGTTGATTAGCCAGCGGCTGATGAGCTATGTCCCGGAAATCCGGGAAATCCATATTTTGAGCCGGTTTGAAAAAGACAATCCCCACTACCGGCAGGCGGATGTCGTTTTGTCCCGGACCGCCGTGGACGATCCGCGCAATATCGTCGTTGAAAACCTGCTCACCGAGGAAGGCATTCTCAAGCTGCGTCAGAAAATTCAGAAAATGTCGAAAAAAGACCGGAAGCCCGCGTGGCTCTTTTCCATCGACTGCGCCTCGTTGTTTTCGCCCGAGCTGATGCTGCTGCAAGCCGACTATCCGAATAAGGAGGCGCTCATCGCCAACGTCGTGGATTTGTTGCAGAAAAAAGGCTTTTGCGCCAATGGCTTGTATTCGTCGGCCATCGAACGGGAAAGGAAGATGTCGACCTCGATTGGCAGCGGTATCGCGTTTCCGCATGGCGATCCCGAATACGTCCACGAGTCGCGCGTCGTGCTTGTCACCTTGAAGCGGCCAATGCTGTGGGACGAGCAGGAAAAGGTCGATCTCATCTTTTTCGCGGCGTTCAACATGAATGTCGAGGACGAACGAAGACGGGTGGAAACGTTTTACCGGGAGCTCATTCCATGCTTGAGCAATCCGGGCGGCCTGCAAAGCTTGCGAAGCGCCAGGGACAGCGTGCGCCTGTATCAGGAAATGTTTCCATGAGAAAGCGGAAAATATGGAACGGAAGGAAAGACATCAGCCTTCCGTTTTTGTTTACCTTTCTTTTTTTGATTTATGGGTTGACTTGGCTTTGGAAGGAGAAGTTTAGTTTGAAATAAATACAAAAGTAGATGAAACTATATTGGCAATTTGATAAAATAAAAACGCCTGTTATTTGAGCGTGGTTGGTTCGGTCGGGCTTTAGCCAGAGAACCGGAAAAAACTCTGTTTCGATAAATGGAAACTGGATCTGCCGTTTCCCGAAATGGAGGTGGGAGTATGAATGCATACGAAATCCTTTCGATCGTGTTGGAATTTCTAGCGATCATCGTTCCGCTTTTCATCGCGTTGATTGAAGCGCATGAAAAAAGCAACCACGAAAAGTGATCTTTGGCGAGATTGTTGTGTTTCGTGAGTTGCTCATGAAATGATAAATCCGAGCTAGCCGCTTTAACAGATAGCAGGTTTTTTACGTCTTCATTATAGCAACCTTCTCTTTTTGGCGCAACCTTAAGACAGTCTTCACGTTATCGCCCGGTTTATCTCGCTTGATTTTCGTATTTTCCGCTTTTGTCTTGTCAGGGCAGGGGATTCGTGCTATTATATTCAAGCAGTTAGATGGATCCTTAGCTCAGCTGGCAGAGCAACTGACTCTTAATCAGTGGGTCTAGGGTTCGAATCCCTAAGGATCCACCATTTATGAACAACAAACATCTGTTTCGGAAAACGAGATAGATGTTTTTTTTCGAAACGGGTTGCGTTTCGTTGACAGAAGTGCTATTATAGTCAAGTAAAGAAATGGAAAGATAGAAGCACCCCTTCTCACCCGACGCATACGGATGCGTGGGTCAATGCCAATTCATCAACGTTATGGATTTTAATAATGGGTGCCTTTGTGTACCCATTTTCTTTTGGTGAAAGGTAGGTATCGTATATCAATAACAGAAGAGTTGCCCCGAACAATGTCAATGAAGATTTGTTCAATGAAAAGATTCCATTTAGAGAAGTGCTCGTCATCGACTCGAATGGAAACCAGTTGGGAGTGTTATCCAAAAGAGAGGCACTGGATGTCGCATATCGTCAAAATCTCGATTTGCTGTGCGTCGCTCCCAAGGCTCGTCCAGCCGTCTGCAAAGTTTTGGATTATGGCCGCTACCATTTTGAGCAGCAAAAGAAAGCCAAGGAAGCAAAGCGCAAGCAACACGTCGTGGAGCTGAAAGCGCTGCGCCTGTCGCCCATTATCGACACGCACGATTTTGAAACCAAAGTTCGCCAGGCGAAAAAATGGATCGAGTCGGGCATGAAAGTGAAGATTGATATGAGGTTCCGCGGACGGATGATGACACGCCAGGAAGTCGGTCGTCAAATCATGAATCAATTTCTGGATGAAGTCAAAGACATCGCGGTAATCGAAAAGAAACCGGCTTTGGAAGGAAACACGATGTCAACCGTGTTGGCACCGAAAAAGAAGTAAGAAGGGTAGGAGGAACGTAACATGCCTAAAATGAAAAGTCATAGAGGATTAGCAAAACGTGTAAAAGTCACGGGTACTGGAAAATTGAAGAGATCCCATGCATATACTTCACACCGTTTTCATGGGAAGACGAAAAAACAACGTCGTCATCTCGCTAAACCAGGTTTGATCAGCAGCACAGACTACAAACGCATCAAGGAAATGTTGAAATAAGGAATCAAAGGGAGGAATAAAGCATGGCAAGAGTTAAAGGTGGAACGGTATCCCGGGCAAGAAGAAAAAAAGTATTGAAGCTCGCGAAAGGATACTTCGGATCGAAACACACATTATATAAAACAGCGAACGAGCAGGTAATGCATTCGTTCAAATACGCATACAACGACCGTCGGAAACTGAAAGGAAACATGCGCAAGATCTGGATCACGCGTATCAACGCCGCTGCCCGCATGAACGACCTTTCCTACTCGCGTCTGATGCATGGTTTGAAACTCGCCAACATCGAGATCAACCGGAAAATGCTTTCCGAAATCGCGATCCACGACGCGGAAACGTTCACGAAGATTTGCGACGAGGCGAAAGCAGCCATCGCCAACGCGTAAGCCAAACATATCAATAAAGGCCCTGTGAATAGGCGCCTTTTTTTGTGCTATAATGGAATGCGATTATGCAATAAAAAAATAAGGAAAGGAATCCAATATGAAAATCAGAGCAACCAAACCGACAATCAGTCGATTGGAGCGGGAGCTTGACGCTTTTTTATTTGACCGCGCCAAAGGCAGCAAAGTCGCGCAAACCATTCAGAAAGGCTACGTGTTTTGCGAGCCAAACGACTTGGAGGAAGTAAAAAAGCTCATCCCGAATATTCAAAAAATCGGCGCCGGCGCCGGTTACGTGTTCGACCAGGACCAGGCGATTGGCGGACTCGGCATTCTGAACATGTTCAGCCCGAAGGAAATCGAAAACGATCCCAATTTGCTGCGCTATTGCCTGCGGCAGTTTCCACGCGTGCGCCGCGTCGAAGCCAAAACGTTTGAAAACGACCCATTCGTTCAACGGTTTCTTGCGTTCGAGCAAAGCGAGCGGTTTCAAAGCGCTCCCCAAACGATCGAACCCTATACATTGTTTTTGTACGACAACCTCGATTTCGATGAAAACGGCTATTTGGCCATTCCCGCCGGCTACGCCGACACGACGTTCCGGCTTCCCGGCTTTGAAGTAAAAGGAAGCGACCAAACGTTGATCGCCTTCCCGGATTTGATCGAAAAAGACCGGCAGCTCGCCCGCGGCCGAAAAGGAAACATTCTCGTGGCCGGCGATGTACGCCCGTATTTGCTGTTTACGCTCCTGCAAAATCCGGAAGTCGAAACCGTGACGTTTTATACGGAAGACACCAACGGTTTGGCTTTCATGGAGGAAGTGCTCGTTCCGGGATTGTCTTCCAACCACGCCAGCTACCGGGGCGAAGCGAAAAAACTGGATGGGCGTGACATCCAGGACGGGCAGTACGACACGGTGCTGATCGTCGACAACGAAAACGAAGAAAAGATCCAGCGCTATTTTGACTGGAAGAAAAAACAAAAAGAGCTCAAAAAGACGGAACTCGTGATCGGTGACGAAACGACAATGCTCATGACGCTTCGCGTCGAACTGGCCACCTGGCTGTACCGGGAAATCACGAACCGTCCGCCATTGGAAGGCCCCGCCTTTTTGTGGCTGCAAGCCATGTACGCCGACACGACAATTAAACGCCCGGCCCAGCTGAGCGAGCTGCTGGCGCTTGAAGACATCCAGCGAAAAATCGAGCGGACAATCGAAGCCGCCCGCTAAATCCAAAGACCCGACCGGGTCTTTTTATGTTATAATGAAACCCGTATGAAACAAGATGAAAAAACAATGAAAGGAAACGCCTATGAAAACAAAAGCCGCAACCCGCATTCAAGCCATCGACAGCCCGTCGTTTACCGAGCTGTTTGAAGCCAAAAAAAGATACACCGCCAAAACCGGAAAGGAAGTCATCGACTTTTCCATCGGTTCCAGCGACATTCCGCCCCACCACGCGATCAAGGAGGAACTCGCCAGACAAGCGCTCAACGATGAAAGCTACCAGTATTCTCTAGCGCCTCTTTCCGAAATGGTCGCCGCTATTGCGCGCTGGTACCATACCCGGTATGGCGTCGATCTGGCAGAAGACGAAATCGTCACCGTTAAAGGAAGCCAGGAAGCGCTCAGCCACATTCCGCTGGCGTTTTGCGATCCAGGCGATCTCGTGCTCATTCCAGACCCGTATTATCCGATTTACGGCGTGGCGCCAAGACTGGCCGGGGCCGACATCGTTTTTCTGCCGCTCAAAGAAGAAAACGACTATTTGATCGACTTTGACGCGATCCAGGAGGACGTAGCCAGAAAAGCGAAGCTGATGTACGTGTCGTACCCCAACAATCCGACCGGAAAGACGGCGCCCGACTCGTTTTACGAGCGCCTGATTCGCTTCGCGAAACGATACGACATTGTCGTTTTGCACGACAACGCCTACAGCGAGCTCGTATTCGACAAAGAACCCGGCAAAAGCTTTTTGTCGTTCGAGGGAGCGAAAGACGTCGGAATCGAGCTGAACTCGTTTTCCAAGTCGTATTCCATGGGCGGCGCCCGGCTCGCCGTCATGGTAGGCAACCGGGAATTGATCGCCATATATAAAAGGATGATGAACATGATCGACTTCCAGGCGTTTGGCGCCGTACAGCGCGCCGGAATTGCCGCTCTGGCCCACCACGACCGCTTCGTGCCCGCCCTCCGGCAGGAATACCGCCGCCGGCGCGATTGGCTCATTCAAAAATTCCAGGAAGCCGGCTGGTCGATCGAGCCCCCGGAAGCGACGATGTTTGTCTGGGCGAAAATTCCGGACCACTACGAGGACAGCGCCAGCTTTCATCGCGCGCTGCTGGAGCAAGCCGGCGTTTTGACCAACGCGGGAACGAGCTTCGGCCAGGAAGGGACGCGTTACGTCCGGTTCGCGCTGGTGCGTGGCGACGCCGAGGTGGAAGAAGCGGCCCGGCGGATTCAGGAAGCGGGATTGCTGGCCCCGATAAAATAAAAACGGTATTTTTTCGATGAATTATGTTAAAAAATAGAATGTAAGGGCTTCCTGTTTATTTTTCGATTTTGAATGTTATAATAAATCTATAATATTTTGAGGAAATCCTTGAAGAAAGAAAGAAGGAAAATAAATGAGGGAAATCTTAAATATTAACAAAGATTGGGAATTTAAAAAGCAAGATGGCAACGATCATGTCGAAGCCGTTCATGTTCCACATACTTGGAACGCCGTTGACGGAACCGATGGTGGCAACGACTACTGGCGCGGAACCGCCGTGTACACCAAAACGTTCGCGAAACCGGCTTTAGCCGAAGACGAGCAGCTCTGGCTGGAAATCAACGGCGCCAACTCGACTTCCAAAGTCGTATTCAACGGACAGCCGCTGGCCGAGCACAAAGGAGGCTACTCCACATACCGCGTTGATTTGACGCCGGCGCTGGCCGAAAACAACACGCTGGAAATCATCGTCGACAACGCGCCAAACAGCGAAGTCTATCCGCAACAAGCCGACTTTACGTTTTATGGCGGATTGTACCGCGACGTCAATTTGATCCGCGTCAACAAGGCGCACTTCGCCCTGGGATACTATGGCGGATGCGGCGTGGCGCTCACGCCGGAAGTGCTTGCCGACGGAAAAGGGCAAGTCAAAGTGGAAGCGTACACTGAAAACGCGAAAAACGGGGACGTTGTTTCCGTTCAAATCCAAAACGTCGAAGGCGAGATGGTCGCGCAAGGCGAGGGTGTCATTGAAGACAACCACGCTTCGTTCGTCATCGCGATGGAAAACATTCACTTGTGGGATGGCGTGGAAGATCCATACTTGTACACAGCCAACGTGCAGCTGGCCCAGGACGGCCGCGCCATCGACGCGCAATCCATCCGGATTGGTTTCCGTACATTCGAAATCGACCCGGAAAAAGGATTTATTTTGAACGGACGGCCATACCAGCTCATCGGAACCGCGCGCCATCAGGACTGGGAAGGCATCGGCAACGCCCTGACGCGTGAAAACCACGAAATCGACATGGCGCTCTTGAAAGAAATGGGCGCGAGAACGATTCGCGGCGCCCACTACCAGCACGACCAGGCATGGTACGATCTGGCCGATGAAAACGGATTGATCATGTGGGCGGAAATCCCGTACATTTCCACGCACATGGCTAACGAGGCGGCCAACGAAAACACCCAAGAGCAAATGCGCGAAATGATCATTCAAAACTACAACCACCCTTCGATTTTCGTATGGGGATTGTCCAACGAGATCACGATTGGTGGCGAAAGCGAAGACTTGCTGGAAAACCACCGCAAACTCAACGATTTAGCGCACACGCTTGACCCGACAAGAAAGACGGTCATGGCGCACGTGAGCATGCTTCCGACGACAAGTCCGCTCGTGACTTTGCCGGACGCGACAAGCTACAACCAGTATTTTGGATGGTACGTAGGAAAAATCGAAGACAACGACAAATGGTTCGATGACTTCCACGCCCAATATCCAAACGTAGCCATCGGTATTTCTGAATTTGGCGCCGACGCCAACCCGCAATACCACGCGGAAAAGCCAGGACGTGGCGACTATACCGAGGACTATCAGGCGCTTTACCACGAGCACATGCTCAAAATGGTAACCGACCGGCCTTGGATCTGGGCGATGCACGTATGGAACGGATTCGACTTCGCGGCCGACGCCCGCGACGAAGGCGGTGTGCCAGGACGCAACCAGAAAGGTTTGGTCACGTTCGACCGGAAGACGAAGAAAGACTCGTACTACATTTACCAGGCGTATCTTTCTAAAACACCGTTCGTGCATTTGACGAAAAAACGTTACATCGACCGCGAGCAGCCGGTGACGGAAGTGAAAGTGTACACCAACGAGCCGGAAGCAACGTTGTATGTCGACGGACAAAACATGGGCACGCAAAAAGCGGTGGACCACATTTGCCGCTGGAACGTGGAAATCAGCAAAGAGCACGCCATCAAAGTCGTAGGAAGCGATGAAACGATCAACGACACGATGACGATCCGCAAAGTCGACGAGAAAAACGAGGACTACATCGTCAAGGGCGGCAGCGTCCACAACTGGTTCGACGACGGCGTGGAAAAAGACGGCTACTTGTCCATCATGGATTCGATTGGCGACGTGATGGCCGTACCGGAAGCCATGGAAGTCCTGCGCCCGGTTCTGGAAGGCTTGCAAAATATGCTTGGCAAGCGCGATGACGAAGGGGAAATCCCGGCCATGGACATGAACACGATGATGATGGCGTTCCCGGTTGAAACCGCCCTGCGTATGAGCGGCGCGCTGACAAAAGAGGAAATCATCGAGCTGAACAAAACGCTGAACAAAATTAAAAAATAAATAAACACGAAAAAAGCCGAATTCGAAAGCGAAAACGGCTTTTTTTTCATGTTCAGGAAGAAAGCTCGACCATCGACAACGCGATGCGGGCCTTTTTCTCATCCACGCTCTCCACATAACACGTGACGATATCCCCGACATGGACGACATCGTTTGGATCTTTGACAAAGCTTCTGGACAGCTTGGAAATGTGCACCAGACCGTCTTCATGCAAACCGATATCGACAAAGGCGCCAAAGCTGACGACATTGCGAACCGTTCCTTCCAGCTTCATTCCCCGGCGCAAATCCTTCATCGTCAAAACATCGTGCTTGAGCAGCGGGGCGTCCAGGGCGTCCCGCGGATCGAGTCCGGGCGTCGAAAGCTCTTTAACGATATCCTTGAGGGTAAAGACGTCGGTACGCAACGCGGCCGCCAGCTTTTCCGTGTCGGCCACCGCCAGCTTGCGCTGGAACGCGCGCGAGCCAAGATCCGCCAAATCCAAATGCAGCTTTTCAAGCAAATGGCGCGCAATCGGATAGCTCTCCGGGTGGATTCCCGTGTTGTCGAGCGGATCGGCGCTTTCCGGAATCCGGAGAAAGCCGACGCATTGCTCATACGTTTTCGTGGAAATTCCTTTGATTTGCGCGATTTGCGCGCGCGAGGTGATCGGGTGTTTTGTTTTGGCCTCGTACAACGCCTCGATGGAGCGCTTATTCAAGCCGGACACGTATTTCAAAATGCTTTTGGAAGCCGTGTTGACGTTCACGCCAACTTGATTGACGATTTTTTCCGTCGTGAAATCCAGCGAATTCGAAAGCAGCTTTTGATTGACATCGTGCTGGTATTCGCCAATCCCAATCGACTTCGGGTCGATTTTGACAAGCTCGCTCAACGGATCCTGCACGCGGCGGCCAATGGAAATCGCGGAACGCTTTTCGACCGTCAAATCCGGGAATTCCTCTTGCGCCAGCTTGGATGCGGAATAAACGCTCGCGCCCGCTTCCGAGACGAGTAGGTATTGCACATGCGGAAAGTCTTTCAGGACGCGGGCGACAAACTGCTCCGATTCCCGCGACGCCGTTCCGTTGCCAATCGCGATCAGCTCGATACCGTATTGGTCGATCAGGCGACCAAGGGTTTTTCTCGCGTTGTTGAAATCGTTGTGCGGCGCGGTCGGGTAAATGACAGCCGTTTCCAGCATCGTTCCGTTTTCGTCGAGCACCGCCAGCTTGCAACCGGTCCGAAACGCCGGATCGAACCCGAGCACGCGCTTTTGTTTGATTGGACGCGTCATGAGCAAGTGCTCCAAATTGATCGCGAACGTCGCGATGGCTTTTTGATCCGCCGTTTCCTTGAGCGCGCTTCGAATCTCGCGTTTGATGGCAGGCATCAGCAGCCGTTTCATCGCGTCCTGGATGCACATCTGTAAAAACGGCGCGTTTTTCGCGTTGGAAAAACGGATCCACTGGCGGGCGATGCGCTGCCGGGCTGGCTCCTCGTCCATCGAAAGGGAAACCGAAATCACTTTTTCCGCCTCGGCCCGGTCGATGGCGAGCGTCTGGTAGTGCTTGATCCGGTCGATTCGCTCGCAAAAACAAAAATACGTTTCGAACTGGCCTTTTTCGTCGACCGCGTCCTTTTTCTTTTTCGTTTCCAGCGTTCCCGAACGCAGCATGTGCTGGCGAAGCGTTTGGCGGACCTTGGGATCGTCCGCGATACGCTCCGCTATGATGTAGCCGGCCTGCTCAAGCGCCGTGTCCACGTCACCCGATTGGACAAGCGAGCGCGGATCTTTGTTAGGGGCGTCGAGAATCGCCTGCGCCAAAGGCTCGAATCCGGCCGCGATCGCCGCGGACGCCTTCGTTTTTTTCTTTTCTTTATACGGCCGGTACAAGTCCTCGACTTCGCTCAAACGGGTACACTGCGCAAGCTGGCCGCGCAAGGCGTCCGTCAGCAATCCTTTTTCTTCGACAAGCCGCAGCACATCGTCTTTGCGCTTGCGTAAATTGACCTGATACGCGTATTGCTCCTCGATCGCGCGAATCGCGTCTTCGTCGAGATTTCCGGTTTTTTCCTTGCGGTAACGGGCGATGAATGGAATCGTCGCGCCTTCCTCAAGCAGCGCGAGCACGGCTTCGACTTGAGAAGACGATAAGCCGAGCTGTTTCGATAATTGTTCAATTAATGGCATAAGTTCATCCTTTCAACGGCTATTTTAACGCATTTGGCGCCAAAAGAAAAACCGCGGTCAAACACCGCGGCTGGACTTGGTGGAAGCGCGCGCCACCACCTTACCTGTATACATGGTTTGTTCCGGAAACTCGCTACCGCCAAGAATTTGCGTCAGGCCCATGACCGCCTGGCCGCACATGTACGCCGCCCGGTTGTCAAAAGACGTGATCGCCGGAGACGCGAGCCGGGAAAAGATCGAATCGTTGTAGCCGGTCACGCGGATGTCGTCCGGCACGTCCAGACCCCGGTATTGCGCGACCCGCTCGACGATGGCGGCCAGCTCGTCGTCGGCGCAAACGGCCGCGTCGAACGCGCCGTTTTGCAGCAGGTCGAACACTTGCCGGCCAAGCTCTTCTGTCTGGTCGCTCAAAATGAAAAGCGTCTGTTCGTCCACTGGAATGCCGGCTTCGCGGCACGCGTTTTGAAAGCCTTTGAACTTTTGACGCACGCTATACGTGTCGCGCGTGGCCAAAAAACAAGGCTTCGTCGCGCCGCTTTCCAGGCAGCTTGCCGTCAGCGCCTGGCAGCCGCCCTCGTCGTCGCATAAAATGCTGTAAATGTTGTCGTGGGTGAGCCGGCCGTTCAAGATGAACACGGGCACGTGGTTGCTGGCGGCGTAAATATAGCCGTTGTCGCGCTCGTTTTTTTCAATAAAATGCGAGCCGATAAAAATCAGGGCGTCCACATGGCGGGAGGCGAGCAGCTCCACGTGTTCTTTCTTTGCTTCCAATTCGTCTCCCGTACAGCAAAGCATCGCCGTATAGCCATGTTTTTTTAAATCCTGCTCTAAATAGTAGACGCATTGCGCCTGATACAAATCCCGAATGTTCGTCGAAAGGATGCCGATCGTCTTCATGCTGGACGTCGACATCCCGCGGGCGAACGCGTTGGGGGAGTAGCTGTTTTTCTCAATGACAGCCATCACTTTTTTTCTTGTTTTTTCTGAAACGTAACCCGAGTTGTTGATGACGCGACTCACCGTGGCGATCGACACGCCGGATTGTTCAGAAATATCGTAGATATTCATCGTTTCACTCCTTCAATTCGAAGGCTGGCTTGTCCATCCAAACGCAAAAGGTCGCGCAGCCTGTTTCCAATTCTACTGTTTTACTATAAACTGTTTTGGTTCTCGTTACGAGAACAAATTATCGTTGAACGCGTCCCGAACCATCGCCCTGGGCGAGCTTTTCGACCTCGTCCACCGACACCAGGTTGTAGTCGCCTTCCACCGAGTGCTTCAGCGCGCTGGCCGCCACCGCGAACTCGATCGCGTCGTGGCTGTTTTTGCCTTCCATCAAGGCGTGGATCAATCCGCCGCCAAACGAGTCCCCGCCGCCTACGCGGTCCACGATGTTCAAATCGTATTTTTTCGAGAAGCAGTACTCGTTGCCATCATACAGCATTGCGCTCCATAAGTTGCGGTTCGCGCTAATGCTTTCCCGCAGCGTGATCGCCACTTTCTGGAAGCCGAACGTGTCCATTAGCTGTTTAGCTACGTCTTTGTAGCCTTCGTGGTTGATTTGGCCGCCATGGATGTCCGTGTTCGTCGCTTCGATGCCAAACACGTCTTTGGCGTCCTCTTCGTTGGCGATGCACACGTCGATGTACTTCGCCAGCTCGCTCATCACTTTGTTGGCTTTTTCCTTGCTCCACAGCTTGTTGCGGTAGTTCAAGTCGCACGATACCGGAATGCCTTTTTCATGGCATTTCTTCATCGCTTCCAACGTGATGGCCGCCACCTCGTCGTTGAGCGCCGGCGTGATGCCCGTCGTATGGAACCACTCAGCCCCGTCCAAAATCTGATCCCAGTCGAAGTCTTCCGGGCTCGCTTTCGCGATCGCGCTGTCTTTGCGGTCGTAAATGACCTTGCTTGGACGCTGGCTGGCGCCTTTTTCCAAGTAGTAAATGCCGACCCGCTCGCCGCCGCGCACGATGTCGCTTGTGTTCACGCCGTATTTGCGCAGTGAGTTCAGCGCCGCCTGCCCGATTTCATGGGCTGGCAGTTTGCTGACGAAATGCGCGTCGTGGCCGTAGTTGGCCAGCGATACCGCGACGTTGGCTTCGCCGCCGCCGTAGGTCGCGCCAAAGCTGTCGGCCTGCACGAAACGCGTGTAGCCTGCCGGCGCGAGCCGGAGCATCAATTCTCCGAATGTAATGACTTTTTTCATTTTATCCTCTTACCTCATTCAATTTTTTGACTGCCTGCCGCGTCATTTCCTCGATCTGGTCGAACGCTTTCGCCTCGATCAAGTCTTTCTTTACCATCCAGCTGCCGCCGATGCAAAGAATGATGTCCTCTTTCAAATAGGCATCCATGTTCTTTTCGGAAATGCCGCCGGTCGGCATGAATTTCATCATATTGTAAGGCGCCGCGATCGCTTTGATCATCGCCAGACCGCCTGCCGGCTCGGCCGGGAAGAACTTCACGACATCGAGTCCAAGGCGGTACGCTCTTTGGACATCGGTTGGCGTGCACGTTCCCGGTGTGACCGGAATGTCTTTTTCGATGCAGTATTTGACGACTTCCTCATCGAATCCGGGGGAAACGATGAACTGCGCGCCCGCGTTGATGGCTTCGTCGACTTGTTTTGTCGTCAAAACCGTACCCGCACCGACGAGCATGTCGGGACGGGCGGCTTTCATCGCCTCGATGCAGGCGGCGGCTTCGCGGGTGCGGAATGTCACTTCCGCGGCGGGAAGACCGCCTTCGCAAAGGGCGTTGGCCAGTGGCGCGGCGTCTTCCTTATGGTCGAGAACGACGACCGGGATGATCCCGATCTCGTGGAATCGCTGTAAAGTTTTATTCATGCTTATTCTCCCTTGTTCAGGCACGCCTGCATGGCGGCCATGGCGCCTTCGTTGTCTATCGTGTCCAGCGCGCTTGTTACCGCGTCGTGAAGGCCTTCGATCGCGTTCAAATCCTGTCCCCAGAAGCTCGTGTTGCCCAGAACGAGGGAAACGAGCTGCGCGTTTGGCTTGTCGCTGTTGGCGGCAAAGAATTCGAGCACGTCGGCGTCGTCCTTGATCGTGTACGGCTGTTTCGTGACCGGATTTACGGCTTTTAATCCATCGGCGTCCAGTTCCTTGCCGCGGTAGAAGGCGATGTAGCTGGCCAGCGACGTCGTGAGCGCTTTCGGGAGCTTGTGGAACTTGTCCACGTAACCAAGCAGGGAAGGGAGGACGCGCGCCTTCCACTTCGCCGTCGAGTTGAGCGAGATTGCGAGCAGCTCGTGGTCGATGAACGGATTTTTGAAACGTTCCGTCACGGCTTTGGCGAATTGCTCGCAGTCTTCCTTCGAAAGCGAAAGCGTCGGGATGATCTCGTTGTAAATGGCTTCGTTCATGTACGCGCTGATCGTCGGATCGTACATGCAGTCGCGCACGATCGTCTGGCCGGCCAGAAAGGCACCCAGCACCATCGACGTGTGCGCGCCGTTCAAAATGCGCACTTTCTGCTCCTTGTATGGCTTGTGGTCGTCGGTCACGATGATTGGCAGACCGGCTTTTTCAAACGGCAGCTCGTCGCGCAGCGACTGCGGACCTTCAATGACCCAGACACCGAAAATCTCGCCGGTGTCCAGCGTATTGTCCACGTAGCCGTTTTCCGCGTTCATTGCGTCAGCTTCCGCGCGCGGATAGCCGGTGACGATGCGGTCGACCAGCGTCGAGCAGAACACGTTTTCTTTTTGGATCCACTGAATGAAGTCTTCGCCCAGGTTCCAGTCTTTGGCGTGCTGAAGGACGCATTTTTCGAGTTCCTTGCCGTTGTTGTCGATGAGCTCGCACGCCAGGATGATGAAGCCCGGCAGCTGCTGCTGGAAGCGGGCGAACAAAAACTGCGTCAGTTTGGCCGGGTAGCTGGCGGCTGGCGCGTCGGCGAACTGGCACGTTGGATCGTAGGCGATGCCGGCTTCGGTCGTGTTGCACGTGATGAAGCGCAAATCCGGTTTTTTCGCCATGTCGAGCACCTCGTTCCAGTCCTCGTAGGCGTTCAGGCAGTTTTTGACCGCCGAGATGACGCGCTTTTCGCGGACTTCCTGGCCATCCTGGAATCCTTGCAAATACAAGGTGTACAAGCCTTCCTGCTCGTTGATGATGTCCTTGAGGCGGAATGCGCCCTGGCTGATTGGCTGCACGAGCGTGACTTTCGTGTCGAAGCCGGCTTTCTCGTTCATTTGGTCGATGAAGTAGTCGACGAATCCGCGCATAAAGTTTCCTTCGCCAAACTGCAATACGCGAACCGGCGCGTCTTCCAAAAGGTAGCCTTCGTAGTTCGATTGTTTCAAAGTTTCGTAATTTAATGTTTTCATATGTTTGTTCCTCTCGAATTTACAGGGTGACGCCCTGCTTGAAAATCGCCATGTCGTGGAAGCCCGCTTTTTCGCTGGCGACAAGCTCGCCGCTGGCGACGGCGAGCACGAAGTCCAAAAGCTCGTCGGAGAGCTCGTCGAGGTTTTTGGACTCGAGCAGCTGGCCGCAGTTGAAGTCGATCCATTTCGACTTGTGCTTGGCCAGCAAGGAGTTGCTGGAAATCTTCATCGTCGGCACCGGGGAGGCGAACGGCGTGCCGCGTCCGGTCGTGAAGAGCACCATGTGCGCGCCGCTGGCGGCCAGCGCCGTGCTGGCGACTAAATCGTTGCCCGGGGCCGAAAGCAGGTTCAATCCTTTGTGCTGCACTCTTTCCCCATAGGAAAGCACGCCTTCGACTGGAGCCGAGCCCGCTTTTTGCGTGCAGCCCATCGACTTGTCCTCCAGCGTGGAAATGCCGCCTTTTTTATTGCCGGGCGACGGGTTTTCGTAAATCGTCTGGTTGTGGGACTGGAAATACGTCTTGAAGCCGTTGATGAGATCGACGGTTTGCTCGAACAGCCGCTCGTTTTCGCAGCGGTTCATGAGCAGTGTTTCCGCGCCGAACATTTCCGGCACCTCGGTCAGGATCGTCGTGCCGCCCTGGGCGATGAGCTTGTCGGAAAACGCGCCGACGGTCGGGTTGGCGGTGATGCCGGACAACCCGTCCGATCCGCCGCACTTCAAACCAATGACGAGCTCGCTGGCGCCAATCGGCTCGCGCTTGTCGTTTTTCATGCGACGGGCGAGGCGTTCGACGCGTTCGATGCCGGCCGCGATTTCATCCTCGACGTCCTGGCACACGAGATACTCGATGCGATCGCTTTCCGGGTCGTTCAAATATGGCTTGATCGTGTCGATGTTCGAGTTTTCGCAGCCCAGCCCGAGCACGAGGACGCCGCCGGCGTTGGGGTGCTCGATCAAATCCGCCAAAATGCGGCGGGTGTTGTCCTGGTCGCCGCCCATTTGCGAGCAGCCGTACGGATGCGGAAAGGCGCACACGGCTTCCACGCCGTCCTTGACAAGATGCGCGCTCGCTTTCTCGATGGCCTGGGCGATGTTGTTGACGCAGCCCACGGTCGGAATGATCCAGATTTCGTTGCGGATGCCGGCCTTGCCGCTGGAACGGCGGTAGCCGGCAAACGTTTTTTCCGGCCGCGGCGCCAGCGCCGGGATGTCTGGGGTATACGTGTAGTCGAGCACGTCGCCTAAATTGGTTTTGATGTTGTGGATGTGCACCCATTGTCCGGCTTCGATCGGCGTCGTAGCGTGGCCGATCGCCAGACCGTACTTGACAATGTTTTCGTCTTCGCCAATCGGGCGCAGGGCGAACTTATGACCGGGCGCGATGTCTTCGATCAATTCGAACGAACCGTTTTTCGTTTCGATGCGCTCTCCTTGTTTCAAGGGGGTCAAGGCAACCGCCACGTTGTCTTGCGGATTGATTTGGATCCATTGTTTATCCATTGATTTTCCTCCTGTTTTGCATACACATTTTTCGGTTTATGTGTAAAGGCTTACATATTATTTATCATAAAAAGTAGGGAGGTGTCAACGGAAGGGAATAAAAAATGACTTGAAAATGGCAGACATTTTATTTTCATCGGGGAAGAAACGTGTAAGAAAGACCAATAATTTGGGGAAGATATAGATTTTTGTCAAATGAATAAGCAAAACTTAAATAATAGATTGCCTTTCTTTTTTCAATCCTGTATAGTGGTTTGCTGTAAAGGCTTACACATAAAATTGAAGCGATAGAAGGAGAAACAATCTATGAAATTATGGAGACGGCTTTTCGCAGGTGTCGCCGCGATGGCGATGACTTGCAGCCTGGCCGGTTGCGCGGCGTTCGATTCCGTGACCGGCGGCAAGCGGATCATCCGGATCGCCCACGCGCAATCCGAAGAGCATCCCGAGCATATCGGCATGCTGGCGTTCAAAGAAATCATCGAGGAACGCCTTGGCGACAAATACGAAGTGGAAATCTTTCCCAACGAGCTGCTTGGCTCGGCCCAGAAGGCGATCGAGCTGACGCAGACCGGCGCAATCGACTTTGTGGTCGCCGGAACGGCAAACGTGGAAACGTTCGCGAAATCGTACGAAATCTTTTCCATGCCTTACTTGTTCACGTCGACCGACGCGTACCATGAGGTGATGAACGATATCGACTACATGCAGGCGTTGTACAATTCGACAGACAAGTCGGGATTCCGGGTTTTGACATGGTTCGACGCGGGAACGCGCAGCTTTTATTCCACGAAGCCGATTCGCACCCCGGACGACTTGAAAGGACAGAAGATCCGCGTGCAGCAGTCGCCGGCTTCCGTCAACATGGTGAAGGCGTTTGGCGCGGCCGCCAGCCCGATGTCGTTTGGCGAGGTGTACACGGCTATCCAGCAGGGCGTTATCAACGGCGCGGAAAACAACGAGCTCGCCCTCACCAACAACAAGCACGGCGAAGTAGCGAAGTATTATTCGTACAACCAGCACCAGATGGTGCCGGATGTGCTCATTGGCAACACGAAATTTCTTGAAAGCCTGAGCGACGAGGAATACGCGGTGTTCATGGAAGCGGCGCAAAAGGCGACCGAGGTGGAAATGGCCGAATGGGTCAAAGCGGTAGAAAAAGCGAAACAAATCGCGAAAGACGAGCAGGGCGTCGAGTTCATCGAAGTCGACATCCAGGCGTTCAAGGACAAAGTGTCGGACGTGCAAAAGGAAATGCTCGAAAACAACCCGGATATCGTGGAGATGTACGAGCATATCCAGGAAGTCAACCGCAAATACGAAGAAAAGGAGTAGGAAACGATGTTGAAAATTACGAAAACGATCCGGAAACGGATGGATCAGATCATCATGGGCGCTTGCGTCGTCTTGTTCGCGTTCATGGTCGTGATCGGCTCCTATCAAATTATTACGCGCTACTTTTTCAACCGGCCAAGCACGGTGAGCGAGGAGCTGCTCACGTACAGCTTTGTTTGGATGGCGCTGCTGGCCAGCGCCTACGTGTTTGGCATCCGCGACCATATGCGGATGGGCTTTCTGGCCGACAAGCTGCAAGGAAAAGCGAAGCAGGCGCTCGACATTTTCATCGAGATCCTGATTTTGGGCTTCGCGTTGCTGGCGCTTGTGTGGGGCGGCAGCGCGATCATGCAGTTGTCCATGCAGCAAATGACGGCTTCGCTTGGCATCCCGATGGGATACGTGTACACGATTTTGCCCGTTTCCGGCGTGGCGATTCTCGTATACAGCGTGTTGAACATCATCGACATGTGCCATGGCGAAAATTTAGACATGCACAGCGGTGTCGAAGAGAAAGGGGACGTGTACTAAGATGACAATCTCTTTATTATCCGGTTTGATTATTCTAGTTCTTTTGGTGGTTATGCTGCTTTTGGGCGTGCCAATCGCCATCGCCCTGGGGATTTCCTCGGTGTGCGCGATTTTGCCGATTATGCCTTTCGACGTCGCGGTGCTCACCGCCTCGCAGCGCATCTTCTCGGGAATTTCCGTGTTCTCGCTGCTGGCCATTCCGTTCTTTATTTTGGCGGGTAACATCATGAACCGCGGTGGCATCGCCATCCGCTTGATCAACCTGGCGAAAATGCTGACGGGAAAAATGCCGGGCGCCCTGGCGCAGACCAACGTTTTGGCCAACATGCTGTTTGGCTCGATTTCCGGGTCGGGAACGGCGGCCGCTTCCGCGATGGGTTCGATTATCGGGCCGGTTGAAAAGGAAGACGGCTACGATCCGAATTTCTCGGCGGCGGTCAACATCGCGACCGCGCCGACTGGATTGCTCATTCCGCCAAGCAACGTCATGATCACGTACGCCCTCGTTTCGGGTGGCGCCAGCGTATCCGCCTTGTTTATGGCCGGCTACATTCCGGGCATCCTGTGGGGTCTGGCGTGCATGATCGTCGTGTACTTTCTGGCGAAGAAAAACAAGTTCTACTCCAACGTGCAAATGAGCGGGAAGGAAAAGTGGAACGTGCTGCTGCAGGCGCTGCCTTGCCTGCTGCTCATCGTCGTCGTGATCGGCGGTATTATCGGCGGTATCTTTACCGCGACAGAAGGCTCGGTCGTGGCCGTGGTGTACTCGCTTGTTCTTTCGCTCTTTGGCTACAAGTCGATCAAATGGAGCGACTTGCCGGCCATCTTCAAGGAAAGCGCGCAAATGACGGGCATCATCATCTTTTTGATTGGCGTGTCCTCGATCATGTCGTGGGTCATGGCGTTCACGGGCATCCCGCAGCTGGTGAGTGAAGGGCTGCTTGGCTTGACCGACAACAAAGTCATCATCCTGCTGCTGATCAACGTGATTTTGCTCGTTGTTGGCACGTTTATGGATATGACGCCGGCGTGCCTGATCTTCACGCCGATCTTCCTGCCGGTTTGCACGGCGCTGGGTATGGATGTCATCCACTTCGGGATCATGCTCATCTTCAACTTGTGTATCGGCACGATCACGCCGCCGGTGGGCACGACGCTCTTTGTTGGCGTCAAGGTCGGCGGGGTCACGATCGAGTCGGTCATCAAGCAGCTGCTGCTGTACTTTGGCGCGATCTTCGTCGTGCTCATGCTCGTCACGTACATTCCGCAAATCAGCTTGTGGCTGCCGACTGTGCTGGGCGTCATGTAGAAAACCCAACAACAAACGCAATGTAATCGACTGGTTTCGCCATGGAAGCGGATTCAGTCGATTTGTACAATAAAAATGATTATAAAATAAAAGACAGGAGAACCATTATGAAAAAGTTTATGGACAAGGACTTCCTTCTCGAAACCGAAACGGCGAAGGAACTGTTTCACGATTACGCGGCTGTCGTGCCGGTGCTCGACTACCACTGCCACATCGACCCGCAGGAAATTTACGAAAACCGCCAGTTTGAAAACATTGCCCAGGTATGGCTGGGGGGCGACCACTACAAGTGGCGCCAGATGCGCTCGAACGGCATTGACGAATACTACATTACCGGCGAGGCGTCGGACTGGGAAAAGTTCGAGAAATACGCGCTGACGCTGGAAAAAGCGATTGGCAACCCGCTGTACCACTGGTCGCATTTGGAGCTGCAGCGCTTCTTTGGCATCGACACGCCGCTGAGCACGAAGACGGCCAAGGAAATCTGGGACAAAGCTAACGCGATGCTCCAGCAGGACGATATGCGCGTGCGCAGCCTGATTAAAAAGGCGAACGTCACACTCATTTGCACGACGGACGATCCAATCGACGATTTGAAATGGCACAAGCTCATCAAGGAAGACGAAAGCTTTGACGTGCAAGTGCTGCCGGCATGGCGTCCGGACAAGGCGGTCAACATCAACAAGCCGGATTTCATGGCGTATGTGGCAAAGCTGGAAGCGGCGGCCGATATGAAGATCGACTCGTTTGCCGATTTGAAAGCGGCGCTGGCCAAACGCATGGACTACTTCGCGGCCAACGGCTGCTCGGTAGCCGACCACGGACTGGACTATGTGATGTACGTTCCGGCAAGTGACGAGGAAATCGAGACGATTTTCGCGAAAAAGAAAAACGGCGAGACGCTTTCCAACGAGGAAATCGTGAAATTCAAGACGGCGATCATGCTGTTTTTGGCCCAGGAAAACAAAAAGCACGACTGGGTGATGCAGTTGCACTATGGCTGCAAGCGCGACAACAACACGACGATGTTCGACAAACTCGGACCGGATACGGGCTTCGACTGCATTTCCAACGAGGCGCCGGGTGCGCAGCTGGCCGATTTCCTGAACGCGGTCAACGCCAACGGCGGTTTGCCGCGCACGATCATTTACTCGCTTAACCCGGGTGACGACGAAATGATTGGCACGATTATCGGCTGCTTCCAAAACAGCGACGCGATCGGCAAGATCCAGCAAGGATCCGCCTGGTGGTTCAACGACAACAAGACGGGTATGCAAAAACAAATGACGTCGCTGGCCAACCTTGGCTTGCTTGGCAACTTTGTCGGCATGCTGACGGACTCGAGAAGCTTCCTGTCGTACCCGCGTCACGAGTACTTCCGCCGCATTTTGTGCAATCTCGTGGGCGGCTGGGTTGAGAACGGGGAGTTCCCGTACGACATGGATTTGCTCGCGCCGATCATCAAGGGCATTTCCTACAACAACGCTATCGAATACTTCGGATTCGACTTGGAAAAGAAATAAAAAACAATTTCAAACCGGACGCGTTCCGGTTTTTTTCGTGCGAAAGGGTTGCAGGACTGAAAGCGGTTTCATAAAATAAGAGGGAAGGAATGGTAGTACCAATTTGAAAAGGTGAAAGCAATGAAGAAAGTCAGTTTTTTTTACGACACGACAACCCAGGATCTTTGGGTACCGGACGACACGCCGGTTTTGGAGTCGAAAGTGGACACGCTCAAAAGCGAGCGCGACGGGCGGACGATTGTGCGCGAGGCGATGGAGCATCCGATTGGCTCCAAGCCGCTTCGCGAGTTGGCGAAAGGGAAAAAAGATTGCGTGATCATCATCAGCGACCACACAAGACCAGTGCCAAGCCAGGATATTTTGCCGGAAATGATTCGGGAGCTGGAAGAAGGCAATCCGGACATCAACATACGGCTACTTGTGGCGACCGGATTCCACCGGCCGACCTCGACCGAGGAGCTAAAAGCGAAGCTGGGCGACGCGTTGTACGCCCGCTTTCAGGACAAGATCCTCGTCCACGACGCCCACGATCCGTCCCGGAATGAAAAGATCGGCGTTTTGCCGTCGGGACCGGACTGCATTGTCGACAAGGACGCGGTGCATACCGATTTGCTCATCGCGGAAGGCTTTATCGAGCCGCACTTTTTCGCCGGCTATTCGGGCGGGCGCAAAAGCGTGCTCCCCGGGGTGGCCGACGCCGTCACCGTCATGGGCAACCACTGCTCGAAGTTTATCGACGATGCGCACGCCCGGACCGGGATTTTAAAGGACAACCCGATCCATACCGACATGGTGGAGGCCGCCAGACTGGCAAAGCTGGCGTACATTGTCAATGTCGTCATCGACGAAAAGAAGAAAACCGTCGCGGCGTTCGCGGGCGATTTTGAGCAGGCCCACGCGGCGGGCTGCGCGTTTTTGGATCCGTACGTGTGCGTCGAGCCCGAACCGGCCGACATCGTCATCACGACCAACGGTGGCTATCCGCTCGATCAAAACGCGTATCAGTCGCCCAAAGGCATGACGGCCGCCGAAGCCACGGTCAAAGACGATGGCGTCATCATCATGCTGGCGACATGCAAAGACGGCACAGGCGGCGATTTCTTCTACCATATCATCGCCGACGAGCCGGACATCGAGACGGCGTATCAAAAGTTTCTGGCGACGCCGCAAACCGAAACCCGTCCCGATCAGTGGTGTTCGCAAATTCTGGCCCGCATCGCCCGCAAGCATCCGATCATCTTTGTGGCCGATCCAAAACAAAAAGAAATGATCGAAGGCTTGAAGATGACATACGCTCCATCACTGGACCAAGCGCTGGCGATGGCGTACGAAATGAAAGGGAAGGACGCGACGCTGACATGCATCCCAAACGGCGTGTCGGTTGTCGTGAAGGAAAAAGAGTAAAAAACCGGCGAACGCCAGCCGCGTTGCCCATCGAACAGACGAAAAAACCGGAGCGAATGCACTCCGGCTTTTTTTTATGGCGAGTCACGCTCCAGACTGTGACTGCCTTATTTGGCGAACGTTTCCATAAAGTTGGCGTACGCGCCATATAATCCCGCATCGTTGAGAAATTTGCATCGGTCGATCTGCATAATATCCAGTAAGTTGAGAGAAAAAGATGGTGTCAGATCTTCGACGCGTCGTTTGACTTCGTCAAGCAGTTTCGGCTGCATCGAAACCGCTCCGCCAATTAAAACGATGTCTGGATTCAAAGTGTAGGCGATGTTGTAGATGCCCATCGCCACGGCATCATAGAAGGCGGACACTTTTTCGCTGCAAAGCGCGTCGCCTTCCTCGGCCCGGCGGAAAATCTCGATGCCGTCGAGTTTTTCGTCCAGCTCGTTGTTGACGCTTTCCACAAGCGCCCGCGTGGAGGCGAAGCCCGAAAGGATCTCGTCTTCCGGCTTGTCGGTGTGGATCCCGTTGATGAACATGAATCCAAACTCGCCCGCCATCTTGGCGTTGCCGGTGTAAAGGCGGTCGTTGATGATGATTCCGCCGCCCACGCCCGTGCCCAGCGTCATGCAAACCATGTTTTCATAGCCCTGGCCGTTGCCCATGTAGTGCTCGGCGATCGTGGCGCAGTTGGCGTCGTTTTCGATGGCGACCGGCAAGCCGGTCCGGGATTGAAACCATTCCCGGATGGCCAAACCGTTGAAGCCGTCGATGACATTGCCTGAAAGAACCGTGCCCGTTTTGTTGTCGACAAAGCCGGGCGAGCTGATGGAGAGACCGTCGATCTTCGCCCTCTTTCCATACGTCTGCACGACGTTCAGCATTTCATTCAAAACGTGATCTCCACTGGCGCGCTCGGTTGGAAAGCTGCCCTTTTCAAGCAGTTTTCCGTCCTCGATGAGCGCGTGCTTGACGGCGGTGCCGCCAAT
Organism: Dubosiella muris; assembly: GCF_004793885.1. GTDB lineage: Bacteria > Bacillota_I > Bacilli_A > Erysipelotrichales > Erysipelotrichaceae > Dubosiella > Dubosiella muris. The sequence goes on from NZ_SRYG01000008.1 coordinate 60,741, forward strand.
GTCGAAACAAACCACTGTTTTCATCTTATTCCGTTTCCGCCTCGATTTTCACGTTTTGGCGATCAAGCGATTTCAGGAACGGGAACCAGCAGAGCGCCACGACAACGAGTTCGACAAGTTGCACGACACCGCCTTGCCACGAGTTGGTCGCCAGCATGCCGGAAAGGAAGATCGGCGTCGTCCAAGGCACGGTGATTCCGGTCGTGTAAGGCACCAGGCCGGCCGACATCGCGAAGTAGACGATGATGACGTTGATGATTGGCGCCACGACCCAAGGAATGAAAATCGTCGGGTTGAGGACGATCGGCATACCGAAGATGACCGGCTCGTTGACGTTGAAGATGCCCGCCGGCGCCGCCAGACGTCCGATTTGTTTAAGCTGCTTGCTTTTGCAGAAGAAGATCATCAGGATGACCGCGCCCAGCGTCATGCCCGAGCCGCCGATGCCGACGGTGAAAATCTCGATAAACTGCTTTGTGACGATGTTCGGGATTTGCGCGCCGCTCTGGAACGCTTCCAGGTTTTCGAGTGTCAGCGTGTTCCAGATTGGATCCAGCACCGAATTGACGATGATCTGTCCGTGCAAGCCGAAGAACCACAGAAACTGAATCGCGAGAATCGCCAAAATCGTCGCGCCAAGACCACGTCCAAGGCTTACAAGCGGCGCCTGCACGATTTGGTAAATAAAGTCATGCACGTTGCCCCAAGGCGTATACATAAAGCCGATCCGGATCAGCAGGAACACGGTCAGCGTGATCACGGCCGGAATGAGGGCCGCAAACGATTTGGAAACCGCAGGCGGAACCGATGAAGGCATTTTGATCGTCCAGTTTTTCTTCGTGAAGAAGCAATACAGGAACGAGGCGAAGTAGGCGCCGATCATGGCGACAAACATGCCGCGCGCGCCCAGACGGTCGATGTTGAAAATGTTGGATACGAGCATTTGGCCGCCCGCTTCCAAGTCGACGTTCATTTCCATCGGGGTGACGAGCAGGAAGGCCGCCAGCGCGATGGCCGCGCCGAAGATTGGATCGCATTCCTTGTCTTTCGAATAGTAGTAGCCGATACCGAGGCACAAGAAGATGGCGGCAATCGACATCGTCGCGGTCGAAGCCGGTCCGAGCAACGCGTTGAGCGTGCCGGCCGCGTCCTCGCCAATCAGGTTGGCTAAAAACGGAAAGTTGGCGATGATCAGCGTGATTGATCCGAAAATCGTCAGCGGGAACGCGAGCATGAACGCGTCACGAAGGATCTCAAGCGGTTTGAACGCCGCCAGTTTCGATCCGAATTCGAGTAAAGGTTCCGTAAAACGGTCAAGTGATTTCATAATTTCTTCTCCTTATTTGCCGTATCGTCTTTCAATGGATCCATTTTGAAAGGGGATACATCGTTTACGATCACATCATATATCATAATCAAACAAATGTCTAGACATATAATGAAGAAAAGTATACTTAATCAAAGGAAAAAATAAGTATAAATCTATATAAAAGGAAAAAAATTAAATTTTTTTTAAAAAAAGTGTCCATTTTTCGAAAAAAAAACGTATATAAAAGGTGTGGCAACCAAGTGCCCTGGAAAGGAGTTGTTATGAAGCAGCAAATCAAAACGATGAACGAGCGCGGCGACGTGCTGGAAATCGCGCTTCAAGATGAAAACGCGATGGATCCGGACTTGATCGCCGCCATCCGGCACGACGACTACTGCCTCGATCCGATCGACAACGCCAACGGAACGCTGGCGTACCGGTATGGAAAGAAAGTGCCGGTTGCGCATTTTTTAAAGCACTATGTGTTTGAAAGCGGGGAAGGGTACGATTTTTTGATCGAACTGCTCGAGAAGGCGATCGCGGTCAATCGCTCCAAACCCGTGCTGCTGGATCTGGACTGGATCTATATCGAACGCGACGGCACCGGGCTTGCGTTTGTGGTCGTGCCGCTCAAGCTGGATTACTGGCTGTACCGCAAGGAAGACTGTCTGGCCTTTGTCCGGGCGCTGGCCGCCACGTTTCAAACCGCGCACGACTATGAAGTGACCGGCTATTTGCACGCGCTTCTTCATTCCGAGGAATTTTCCATTCCCAATCTCGTTCTCGGACTCAAGGCGCTTCGCCGCCAGTACCACCCGAAAAAATGGTACGACCGCTGGTCGAAAAAAAGAAGCGACGGCTTTTTGGCCAGAGAGGAAGTGGGCGGATACTTTGTCGAGCCCGCGCCCGTCTTGCGCCGCGAGGACAAGATCCTCCATACCCAAATCATTGGCGCCCTCGACCAGGACGCGCCGTATTTGCAAGATGAAAACGGCACGCGCTTCGACCTTTTGTTCGAGTCAATGGTTGTCGGACGGGCGATGACGTGCGAGATTGCTCTGGACGAGCCGAACATCTCGCTTAAACATGCCCGCATCACCAAAGACGGCGACCGGTGCTATATCCAAGATTTGAAATCCAGCAACGGCACGTTTTTAAACGACAAACGCGTGCAGCGAAAAATGCGGCTGCGTCCGGGCATGCGCGTCGTGTTCGCCGACCACGTCTTCCGGTTTTATGAGCGACCGCTTTGAATTTTCCAAAACCTTGTGCGTGACCCGCCATTCCCAAGTCGATGAAGTCGTCGATTGCAAGACCGGCGTGCTGTACGTGCGAAAAACGCTTCTCGATCCGAAAGATCCCATCCTTCGCCGGCAGTTCATGCTTGAAATTGAAATTCTCGCCTCTGCTTTCTCTCCTTACGCGCCCCATCTTGTCGACGTCAACGAATCGTTTGGCTCGCTTTGTCTTGTCGAGCAGCACATCCCGGGCATCCCCCTGGATCAATGGCTCGCCTCGCGTCCATCCAAAAAGCGCCGTCTTCGCCTTGTTTTCGCCTTGCTCGACCAAATCGAATCGCTCCACGCCCTTGGCTTTCTTTACATCGACTACAAGCCCGCCAACATTCTTGTTCAAGACGACCAGCCGCATTTGATCGACTTCAACGCCTGCGTTCCGCTCCACGCCTCCACGATTTATCTTTCCAGCGTCCCGATCCATCCCAAACAAGACGCCTTTGAAATCGCCGACGATCTTCGTCTGCTCCATCCGCTCCTTCGACGCCTCGTTTCCATAGGCAAACATCCCAAATCTTCGATTCCGTCGCTACGTCGCGCGCTGCGACGATCACGCCTCAAGGTTGCGGCCTATATTCTGTCTGTCTTTCTCGCCGCCTTTGCCGGGCTGGCGAGCGGGGCGCCCCTTGAGCCGACCGTGCTGGAAGCGTACAAAAACAAACAGGAAACGCTATATTCGCTCGTAGAAAAAGAAAAGCTCGACGACGCGTTTTGGAGCGATGAAAAAAACGTCTTGTTTCTGGTGCGGGAAACGATTCGCGCCGACGATCCCGGTCTGAGCCGGGCCGTGTTCGAAACGATTCCGCCCGCCACGAAAACACGCTATGAAGACGAGATCCTGCTGCTGGAATGGAGCGGCATGCTGTATGAAAACCTCACCACGGAAAAGATGGAGCGGCTTGTCGACAAAACGAGCCATCCGCGCCACGCGGCTTTACTGCTGGACATCTGCATTCAAAACGAAATCTACTTGTCTATTTCGCGCCAGCAGCGCATGTACGCCTTGCTGGCCGAGCACGATCCGCAGCGAATCGTGGAATACGCCCTTTTTTTGAAAAGCCGGGCCATTTTGGAAATCGAAGCTATCGAGCCGTATGTCGACTTTCAAGATCCGGCCCTGCGCCCGCTATTAGAAATATGGAGAACAAATACCTAATGAATACAACGCAAGAAATCCCGAAGCCGCCAATCGAGGCAGCCGCCACCGCGGAAACGATCCGCATCGAACTCGCCGACCACGTCGATGTGTCCCAAAGCGTGATCGTCGTCAATGGCGAACCCTGGAACGGCGAACCTATCGACGTCCACGACGCCCGCCGTTTTGAAATCGAGTTTTCGCTCGTCGATCCAAACGGAGAGCCCATCCAGGCCGGCGTGCTGGACGTGGAAGGCGACAAAGAACCACCCGCCTTTCAAATCAACGTTCCCGACGAGCTTTTGCTCGCCGAAGACACGCTGCTCGATGTCCGGGCCGAAAGCGAGGATCTCGCCCGGATCCAGTTTTTCGTCGACGGCGTCGAATACAAAAAACGCGAGCTCGTTTTAACGCCCGCGATGCGCGAAGTCCGCGTCGTGGCGCACGACCGGGCCGGCAACACAACGGAGCAGACGATCCAAATCGAACCACTCGTCCAGCCCATCCTCCACATTCGGGGCGCCGGCATCGAAATCGAGCATTGGCGCGACGGGTTTACGCTTTGGCACAACGGCGAGGAAAAAGCCGTCGACGAAGCGCGGCTCGTCCCCGGCACCAACACGTTCGAAATCCGAAGCGGCGCCTTGCTCGAACCGCTCGTTCTCGAGCCGGTCGAATACAAGCCCGAGCCAGTCACGTTCGAAGCGAGCTGGGAAGACGACACGCTTCATTTCGCGCTGTCCCGCCCTGTGAAAACCGTACGCTGGAAAATCGGCGAAACCATGTACGACAACGTCGATCGTGTCAAGTGGGGCGCGCAAAGCGAGGGGCAAACCGTGCGAATCGAGGCGGAAATGACCGATTTAGACGACCAGGTGTTTTTCGCTTCGCAAACGGTTTCCATTCCCGCCATCCAAGCGCCGCTCCCGCTTCCCGCGCCCAAACCTCAGCCACAACCTCAGCCTCAGCCACAGCCACAGCCGGATCCTGTCGATTTTGCCGACGCGCGCCCGGCATTGAAGCCGCCGCTCGATCCTTTTAAGCCAATCAAATTCGTCGCCACCTCGTCGCTCAAAAGCGAAGCCATACTGGAAAAGACGTTTCGGCTCGACGACCAAAAACAACTCGACGTGGCGTGGAAAAAGGAGCCGGCCATCCAGACGCCCCGGCTGGAAATTGTCAACGAGGCGCTTGTTCCCGCATCCGGGCGCTTTGCCAGCGAAAAGGTGCGAATCGTGCTGGCCGACACCGATCCGGAGCGGGTCGAGTCCATTCGCGTCAACGGGAAAGCCGTTTCAAAAGACGCGCTGGAGCAAGACCGGCTGCAACAGGCGTATTTCGAAATCGACACCGCGCCCGACCAGTACGTTGTCGATATCGCGTACCGGGACGCCGACAACCAAATCCAAACGTTGCGCCGCGATTTCGAAGTGGAAGCGCCCGCGCCCAAACCGGCCTGGGCAGGCGGCTGGGCGCTGCTGCTCGCGCCAGTGATTTGGCTTGGACGATGGCTGTGGCGCCATGTATAGACTGGTCGTATGCAAGCCGGACGCGGCCGAGTGGTTTGACTTGGAGCCGGGCGCGTCCGCCGCCGGAAGCCTGGCTCTTTCCTGGAACGAGGAAAGCGTCGTGGTGGAAGGGGTGGGACGCGTGTCCTGGAACCAGCCGGCGCGCCATCGGGAAACGACCGTCTTTATCAAGCCGCTTGAAAAGTACGCCATGAAGCGCATTGGCGCGAAGTTCACGCTGGGGCGAGAGGATTTTCAACAGCCCGACCCGCATCTTTCCGGGATGCATTTCACGATTGTGAACGACCGTCTTGTCGATCAAAGCACGAATGGAACGTATGTGAATGGGGCGCGGGTGAAGGAAGCCGACTTGCATGCGGGCGATACGATTTTGGCGGCCACGACCGTTTTGTATTACTATCCGCCGTTTTTGTTTAGCGACACGCCGTGGCGCGACGAACCATGGCCGGAAGAGCCAGAAGAAGAGACAGGCGCGCTGGCGCCGCGTTGTTTGATCGAACGATGCAAGATTCCCGTTTTTGACGCGCTGGAACCGTTTGTCTCGATGCCTTCGGCGGCTCGCTCTTCGCTGGCCGGCGCCCTGGCGCCCTCGTTCATGATGTTGTCGTCGACCGGGATCTCCTTGTGGATCCAGGCCCGGATCGCGCCGGAGCGTTTAGGAAATTTCCTGCTCATGTCGATGTCCTCGTTGTTCATGTCGTTTGCGTTTTTGATGCTGGGATTGTTTCAGTTTTTCCATGGCCGCCGCCAAAACCGCGCGCAAATCCTCGAAGCGAAAACGTTGTACATGGACTACGTGCGCGAGCGGCTCGACGACTACGCGCAAGCCGTGCGGCGCTACACGCTGGCATTTGACGACTCGTCCAAACAAGAACACTGCCTGTGTCCGCCCGACTTGATTCCGATTGAAATCGAGCGCGTCCCCGTCGCGTTGCCGGCCATGCCGGCGGTCAACTACGCGACGCGCAAATCGGAGCTGTACACGGAAGTTCAAAACGAAATCGCGAAGCATCAAAAATCGGCGCCAGTATGGCGGCCGTTGGCCCGGCAGGCGGCGATTTGGATCCGGTGCGCGCCGATGGATTTGTTTTGCCACATGGCGGCGCGAGCGGACGAAAAGAGCAAATGGGTGTGGATTTGTGCGCCCGGCACGCTGCCGCGGCTGCATGGGTTGTGCGTCGAAGAGCGGATTTTGCGTTTTGACGATGTCGAGCAGGCGCTGGCGGCGATAGGTACGAAGACGATGTACTGGATCGTAGTCGAAAAGGAAATGCTGCCGGTCAAACCGTTGCGGCTGCCCGACAACGCTTCCTTGATTTGCTGCGCGGAACACATGCCGTCGTATCCGTTTGACCAGACGGTCGAACAGCCAAGTCTTTTGCGTCATCCGCTGCCGCGCCAGGGATGTCCGGCGCTCGTGTCGGTTCACGATATTTTCGACTTGGAGCGCGGCGTGGCGCAAGCGCGAGGTGGTCAAAAGGACTTTCGGTTTGTGATTGGCGTCAACGAAGGCGGCTTGGTCACGCTGGATCTTTTGGGGGCGCACTTGCTGGTGGCCGGCATGACCGGTTCGGGGAAGTCGGAGTTTTTGGCGACTTTGCTGCTGTATGGCGTCGTCTACTTTTCCAGTCAGGACTTTCAGTATTTGCTCATTGATTTCAAGGGCGGGGCGTTTGGCAGCGCGTTTTACGCCTTTCCGCACTGTGCCGGGCAAATCACGAATTTGGAAGGCGACCAAATCGAACGGTTCATGGCGTCGCTGCGTTGCGAAATCAAGCGTCGTCAAACGATACTGGCTTCCTTTCAAAAGCAAAGCGGGCAAGTGGCGGATATCGCGTGGTATCGGGCGCACGGGCACGCGATGAGCCACGTCTTGATCGTGGTGGATGAATTCGCCCAGCTCAAGCTCCAGTACCCGCATGTCATGGACGACTTGAAGGAAATGGCGCGGATCGGCCGCTCGCTTGGAATCCATCTCGTGCTGGCCACGCAAAAGCCGGCGGGCGTCGTCGACGAGCAAATCTGGTCCAATTCAAAGTACCGCATTTGTTTGAAGGTCAATTCCGCCAGCGATTCCCGCGAGGTTTTAAGCCACGACAAGGCGGCAACGATCGAAGAGCCGGGCACGTTTTACATGCAGGAAAGCGAAAAGGACGAGGTGGTCGGCCGCTCGTTTTACGTGCAGGCCGGCGTCCGGCGCTGGCATGTCGAAGGCGCGCGGGACGACGGGGCGGATTCGATTTTGAACGCCATGAAGAAAAACGTGCTGGCGCTGCCGGAAACGACCGCGCCCATCGTGCAGCCGCCGCTTGATTCGGTCGCGTTTGACTCGCTTTGGCTTGTCGACAAGCCTTGCGAGCAAAAGCTCGAGGGGTACGACATCCCTTTGGGAGAGCGGGTGGCGGTATGGGCGGGGCGCCACCGGCGCGCGGTTGTCGAAAGCATTCAGGCCCGCTTTGACCCGGTGTATGTCGAGCATCTTCATTTTGAGCAAAGCTCGCTTTGGTTTTTGCAAGCGATCGAAGATCCGGTGACGGTCGTGATTGACTTTGACGCCGCCTGGCTGGACAAGGCGGCCTGGCTGGACAAACCGAACATCCGCCTGATTTGCCTGTTTTCCCAAACCCATTCTCGCTTCGAACCGTTTTTGGCGGCTTCCGCCTGCCGTATCGGTTGCGATTTTTCGAACCCGGAAGCGGTTCGTCAGTTTTTCAACGATTTTATCCACGATACAAGAAAGGACTTTCCCATGGCTTTACTTTCCATTCAAAACGAATACTTTACCGCCCGCTGGTGCGTGCCGTCAGCGCCTTCGCCTTCGCGTCTTGCGCCGCTGCCTTGCATGGATGGCCGCTTTTCGCTCAATGAGGCTCAAAACTACTTTTCCGAACCGGTTCTTGGCTACGACGCGCGCTTTTTGCCGATTTTCTGGACCAAAAAGCGCAAGCTGCTCGTCTGCTACCGGGAATCCGGCCGGCAGGAAGACTTGTTTTATTTGATGCAGGTGTGGCGCCACAACGACCCGTTTTTGCGCGTCGCGGTCGGAAGCGTAAAAGAAAATGCCGACATTTTGATTTTGGATGTCGAAAAGGACAAGAGCTTGTTTCAGGACGCCACGTTCCAGGCGCGCCTTTATGACTTTGACGTGATGTGGGTGGGCGAAGGATTCAACGACTACGCGTTTTTGCTCAAAAAACGACTGGTCCACACCGAAGGTGAAGTCATCGTCTTTCAGGAAGGGGGCGTGCAGACCGGACGCCTGCTGGAAATTTATGCCTAGATTGTTCGTCTATGTGCGCTCGATCGACCGGGGCGGCTGGCGCATCGTGTCGCTGGACCCGGGGCTGGCGGCTTCCGTATTCGTCGCGCAATGGGGCGAGATGGAACAGGCGGCCCACTACCACGCCTTGTACAACGTGGAACTGGAACGAAAAATAACGGGGACGCTGGAACGCGTCGCCCATGGCGATCATTTGATCGTCTTTTGAAAGAGAGGAAAAAAATGAAAATTACAGTCAATTATGAACAACTTTACCAATCAGGGAACGCCCTGCACGCCCAGGCGGGCGAATACGAGCAGCTGATCGAGCGGATCAACCGGCTGATGCTGTCGACAAGCGACGTGTGGCAAGGAAGCGACAACGACGCGTTCATTCAGCAAGTCGAGATTTTGTGGCCGCAGCTCATGCGCATGGTATATGTCATCGAGTCGTACGCCAACGTCTTGAAGACGTGCTCGCAAGCGTACGAGCAGCTCCAGCAAAACCGCCTGGCGCAGGCTAGAAATTTATAGGAGGAGTGACAATGTCGAGATTAAATATTTCCGCTGCCGACTTGATGCAGCATTCCACGCAGTTAAAAAGCATGCAAAGCGAGATTCATGGCGTATTTAGCCAAATCCAATCGAAGATGAACGAGGTGCAATCCATTTGGACTTCGCCAGCCGCCTCCCGGCTGATGGACGAGTTCCAGACGCTGCACCCGATGTTCGAGTCGTATTTGCAGACGATTGAAAACCACGCGAACTACTTGTCACAAACGGCTGTCGCCTACGAGGAAAACGAGGCGCTCATGGAGAACTCGTTCCATGCATAGAGGCTATCTTGTCTATGAGCGGGCGACGACGCAAATCGCCGCCTTGCAGCAGGACATCCCTTCTTTTTTATCCGCGGCGGAAACGCGGTACGTGTCCAAGGCGCTGGCTTCGTTGCAGGGGCTGATCAACACGCAGATCATGGAGATGGATCGGCTTGGTTATCGACACAAACGCCTGTGAGGCGTATGCCGGGCGCGTCCATCGCCTGCGGACGCAAATCGTGTTCGCGGATTTCACGCTCGCCAGCCGCCATCAGACGATTTTGGCGAAAATCGAATCGCTGCGCCAGTACTTTTTAACGATGGCCCGCCAGGCGGCCGCGACGGAATCGTCGCTTCCCATCACGACATCGAGTTCGTCGGTTGGACAGCCTCGTTTTTCTTACGGCGTGGATTTGCGTCCGGTTTCGCAGCTGCTAAAAAAACCGGATCCGATGCGCGCGAACGCGAGCGCGTCGCTACATTATTTGAGCGTCGGCTCGGTGTATTCGACGAAATACTTTGAGCAAAAGACGTCGATGCAAGTCGGCAACGCGCAAGCGAGCGGGGAGTGCACGCTTCAGCTTTGGAACGAGAAAAAGCAGTTTGATCCAAAGCTCGCGCTCTCGGCCCAGCTCGATGGCAGCCTGCTGGATGTGGCAAGCCACACAAGAGTGGGAACGGATATGATCAACGCGACGTTGGACGCCAGCGGAAAAGTGGGCGCGGCCAGCGCGAGCGCCCAGGTCGTGATGTCGGCAGACGAGCAGACGTTTCAGGCCCAGGGTCATGTGGCCGCCTTGGAAGGGGAGGCGGTTCTGGCGTTTCATTTGTTTGGCGCGAGCGTTTCGGTAAAGGGGTCCGGATCGCTGTTGAGCGCCGGCGGCGACATTTCCTACTCGCATAAAAACCGGGAATGGGAAATGGGCGCCAAACTTGGATTCATTGCCGGTCTAGGCTTAAAAGTCCATGTCAAATATTAAGGAAATCAACAGAAAGGAGGAAAACCATGCCGGAATTGCTGCCGCTCGGTTCGATTGTCACGTTAAAAAACGGCGACAAGAAAATCATGATTGTTGGCCGGTTCCAGCGCCACGAGCCGTCGAAAAAAGTGTTCGACTACTCGTCGGTGCTGTGGCCGGAAGGAATGATTGATTCAAAGCGTTTGTATTTGTTCGATCACAACGATATTGAACGAATTTATTTTATCGGAATGCAAAACGAGGAAGAATTTAATTTCCGCTTCGTTTTGGAAGAAGAATACGAAAAAATAAAATAAACGATGGATTGCACTTGCCTGGGAATTTGCCTAAAATATAAGTAGTGAAAAGGCGAAGGCCGAGGAGAGAGAAGTATGAAGAGGTTTTTGAAATGTTTGTTTGCGATGATGATGGTTGTCGGATTGAGCGCTTGCTCCAACAGCGAGCAAGAGCAGGAAGCGATCAAAGTCGTCATTGATTCGTATCTTGGCAACTGCAAGAGCGGCGACTACGAAAGCGCGGACGCGTTTTTAAGCAAGGACGCGGGTTCGGATCTCGAATTCGCGGCGGTGTATTCCGAGCTGGACAGCCAGCTGGAAAGCATGGGACTTGGCGAGGATTTCGACCGGGAAGCCCGTTCGTTCGTGCAGGATTTCGTGTCGAAAACGTTCATGGAATATAAGGTGGACGGCATTCAGGTCGATGGCGACAAGGCGACGGCGAATATCACACTGAACGGAAAAGACACGGATGAATTCGATTTGAACGAGATCCAGGATTTGACGTTAAACGAAGTGACAAACTACATCAACGATCACACCGAAGAATTGCAGTCCTATGCGGAAAACCATACGGAAGAGGAATTGGAAGCAAAAATGTATAAGGACTTGTCGAAGGTCGTGTTTGACAAGATGAAGGAAATGGTCGCACAGCTGCCGGAAGCCGAAACGAATCTGGTGTTCGGCTTGACCAAAGAAGACGGCGACTGGAAAATCACAAGTATTCAGGAAAAACAATAATATCTATCGAAAGAACGAAAGCACTGTCGGCAGGCGGTGCTTTTTTTAACGGGCTGCAAAAAAAACGGTCCCGAAGGACCGGCAGGAAGCGGCTTTACCGGTTTTGGTGGCGGTAAGCAGTGATTCGCCTGATTTTCAACGCGTTTTCCTCGCCAGGAAAATGAACCGGATTGACCGGGTGTTTCGCGAACAAGGCCAGCAAGTCGATAAGGTCCCAATACAACTCCTGCACATCGACCGGACCATACATGCGAATGGGCAGGACGTAGAGCGGTTTGCGGTCGTGGCAATATCGCTCGTTGAACCGCTTCACATCGCGTGAAAGATGAGGACACAAAATGAAAATATCGTACGCCTCGATCTTTTTGGAGGCAAGCAGAAACGGGCAGAAGTCGATGGACAATTCGGATTCAAGACCATAGTGCTTGATTCCTTTGCGGATGCGTTCGGCCATCGTGCTGGAGGAGAAGCCTCCTTTGCAGCAAATCGCGGCTTTGATCATACGCGTCTTTCCTTTCTCTTTTCCTTTATTTTAAGATCACAGAAGCGAGGAGGCAAGAAGGAGTCGACTAAAGAGAGCCGCGTTTCCACGACGCGTAAACAAACACGACTGGATTTTGATCGAATACTATGAAAGCAAGGCAGATTATAAAACCGCCCTGCACTATGCGAAAAAACGCAGCCTTTACTTAAAAGCCGCGTTTTTTGCGGACGACGCCTCCTGAACGACATACAAAGGCCGGTGTTTTACCTCCATATTTGTCTTACACAGCAAAATCGCCATCAGCGCCATAAGTGCGTATTGAAGATCGGCCAGTACGCAGAGGACAACGAGCACGAGCGCCGTTTTTGAGAAGTCGAGCACGAGCCACAGGATAGCGGCTACAGTCAGCAGGGTAAAGAGGAGGCCGCAGCCGGTAAGCGCGCACGACCAAAAGGCGGTCGTGGAAAGATGCGCCGACAAAGCGTAGCCAAACAGGTGGCTGAGATTCCATTTTGTCGTGCCCGCTTTTCGTTCGATATTTTCATACGGGATCCATTTTGTTGGAAATCCCGCGTACATCCACAACCCTTTCGTGTAGCGATCGGCTTCCGGACAGCGTTGCAGCGCCTGGATAACGAGCCGGTCCATGACACGGTAATCGGTGGCGCCCGCCGGATCAAGGTCATGAAGCAGGCGCCGGCTAAGACGGGTATACAAATTGGAAAGCCGCTGCCGGCTTTTCGACTGATCGTTCCGTCCTTTTCTTTGCGCGCCAACCAGATGGACATTTTCCTCGTGGAGGACTTCCAGCATGCGGGGCAGCAAGCGCGGCGGATGCTGCAAGTCGGCATCCATGAACACGGCCAAATCGGTGTCGACGCGCTCCAGTCCGGCTTTCATCGCCGCCTCCTTGCCAAAATTTCTCGAAAACGACACATAGCCGACGCGGTTGTCATGGCCGCAAAGCCGCTTGATTTCACGAAGCGTTCCATCCTGGCTTCCATCGTCCACAAACAGCATCCGGTACGCCACGTCTTTCTGGGCCAACGTTTTTGTCACTTCCTCGTAAAAGGGAACAATACACCCCTCCTCATTGAGGCAGGGGACGATGATCGTGAGAGATTGCATGAGAGTCCTCCTTTCGAAAAACGGTTTTCCTGCATCCAACATAGTTGGCGACGACCGTCACGACGGCGATCGCGGCTTTCAGCGGCAGCGGCTTTCCGTTGAGCCAAAGTCCAAGAGCGAACAAGACGTTTTCAAGCCCGAGCGAGGCGAGCCGCAACAAACAAAACGATCGAAAACCGGATCGCGTCACTTTCCGACCAAAAACAAGCTTCGCGTTGACTCCATACGCGAACACGACCGCCACGATCCACGCCAGCAAGTTGGCAATTAGCGGATCGGCTATTTTCAACGCGACCCAAAACACCAGCGCGTTGACAAGCGTCGTCAAGATCCCGACCCCTGTGTAGGCAAAGCCTTCTTTCATTGTTTCCACCTCCTTTGTGAGCAAACCGCAAGAAAAATACCAAATCCAGCCATCGCGATTCCCGCTTTTTTTCCTGGCGCCTCGTACACGATGTCGATTTGATGGCTTCCTTTCAAAACGGGACAGCCGACAAACGTCTTGTTGACGCGAACCGGTTCGATCGGCGTTCCATCCATCCGAATCGAAAAGCCGGTCTGATCGGAAAACGGAGTGACGAGAATCGCGTCTTCCTTCGCGTCGATTGTCAGCGACCATCGGTTTTGACCTTCCTTCGCCTGGACGGGCTCGATCTCGCCGAGCCGCTTTTGAAACATCGAGGCGTCGATCGAACGCCACGTTGTGTTTTTGATCGCGTAGTTTCCCGCCGAAAATTGGATCGTTGGCCGCCCGTTTGTCTGTCCGCCAGCCAGCATGAAGGTAAAGCGCGTATTGTGGTTGTAGTAGACGGACGAGGCAGGCGACAGCTTGTTGCGCATGCCGTTGACGTCCACGACTACCGGCTTTTCCTTGTCGTGGTTTTCGATATCGAATTGCAGCACGGTGATACGGTTTGGATCCAGCGCGATGTCCATCGTTTCCGTTTTTTCAGCGCGCACGAGGCAATCAAGGCTTGGAAACGACTCGGTTTTCCAGCGGCTTTGAAACGCAGCCGCGCGACCCGGCGCGTTCGACACGCATGGCTGTTCGATCATCGCCTGCAAGGTGTCCGGAAACGGGAGCGTTTCCCATGTCTTTTCGTCCATCCACGCGCGCGTCAAATAAAAGCGTGGCAAAACCGACGTGGCGCGGTAAAGGGAAGGCGCGACCGTCTCGAAGCCGGGCGGACACGTGTCGGCCTGTACCCATTGGATACCGCGGGAAAACAAGTAAAACGGATTGGTCGAATCCAAAATCGCCGTCCGGTTGTTGATGGGGATGTTGACTTTGAGCAAGTCGAAGATGTATTCGTTGTAGCGCTTTGGATAGATGGAGGCGTAGCCGCTCGAACGATTCGCGCGCAAACCAAACGTCGCGTTGACCAGCTGGCTTTGATCGACCAGGGCGATGGATTCGTTTTGGACTTTTCCAATCCAGTCCGGCAAACTTGGCATTTTTTTCAAGTACGAATCGGGCGGATTTTGCGCGTTCCACACGAGCAGAGGACCGGCCAGCAGTGCGAAAACGAACCGGGTTTTGCGCGCGAACAGGCAAAGGGCGACGCCTAAAGCGAGAATATCCCACCAGAGAACGCCGTTTTGAATCGTCAAGACCGGCAGGAAAAAACCGGCAAGGATCCATGGGTTTCGAACGCCAACGCGATGGGACACGCTTTGTAAAAAGAACGCTTCCAATCCAATCACAAACGGCATCAGCGGCAGCAGCGCCTTTGTGCGCGCGTATAAAAAGCCGCTGAACACGTACCAGAAGACGGGAAACAGGAAAACCGTCAGCAGGCAAATCGCTAAGGGCCTCGTTTTTGGCACGAACAAGGCATACACGAGGGCGAACCAGGCGAGCAACGGCTGACCGCAGCCATAGCGGTTGTACAACAAGCCGCTTAGCTTCCAGTCGGGCACAAACAAGGCAGGCCAGTCTATGGCGGCGCCCGGACGCTTGTTTTCCAGCAAATACAAGCCGGTTGGCAACCATAACGGCGCGCCAAGAAGGACGATGATCAAAAAGCTGAGCCACAATGGTTTGCTGGCGCGAAACGATCCGCCTTTGATCGCGTAGTACACGAGGGCGACCCAATAGCAGGCTGGCGCGAAATAAAAGCTGTGGAACAAGAGGAGCGTCCCGCTTCCGATCACAAGGCGCTTCTTTCCGGTTTGGAGCAGTCGATCGACCCCGATAAGCAGGAAAAAAAGAAACGGGATGAAATTCACGAACATGATTTGCCTGTGCGACTGAAAAAACAGCGTCGTGCACGGCAGACCAAGCGAAAGCGCGAAGCAGATCCACCAGGAGAACTTGTTGGCTTTTAAAAAGAAAAAGCAAGCTACCGCGGCGAGGCCCATTAAAAAGACGGCGTAGGCGATGAGGATATAGGCGAACTCGAGCGAAGAAAAGAGCGCCGCGAACAGGACGTCAGGTCGCAAATAGCCATAGTAGCTGATGGCGTAAAAGTTCACCCCGCCATACAGCTGGGGGATAAAGTCGCAAAACAGCGAACGGCTGGCGCGCATTGTGTCCCGAATCGTTTCTCCTAAAACGACGTGCTGGCTGTACCAGTCGACAGCGTTGCCAAACACGGCGGGCGGGGCCGCCAAAAACAAGACGACGGGGCTTAAAAACAAACAAAGAACGCAGGCGATGGTTCGGTTTCGCGTCATCAAAATCACCTTTCTTTCCTGACGGTATCGTACCAAAACAAGAAAAAGAAAGACCGAAAGGGAAAAAAAAGAAATCAAAAAAAATTCTTAAGAGAAATTAAGAAAACGAGGCGTGGTTTTTTGATAAGGTATAGGAAGAGAAAGGGGGGCGGGATATGGCGTATACGATCATGGTTGTGGACGACGAGCCGGAAATCGTCCACGTGATCCAGGTTTTGATGGAAGGAGAAGGCTATTCGATTGTTCCGTGCCATTCGGCGCAGGAGGCGCTCGGGCACCTTGGCGAAGCGGTCGATTTATTCATTCTTGATGTGAGAATGCCGAAAATGGACGGCTACCAGCTTTGCCGGAAAATCCGCGAGCAATCGCAAGCGCCCGTGTTGTTTTTGACGGCCAGAGGACAGGAAAACGACAAGGTGATGGGGTTTTCGAGCGGAGGGGACGACTATTTAGTCAAGCCGTTTTCCTATGCCGAGCTGCGCATGCGCGTCATGGCGCTGCTGCGACGCGCCCACGAGTACGCAAGCGTTCCAAAAAACGAACTGATCCACTATCACGATTTGGTCATCGACGAAAAGCGGCGTTCGGTCCACAAAGGAGCGGAGAGAATCGAGCTGACGGATCTGGAGTACGAGATTCTCGTGTTTCTCGTCCGCCACAAAAACCAGGTGCTGGCCCTTTCGCAAATTTACGAAGGGGTGTGGCACGAGGAGGCGTACTATGGCGTGCAAAACACGGTGATGGTGCATATGCGCAATTTGTGCCGGAAAATCGAGGACGATCCAAAAAATCCGCAACTCGTTAAGACGTTGTGGGGAAGAGGCTACTATTGTGAAGAGTAAAGCGTTGCGACTGTATGTGGCGGGACTCGTGTTCTGGCTTTGCGCCATCGGGCTGTTTTGGCTGTATCCGTTCGCGCTCGAATTGGCCGTGGATCAGGGCTGGATCGGCGTCGCGTGTTCAAAAAGCCAAATCGAGTCGATTCAAACGATCGTGACGGAAGGGCTCGCCAACAAGGATCCGGTGGAAAAGATCGGTCTTGCGATCAACGCAAAATGGGGCGATTCTTTTTTCAGTCAGCTTGTCGTGGACGACGGGCCGGGGTACGAGACGGGTTCGATCATGACGTTTCATGGGATGCCGGACTCAGGCTACAAGAATGCCTACGCGACGCGAATCGAGGGGGATGGGTTTCTTGTCGAGCTGTATCCCGTGTTGTATTCGTTTTTTCGCGGCTATGAAACGTTTTGTCTTGTGGCGGCGGCTGGAGCGGGGATCCTGGTGTGGCGGTGGAGCGCGAAAATCCCGGTGGAACCGTTCAAAAGAACACTGTTTTTCGCTTCATGGAAGGCGATGCCAAGGCAGCTGCTCGGTGTGTTTGGCGGCGCGATCGTCTCGTTCGCGCTCGTTTTCGGGCTTTTGTTTTCACAGCGCACGGTTTTGGCCCGGGCGGTGTCGTATGCTGTCGACTTGCGGAAAGACTTGCGAACGCGGCTCGATCAAATCGAAAAGGACATACAGTTTCTTTCAAAGGAAAAGGACATCAAAAAAGCCATCCGGCTTCATTTGCCATCCACGTCACAAGCGTTTTTATATGAGCGGGACGGCGTGTTTTTGGGAGAAGTGGTCCGGCCCGACTCGCAGGCGCTGGCCGGTGTGGACGCCCTTGAGCCACTGTACGCCTCTCACTATTTGTCCACAAAGAAAGGAGAGAATTTGCTCGTTTTGTCGGCGTATCCTTTTTACTGGCTCGTCCCGGTGTATACGGCTTTCGCGTTTGGCTATGCGGGACTGCTCGTCTTGTTTTGGCTAAAAGAGTACATGGACGCGCAAATTGGGCGGATTGGCGCGTTGCAATTCCGCGTTCAGGCGTTTGCGCTGGGGGACTGGAAATACGCAATCGAGAAAAAAGACGGCGACGAGCTGAATCAGCTTGGAAACGACTTGGAGTCGATGCGTCAGTCGTATTTGGAAAAAACAAAAGTGGAACAAGACGCGCGGGCCGCCAATCAGGCGCTCATTACGGGCTTGTCTCACGATTTGCGCACGCCGCTCACCGTTTTGAAAGGCTATTTGGAAACTTTGGAGCTGGATCGTTTTCAAGACGAGTCGGCGCGAGCGCGCTACATCGCGCTGGCCAACCAAAAAGTCGACCACATCCGCGTGTTGTCGGATCGCATGTTTGAAACCGCGCTCGTTCAAGACAAGAGCGTATCGGTGCGACGAAAGCCGGTTTTGGCGTCCGACATCGTCCAGGCGCTTAAGGAAAGAATAGAAAGACTGCAAAGCAAGGGCTTTATTATCACAAGCGAAATGAAAACGAGCGTTGGATCGTGGACGTTGGACTGGACGTTGTTCGAACGCATCGCGGACAATGTGTTTTCCAATTTGGAAAAATACGCGGATCCGCGCCATCCCATCCAAATCCATTTCACGATCGAAAAAGAATTACGCTGGGTCACCGTGAATCGAAAACGAAAAAGCGGGCAGGCTGAACACCACGGAATCGGACTGGCAAGCGTTCGCCAAATGATTGAAACGCAAGGGGGCGCCTTAACCATCGAAGAATCCAAGACGACTTTCAAGGAAACGATCGTTTTAAGCCGGCCAAGGCGAAAAAACGACCCGGCAGAGCGGGTCGATTAAAATTTAGCGGGGAAGGGACTTGTCCGTGAAAAACGGCTGTCGGGCCGGACTACCTTCGCAGCGCCGCGTCGTTCGGGTGGCGCAATCGTACACGACGGACCACACCGTGTCGGTGTCCTTGTCCACGTCGCGCGGGTTCATAAAACCATGGCGGCCGGCGAGAATTTCCTCGACGGGTTTTCCGGCTTCCATGGCTTTTGTCGCGGTTTGACGGCGCAAGCCGGCTTGCCAGTCATCCACTGGAAACGGGGCGTTGAATTTTTGCATGTCCGGATGGCAAAACGCGTTGGTCGCGACGAGAAAACCGGTCGATTCAACCCGTTGGACGCGCTGGCGGTTCGCTTCAACGAGCACGATTCGACCTGTCTGGTCAGCCATCATGATCGTTTGCTGGCTGGCAATCGGAACCGTAGTTAAAAAACGAAGGGCTTCCTCTATAGTGGCGCATCGCTCTAAAAGGCAGCGGACGAGAACGCCCGCGTTCAAGCCGGGAGCGACGATGGTCGGGTACACCATGGTCAGGCCGACCGCCAGACCGGCCTCGTTCATGCCGTCTTCCATTTCGACAAAAGCCGTCGTGTTGCCTTGAAAAGCAAGCGAGTGGGGATAGCGGATCGCGCAGTGGGCATACCATGGCGACAGCGAGGAAAAAAAGTCGCTGTTGCGCCCGAGCCAGGCCCGGTTTTGCTTTCGCCAGGCGATACACGTGCATCGTGGCTGGAAGGTGAAGCAATACATCGTGCTCACAAACGTGAATAAATCGAAAAAGTCGATTTGGTTGCCTTGGGCGATGCCTTTCATTTCTTTGAGCAACGCGGGCGCGTACCGTTCGTAATGGGGCAGGCAAAGCCTGGCAAACGCTTTTCTTTCCTCTGTCAAAAGCGCGGCGTAAGGCCGGGCGAGACAGACGCCTTGCCGGCGCAGCGATCGGCCCCACCGGCAGCCGGCCTGAAACGGGTCGTCGTAAAAGTTTATGTGATTCATTTGTGTTCTCCTTGTCAGGAAGCGCTTCCGAATTCAGTGTATCGGATTAAAAATTTCGGCGCAACATTATAAATAAGCGGAGTCTAACAAAAAAATAAACGCGGTTTTTCACGCGGAAAGTGCGGTTTGTGGTGCAAAAACGAAAAACTGTAGGTATAATGGATGAAATGAAATGTTTTTTCTGAAAATGATGAAAATAAATGTTAGAAAGGATGAACATAGTGAGTAAGCACACTCTTTTTTCAAACAGCGCCACCGGAAGCAAGCATGTCCAAGACGGATTGTCCAACGAGGACTCGGTCTTGACGCTGGAGCACGACGACTATCAAATCGTGGCGGTCGCGGACGGTCATGGAGCCCGGGAATGTTTCCGCAGCGAGATCGGCTCGCGGCTGGCGGTGGACGTGGCTGTGAAAAATCTGGAATTGTTCGCCCAGACGATTAAGCGATATGATCTTTATTCGTATTTGGAACAAGAAAAGGAACGCGACGAGCTCGTTCGTTCTTTGATTCAGGATATCGTCGACCACTGGAACCAGTATGTCTACGCGGACATCAAGGCGTATCCGATCCAGGACGACGAATACGAGCGCGCGCAGACGCTTTCCTCGATTTACCAAAAAGGCATGTATTTGACAAACATTTACGGCTCGACGCTGCTGGCCGCCTTGATGACGCCCGAGTATATTTTGATCGTCCAGCAGGGGGACGGAACTTGCGCCGTCTTCAACGAGGACGGCTCGCTGGATGACCCGATGCCGGAAGACGATTTGTGCATTCGCAATTTAACGACGTCGCTTTGCGACAAGGACGCGGCCAAACGGATGCGCTACGTGTTTATCGACCGGCGCGAAAACGATCCGATGGCGTTGTTTCTGGCAAGCGACGGCGTGGAACGCTCGTTTTACGACACGATCCACTTGTCGGCGTTTTACGCCGAATTGTGCCTGGAGCTTTGCGAACTGGAAGGCGCCGATCTGGAAACGTATTTGAGCCACTTGCTGCCGCAAATTTCCGAACGCGGCTCCCGTGACGACGTGACGATGGCCGGCTTGATGGATGCCGGACGCATCATGGCTGCCCGCGAGGCGTTGACGCGCACGGTCAATGTGGCCCGCAAAATGGATTTGATGAAGAGCGCCGAGACGATTCTCAAGCAGGAGACGAACACGAAAAAGCACTACGTGCGCGAGTCGGAGAAAATCGAGCACGAAATTCACGACGTCGACGGCAAGATCCTCGAACTGGAGGAAAAGAAAAGCCATTTGCTGCAGGATCTGGAAAAGATGAAAACGATGCATACTTCGCAAATCCTGGTCTGCAAGGAAGCGGAAACGGAGTTTGACGAAGCCAACGGAATGTTTGTCCGTTCGCTGATGGCGTTGGAGGAAGGAGATTAAGCACTATGTACACGATTCAGGATTTATATGATTTGAACCATACGCTGGCCAAAGCGTATTTAGAGCAGTTTACTTACCCGTGGGAAGCGCTGAAAGGAATCAAGGAGCTGATTTTGACTTTGGGTCCTTCGCTGAGCGATTACGAGGAAATCGCGCGGCACGTGTGGGTGCATCCAAGCGCCGTCATCGCGCCGACCGCCTATTTAGGCGCGCCTTGCATCATCGGACCCGACACGGAAGTGCGGCACGGGGCGTTTGTGCGCGGCAGCGCGCTGGTGGGTGCGCATTGCGTCGTGGGCAACTCGGTCGAGCTGAAAAACGTGATCTTGTTCGACCACGTGCAGACGCCGCATTACAATTATGTCGGCGACAGCATTCTTGGCTACTTCTCCCATATGGGCGCCGGGTCGATCACGTCCAACGTCAAATCCGACAAGACGCTTGTCGTTGTGAAAAACGGATGCGAAACGATCGAGACCGGCTTGAAAAAGTTTGGCGCGATGCTGGGCGACCATGTGGAGGTGGGATGCAACAGCGTCCTCAATCCGGGAACCGTCATTGGACGGGACACGAACATTTATCCTCTTTCCCGGGTTCGCGGACAAATCCCGGCCCATTCGATCTTTAAAACGCAAGAGGATGTCGTCGTGAAGAAAAAATAAACCAAAGATTCGAAACAGCACGCAATCTGTGCTGTTTTTCTTGTTTGTCCAGTGGTTTTGCGGGCGTGGGAAAACGAAAAGCGGACGGAGATGCTATAATGAAACCAATAATAAAGGGGGCATGTTTATGCAAAAAAAACTCATACCATTTATGATCGCGGCCGCGATGCTGTCCGAAGGTCCGGTCCCGCTTCTGGCCAGGGAGGAAAAGCCGGCGCCGGCCAAGGAAGCCGAAACAAATAATCAGGACGACAAGGAAAAAGAACCGGTTGAAGAAAGCGGGCAGACGCCCGAAATGCAAATCGAGACGATTTCCAAAAACACGGCGAACAAGACGTTCAAGCTCGAGGAAGGCAAGGCGCTGCGCTTTGAAAGCACAGACGACTCCATTGTCACGATTTCCGACTGTACGTTTGAATTGTCCGGAAAAACACTATCCGACGGCGATGACAAGACAAGAAACCTGAAAGAGTATTTTAAGCTGTTTGTCGGGGACAATGTCGTTTTCGACCACTGCGATTTCAAAACGCAAGGAAGCCAGACGATGGATTCGATAACCGACTCCAACTTGTTTTTGCAAGGGGAGAACATCGTATTTAAAAAGTGCACCTTTTCCGCCAGTCACTACGAGGGGCGCTACCTTTCCGCCTACATGGGGGAGGCGACGTTTCTGGATTGCCATTTCGACATTCAGGACCATCTCAAGCAGCCCGCTTTCAATGTGACGGAAGCCAAAGTGCAGTTTGACAACACGACCATCGACATGACCGGCATGGAAGCCGACCAGCCGTGCGTGTACGCCAACAGCCAGGACAGCGGCGCCTTGTCCTTTGTCAACAATTCCAAATTGACGATCAAGGACAACAAGGCGGACGCGATGCAGCTCAACGCGACGCCGGTCGAACTGCAAAACTCCAAGGTGCTCGTTCAAAACAATCAAAACGGCATCGCGGGCGGAACGTGGACGTTGAAAAAGAAATCCAATGTGTCCAGCCTTGAAAACGCGGGAATCGGCCTTTCGATTTTTTCGCCGATGACCATCGACGACTCGACGATGCTGCTCAACGGCAACACGGGTCAAATCGACGGTTTTATCGACGTGGACTTTTTCATGAACAACACGACGCTTGTGTTAAAGAACGTCAAAGACGTCACGCTTGGCTCCTATGTCAGCCAGGGAAGCACGATTGAAAAAGAGGACGATTCTGTCTTTGAGGGAACAAAGCTTGTCAAAGACGAGGCGGAAACGCTGACGGACATGAGCGAGCCGAAAAAAGAAGAAACCAGCGACGAAACTGCCGGGGCTGACGAAAAGCAACCGGCCGTGGATGAAAAAGACGACGCGGGGGATGTCCAGCAAAAGCCGGCGGAAGTCAAAAAGTTCGACGTCACGGTGCGCTATATCGACTCGCAAACTGACGAGGATTTGCACGAATACGTCGTTTATGGCCAGCCTGAAGGCGAGAACTACAATTTTCAGGATTTGATTGAAGCCAACGTGCCAAAAGATTTTAAAATCGTCGCCGTGCAAGGCGAAGTTAGCGGGACATTGGCCAAACCGATCGAAATCGTCGTTTCGGTGCAGCCAATCAGCCGGTATTATGTCCGGGTCAACTATTTAAACATTGAAAACGATGAGTCGATCCATCCTTCCAACCAGGTCGTCGGCTTGAAGGAAGACGCGAAATGGGATGTTTCGAAGTTCGACAAAATCGAGATCAACGGCTATGAATACGTGAAAACCGACCGGGAAACCAAAGGGGACGGGTTGAAAGAGGACACGATCATTAACGTTTACTATAAAAAGATCATTCCAAACTCGCTTCAGCCAAACCAGAAGCCGTCCAAGCTGCAAGGCACGAACACGTCGGCCAAAACGAACGAAGGCTTTTATATCACGATTGGCTTCGTGGCGCTGGCGGCCGTCCTGCTGCTCGTTGTGAAGTTCTTTACCCGCAAGGACCAGGACGAGGACAAAGAGGAATAATTTGCATCATTGTCTTGGAACGGTTATAATTAACAACATAAACCGCATGATCTGGAGGGAAAATAATGATTTGTAAACAATGCAGCTATGAAAATAGCGAGGATGCGAAGTTCTGCTCGAATTGCGGAGCGGCGCTGACGGAAGAAATAATGGAAGAAAGCTCGAACGACGAAGATGTGATAAGCGGACCGGCCGAAACCGAAACGCAAGAGGAGCCGGTCGTTGTGGAAGTGGAGGAAACGACGCTGGAAGAGCCGAAGGAGGAAGAAGCGAAACCGCAGGAGGCGCAATGGTACTACGTGGCCAACAACGCGTCGACGGGGCCGTTTACGGAAATGGAAATGAAGGCCTTCATCGACCAGGGCGTGATCAAAGGCACGACGTACGTTTGGAAAAACGGCATGGAGGACTGGGTTCTTTTGAAGCATTCCGAACTGGCTCGTTATTTGAAGGCGGAAACGGAAGCGCGCGATCCAATGAGCGGCAACGCGAATCCGCAAGCCCAGCGGACATTTTACGCCTCCCCGGTTCAGGAGCGCAGCATCGCGCTGGATGTGATCTTGACGATCGTGACGTGCGGAATTTACGGACTTGTCTGGCTGTATTTGCTGGCGAAGGACGTCAACGAGCTGAGCGCCGCGCAAGGAAAGCCGCAAATGACGGATCCGATTTTGGTCGTTTTGCTGTCGATCGTGACGTGCGGACTGTACGAGATTTATTTCTTTTATCAGGCGGGCAAGGCGATGTACAACTTGGATTCCAAAGTTCGTCTGGGCGACGACTCCACGTTGCTGGCGATTTTGGCGATTTTCGCGGAAATCGTTTCGATGGCCATTTTGCAAAACTCGATCAACACGTTCGTTCGGTATGGCGAATAAGTTTTTGAAAAGAACAGGTATGGCGCTGCTGGCGTTGTGCCTGCTTTTTGTATTCGGGTATCATTGTCCGATTCAAACCGTGACCGGTATTCCGTGTCCTGGATGCAATTTCACGACCGCTTTGGTGTTTTTGGCACGAGGGAACGTGAAAGCGTCGTTGTTTTACCACGCGATGGTCATTCCCACGCTGCTGGTCGCGGTCGTCTCGATCGCGCTGGCGAGACAAAAGAACGTTTTGACTTGGCTTTGGGCGGGCTGGGCGGCGGCGATGCTGTTGTACTACATCGTTCGGATGGTCGTCGTGTTTCCGCAAATTCCGATGGTGTTCGACGAAAACGCGCTTTTGATTCGGCTCTTTCATCTCCTTTGGCCATAAACGAAAGAAATCGGGGTGGAAGCCGTTGACATCCTTCGCCCGCCCCCCTATAATGACCTTATTAAAAAGATTGGATAAAGATAAAGGTAGCGGTGCAGATCAGTAGACGGCGGAGCAGGCATGCGAAGAAACCGTGGAAAGGCAACCATCGCCGAAAGAGGCGGGCGGCAATCCGGCTCTTGGGGTATCAGGGAATACTTGATGCACTCCTTCACTCGAAGAGGCGTTATCGAAAAGCGTAGAAGTACGTGCTATATGTTCGATAACATATAGCTTTTTTCTTTATCTGGACGGGAGGAGAAATAACTTATGAAAAAATCATTGGTATGCGTCGGCGCTGCGATGCTGATGGCATTGACGGGATGCGGGTCCAGCGAGGCCGCGCAGGACGACAACACATTCACCGTTGGAATGGAATGCGGCTACGCGCCATTCAACTGGCAGACATCGGAACAAACAGAAACAAGCGTAGACCTTGGCGGCGGCATGGGCTATTGCGACGGATACGATATCATGATGGCCAAAGAAATCGCCGACGAGATAGGCAAGGAGCTTGTCGTGAAAAAAGTGGCTTGGGACGGCTTGCAGCCGGCAGTCGCTTCCGGAGAAATCGACGCGATCATCGCGGGTATGACAGCCAACGAGGAGCGCGAGGAAGGTCTGGACTTCACGACGCCATATTACGAGAGCGAAGGCATGGTCATGATCGTGCGCAAAGGCGGCGAGGAAGAAGGCTTCACGTCGATTCAGGACTTTTCCGGTAAAAAAGTCATTGGCCAAAAAAACACGAACTACGACGACGTGATCGACCAGATCGAAGGCGTGGAGCACGTGACGCCTAGAGCGACGTATCCGGAGCTTGTCGTGGCGCTTCAGCACAACGACGCGGACGCGATCACGGCCGAAATGCCGGTAGCGGAAGGCATCGTGGCGTCCAACCCGGATTTGGCGATCGTGAAATTCGAGGACGGCAAAGGATTCGACGTCGACACGACGGTTTCGATTGGAATGAAAAACGATTCCCGGGACAGCGAATTGTTCAAGTCCGTGCAAAGCGCGCTGGACAAGATCTCGCAAGACCAGCGCAACACGTACATGGCGACCGCCGTTGAAACGGCGCCGGCGGGTGAATAGGAATGTCGCTTGATTTTGCGTATTGCTGGCGAATGCTCCAGGCCAACTGGCCGATGTTCTGGTACGGAATCAAGGTCACGATTTCGTTTGCCATCGTCGGCACGCTGGGCGGCTTGGTGATTGGATTGATCGTCGGCGCCATCCGGGGTCTTCCGGACGATCCGCTCGACAATCCGGTCAAAAAGGGAATTATCAAATTTTTCCAGGCGATCGCCAGTTTTTACATCTGGGTGTTCCGCGGAACGCCGATGATGGTGCAGGCTTTGTTTATTTACTATTTGCTCCGGCCGGTTTTCCATTGGGAGCCGATTACCGCGGGCATGATCATCATTTCGATTAACACGGGCGCGTACATGGCGGAAATCGTCCGTTCGGGAATCCAGTCGATCGACCGCGGCCAGGTCGAGGCGGCCAAGTCGCTTGGCATGAGCAACTTCCAGACGATGATGCACATCGTTTTGCCGCAGGCGATCAAAAACACGTTCCCGTCGATTGGCAACCAGCTAATTGTCAACATCAAGGACTCCTGTATGCTCAACGCGATCGCCGTGACGGAATTGTATTTCCAGGCCACGAGCGTAGCCGGGACGCAGTACCGCTATATTGAAATTTATTTCGTGACCGCCATTTTGTATTTGATCTTGACGACGCTGGCGACGTGGCTGCTGAACGCGGCGGAGCGGCGCATCAACAAGACGAACACCGTGACGATCAAGGATCATTGCGCGTAAAGGAGGAAGCCTATGGAACATATCATTGATATCGAGCATCTTCAAAAGCATTTTGGCGACTTGCAGGTGCTCCACGATGTGGACTTCAATGTCGAAAAAGGCGAAGTCGTGACAATCATCGGTTCTTCGGGTTCGGGAAAGAGCACGCTGCTGCGCTGCATCAACTTGCTCGAGATCCCGGATGGCGGCGAAATCAAATACAAAAAACAAAACATTTTGGATTCGAGCATGGATAAAGGCGACTACCGCTCGAAGGTGCTCATGGTTTTCCAGTCGTTTAATTTATTCAACAACTTGAACGTTATCGAGAACTGCATGATCGGGCAGACGAAAGTGCTCAAACGCTCCAAAGACGAGGCGAAGAAAATCGCGATGGAGCGTCTGAAACAAGTGGGCATGGAGGCGTTCGCCAATTCGGATTCCACCCGTCTTTCGGGCGGGCAAAAGCAGCGTGTCGCCATCGCGCGCGCGCTTTGCATGGATCCGGAAGTGCTGCTTTTCGACGAGCCGACCAGCGCGCTTGACCCGGAAATGGTCGGGGACGTGCTGGAAGTCATGCAGCAGCTGGCCAAGCAAGGGCTGACGATGGTCATCGTCACGCACGAGATGCAGTTTGCCAAAGAGGTAAGCGACCGGGTCATTTTCATGGACCGGGGCGTCATCGCCGAGCAGGGCACGCCGGAGCAGATCTTTAACGATCCGCAGCAGGAACGGACGAAACAGTTTCTTTCCCGGTTCGCCAGCCACGAAAACGAAGCGTAAGGAAAACGCCGGACACGTTCTGGCGTTTTTTTTGTGAATGGCTGTTTTTCGAAAAAAATAAGCTCTTTCAAATCGGGAAATGCCCACACATTCCATTTACTTTTCGGAACGCCTATTCTATAATTTAAACTGAAAAAAGGAGAGGTAATATGAAAATTTCACCGTTACAAAAGGCCAGATACGAATATTCGCCAAAGCTGCCAGGCATGCTGCGAAACGGAATTTCGGAAATCTGCGTCAAAGAAGGAGAGGAAACGCAAAGCGTTGCGGATCAGGAAGCCATTAAAGCGCTGTTCCCGAATACCTATGGGAAAAAAGAAATCACATTTGAGAGAGGAGAGAACACGTCAGCACCAAAAAAACAAGTGGTGGGTGTCATTCTTTCCGGTGGGCAGGCCCCGGGCGGCCATAACGTCATCTGCGGTTTGTACGACGCGTTGAAAGCGACGAACCCGGACAACGAGCTGTTTGGCTTTAAAAACGGGCCAAGCGGGTTGATCGACGACGACTACCTCGTATTCGACGACAAATACATCGACGAGTACCGCAACACGGGCGGTTTTGATATTATCGGTTCGGGAAGAACGAAACTGGAAACGCAGGAACAGTTCGCGATCGCGGCCGACGTCTGCAAAAAACACGGAATTACCGCAATCGTGATTATTGGCGGTGACGACTCCAATACGAATGCTGCCGTATTGGCCGAGTATTTTGCTGCCAACAACACGGGTGTTCAAGTCATCGGCTGCCCGAAAACGATTGACGGCGACTTGAAAAACGAGGATATCGAGATCTCGTTCGGTTTCGATACCGCGACGAAAACATACAGCGAAGTCATTGGCAACATCGAGCGTGACGCCAACTCCGCGAAGAAATACTGGCACTTCATCAAGGTCATGGGACGTTCCGCTTCCCACGTCGCTTTGGAGTGCGCGCTGGAAACCCAGCCAAACATCTGCCTCATTTCCGAAGAGGTGGCGGCAAAGAAAATGTCGCTGTCCCAAATTGCCGACTACATCGCCGACTCTGTTGAAAAACGCGCCGCTAAAGGCATGAACTTTGGTGTGGCTATCATTCCGGAAGGCGTTGTGGAATTCGTTCCTGAGTTCTCCGCGCTGATCGCCGAGATCAACGAACTGCTGGCCGGCGCGAAAGCGGACGCGTTCAACGCGCTGCCGACATGGGCTGAAAAATACGAGTTCATCAAAAACGGTTTGACGAAAGAGTCGTTCGAAGTGTTCGACATTTTGCCGCAGGGAATCCAGCAGCAGCTGTTCCTCGAGCGCGACCCACACGGAAACGTGCAGGTTTCGCTTATCGAATCGGAAAAACTGTTCTCCGCGCTTGTAGCGGACAAACTGGCGCAAAGAAAAGCGGCTGGCACGTACACGGGCAAATTCAACCCGCTGCACCACTTCTTCGGGTACGAAGGACGTTGCGCGTTCCCGTCGAACTTTGACGCGGACTACTGCTACTCGTTAGGCTACAACGCGTTCATGCTCATCCAGTATGGATACACGGGATATTTGTCGAAAATTTCCAACCTTTCCAATCCAGCCAGCGAATGGGTAGCCGGCGGTATGCCGATCACGAAGATGATGAACATCGAGCGTCGTCATGGCGAGGACAAGCCGGTTATTAAAAAGGCGCTTGTCGAGCTTGATGGCAAACCATTCAAATTCTTCGAAGCCAACCGCGACCAGTGGGCGGAAGAAACATGCTACGTATATCCGGGTGCGATCCAGTACTACGGACCGGCGGAAGTATGCGATCTGACGACTCGCACGCTCGCGCTTGAGCAGGAATAATCAATACAATCAAAGACAGGATCATGATGGTTCTGTCTTTTTTTGATCTCCAATCAAAGTGTGTGCAATGGTACACTATAAATATCTGGAAACGAAATAGAAAGGAAAGCTGAAATGCGCTTTATTTTAAAAACGATTGGGTATGGAGGAGGCGCGGTCGGCCTTGTGAAACTGGGTATGGCAATCGAGAAGGATAGGAGGAAACACGATGTCAAATAGTCAGACGAGAGCTACAAAACGCTATCAGGAAAAGAACGGATTGATTTCGAAAAGCTATAAGCTGAAAAGAGAATTAACCGTTCAATTCAAAGAGGCGTGTGAACGTGCTGGTGTCAGTCAGGCGGAACAAATTGCTAAAATGATGAAGACTTTCATTGACGAGCATCCTGAATGATCGGGATTCTTTTATAAGGCTTCTTTCAATTTGCAGGAAATAATGAAACTGACGAATCATTTCGTGCCAGTGTGGTCAAAGGAGGATGACGGATGAATTTGAAACAATATTGTAAGCCCGGAAAAATCCGGATTCGTACGAAAAGCGGGCGGGTAAT
Source organism: Dubosiella muris (assembly GCF_004793885.1). Lineage (GTDB taxonomy): Bacteria > Bacillota_I > Bacilli_A > Erysipelotrichales > Erysipelotrichaceae > Dubosiella > Dubosiella muris. Next base: position 90,289 of record NZ_SRYG01000008.1, read on the forward strand.
CATTGGTACGCTATGGCAGTATTGCTATCCGGAAGATAATGAGGACATCGGCAAGGAAAGCTTGCTGATTGATGCACCGGATGGAAATTGCTATGACCTTTGCGAAGATGATATTGACGAAATTGAAAATCTAGATGAAGACAAAGTGACCGCTTGACAGGAGTTCTTCATTTAAAAGTGGTTGAACATAAACTGAAGCTATGGGTTTCATAAGCGTGGAGGATGCCGCTTTTGAGCAATCCCAAGAGAGAAGAATCAAAGCATGGATCTTAAAAAATACTTTGTCAGAAATAAACTTTGGATTCGAACAAAAAAAGGTCTTGAAATGACCGGTACTGTTTGTCAATACTGTTATCCGGAAGATAATGATGAAAGCAACAAAGAAAGTTTGATTATTGATGCGGATGACGGAAACTTATACAACCTGTTCGATGACGACATCGAAGAAATCAAAATTTTAGAATAAGACAAAGCGACCGCTTGACGGCGGTCCTTTATAATTGGTTAATGAAAAACATTCTATCCTCCTATCGTATTGTTCATTTTTTCACATGGTTAATTGAATCGAACTCCTTTAAGTGGTAAACTTTTTATGAATTAAATTAGGAGGAATAAACATGGAAAAAAGACCTGTGGTCCTTGTTGTCATGGACGGTGTCGGCATTAGCGACAAAGAGCTTGGAAACGCCGTAAAGATGGCATACAAACCTCATTTGGACAAACTGTGGAACGAATGCCCGCATACGGAATTGAGAGCGCACGGACTCGCCGTAGGGCTTCCGACAGATGGCGATATGGGAAACTCCGAAGTAGGTCACAACGCGATCGGCTGCGGACAAATTTACTCGCAGGGCGCCAAACTCGTCAACGAGAACATCGACTCGAAAGAGCTGTTCAACTCGGCGACATGGAAAGAGCTCGTTGAAGGCGCGAAAGATCATACGATGCATTTCATCGGCTTGTTGTCGGATGGAAACGTGCACTCCCACATCAAACATTTGGAAGCGCTCATTAAACAAGCGAAAGAAGAAGGCGTGAAAAAAGTCCGCGTACACGTGCTGCTCGATGGACGCGACGTGCCGGAAACATCCGCTTTACAGTATGTGGATGAAATCGAAAACTTCATGAACGATTTGAACGACGACTCGTTCGACGCGCGCATCGCCAGCGGCGGCGGCCGTATGCAAATCACGATGGACCGCTACGAAGCCAACTGGCCGATGGTCGAGGAAGGATGGAACATCCACGTGCACGGTAAAGGACGTCAGTTCGCTTCGGCGACTGAAGCTATCGAGACATACCGCAACGAAAGCGGCGTTGTCGACCAGGATCTGCCAGGATTCGTCATCGCCAAAGACGGAAAACCGGTTGGAACGATCGAAGACGGCGACAGCGTCATTCTGTTCAACTTCCGCGGAGACCGGGCGCAGGAAATCTGCAAGGCGTTCGACGAAGGGGAAGAATTCGACAAGTTCGACCGCGGCAACAAACCGGATGTGAAATTCGCCGGCATGCTCCAATACGACGCCGACCTCAACATTCCAAAGAAATATTTGACCGAGCCGCCAAAGATCCGCTACACGCTGACCGAGCAGCTCGTCAAGGAAGGCATCAACGAATACGCCATTTCCGAAACGCAGAAATTCGGTCACGTGACGTACTTCTGGAACGGAAACCGTTCGGAGAAATTCGATGACAATTTGGAAACGTACGTGGAAATCCAGTCGGATGTCATTCCATTCGAACAGCGTCCTTGGATGAAATCGGCGGAAATTACCGACCAACTCATTCAGGCCATCGAGTCGGGCGAGTACCAGTTCCTGCGCACGAACTATCCAAACGGCGACATGGTCGGCCATACAGGCAATTTGGAAGCGACGATCATCGGTGTCGAAGCCGTCGACCTTGCGCTCGGCCGCGTGATGAAAGCCGTTGACAAAGTAAACGGCATCCTGCTCATCACCGCCGACCACGGCAACGCCGACGAAATGTACGACAAGCCGAAAGCGGATGAAAAAGTGCACAAAGCCAAGACGAGCCACACGCTCAACAGAGTGCCATTCATCGTATACGGCGCCGACGTCGTATGCAAACAGGATGACAACCTGGGATTGTCCAACATCGCGGCAACCGTTTGCGAATTGCTCGACGTGAAACCAAACGAGCATTGGAACGAATCTATCATCGAAAAGAAATAAGAATCAAAGGAAAGACTTGCTTCGGCAAGTCTTTTTTGCGTTTGCTGAAAATTATGTATAATAATAAAAAAGAAGCCACTCAGGAAAGGAAAGCGAATGAGAAAAAATTATAAGTTTGTCATTGCGATTTTCGGCATCGGTCTAGGTTTGATCGTATTTGTCATTTTGTTTTACTCCTTGAAGCCCTCGGTGCAAATTCGCGTAACTGACAAGGAAATCGAATGCAAGGCGGTTAAATTCAATTTGAATACCGTGATCCCGCTCGACTCCATCCGCCAAGTCGACCTCGTAACCTCGCCCGTGTCGCTTTACGATGGCACGACGCTGAAAGGCCCGCTCACGAAAGGGCAGAGCGAGCCGCGCTCCATGATGATGAAAACGCTTGGCGCCGGTGCGGATGGCATCAGCACCGAACAATACGCGGCCGGAAAAGGTGAAATCGAAGGGGTTGGTCCGTGCCTTGTGTACATCTACTGGCAGCAAAACACGTACATTGTGCTCACCCTGGAGGATGGATCGCTGATCGCCCTCAATGAAAACGGCGACGCCAGCACGAAAGCGCTCAACGATTGGACAGAAGGCGGGAAAACAGGTGGAAATGGCTTCTTCGAGTGCATGAACATTCCCTGTGTGCTATAATCAGGCGGATGGAGGAATTTCATGCTATTTAGAGAAATCACACAACAACGATACACCGGTTTTCGGGATCAATATAAAGAAAAAAACTTCTGGCAGTCCGTCGAAATGGCCGAGCTGCGCGAAGACAACACACCAAGCTGGGACAAGACGTTTGTCGGATTGGAAAACGAGGACGGCAGTCTGGCGGCCGCGTGCGTCCTCGTCTCGCTGCCGGTGTTTGGCAAGCTGCGCCTGTACATGTCGCTGCGCGGCTTTTTGATCGACTACGACGACCTGGATCTCGTCCGCGTTTTTTTAGACGAACTCAAAACGTATTTGAACGCCCACGATTGCTTGTACATGAAAGTCGATCCGTACGTGGACTACCAGCCGCATGACTTAAACGGGGAAGTGCTCGAGGGAAAAAAGCGCGACGATCTGATCGCGGTGTTCGAACAGGCCGGCTTTCACCATGAGGGATTTCGCGTTGGCAACGACGTCAACTTCGAACCGCGCTGGATGTCGATTCTCGATTTGAAAGGGAAAACAAAAGAAGACGTGTTCAAGGCGATGCACACGAACACGCGCCAAAGCATTCGCAACGCGGAGCGCATGGGCGTCAAAGTCAAGGAGCTGGGCCGCGACGAGCTGTACATCTTGAAAGAACTCGTCGATTTGGCCGGGGAGATCCGGCATTTCGAAGCGCCGGAGCTCTCGAAATACCAGGCGTACGCCGACCATTTCCAGGACGATTTCAAAGCGTGTCTGGCGTATATCGACTTGGACTCTTATCGGGCCAATGTCGAAAAAGACCGCGCCCGGCAAGTCAAGACGCTCGAAAAAGCCGAGCGCGATTTGGAAAAGACACCCGATTCCCAAAAGAAGATCAACCGCAAAAAAGAAGCCGAGTACGCCATTCAAGGATGCGACAAAAAGCTGGCCGAAATCAAACAATACAAAGACGCGTATGGCACGGTGTTGTACTTGGCGGCCGCCTCGTTTATGGTGACACCATTCGAGGTGCTGTACTTGTTTTCGGGATCCAACAAAGACTTGAACCGCTTCGCCGGCTCGTTCATGATCCAATGGCATATGATCCAAATGGCCATCGAACACGGATGCGACCGCTATAATTTTTACGGCATCAGCGGCGATTTCGACGAGAGCGCCGAGGACTACGGCGTCTTTACATTCAAGCGCAGCTTCAACGCCATCGTGGCCGAGCTCGTCGGCGATTTTACGTATGTCGCCAAGCCGTCCCAATACAAGCTGTACAACGGTTTGCGAACCATCAAGCACAAACTGCAAAACCTTTGATCCAAAACGGATCTTTCTATGTTAATTCCATGTAAAGAGCGGGTGGAAAGCTTTACGTTTCCTTTACTTTTGAAAAAGTTGAACGTGGTAAACTAAATTCGAAAGAGAAAGGAAATTTTTCATGAATCTTGAAATTTTAAAAAGCGTCCTTGCGTTCGGGGGCGGTCTTGGAATGTTTATTTACGGTATGCAGCTGATGGCGGATGGATTGCAAAAATCCGCCGGCGCGAAAACAAGAAAACTACTGGCGATGCTGACCAACAACCGCGTCGTCGGGGTGCTGGTCGGCGCCTTGATCACGGCCATTATCCAGTCGTCCTCGGCAACGACCGTCATGGTTGTCGGGTTTGTCAATGCCCGGCTGATGGACCTAAGCCAGGCCATTGGAATTATCATGGGAGCCAACATCGGAACGACGATGACCGGCTGGCTCGTTTCCATGTCGGAATGGGGATCGTTTTTTAAACCGGATTTCTTCGCGCCGATTTTGCTCATTATCGGAACGGTCATCCTGCTGTTTGCCAAAACCGAGCGGATGAAGCAAACGTCGAGCATCCTTGTCGGATTCGGTATTTTGTTCATTGGTTTGAACGCCATGTCCGGCGCGATCAAGCCTTACAGCGACGAGCCGATCTTCTACCAGGCCTTTACCGTCATCGGCTCCAATCCGATTTTCGGTTTGCTTGTCGGCGCGGTCGTGACGGCGGTGATTCAGTCATCCTCCGCCTCGATGGGAATTTTGCAGACGCTCGCGTTCAACGGCGTCGTGAACTGGAGCGCGGCGGCCTTTATCGCCCTGGGACAAAACATTGGAACGTGCGTGACGGCGCTGCTGTCGTGTATTGGCGCCCATCGCAACGCCCAGCGGGCGGCCATGCTGCACTTGCTCTTTAACATCATTGGCTCGATCTTGATTGGTTCGGTCATTTGGATTTTCTTCGCGCTCAATCCGCTTGTGGCGCAATCCACCGTGACCGGCACCTCGCTGGCTTTGTTCCATTCCGGCTTCAACATCGCGACGACGATCTTGTTGTTTCCGTTCGCCAACTGGCTGGTGAAGCTGGCGCAAAAAATGATTCCCGAGCACGAGGAAATCAAGGAAAAAGAATTCGTGCACTTGGATAAGCGTTTGCTCCAAAACGCGGGGATCGCCTTCGATGTCGTCCGGCAGGAAATCATCCGGATGGGCGCGCTGGCCCTAAGCAACATTTCCTATTCCCGCGACGTGCTCGTTTCGCACGACCATTTCGAAAAGATGGAGGAAAACGAGCGCAAGATCAACCGGTTTCAGGAAGAGCTGACCTCGTATTTGGAAAAGGTCGACATCGCGACGCTGCCGCCAGCCGACAAGCTGGAACTGCAGCACTCGATTTTGGCCATCAACAACATCGAGCGCATTTCGGATTACTGCATGCACATTCTCAACGGCTCGAAGCAAATGCTGGAGCATAAAATGAGCGAAACGATGATCGAGGATATCAACACGATTTCCTCCCACGCCTACAAGACGATGAAATACGCGTTGAAGATGCGGGAAAATCACGATTTGGATCAGTACAAAAAAGTCGAGAAGCATGAAAACCGCGTCGACGAAATGGAAAAGACGATGCGGCAGTCGTACATGCACCGGATGAGCGAGCAGTCGTACAACGTGCAGGAAGGCATTTATTTCCTCGATACGATTTACAACTACGAGCGTATTTCGGACCACGCGACCCAGCTGGCCGAATATACGTTGCAGGAAAGTTGAACAATAGAAATCCCGAAAGGGATTTTTTTTGATAGGATAAAGAAAAGAGGTTGTTATGAGAAAGAAAATTACCGCGATCTTTATGGGGATCCTTTTGATGATCCTTTTCATTTCCTTTACCGGTTTGTACATGGTTTTCCACACGCTATACATTCAGGAAGAAGTGCAGACGCTTGAAAACATGATCGACCTTGTCAGCATCGCGCCCCGCGAAACCGACACGTTTTCCAAATTTTTGGAAGAGAGCGATATTCGTCTGAGCGTCATCGCCGAGGATGGGACCGTTTTAAGCGACACGTACGCCCACGAAACGGAAAACCACCTCCAGCGCAAGGAAGTCCAGCTCGCCCTGGAAAAGGGAAGTGGAAGCCAGACACGCTATTCCGCGACGACGCACATGAATTTTTTGTATGTGGCCAAATACATGCCAAAGGACCACTGCATCATCCGGCTGGCGATGCCGCTGGAAGGCTTGAACGAAAGCGTCAGCCACACGCTGCCGATTTTCATTTTCATCTTCGCGTTTTCTTGCGGACTCGCCTATATTTGCATTCGCCACTTTTCCAGGATCCTGCTCGAGCCCATCCACCAGATTTCCGTAAAAGTGCGAAACCGCCAAGACGAGCCGATCCAGCTGGACGACTACGACTGTCCCGAATTGCAGGAAATTACTTCCTCGATCGAGGAAATGGATCGCAAGATCAATTCGCAAATCCACGACTTGGAAAACGACAAGCAAATGAAGCAGCTCTTTTTTTCTAACGCCTCCCACGAGCTAAAAACCCCGCTGACGAGCATTCAAGGCTACGCGGAGCTTCTAAAACAAGACGAGCTGACAGAGGCGATGCGCGCGGATTGCATCGACCGCATCCTTTTGGAAAGTCGGCGCATGACCCGGCTCATTCAGGATATTTTGATGATTTCCCGTCTGGAATCAAACGAGCACAACGGGCCGGCGGAAATCGTCGAGATGCAGGATGTCGTCCAGTCCATAGTCAAAAGCCTGACACCGCTGGCGAACGAGAAGCAGCTGACGATCACGACGATGCTGAAGCCGGTTCGTGTGTACGCGTACAAGCCGTATATGGAGGAGCTCGTTTCCAATTTGGTGCACAACGCCGTGTTGTACAATGTACCGCGCGGAACGATTCACATCCACTTGAGCGCCAAAGAGGAAAACATGCATTTAACCGTGGTGGATACCGGAATCGGGATTGCCGAAGACGAGCAGGAAAAGGTGTTCCAGCGCTTTTACCGGGCGGATACGAACACGAAAAAGGGAACGGGACTTGGCTTGTCGATCGTCAAGCACATCGCCTTGTTTTATGATGGCGAGGTTCGTATTCGATCCGTTTTAGGAAAGGGAACGACTCTTTCCGTGACGATTCCAATCGTGTATAATTAAACGTATGATTAAAACAATTTTATTTGATTTGGATGGAACGCTTTTGCCAATGGACCAGGAGCAGTTCGTCGAGTTGTATTTTCAAAAGCTGGCGGCCAAAATGGCGTACGCCTTCGATTCCCGGCAGCTGATTCGCAGCATTTGGGCGGCGACGGAGGCAATGATCAAAGACCAGGGCCCGGAAAGAAACGAGCGCGTATTCTGGAAAAAGATGGAGGAAATGTATGGAGAGAGCATTTTGGAATACGTTCCCGTTTTCGAGCGCTTTTACGAGCAGGAGTTTCAGGAGATCCAAAAGGTTTGTCCGGCTAATCCTGAAAGCCAGAAAATCGTGGAGGCTTTGAAAAAGAAATACCGGCTGATGCTGGCGACCAACCCGCTGTTTCCCCAAATCGCGACGTATTCCCGGATTCGCTGGGCGGGACTGGATCCAAACGATTTTGACTTGGTGACCACGTATGAAAACGCCAGCGCGTGCAAGCCGTCTTTGGCGTATTACGAAAACATTTTGCGGGACTTCGACTTGAAGCCGGAAGAGTGCGTCATGGTCGGCAACGACGTGGACGAGGACATGGTGGCCCGAAAGCTGGGGATGCGCACGTTCTTGCTGACGGACCATTTGATCAACCGCTCCAACCAAAATATCGACTTGTTCGCCCATGGCGATTTTCAGACGCTGCTGGCGTATTTGAAAACGTTTGAAGAAGATTAAAAAAAGACTGTCGACTTCCTTTGGTTCTTACAAAAAGTTTGTAACGCTTGGATAAAGCCATTATTGGAGATGTCAGA
>NZ_SRYG01000009.1 GCF_004793885.1 Dubosiella muris
AGAAGAAGTAAGGCCCCTCAAAGACGATGAGGTAGATAGGCCGGGTATGGAAGCGCAGTGATGCGTGGAGTTGACCGGTACTAATCGGCCGAGGACTTGATCAGAGCCCATGACTTGCCAAGACCAAGGGGTTGTGGAAAGAGAAAGAAGGCGTGTTTCTGGTTTTGAGAGATCGAACGACCACCTTGCCGCTGGCGAGGTTTTTTTATTTATTCAAACAAGCGGGAATGGCTTTTTTCAGCCTTTTCTCGCTTGTTTTTTTTTCTTTGAAGAAAAGCGGAAAAATTTCTGAAATTTATGTGAGCATTTTACGTGCACTCTAAGCTGTAAGGGCTTACACTAAGAGCCGTAAACAAGCCAAAGCAGAAGTAGCCGCATCGTCTAAAAGGCGGATGCGCATTCCCTGCGTTTTTATTCACGCAATGATTTTATTCTCCTCTTGATATAAACTAGTTTACTTTTCAGAAGAGAGGAAAAAGAGCAAGTGGATGAAAACAGTCCTCCTGCATGTGTAAGTACTTACAGGAAAAAAAGAATCAGGATTTTGGCAAAGGAAAACGAAACAGTTCTCATCCATTGGGAGAAGAGCGGATTTTTTTCACCAGGAGATAAACTAGTTTACTTCGTTTTCACTCGATAGAGGTAGGCATGAAAAAACAATTTGGACACAATCAGCATGGCGAACCGGTAACGCTTTATCTTCTCGAAAACGATCGTTTTCGAATCGCGGTCACCGATTACGGCGCCACTCTCGTTTCTTTTATCGACAAGAACCGGGACCTTGAACTCGTCGCGGGCTTTGACGACGTGGAACACTATGTACAGCATACCGCCCATTTCGGGTCCACGATCGGCCGCGTCGCCAATCGAATCAAAGACGCAAAATTTGATTTGAATGGAAGAACTTACCATGTGAGCGCGAACAAAGGCAACAATTCGCTCCATGGAGGCGCGGTTGGATTCGACAAACGAATGTTTCAAGGCCGCGTGGAGGACAACCGTATCGTTTTGACGGCAACCAGCCCCGATGGCGAGGAAGGATATCCGGGCAATCTCCAAGTCCAGGTCACCTATCGTCTGGATGAACGCGGCATCCACATCGAATGCGAAGGCGTATCCGATCAAACGACGCTCTTTGGCACGACGAACCATTCCTACTTCAACTTAAACGGGAACGGGTCGATCGCCGGGCACCGGGTACAGCTGTTCGCTGACGCCTACGCGCCCAACGATGAAACCGGTACGGCGACAGGCGATTTGGTTTTGTGCGAAAACACTCCCTTCGATTTCCGGAACGAAAAGGAAATCGGCGCGGACTTTAACAGCGCCGACGAGCAAATCCGAATGACCCGCGGTTATGACCACCACTATTCGATTCAAGGAAGCGGCTTGCGGACGATGGCCGTGTGCCGGGCCAACGGGCTGCGGCTCGAAACCCGCTCCAACTTGCCGGGTATCCATTTTTACACCGGAAACTTCCTGGATGGAAGCTACGTCGGTCACCGAGGAGTCGCGTATGGATACCACGAACGGGTATGCTTTGAACCCGAGTACTATCCCAACGCGATTAATTATGAAACGCACGAAAAACCGGTTTTGAAAGCGGGAGAGCACGCGGTGCAAATCATCGAATATTGGCTCGATGACGACAAGGAGGAGGAATCCTCGACATTTTAAACAATAAGTAAACTACTTAACTTCATTCATAAAAAAGTACGATCAATTAGGAGGAAACAACCATGAATCAAACATCCCGGAAAGTAAGAATGGGAATCGACGTCGGCGGCACGTACACCAAGTGCGTGGCCATGGACAACGAAACCCATGAAATCATTGGAAAAAACGAAGTGAAAACGACCCACGACGCCAAAGAAGGAGTCGCCCTGGGCGTTGTGCAGTCGTTTGAAAACTGTTTGCGCGAAAACGGCATTTCACCCGACGACGTCGTTTTTGTCGCCCACTCGACAACGCAAGCCACCAACGCCTTCATCGAAGGCGACGTCGCGCCAGTCGGCATCATTGGCGTGGCCGGAGGCGGGGTGGAAGGGCTGCTGGCCAAACGGCAGCTACGCCTCAAAGACGTGGTTCTCGATGAGAAAACCGGTAAGAAGATCCCGATTTGCAACGAGTACATCCCCAAGAAAAAACTATGCAAAGAAACCATTCACAGCGCCATTCAAAGCTTGTCTGGACAAAACTCGGAAGTCATCGTCGCTTCGATGGCCTTTGGTGTCGACAGCCAGGACGAGGAAAAGATGATTTACAACGAGGCGACAAGCCTGGGCTTGCCGGTTACGATGGGCTCCGACATCACGAAGCTGTATGGGCTGACCCGCCGGACGAGAACCGCCGCCATCAACGCGTCGATTTTGCCAAAAATGGTCGCCACCGCCAACGCGACGGAAAATTCCGTAAAAAACGCGGGCGTCAAAGTGCCGCTCATGATCATGCGCGGCGACGGCGGCGTCATGGAAATCAGCGAGATGCGCAAACGCCCGATCCTGACCGCCTTGTCCGGTCCGGCGGCGTCCGTCATGGGCTCCCTCATGTACTTGCGCGCGTCCAACGCGATTTATTTCGAAGTCGGCGGCACGACGACGAACATCGGCGTCATTAAAAACGGCCGTCCGGGTGTCGATTACGCCAACATCGGCGGGCACGACACGTACATCAACTCGCTGGACGTCCGCATTCTTGGCTGCGCGGGCGGTTCCATGATTCGAATCAACGACAAGGACGTCGTGGACGTCGGCCCTCGTTCGGCCCACATCGCCGGCTGCGACTACGCCTGCTTTACCGATCCCGATGAAATCGAGGATCCGCAAATCGAACTTGTCGCGCCAAAAGACGGTGACCCGAACGACTATGTCGTGATCCGGCTGAAAAACGGCAAACGCATCACGATTACGAACACCGATGCCGCCAACGTGCTTGGACTCATTGACGAAAAGTACTTCGCTCACGGAAACGCCGAAAGCGCGCGCAAAGCGATGCAGCCAATCGCGGACCGGCTGCAAATCACCGTCGAGCAGCTCGCCGAGAAAATCTTGGAAAAAGACTACGAGAAAGTCAGCGCCTGCATCAACGCGCTGGCCGAAAAATACCATTTGGATCACGACGCCATGAAGCTGGTCGGCTGCGGAGGCGGAGCCGCCTCGCTCGTTCCGTATTGCGCCAAAAAGATGGGCCTGCAATACTCGATCCCGGAAAACGCGGAAGTCATTTCCTCGATCGGCGTGTCTCTGGCCATGGTTCGCGACGTCATCGAGCGCGTCATTCCAAACCCAACCGAGGAAGACATCGCCGCGATGAAAAAAGAAGCCATCGACGCCTGCATCGACTCGGGCGCGGCGGCCGACACGGTCGAAGTCCATATTGAAATCGACAATCAATCCGGCAAGGTGACCGCCATCGCGACGGGATCCACCGAAGTGAAAACGACCGACTTGCTCAAAGAGTGCTCCCAGGAGGAAGCGCTTGAACTGGCGCAAGCCGACTTTGGTGCCGACGTCACGGACATCGAATGCGCCTGCAAGACCGACAACTTCTATGTCTTCACCGCGAAAAAAGGCGAAAAGACGCCAATTCGAATCATTGATAAAAAAGGATTCATCCGCGTGCAGTGCTCGAACGCGAAAGCGGTCTGCACGCCAGCCAAGGACTATCAAAGCGCGGTGGAAGCGATGTGGGACGACCTGGCTATTTACAAATCCGAAACGATTTTGCGGCCGGACTACTACTTGTGCATCGGGCCACGGGTTTGCGACTACAGCGCGGTGGATTTGAATCAAAACGAGTTGCTGATGAATTTGGACATCCAGGATCGGGATCCAATGGAAGAAGTGCTCGTGATCGGTGACTGCAATGACATCTTCTAAACCAAGAGGCTCTTCGTTGCAAAAATACGTGGAACGCATTGGAAAATCGCTTGCCGGAAAACCGAATTTTTCGATACCGGACGTCGCGATTCGCCCCGTTTCGCGCATCGTGCGCGATTTAACGAACATTCCCCAGGCGAACTGGTGGCGGGCGGTACGCTTTTTCCCGCGAGCCGATGAATGGCCGCTTTTGCGACGAGGAACGTCAGGATATGTACCAGCAAGCCGTGGCGTGCGGAGAACGATACGCCCAGGCGTGTCAGGAACAATACGGGACGATTCCGATGGAGGAGCTCGCGGAAAAGCTCGGCTTGGACCTTGTGTTCCAGGACCGGCCGCAAAGCAGCTCCCGCATTGTATTCGCCGATTTTCAGGAACCGGGAACAATCCACGTGTATGAGGACGGGCTGGAAAAAGGAGAAGCGCTGCTCGCGCAGCCGGATGTGAAAAACGCGTTTGGCTGCGACGTGGACATCGCCTCGGTACTGATCGCGCACGAGTTGTTCCACGTGCTGGAACTGCGCGATCCCGCCATTTGGACCCGGACGCATTCCGTCGTGCTTTGGAAAGCGGGCTGGTTTACCAACCGCAGTCCGGTCGCGGTCCTTAGCGAGATCGCGGCGATGGCCTTCGCCAAACGGATGACGGGGCTGCCGTTTTCCCCTTACGTGCTGGACGCCTTTCTCGTCTACGGCTATTCGGAAAGCGCGAGCAGCGCCCTCTATGAGGAAATGAGCCAGGCGGCTCAGCCGCCCGCTTCCGGGTTCAAGCCGCAAGCATGAGCGAACCCATGAAAGAAACCGTCCGGTATTTGGCCGGGCTCGATCCCTCGACGCGCCGCGAGCGCCTATGCCGGCTTTTGAAAGAAAAAGGCATTCCCTGCCGGCCCCAGCAAGACGCAGACGCCATAAATTTGCTCGCTGGCGACTTCGACGATTCGCGCGCGCTGCCGATGTTTTGCGCGCATTACGATGTCGTGCCCGGCAGTTCGGGAGCCAACGACAACCTCGCGTCCGTCGCGGTGTTGATCCGGCTGCTTGAGCGCGCCGCGGGTACTTGCCGGGTGGCCTTTCTGGATGGCGAGGAGCGAGGGCATACCGGCGCAAACCTGTTTTGCCAAACCATGGACAAACGATGCGTGTCCTGTCTTGTCGTGCTCGACGTGTGCGGGTATGGAGAACAGGAAACGTACCGGATTCGCAAAGGACGGTTCCACTCGTATTTTCGAAAACTGACCGCGGGGCAGCCGCGAAAAAAATACCATCCGCTTTCTTTGGCGAACTTGCCGGAAAGCGACGATGGCGCACTCGTTTCGATGGGTGTGCCGGTCATGCTGGTGAGCATGATGCCTGCAAGCGACGCCCAATCGCTGCAAGCCACGCAACGCGGCTTCCCTTCCTTGGGCCAGACGATGGAAGCGCTGGAAGTCGTCCAGACGATCCACGGCGGTTCGCTCGACGATCCCGAACACGTGTCGGAGGCGAGCATGAACCACGTGCTCTGTCATCTGCTGGAAGGATTGATTCAATAGCAGCGCCAGAAACTGTCCAAAATCCGGGAGACAGTCGCTGGTTCGATGTTATAAAGAGGCGCACGAAGAAATTGCGATTCGCGCCGTTCGTAGTAATGATTACAGGAGGATACAAAAACTATGAGTAGCATCATTATTGGTATCTTGCTTCTGCTTTCCTTGATCGGATTAATTTACTATGCCGTAAAGGGAAAGAACTTGATGGTAGGATTCCTTATTATCACGACACTTTGGCTTGTTTTAGTGCTGGTCGGTAACGCCCTTTCGCCCAATCCGCAAATGGCGGACATGTCCGTTATTGATATCATCGGCAATGTCTATCAAGCCGGGCCGGAAGGCTATGCGAAATCCATTCTCGTCAATATCTTCTTCGGCGCTTTCTTTGGCCGGGTGCTGATCGAGACGGGCATCGCTTCCACGCTTATTCGCAAAGTCGTCGAACTAGGTGGCGACAAGCCAAAAATTACGATGGGCCTTCTGTGCTTCGTGGTTCTTCTGTGCTTCACGTCCATGACGGGAATCGGGCCGGTCATCGCCATCGCCGTCATCGCGCTGCCAATCATGCAGGCGCTAGGCATTCCGTCCAGCATCGCCCTCTTTAGCTTCATGGGCTCGATCATGTGCGGTATTTTGGCCAACGTGACAAACTTTAAACAATATCAAGGCATTTTGGATGGCATGGAGCCAGGCAAGTTCGCGGACGCGGCGTACACGTTCCAGGACTACTTCTACTTTGGCGCCATCGCGGCCGTCGTCGCGTTCGCCATCGTCATGATCGTATCGTGCGTGGCGCTGTCCAAACACGCCAAATCCCACGCCTGGGCGGCGGTGACGCCAAACAGTCAGCCGCAAGGTGACGCGCCGGCGATTTCCTGGATTTCCGTGATTTTGCCGATCCTGCTCGTCGTGATCTGCAAGCTGCAAGTCATTCCGGCTTTCTTCGTTTCCGCTTTGTTCGCGTTGCTGACGTGCGGAAAGCTGAAAAACGGCTACGACAAAATCGCGCAGCTGATTTCCAAGCTCTTTACCGATGGATCGGTTGACGTGGCCCCAATGATTGGCTTCCTGCTGACCCTGGCGATGTTCAACAACGTCGCCGTCTACGCCGGACCATATTTTGAAGCCATTATCGGCGACATCTTCCCGCACAGCGTGCTGGGCCTGACGCTTTTGATGGCCGTGCTCATCCCGGCCGGCTTCTTCCGCGGGCCGACCAACCTGGTTGGATGCGGTACGGCGGTCGCTGTCGTGATTCTTGGCGCGACATCGAATTTGCCGGTCACGTTCCTGTACCCGCTGTTCGCGATCACGACGATCGTTCCACAGCATTTGGACATCACGCAGTCGTGGGTCGCCTGGGGACTTGGCTATACGAAAGTCAGCTCGAAGGGATTCATGAAATACACCATCCCGGTTGGATGGGCGATTGGCGCTTTGCTGCTGCTCATGAACTACTTTATGAACGGAATGGGCATTTAATCCAGTTTTATTGATTCCGCGAGCGGATTGCGGGCCAAAGGATGATGTATCCCGGAACACCATCCTTTTCCTGCATTGTGCGCGAATCAAAAAAAGCGGTCAATTTGCCGGAAAAGGTGTAAAATTAGAACAAATAAAAATTTCTGTTTTGTTTGAATACAAACGGAAAACGGAACGGGCCGGACAGCCAGGCCAACGGGAAACTGCTTTACATCCCCATGGATTCCGATCACAAACGAAAGAGGATAAAGGTAGTTATGCGAAAAAAAAATTCGATCACAATCGCGGATATCGCGAAAAAAGCGGGCGTGTCCAGGACGACGGTTTCGTTTTATTTGAACCGGAAATTCGAGAAAATGTCCAGCAAGACCCGGGACAAAATCGAATCGGTCATTGAAGAAACCGAATTTGTTCCCAATGTTTTGGCTCGTTCTCTCAACAACAAGCAGTCGTATTTGATTGGCGTCCTGCTTCATTCTCTGGATTCCAAGGAAAAAGCGGGATTTTTGGAAGGCGTCGAGGACTGCCTGAAAGAAAACAACTACCAAATGATCGTGGCGCTGTCCGGCTGGGATCTGGACGAGGAACGCCGCCAAATCGAAAAGATGAAGGCGCTTGGCGTCGACGGGTTTATCGTCAGCCCAAGCGACAGCTTCGACTTGTTGTGGAACACGCTCAAAAGTCCAAGCCCTCTGGTCGTCTACAACCCTTCGCATGTGTCGCCTTACCGCTACTGGGTGCGCACCAACGACTACGAGGCCGTGTACGACGCCCTCGACCAGGCCGTCGACGCTGGCTACAAGCGGTTCATTCTCGTCAGCGAAGAGCCGGGAAAGCACGGCACCATCGCGCAGCGCTGCCGGGCCTTCGACAGCGTCACCCGGCTGCGCCATCGCGCGGCCACGGCGCTGTATGTCGCCGATCCGGACGACACGACCTCGCTGGAGTACCGGCTCGTGCAGCAAATTCGAATCGACGAGCCGACGTGTTTTTTCGTCACGACGCCGGCGCTTTTGCGGGCGGTGTACCTCGTGTTGCGCCGGTACCGCGAGCTGATGCCCGAGTCCATCGGCTTGATTGGAATCAACGCGCTCGAATGGGCGGAAATGGTCGATCCGCCCGTGACGACGATCGTGCAGCCCGCCTACGAGGCCGGGTTCCACGCCGCGCGGCTGCTTTTGGACGGGATCCTGGAACAAAACAAGGAGCTGCCTTGCCGGATTTTCCCGTGCCGGCTCCACGCGCTGGGCTCGACGCGAAACGTCAAAAACAAGAAAGAGGAATAAAATCATGAACACAATCCTGGAGGAAAACCAATATGAACACATACATTGACCAGCTATTCGGGCTGGAAGGAAAAGTTGCGCTTGTAACCGGCGCCACGCATGGCATCGGATTTGGCATCGCGGTCGCGCTTGGCAAAGCGGGCGCCACCATTTGTTTCAACGGCCGGAGCGAGGAAAAAAACGCCCAGGCACTCGCGGCGTATGCCGAACAAGGCCTGCATGCCCATGGCTATGTTTGCGATGTCACGAAGGAAGACGACGTGGCGGCGATGATCAGGCAAATCGAATCCGAAGTCGGAACGGTGGATATCCTCGTCAACAACGCGGGCATTATTCAGCGCACGAGCATGCTGGAGATGAGCGTGGCGGATTTTCGCAAAGTCGTCGACGTCGATTTGACCGGTCCGTTTATTATGGCGAAAGCCGTTTTGCCGGGCATGATTCAAAAAAACGCAGGCAAGATCATCAACATTTGCTCGCTGATGTCCGAACTGGGCCGGGAAACGGTGGCCGGATACGCCGCGGCCAAAGGCGGACTGAAAATGCTGACAAGAAACATTTGCGCTGAATTTGGCGAACACAACATTCAATGCAACGGAATTGGTCCGGGCTATATCGCAACCAGTCAAACCGCGCCGCTGCGCCAGCCGCAAGCCGACGGGTCCGCCAATCCGTTTGACGCCTTTATTTTGGCGAAAACGCCCGCGCACCGCTGGGGGACGCCGGAAGACTTGGAAGGCCCTGCCATCTTTTTGGCGTCGAAGGCTTCGGATTTTGTGAACGGACACATTCTTTACGTGGATGGCGGCATTCTGGCCAGTCTTGGCCGGACGCCGCAGTAAAGGAGGCCGTATGCGAATCGCGTTGATCAATGAAAACTCGCAAGCTTCCAAAAACGCGGCCGTCGAGCGCGCGCTCAAAAAGGCGGTCGCGCCGTATGGCTACGAAGTCGTCAACTATGGCATGTTCGACGAGCAGGACGAGGCGCTGACGTATGTGCAAAACGGCATTTTGGCGGCCATCCTGCTGAATTCAGGCGCGGCCGACTATGTCGTGACGGGCTGTGGAACCGGCCAGGGCGCGATGCTGGCGTGCAACGCGTTTCCGGGGGTTTTATGCGGACACATCGAAGATCCGCTTGACGCGTACACGTTCGCCCAAATCAACGACGGCAACGCTATCGCCTTGCCGTTTGCGAAAGGCTTTGGCTGGGGCGGCGATTTAAACCTCGAATATATTTTTGAAAAGCTTTTTTGCGAACCGGCCGGACAAGGCTATCCAAGAGAGCGCGCCATTCCCGAACAGCGCAACAAGCAAATTCTCGATCAAGTCAAAGCGGTGACGTGTCAGGACTTGAAGGCGATTTTGCCGCAGCTCGACGCGCAGCTTGTGCAAGGCGTCATCGGGCGGCCGTCGTTTCAGGCGCGGTTTTTCCAGGATTGCGCCAGCGAAGAGTACGCGGCTTTGATTCGGGATCTAATTCAGAAAAATGGAAAGGACAATTCGCAATGGAAGTAAGAACGGCTTGCTCACCGCAAGATGAAAAACATTACGACACGAAACGGCTTCGCGAGGAATTTTTAGTGGAAAAGCTTTTTTTCGAAAATGAAATCAAGCTTGTGTACAGCCACATCGACCGCATTATTTTTGGCGGGGCGATGCCGGTTGGCCGCGCCCTGAAGTTGGAAGCGGGCGACGAGCTACGCGCGAACTATTTTTTGGAACGGCGGGAGCTGGGCCTCATCAACATTGGCGGCCCGGGCGTCGTGACGGCGGATGGCGTCGCGTACGAAATCGGCTCACGTGACGGGTTGTACCTTGGCCAGGGAACCAAAGACATCGTCTTTGAAAGCGAGAGCGAGGAAAATCCGGCCAAGTTTTACTTGTGTTCTGGTCCGGCGCATCGCTCGTATCCGGCGAAGCGGATCTTGAAGGATAAAAAAGCGGAGCAGCCTTACGACGTAGAAATTTTGCCGGAAAACAAAAAGGAGCTGGGCACGCTCGAGGATTCGAACCACCGCACCATCAATAAATATATTTTGCCCGGCCAAGTCGAATCGTGCCAGCTCGAAATGGGAATGACGCATTTGGAGCCGGGCAGCGTATGGAACACGATGCCTTGCCACACGCACGACCGGCGCATGGAAGTGTACTTGTATTTCGACTTGCCGGAAGACGCGTTCGTCATGCATTATATGGGCGAGCCGCAGGAAACCCGCCATTTGGTCGTGCGCAACGAGCAGGCGGTCATCAGCCCGTCCTGGTCGATTCACGCGGGCAGCGGATCGCGCAACTATACGTTTATTTGGGGCATGGTTGGCGAGAACCAGGATTTTGACGACATGGACGAAGTGTTGATGAAAGACCTTCGCTAGACATTTTCGATCCCTTACCGTTTAGGCAAGGGATCTTTTTTGCATGAAAAAAGAACAGCAGTCGCTGTTCTAGTCTTGGCCGCCTTTGCGGCGGTTGTAGGCCCATTTGCTTGGCTTGTACAAAAGCGCGTTGACTGGCAAGTCGAATTCGCCAATGTACTCGTGGATCAAAGGGGCGAAATTGTCTTTAAAGTGCGTGAGCCCGTCGTCGAGGGTGCCCTCGACGCCACCCATGCTGAATTCCTCGCAGCCATGGTCGAACGCCCACTGGAAATTTTCGATGTACGTCTTGTATTGGGGCATAAAGCGGCGGAACCGGTCGTCCATGCCTGCGTACAGCATTTCGGCGCATTTGCCGTACTTGATCGTCAAGACGCCGGCAATCGGGGTCGGATCCAGCGTGCCAAGCTCTTTTCCGAATTGTTCCAAATTGGCGATGTCTTTTTCCAGTCCGGCTTTTTGTTCCTCCAGCGTGAAGCGCTTTTTCTTTTGGTTTTCCGGCAGGCTGGTTAAGTCGGCTTCGATTTTGGCGAGCTTCTTTTGGTTTTCGGACAAAATCAAGCCAAGGTCCGCGATCGCCAGCATGATGATGCTGTTGTCGCCATAGCAGTCGAGCAAGTGTTTGAAGTATTCCTTGCTGCGCAGGGCGACGTGCTTGCGATCTTCAGTCTTTGCCACCAGACTGGCGAAATCCTCCAGCAGCGCATGGCGGCCCTGCACGATTTTCAAATGGCGCTTTTCGGCTTCCTTGATGAGCTTTTTCGTTTTCTTCGGCAGCGAGGCGAGCAAGTCCTCGGGACGATCCACGATCGAGTGGAAGCGCGGCTGGATGCTTTCGGAAATCATCGTCGTGAATCCCTGGTGGATGCATCCGGCGTTTTCAAAGTTTTTGACGAGCGCCTCCTGACCGTTTTTCGGCCGGCTGGTATCGGAAGACGGATACTTGCCGATGATGATGGCGGGATCCATTTTGATAAACAGCGCGCGGCGTTTTTTCCCTTCCTGCTTGAGATGGCGCAAAAACGCCGTCAGCAGCGGTTGGTTGGTGTAGTCGAGAATCGGCCCGCGAGGAATGTACATCATGGAAAAACCGCCGGGAAGCGGCTTGATCAAAACAAGCGCGGTCGCGATCAATTTTCCTTCCTCGTTTTTCATGCCTGTATAAAGATGGTCCCAGTTGCTTTTGACACGGGCCCAGTCATAGCTTTGCAATAAGTTTGAATTGGGATGGCTGGCGACGAACGCGTCGTATTCCTCCCTTGAAAGATTGGTCGTAAACTGCATGTCCTTTACCTCCATCGGTATATTATCATACTATACAAAAGAGATTTCAAATAAAAAAGGAGGAAAGGATGAAAAACATGACGACAAGCGAGTTTTCACGCGTCCGTACCGGGTACGAGCGCGCGCTCGCCCTTTACGAGGCCGGCCGGTTCAAGCCGGCGATCACCGCGCTCAAGCGGCCGATCCGCACTCTGGAATACGGCGGCGAGAAAACGTTGTTTTTAGCCAAGTGCTATCGGCTGCTCGCCGCGTGCCACCAGGCGCTGGACGCTGCCGGGCTTGCGGCCCACTACGAGCGGGAAGCCGGGAAAATCGAAATCCAAATCAAAAGCGATCCAGAGGATCGCTAAAAACGCGCGCTTATTGAACTTGGCCGCCATCGACTGGCAGGATCGCGCCGGTAATGTACGACGCCTTGTCGCTTGCCAAAAACAAAAACGCCTCGGCAATGTCTTGCGGGGTGCCGACCCGGTGCAGCGGAATCATTTGGATGAGCGGGTCGATCACTTGTTTTGGAAGGGCTTTGACCATGTCCGTTTCCGTGATGCCCGGCGCCACGGCGTTGACGCGGATGCCGTATTTTCCCAGTTCGCGCGCCAGCGATTTCGTCATGCCGTTGATGGCGAACTTGCTGGTTGGATAGGCGACGCCGCTAGGCTGCCCGAACGTGCTGACCATCGAGCTGGTGTTTAAAATCACGCCGGCTCCTTGTTTTTTCATCCATTCGACGGCAGCTTTCGTGCAGACGAACGGCGCTTTCACGTTCAAGTCCATGACGCGGTCGAAATTTTCGATGGTGTACTTTTCCAGCGGGGTGGCGTCCGAGACACCCGCGTTATTGACGAGCACGTCGATCGAGCCAAGCCGGGTGGCGATGTCATCGAAATCCGCTTTGATTTTCTCGTAATCGGTCAACGGGGTCCAGCGGCCTTCCACGTTTTCACCGGAAAGGGCGGCCAGCGCCTTTTGGACGGTTTCCTCGCGCGACCCATACAAAACCACGTGGTAGCCGGCGTTTAAAAACGTCTTGACGGTTTCCAGACCGATGCCGCGGGTGCCGCCGGTCACGATGCATACTTTGTTCATTGTTGTTGCCTCCTTCGTTTTCTTTTCTTTATTATGCGATTGTTTGGCCTTTCCGGCAACCACTTCGCGATTCATGGTATACTAAATTTATGAGTTTTATCACGGATGAGGAAAAAAAGAAAGCGCGGGCGCTACTTTCGCGGCTGTCGCGCCAGGAAAAATGCGAAATGCTTTCGGGCCTCGA
The DNA here is from genome assembly GCF_004793885.1 of Dubosiella muris. GTDB lineage: Bacteria > Bacillota_I > Bacilli_A > Erysipelotrichales > Erysipelotrichaceae > Dubosiella > Dubosiella muris. The sequence continues at coordinate 13,104 of NZ_SRYG01000009.1, forward strand.
TTACTGGCGGATGCGCGGAATCGAGCGGCTCGGTTTGCCGGACTACTGGATCAGCGACGGGCCCAGCGGCTTGCGCAAGCAAGTCAAGGAGGCGGACTATTTCGGGGTGCATGAAAGCGTGCCCGCCATTTGCTATCCGGCACCCGTCACGTGCGCGTCCACCTTTGATCCGGCATTGATCGAGCGAGTCGGCCAGGCGCTGGCTTCCGATTGTATCGAGGAGGATGTAGCCATGGTGCTGGCGCCAGGTGTCAACCACAAGCGGTTCGCGTTGGGCGGGCGCAATTTCGAGTATTACAGCGAAGACCCGCTCGTGTCGACGAAAATGGGCGCGGCGATGATCGCCGGCATTCAAAGCCTGGGCGTCGCGGCGTGTGTGAAGCATTTTGTGTGCAACAACCAGGAAACCGGCCGCATGGTGTGCGACGCCATCGTGGACGACAAAGCGCTGGCGGAAATTTATTTGCGGCCGTTTCGCGCCATCGGAAAGGAAACGGATGTCGCGGCGATGATGACGGCGTACAACCGGCTCAACGGCGTGTACTGTACCGAAAACAAGGCGCTGCTCGACCTTGGCCGTTCGGCGGGCTTTGGCGGGGCGTACATAAGCGACTGGGGCGCGGTCAACGACGTGTTGAAAAGCTTTCAGGCGGGATTGAATTTGGAAATGCCCGGTGTTAGCGACGAAACGACGACATTGCTGGAGCGGGCGCTTGACGAAGGGCGCTGGACAGAGGGCGGGCTGGACGCTTGCGTCCTGCCGCTGCTGGAACTGCTCGTGCACCAGGCCGGACAAAGCCCTCGCGCCGCGCTTTCCCGGAGCGAGCGGAAACAAATCGCCCGCGCCGCGGCGGAAAGCGGCATCGTGCTGCTCAAAAACGAAAACGGCGCGCTGCCAATCCGTACCCGTTCAGTGACGCTGGTGGGCGCATTCGCGAAGCATCCCCGCATTCAAGGGACGGGAAGCTCGAAAGTCAACCCGCTCGAAGTCGAACGACTAGTCGACGTGTTCGATCACGCGTATTACGCTAAAGGATTCGACGAGGAAGGAAAAACCAACGAGGCGTGGTGCGCCCAGGCCGTCTCGCTGGCGCGCAAAAGCGAAGTCGTCCTCGTTTGCGCGGCGTTGCCCGCCCAGGCGGAATCCGAAGGGTTCGACCGCAAGACGCTGGCGCTCCCCGAGGGAATCAACGAGGTCATTCGCCGCATCGCGCAAGTGCATGAACGCGTCGTGGTGGCGCTGGCTTGCGGCGGTCCGGTCGCGATGCCGTGGCTGGAACAGGTGCAGGGCGTCGCGCTGTCGTATTTGGGCGGCAGCTATGGGCAAAGCGCGCTGGCGCGGGTTTTGCAGGGACAAGCCGAGGCCGGGGGTCGGCTGGCGGAAACGTGGCCGCGTCCCGGACTGGAAATCCCGGTGCGGACAGGCTGGAAGGCGAGCGCGTACGTGGAAAGCGTGTACACGGGGTACAAATACTACAACGGCGCCCAGGTCGACGTGTTGTTTCCGTTTGGCTACGGCTTGTCGTATACGACGTTTGCGTATTCGGAATTTGAGCGGACAGGCCGCCGTATCGGCTTTCGGGTGCGCAACACCGGCAAGCGGCGCGGGTCGGAAGTCGTGCAAATTTATCGCAACGACGCGCTGCCGTTTTCCACGCAGAAGCTTCTTTATTTCGAGAAGCTGGATTTGGCGCCAAACGAGGAGGCATTCGTTTCCTATCTTGTGCAAGACGAGGACTTGATGGAGTATTTCGACGGCTGGGTGCTGCGAAAAGGCGTTCATCAAATCGAGGTGGGGTCCAGTTCCCGAGCGATTCACCATCGGTTCCTGCTGGAAACGGATGGCGTTTCGGTTTCGGTCGTGCCGGCGTACGCGAGCGCGAAAAACGTGGGGCGCCTCACCCGATCCGATTTCGCCAGTCTTTGCGGACGGGAGATTTTCATGGCGGAAAGCGCGCGCAAGCCTTACGATCAAAACGTGTGCCTGAATGATTTGATGGAGGGCGGCTGGATGGAGCGTACGGTGGCGCGCTGGCTGCTGAAACAAGTGCCGGCACGCCAGGGCGAGCTGCTGCAAACGGCGCCGCTGCGGATCTTGAAGATGAACGCCATCGACGCCGCGACGCGCCAGGGGTTGCTGGATTTGCTCAACGGCCACGTCGTTCGTGGCGCCCGGCACGTCGACTGGCGCGCGCTGCTGGCGTTTTTAAAAGAAAACACGTAAAGGAGAGAACATGGATGGGAAATGAAACCGCAAGACAGGAACTAAAAAGGAAGCAGCGAATCGTGATCAAAATCGGCTCGTCCTCGCTGATGCATCCGCAAACCGGGCATTTGGATTTGATTAAAATCGAGGTGCTTGTGCGGGAGCTGAGCGACTTGCTCAACCAGGGCAAGGAAGTTATTCTGGTGTCGTCGGGGGCGATCATGGTGGGGTCGCGGCTGCTGGGCTTCCAAAGCAAGCCGCAGGATCTCGCCCTCAAGCAGGCGTGCGCTTCGATCGGGCAGGCGAAGCTGATGATGATTTACCAAAAGCTGTTCAACGAATACAACCAGACGGCGGCCCAGGTGCTGCTCACCAACTACACGACGTCGCACGCCCGTTCGCGGCGCAATGCGCGCAACACGCTCAACGAGCTGCTAAAGCTCAACGTCATTCCAATCGTTAACGAGAACGACACGGTCGCGACGGAGGAAATCGAGTTTGGCGACAACGACACGCTAAGCGCCACGGTGGCGGCGCTGGTGGACGCGGATTTGCTGATTTTGCTTTCGGATATCGACGGCCTGTTCACGAACGATCCAAACCAGGATCCCGACGCGACGTTGATCCGGGTCGTCGAGGAGCTCGATCGCGAGTATTTCGAAATGGCGAAAGGCTCAAGCGGCTCGAACGTAGGCACGGGAGGCATGGCGACAAAACTGGAAGCCGCCCGGATTTGCTTTGAAAACGGATGCGATATGATTATCGCCAATGGCCGCGATTTTCATATTATCCACGAATTGATGGACGGGCAGGACAAAGGAACGTTATTTAGAGGGGGACAAACACGATGACAACAACGATCGAGGCTTTGGGCCAGAGGGCCTGCCAGGCGAAAAAAGTGGTGGCGAAGCTGCCAACGAATTTGAAAAACGAGACGTTGTGCCGCGTCGCCAACGATCTGGTCGCCAACAAGGCGGAGATTTTGGCGGCCAACGCGCAGGATATGGCCAACGGCCGGGCCAACGGGATGCCAGATGGCTTGCTGGACCGGCTGTATTTGGATGCGGGACGAATCGAGGCCATGGCGGAGGGGTTGACGCAAATCGCGAAGCTCGACGATCCGATTGGCGAGGTGACCGGCATGAAGAAGCGGCCTAATGGCTTGCTCATTGGCCAAACGCGGGTGCCGCTCGGGGTCGTGGGCATCATTTACGAGGCGCGGCCCAACGTGACGGCCGACGCGTTTGGCTTGTGCTTTAAAACGGGCAACGCGGTGATTTTGAAAGGCGGCCGGGACGCGATCCATTCGATTCAGGCGATCGTGGCGTCGATTCGCGCTTCGCTGGAGGCGTGCGGGATCGAGCCGGACTGCTTGCTGCTTGTGGAAGATTTGTCGCGCGAGGCGACGATCGAGCTCATGAAGCAAAACCGGTATTTGGATGTGCTTATTCCGCGAGGCGGGGCGGGGCTGATTCGCTCGGTCGTGGAAAACAGCACGGTGCCGGTCATTGAAACGGGCACGGGCAACTGCCATATTTTTGTGGATGAAAGCGCCGATCTCGAGCAGGCGGTCGCCATTATTTTGAATGCGAAAACGCAGCGGGTCGGGGTGTGCAACGCGGTGGAATCGCTCGTCGTGCATCGAAACATCGTGGACGCCTTGCTGCCGGATTTGGCGTTGGCGCTGCGAAACAAGCAAGTCGAGATGGTCGGGGACGACACGATCGTCGCGGCGGATCCTTCGATCGCCTTGGCCAGCGAGGCGGACTGGGGGACGGAATACCTGGCGCTGAAGTTGTCCATCAAGACCGTGGGCAGCGTGGACGAGGCCATCGAGCATATCAACACGTACAATACCGGGCATTCGGAAGCCATTTTGACCAACGACTACGCCCATGCGCAGCAGTTTTTAAAGGAAGTCGACGCGGCGTGCGTCTATGTCAACGCGTCGACGCGGTTTACGGATGGATTCGAGTTCGGATATGGGGCAGAGATCGGGATCAGCACGCAAAAGCTGCATGCCCGCGGCCCGATGGGACTGCTCGCTTTGACGACGACGAAATTCATCATATTGGGCAGCGGACAAGTGCGTCCGTGACGAAACCGGTTCCAAACGCGTAGGTTTCGGGCAGATTTGCCAAATGGAAAAAAACTTTGTATGATAAACCGGAAAGGGAGGAAGCACCATGGAAAAATGGACACAGGAGCAATACGCGACCCGCATTTTAGAGCAGAAGCAGGAGGCGCATGACAAGATGTGGCTGTACATTGAGCTGAACGCCAAAGACTTTATGAACGAATGCGAGCCGGGGGTTAAAAACCTGAGCAGCTGCTGCAAGGCGATGGTGGCTGCCATGCTGGAAGGCGATGGATACATCGTGGAACCGAAGATCCGCACGAAGGTGGCGGGAGCGCTCACGATTCGCTATTATGTGGACAATTTGAGTCCGGAACGCCGCACGTACGCGCAGGCGATGGCTCAAGCGTAATTTGACAAAGAAAAACGGGGACGGGATCGCGGTCGCGTCCTTTTTTCGTGGAATAATTTGGAAAATTTGGAAAAAACCTTGATTTTCTCGAAAATTGCTATAGAAGATATGATAAAATTGGATTAATAATACAATGATTTTAGAGGAAAGATTATGGATAAAAAAATAGTAGTGACAATTTCTCGTGAATACGGCTCCTATGGAAGAGAAATCGGGCGCCGTTTGGCCCAGCGTCTGCACATCGCGTATTACGACAAGGAAATTCTGGAACAAACCGCGGAGCAGCTTGGGGTTTCGAAGATGTTTTTTACCGATGAGAATTTGAACGACGCGGGACAGTTTTCCTTGAGCGGCCGGATGAACTACGGCGTCAAGTATTTGACGGAGCTGAGCCTTTCGACGAAGGCGTACGACACGGCGCGCACCATTATGGAAGAGCTGGCGAAAAACGAAAGCATGGTTTTGGTCGGCCGCTGCGCGAATTATATTTTGCGCCACGAGCCGGGAATCATTTCGGTGTACTGCTATGGAGATTTGGAGGACCGGGTGCGGCGCGTCATTGAAGAATACCACGTTCCGGCGGGGCGGGCCCGCAAAGAGGTGCTGGACACGGATCGCAAACGGGCGCGGTTTTATGAGTATTTTACCCATCGCAAATGGGGCGACCTGGCAGATTTCGACGTCTTGATCAATACATCGAAAAAAACGCCCGAGGAAGCCGTCGACTTGCTTGTGGGCGTGTTTGAGGAAAAAGCGAAAGCGCAGGGATGAGGACTCTGCGCTTTTTTTCTAGGCTTTCTTTTTGGATTCGAGCAGCGCTTTGCACAAGACGCTGTTCGAACGGGTCGTGCTCATCGCTTTTAAGACCGTGAGCGTGTCTTCGATGGTGTTGTTGGAACCAAACCATTCCCGGCGGATCAGCTCTTCGATGTCGTACGCCTCCTTGCTCAGCAGCAAATCGTCGTGACGGGTGGAGGAGCGCTGGATGTTGATGGCCGGATACACGCGGCGCTCGGCCAGCGTCCGGTCCAAATACAGCTCCATGTTGCCAGTTCCTTTGAATTCCTCGAAAATCATCTCGTCCATACGGCTGCCCGTTTCGACCAGCGCGCTGGCAATCACGGTCAGCGAGCCGCCTTCCCGCAAGTTGCGGGCGGCGCCAAACAGACGTTTGGGACCGTACAAGGCGTTGGGATCCAAACCGCCGGAAAGCACTTTGCCGGTGGATGGGACAATCAAGTTGTAGGCGCGCGACAGACGCGTGATGGAATCAAGCAGGATGACGACGTCTTCGCCAAACTCCACGAGCGACTTGGCGCGGGCGAGCGCCATTTCCGCGACGCGTTTGTGGTGCATGGGCTGCTCGTCGAAAGTCGAGTAGACGACTTCGACGTGGTCTTTGTTTTCACCGGCCGCCTCGATAACCATTTCCTTGAAGGCGGTGACTTCCTCGGGGCGCTCGTCGATGAGCAGCACGATCAAGTACACGTCTTTGTGGTTTTTCAGAATCGACTGCGCGAACATTTCCAGCAGCGTCGTCTTTCCGGCTTTGGGCGGCGCGACGATCATGCCGCGCTGGCCGCAGCCAATGGGCGCGAACAAATCCACGATACGTCCGGCGTAGTTGGCTTTGACGGTTTCCATTTTCAGCTTGCGGTTTGGAAAAATCGGCGTGAGCTGGTCGAACCGTTTGCGGCTCAGGCATTCTTTGATGGTGTGGCCGTTGACTTTGTCCACGCTTTCGAGCGCCCGCGCGCTTTGCCCGTGCTTGGGCGAGGCGACCCCTTCGATGGAGTCCCCGGTGCGCAGCTTGAGCGCTTTGATTTTTGATTCCGATACATACACGTCGTCATCGCCGGACAAGTAGTTTTCCTGTCTTAAAAAGCCGAAGCCTTTTTCCATGACTTCCAAAATGCCGCTCGCGCCCGCCCGTTCGCGGTTTTTCTTTTCCTGAAGCTCGCGCTGCACTTTGGCGATGTCGATTTCCTCGACATGGATCCGGTTGACGGATGTGATCTTTTTTAAAATAAATTCGGAGCGTCCCTCGCGGTCTTTTTCGGCTTCTCCGATAATGAAATCATTATTTTTTAAATCGTAAGCGCTGATAAACGCGCTGTCTACGAAAACATCCCCGTCCCGCTCGGTTCGGATAAAACCGAAACCCTGGTGGAATGTTTCCAAAATTCCTTCTATTTGAATCAAGGATAGATCCTCCTTTTACTGTCTTTTATTATAACGAAAAAAAGGCGGTTTAGAAAACCCTAGACCGCCAAAGTTGTGATTTATTACATAAAATACGGCGTCGCGAAATACAAAACGAAGATGACGAGCAAAACCCACACCGTCGGATGCACTTTTTTCGCTTTACCAGCCGCCAGCATCGAGATCGCGTACGCGATGAAGCCAAACGCGATACCGTTGGAAATCGAGTACGTCAGGATCATCGAGATCACCGTGATGAACGTCGAAATCGCGTAAATCATGTTTTCCCATTCGATGCCCCGAAGCTGCTGCGCCATCATGACGCCCACGACGATCAGCGCTGGCGCCGTAACGGCGTTCGTGATCGCGGAAAGCAAAATTGGAGAAATGAAAATCGACAACGCGAACAACACGCCCGTCGTGATCGCCGTCAAGCCTGTCCGGCCGCCGACACCGACACCGGAAGTCGATTCCACGAAGCTTGTTACAGTCGAAGTACCGATCGCCGCGCCAAAAACCGTCGCGATCGAGTCCGCGAGCAGCGCCTGTTCCGCGCCTTCCAGCTCGCCTTTCGAGTTCACCAGGCCGATTTCGTTTCCAATCGCCACCAACGTACCCGCCGTATCGAAGAAATCGACAAACAGGAACGAGAAGATGATCATGACCGCGTTCATCGGATTGGCGAACAATTCGCCAAAGCCACCCACGAAGGCACCCGCGGCGTCCATCTCAAAGTTTAAGCTCCAGTCCGTAGGCAAAGCCGGCATGCCGTCGATGCCAAACGCGCCGCAGATGATGCCCACGATCGCCGTGATGACCATGCCCACGAACACCGCGGCCGGCACTTTTTTCACGACGAGCGCGATCGTGACGAGAATGCCAAGGATCGCCAGCAAAACTGTTGGATCCGTGAAATTTCCCATGCCGACGAAAGTCGATTCGTTGGCTACGATGATGCCCGAGTTTTTAAAACCGACAAAAGCGATAAAGAAACCGATTCCCGCGCCGATCGCCAGCTTCAGCTGGACAGGGATCGAGTCGATGATCAGCTTGCGGATGCCCGTCACCGAGATCACGACAAAGATCAAACCGCTCAGGAAGACAGCCGCCAAAGCCGCCTGCCAGCTCATTCCCATCTGGCCGCAAATCGTATATGCAAACAACGCGTTGACGCCCATACCGGCCGCCAAAGCAACCGGATAGTTGGCTAACAGCCCCATGAGGATCGAACCAAACGCCGCCGAAAGCGCCGTGGCCATGAACACGGAAGGCACGTTCATGCCTGCGTCGCCCAGAACACTCGGGTTGACGCCCAGAATGTACGCCATCGCCAGGAACGTCGTCAGACCGGCGAGAAGCTCGGTCTTCACATTCGTGTGTTTTTCTTCAAGCTTGAAAAATTTGTTTAAGCTATTCATAAAATCTCCTTTTCACTATGTGGTTTATTGTAATATAGAAAGACAGATTATTCAAATGTTTACTCACATAATTCACACATATTTTTTAAGTAGAACGAATAAATAAACGTGCGGACCGGGCGGTCGGCGTCAATGAGCCGCATCGCGTGCTTGTACACGCCAAGCTGCGGGGTGTATTGTTTTTTTAACTCGTTGGCCGAAGCGACGTAGTCGCTCTTGAAATCGACAATAATCGTTTCGGTTTCGGCGAACACGACAAGATCCATGAACCCGTGCGTGATCCGGCCCTGCTCCATCACCGAGTAGGCGCACTCAAACTCGTGGCGGCACGCCATCCAGCGGGCGTAGTCGGCGTTTTCGTTAAGCGCCAGGATTTGTTCGACATCCAGCGGCGAAAGGGTTTCCCCGCGCTCTTTGGCCAGACGCTCCATCGCTTCTCGCTCGTACGGATACGGCAAGGTGGCGACGACGGCGTGCAGCAGCGTACCGCGCACGGTCCGGGTGTTTTCCTTGAGCGACACAGGCTTCCATCGCCGTTCCTGCTTGGCCCGCGAGGCGGTTTGCGACTCGATTTTTTCACGCGGTCCTTCATAGTAGTGGAAAGCGGGTTTGTACCGCTTCTTTTTTTTGACGGCCTGGCGGGTGTACAGCTCTTTGACCTCGTCCAGCACGAACAAGGCGCTTGGCTCGTTTAAGTACGTGTGAAGCAGCCAGCTTGTATAGCTGCGTTTTTGCAGCAGAGCTCTGGCGTTGAGCGGATAGCGGTACATGTCCAGCGACTTGATCGCGTCCACGATCACAAGCTCCTGCTCGGCGCGGGTTGTGGCGACATAAAGCACCCGCATTTCCTCGGCGAGCTCGTCGTGGAACTTTTTGGTTTTGAAGGCGATCGTCGCCCGCGACGGGCGGCTGAGCCGGCCGTTTTCGCTTAATGAACGCATCGCGATGCCGAGCTGCTCGTCAAAAAGCATAGGCGAAGAGGCGTCCATGTCGCGGCTTTCCTGCTGGGAGAGGATGTAGACGATCGGAAACTGAAGCCCTTTGGAGTGGTGCATCGTCTTGATTTTGACGACATCCTCCTCCTTGCCGTACGGATACGCCTCGCTTGTCCGGTCCAGATCGGCTTCCTCGCGGATTTCCGCCAAAAACGCCGTGAGGTTGCGCGGGTCGCGGAACTGAACCGCTTTTTCCAGCAGCAAGTCGAGATTGGTCTTGTCTTGCGCGTTGGTGTACTGGTAGTAAAACTGGTTGCGGTTGTATACGTGCCGGAGCAGCGCGGGCACCGGCAATCCCAACAAGGTTTGAAGCTCGTGGAACGCGCCCATAAACGATTTGTCCTTGATGACCGAATACAGCGACGCGTCCGGATCCCGGCTGGCGCCATACGCCGCGATTTGCGACTGGCTCACGCCGCACAACGGAGAGCAAAGCGCCCCAGTCAGCGCGATGTCCTGGTCGGGATCGAGCATTGCCTCCAGGCAAGCCATGATGATTTGGACGGCGTGGTTGGTGTAAAAACCGTGGTTGATTTCCGCCAGAACCGGAATGCCGTACGCCTCGAGGCTTTCTTTTAAAAACTCGTGGGTGCCATGGGTGCGTGTCAAGACGCACATGGAGCGAAACGGAATGCCTTTGGCGTGGTGCTTGAGAATGTCGTTGGCGATCAAATCCGCCCGGTGCAGCCGGTGCGTTTTTTTAGCTTCGATTTTGGACACGCCCTGGTCGATCGCCCAGTCTTCGTACTGGGTGAATAAAAAGCGAACCGGATGCTGCGCGATTTGTTTTTGGCGGTCGGTCCCGACTTTGGCGACGTCCTCGGCGAAAAACTGCGGCGTCAGAAACGACGTGTTCATGATGCGTTCGTAAAAGTCGTTGTTAAAGGCGACAATCGAAGCGGACGAACGGTAGTTTTCCCCCAGGATCAGCGTCTCGTGGCGCTCGTCCTGTTTTTTCATATGGCCGAGCATGATGGAAGGCTTCGCCTGCCGGAACCCGTAAATCGACTGTTTCATGTCGCCAACCCGGAACACGTTGTCGCCTCGCTCGATGCAGGCGATGATGCTTTCCTGCAACTCGTTGGTGTCTTGAAACTCGTCCACGAGGATGACGGCGTATTTGTTGCGAACTTCCTCCTGAATAAGAGGATCCTGCAGCAGGGCGTAGGCGAAATGCTCCATGTCGTTGAAGTCCAAAATTTCCAGCGCTTTTTTTTCCTCCTGGAAATTGGCGTGCACCCGCACGCAAAGCTCGACGAACAAAGCGGCCGTTTCAGCTTGGCGCGCCTCGTCGCTGGCAAAGCGCTCCAGGCTGAACAAGTGGTCGACGATTTCGGTTTCCATTTGCTTGTACTCGTCCGCGATGTCTTTGAAACTGTGCTTGTTGACCGACTTTGGAAAACGCTTCGTGTTTTCGATGGCGTCGATCATATGGACGCGGAACGCCGGGTAGTCCATGTTGTCCAGATCCTGGAGGCAGCGGCGAAGCAGACGCGCTTTGGAGGCGAACAGCTCCTCGTTGTCGGCCTGGGTCTTGGCGCGGGAAAACTCCATGTCGCGCACGGTTTCCAGCATTTCCTCGGCCATGTCCGCCATCGCTTCGGCGCGTTCCTTGAAAAACTGAAAGAACCATGGCTCCAGCGCCTCGTTGGGCTTCAGACAGCCGCGCATCCAGGCGCCGGGATCGGGTTTGGCGTTAGCGAACGCCAAAAAGCGGCGGACAGCGTCCATCCAAACGTCGTCGTCGCTGTGGAACGCGTGAAAGTACAGCCGCAGCTTCGCCATCGCGACAGGATCGGTGTCGGCCATCGCGCGCCGCATGGCGGTTTCAAACGCTTGTTTTTGATACGTCCCGTTGTCGACGCGTTGCGACATCGTGTACGAGATTGGGATTTTGTAGTAGTAGGTTTGCACGATTTTATAGCAGAAACTGTCGATGGTGGAAATGTCGGCCTGCTCGAGCAGGGCGAGCTGGTCAAGCACATAAGGGCTTGGCTCCTGGGCCGACAGGCGGGATTTGAGCCGGGCTTTCATTTCTGCCGCCGCGTCCTCGGTAAAGGTCATCGCCAAAATCGTGTCGATCGAAATTCGGTCCTCGATGACGAGCCGGGAAAGCCGTTCGACAAGAACCGACGTTTTGCCCGAGCCCGCGCTGGCGGAAACGACAACGTTTTTTCCCCGGGAATCAATCGTTTTTTGCTGCTGGTCGGAAAATTGAATCATGCGCGTTCTCCTTTCTCCTTGGTCGAGGCGCCGTTGCGGCAAATGATTTTGTATGGACAATACACGCAGGCGCTTTTTTCATGCACCGGCAAGATGTCGCCTTGCGCCAGACGCTCGAGCGCCTGCTCGACTTTAGACTGCATCTTTTCTTCTTTTTCGGTGTATGTGGGCACCTTTTTGAGCACTTTTTCCAGCAGCGGGTCTTGCGCGGCGGGCGGCAGGTCCTGCACGGCCCATCCGTCCACGAACCGCTGCAAGGATACCTCGTCGTTTTTTTGCGTTTCGCTCATTTCAATGGCGTCGGGCTGGGTCGTGCGGTAGTTGACTTTGAACGCGCTTTGCGGCACGGCGTGCTGCTTGAGGGACAAGTCGAACACCCCCAGTCCGCCTTTGTCGTCGAAGATGCCGGCTTCCTCAAGCGCGGGATCGACGACAAGAAACGACACTTTCATCGGGTCGTACTTTTCGATCGGCCCTTTCATTTCCACGCTCACGTCTTTCCAGCCAAAGCCCTGATCCAGCTCGTATTCCTTGTTGAGCAAGGCAAGATGGAGCCGGTCCTCGAAAATTTCCAGCGTCGAAATCAAATCGTGAATGCGCGCGCCGTATTCGACGATCAAACTGTCGAAAGCCGCCGTCCGCGACGGAAAGATTTTTTTGGCGAACGCGAACTCCTCGGCGACTAGCGAACGGATCTGGTCGCGGGTCAGTTCGGCGAACGTCGCGTTGCGCAGTGTGCGGGCGCGCTGAAGCACGCGCGAAAGCAAGCTGCCGTCCACCCGGATGTCGTCCTGGGTTTTGGGCCGGTTCAACGCCAGACCGTAGCGCAAATAGTAGCGCAGCGGGCATTGCTCGAACGTGCTCACCTTGGAAAACGTCGTCGTGTGGCGGCCGTTTTTAAAAAACAAGGACTGGGCCTGCCCGGGATCGAGGTCAAAACCGGGAACCGTCGTCGCGAACACGTCCGGAATGTTGACGAAGGTTGGCCGTTTGGCGACCCAGGACTCCAGCTCGGCGCTCGCTTCCAGCGATTTGCCGGCGTAGTCGGACTGCGGGACGATGATCGTGAGCTCGGCGCAAGCCCCCAAAGTGGAAAAGATGGCTTGCCGCTGCTTGTTGAGGCGCTCTTTTAACGGCGGAAACGTCGTGTGGGCCAAAAAGCTTTCATCAAAGATGCCGCTATACATGGACAAAGCCGGAAACACCTTGGCGTGGGCGCCCAGAAAGAACGTCGTCGGCCGCAGCGGACTGATTTCCTGCCGGGTGCCGACTAGCACGCCCGAAAGCGACTGGGCGGTTTGGGCGAACGAGGCTCGCTCTAGAAACTGGATGAACAGGGAGAAATCGTCGCCGGTTTCGATTTGGCTGGCGATGGAAGCGTAGTTTTGCACGATTGTGTCAAACGCGTTCAAATCCTCCTCGGTTGGCTCGGGAATGGTGGCCTGGATCTCGGCGGCGAGCGCTTCCACGTCGTGTCGGGTCCACGCTTGCAGCGCCCGGTGGCTTTCCATCCACGCCTTGGCGTCCAGCTCTTCCTGCTGCCACGTCAAATAGCGCCGCTCGCTGATGAGCGCGTTGTCCTCGTATGGGATGGCGTCCAGCTCGATGCCGTCGAAATGGTTCAAATACCGGACGACAGGGGCGCTTTCCTCGGGATAGAGCGCCTGGATCAAGGCGAGGTACGTTTCCTTGTCCGGCTGGCGCAAATAGCGCAATCCGGCCAGAAACCGGTCGGGAACCGTCGTGGTTTGCGGCTGGCGCAGCAAGGTGTACGGAATGCGGTGGGCGTCGAAGATTTGCGCGAGCACCTCCTGGTCGCCGGGATCGGCGAGCGCCACGAACACGTCTGTCGCCGGCAGGCGGCGTTCGAGAATCCGGTCGGCCACGATTTCCATTTGCTTGCGGGCGTTGGCGCACGACAAGTAGACGGGCGGTTCGGATTTTGTTTCGTTTTCGAGCAGGCGGGCGCCATGCGCGAGCAGAAAGTCGATCCAGTAGGACTGTTCGAAAGTCCACTCGGTTGGCAAAATGAAGATTTTCGTGTACGGAACGTCGATGGCTTCCAGGTCGGCGCGGGTCGGCACGCCAAGAGGCACCGGGCCAAGAAGTGTAAGCACTTCGTTTAAGTCGCGCTCTTTCCGGGTCGTTTCGGGAAAGCGCTCGATGCCGTACAAGGCCGCCAGCTTTAAAAAGCGCAGGCACGCTTTGAGAAAGTCGAGGTCGGCGCGCGAGGCGGAAAACGAGTTCGTTTCCGGCAAGGCGCGTAAAGCCGCCTGGCAGGCGTAAAGCGTTTCGATTTCGCTTGGCCCGGCTTGCGGCAGCAAAGTGCGGATATACGTTTCGACGGAAAAGATCTGAATGTTTAGACAGTTTCCTTTTTGACGGTGCACCATGTCGTACAAGCTCAGGTGCAAGGCGCCGGGCGCGAGCAAGATCGACTCGTCAGGGATCTGGATCATCCAATCCCTCCTTTCTTTTTCTATTATTTCTGAACTTTTTGTTTATTTTACCATAATTTTATGGATGGAAAAACCAAAAAACAAGTCCGGATGGACTTGTTTGGCGTCAAAGCGCGATGGCGCTTTCCAGGGCGAGCCGCATCATGGCGTCGAAATTTTGCTCGCGCTGCTGCGGGGTGGCGATTTCGTCCTCGTACACAAACGAGTCGGAAACCGTGCACAGGCAGGCCGCTTTTTTGCCGCAGACGTTCGCGTTGTGAAACAAGCCGAAGCTTTCCATTTCGACGATTTGGCAGCCCAGAGCGATCGCGTCGGCTTTGGGCTGCTCGATGCCGTTGTAAAAAACGTCGCTGGAATGAAAGCGGATTGGATCGACGCGGATGCCCAGCGCCAGAGCCTGGTCCAAAATGCAGGCGTTGACGTCCATCGCGGGAAACTGGATCATGTTTTCGTCCCCGGACATCGTCAGGGCGTAGGTCGATTCGCTGTACGCGGAGTCGGCGAGTACGACATCGAAAACGTGGCGCTCGGGTGCGTAGGCCCCGCAGGAGCCGATGCGGATGATGACGTCCACGTCGTAGGTGGTGAAGAGCTCGTACGAATAAATGCCAATGCTTGGAATGCCCATGCCGCTGCCCATGACCGAGACTGGCACGCCTTTGTAGGTGCCGGTGAATCCGAGCATGCCGCGGATGGTGTTGAACGGCTGGATGTCCTGCAAATACGTTTGGGCGATGTGGCGGGCGCGCAATGGATCGCCGGGCATCAAAACGACGCGGGCGATTTCCCCTTTGGCGGCTTCATTGTGTGGTGTTCCCATAAAAACCTCCTTTTTCCTCTAGCATAATGGAAGCGCTGACGGAATGCAATTTTTCGTGACCCATGCCGGTTTGGTGTTATAATTTTGAGGTAAAGGAAGTCTTGCATCATGGAAAAAAAAGTCAGTCCCGTGAAACAGCTTATTTATATTGTAATCGGGAATATTATTCTCGCCGCCTCGGTGGCGTATCTTGTGCTGCCCAACAACATTTTGTCGGGCGGCGTGGCCGGTGTGGCCGTCGCGTTGCAGCCGGTGTTTCCGATCGACCCGGTTTGGGTCATTGACGGGTTGACGATCGGCTTGTTTGTCGTCGGCGCGATTTTTTTAGGAAAGCGGTTCGCGCTGAAAACGATTTTGTCTTCGATTATTTATCCGATGCTGATCACGTTGTTCTCCTGGACGGTGACACTGTTTCCGGCCGGTACGTTCGCGCTGGATCCCATCATCGCGTCGGGTTTCGCGGGCGTCGGCATGGGGGTCGGGCTCGGTTTGGTGTTCCGCGTGGACGCGAGCACGGGCGGTATGGATATTTTGGCGTTGCTCGTGCACAAGTATTTAAAGCTGAATGAAGGAAAGAGCGTCATGATCATCGACATTTTGACGGTTTTGCTTGGCTTGTACACGTACGGCTTGCAGGACGCGCTGGTCGGGGTGCTTTCGGTCGTCGTTTCGGGCGTGATGATCAACCGGATGATTATGCTTGGCTCGCAGGCGGCGATGAACGTCATGATCATTTCCGACCAGTGGTCCGCGATTCGTCACGAGTTGATGGAGGCGCTGGATCGCGGGGTGACGCTGCTGGAAGCCAAGGGCGGCTACAAAGAGGAGTTTCGGCCGGTGGTGATGTGCGTGATCATGCAGCAGCAGTATCCGGAGCTTGAGCGGCTCGTGAACGCGATCGACCCGCACGCGTTTATGATCGTCAACAACGTGCACTCGGTGCATGGCGAGGGATTCAGCCGGGGGCTCGTCCAATGACAAAACAAAAAATCAAGGAAATGATCGTTGTCGAAGGCAAGCACGATTCCAGCACGCTGCGGGCGTATTTCGACTGCGACACGATCGAGACGGGCGGCGACCAGCTGTCGGCGCAAACGCTGGAGCGAATCAAAAAAGCGCAGCAGGAGCGGGGCGTGATCGTGTTTACGGATCCGGACTCGCCTGGCGAGCACATCCGCCGGCAAATCAAGGCGGCTGTTCCGCAAGCCAAGCACGCGTTCATTCCAAAGGAGAAGGCGCGGACGACGAAAAAGGTGGGCGTGGAGCACGCGCGCAAGGAAGATCTGTGGCGGGCGCTTGAACAGCGGGTGACGTTTATCGAGCACAACGAGTCGCTGGCGTGGTCTGATTTTATCGACTTTGGCTTTGTGGGAAACAAAGCGCTTCGCCATGGCGTGTGCGAACGGCTCGGGATCGGGCCGTGCAACGCGAAGACGTGTTTCCGGCGGCTGAACGAGATGAACGTGACGAAAGAAGACCTTTTGGAAATTTTGGAGGAAAAACTATGAACGAGGCGATCGCGACGATCAAAAACACAAGACGGATCCAGGCGCAGTACGATGTTCATGCCAAAAAGGCGTTTGGGCAAAACTTTATTATCGAGCCGAAAGTCGTGGAAAAAATTGCGGACGCGGCTATCGCGTCGCCAAACGATCTGGTGATCGAGGTCGGACCGGGAATCGGGGCTTTGACGCAGTTTTTGTGCGAGAAAAGCGAGCATGTCGTGGCGTTTGAGATCGACGAGCGGCTGCCGGATATTTTGCGGGCGGAAATCGGAAGCGACCATTTGGAGATTTTGCTTCAGGATTTTCTGGAGGCGGATATCGACGCGGAAATCAGGGCGCGGCGCAAACCCGGACAGCGGGTGGATTTTGTTTCGAATTTGCCCTACTATATCACGACGCCGATTTTGTTTAAGCTGTTCGAGGCCAGGGAGCATCCGGACACGATCACGGTCATGCTCCAGAAGGAAGTGGGGGAGCGCTTTCTGGCGCGGCATTCGGACAAGGCGTACAACGCGCTAAGCGTCATCACGGCGTACCGGTGCCGGGTGAAAAAGGTGATGGATGTTTCGCGGCACGTGTTCATGCCAAAGCCGAACGTGGATTCGATGGTGATTCAGTTCACGTTCGTGGATCGCGAGCCGGTCGCGGACGAGGATTTGTTTTTCGAGATGGTAAAAGCGTGTTTCGCCCAGCGCAGAAAGACGCTTTACAATAATTTGCAAGCGTGGCTGGCCGACAAGGAAGCCGCGAAGTCGATGCTGGAAAAATCGGGGCTGGAGCCAAGCGTGCGCGCGCAGGAGCTCGAGCTGGAGGATTTTATCCGTTTGTATGAGGAGAATTATGAAACGATACGCGCCTGCAAAGGTAAACATTGCGCTTGACGTTTTGGGCGTCGACGCGCGGGGCTATCACGATTTGGATATGATCATGGCGCCGGTTTCCTTGTTTGACGAAGTGGAAATCGAGCCGGCCGCCCGGGACGTGGTGGAATTCGTGGGAATGGACGTTCCGGAAGCGAACACGGTGCGCAAGGCGATTGACGTGATGCGGGAACAGTTCGGATTTTCGACGCGTTTTTTTGTGCGGGTCGTCAAGCGGATTCCCGAACAGGCGGGACTGGCGGGGGGCAGCGCGGACGCGGCGGCCGTCATGAAGGCGATTGTCGAGCTGGAGGGGCTGGATGTGTCGCTGGAGCGGCTGATGGAGCTGGGCGCGAAGGTGGGGGCGGATGTGCCGTTTTGCCTGCTGAGCCGGTGGGCCCGCGTGCAAGGCATAGGCGAGCGGGTCGTCCCGATCGAGTCGGACTGGCGGTTTTTTATCGTGCTGGTGAAGCCGGCGCAAGGCGTTTCGACGCCGCAGGCGTTCGCGCGCTGGGACGAGGGCGTCCAGACGCGTATGGATGTGGATCGAACGCAGGCGGCGGTGGAGCGAAACGATTTGGACGCGCTGATGGCGTCGGTATGCAACGCGTTGGAGGCGCCTGCCATCGAGCTTGTGCCGGCGGTGGAGCAAGTCCGGCAGGATTTGCTGGCGCAGGGTGTCGCTTTGGCGCGCATGACGGGGTCCGGCTCGGCGGTGATGGGCTTTTCCAGGGACAAGTCCGTTTTGGAGCGGGCGGCCAAAAGCTTGCGGACGAAGTATCCGTTTGTGGAAATCGTCCAGGTTGGATAAGGGGGATGGAAGATGTCGTATTCGGTTTTGAAGTTCGTGATCTTTCTTGTGTGTTTTGGCGTGAGCTTTTACGCGTGTTCGGCGATTGAGTTTCAGAAGTTCATGAAGGTGCGCGAGCCGCGGAAAGTGGTGGTCCTGTTGTTTTTGTTGTCGTTGTCGCTGGCGTATGTGGCGTCGCAGGCGATTTTGGAGCTGACGATTTACAACGGGTTTGGTGGCTGACATGTTTGAGAGATGGTATGTGCTCGATGTGGGAGCGCACACGTTTCGGCTGTACGATGTGCGGGGCGACGAGCTCGTTCGTTTTCCGGCGTGCTATGGGGTTTGCGAAGGGCGCGTGGAGAAAGTGGGAAAAGAGGCGTTGTCGTTTGTGTATCGGGATCCGCGGCGCTGCCAGGTGCATTATCCGGTGGATGACGGGTATTTGCTTCATGACTTGCGGGTGCTGGTGCATGAGGGGCTGCAGCGCATTGGCGCCCATGAGCATTTGCTCAAGCCAAGCTTGCTGGTGTACGTTCCGTTTTCCTTGCCGGAAACGGAGCGGGAGAAGTGGCAGGAAATCCTGCAAAGCGAAGGGGTGAAAAAAGTGAGGTTCGTGACGCTGGTCGATGTGTACGAGTCGTTTGGGGACACCCGCTTTGTGATCCATGTCGGACACTCGGTTTGCGAGATGGCGATTTTTGTGGAGGGGCGCTGCGTCATTCGCAAGTCGATTCCATTCGCGGGCCGGCAGGTGGGCGAGGCGATTCAGACGCTGGTGGCAAAAAAGACGAATTGTCTCATTTCGAGCGAGGACGCCAACGCGATGATGCTGACGGCTTCGTCGTTGTTGCAGGAGCGCAAAAACGCGACGTTGAGCGCGGCGGCGTTTGACCGCTATCAAAACTATGTGAAGATTCAGGTGCGGGGTTCGGATTTGTGGCCGTGTTTTCTTGAGGTGGAAAATCAAATCGCCTGGTGGGCGAAGTCGTTGTTTGAAACGGTTTCTTTGCCGGCTCAAGAAAAGATTGCCAGCCGGGGCGTGGACCTGCATGGCGGACTGGCGGAGCTGTTTGGCCTTTCCAAATTGTTGTCGAAGGAGCTGCAATGTCCTGTGATTTGTTCGAAGGACCCGGAATATGATATGCTCAAGACAATAAAGGAGCTGGCGTAGTGAATGAATTGAAGGTAATGGTGCTGCCGTTTTTGATTTCCCTGGGGATCACCCCTTTGGTGAAATGGTATTCGGTGGCGGCCAAAACATATGCGAAGGAAAATAAGAGAACGGTCCATCATGGCAAGATCTCCCGCATTGGCGGCGTGGCGATTTATTTGGCGTTTATGATCACGATGGCGGTGTACATGAAGGCGGATCGGGCGATTACCGGCATTTTGGCTGGCGGTTCGATCATGTTTTTTACCGGCTTGGTGGATGATTTGATTGATATTAAGCCGGTCGTCAAGCTGTTTTTTGAGGTGGTCGCGGCGCTTGTGCTGATTTATTATGGCGTGCAGGTGGATGTGATTCGTCTGCCGTTTGGGATCCAAATCAATTTTGGCCTGATTTCGTTTTTGTTTACGATCCTTTGGATCGCGGGCATTACGAACGCGGTGAACCTGATTGACGGGCTGGATGGCCTGGCGGGCGGCATGAGCGTGATCATTTTTGTGGTGACCGGTTGTCTGGCGCTCATTGAACGGCGTCCCGATATCATCGCGCTGGCGTTTATTTTGGCGGGAAGCACTTTGGGGTTTCTGGTGTACAATTCGCATCCGGCGAGTATTTTCATGGGGGATTGCGGCTCGTTGTTTTTGGGGTTCATGATTTCCGCGATTTCGCTGATGGGGTTTAAATCGAGCACGATTTTGACGCTGGCGCTGCCGATCCTGCTACTGATGCTGCCGATCGTGGACACGTTGTCGGCGATTTTGCGGCGAACGTTGAAGGGAATGAAGTTTTCGCAGGCGGATAAGAGCCACTTGCATCATTTGCTGATGAATCAGTTCGGCCACCGCAACACGGTGATCATCATGTGCTCGATGACGGCGTTGTTTGGCTTGAGCGCCTATGTGTACATGATCAATCGCAATTTGGGATTTTTGACCATTTTGATTTTGCTGTTTTTCGTAGAGCTGTTTATCGAGAAGTCGGCGATGATTTCCGTGAAGTTCCACCCGATGCTTGGATTGTGGCATCGAATGGAGCGGATGATGGAGAGAATGAAAAGCAACCGCCATAAAAAGAAAATGGAAAAATAGAAAAAGGAGAATACCGATGAATCAGAAAAATCGGATCTCCTTTTTTTGTTAGCTTATAAGAAAGGGCAACACCTTTTTGCGGATGTTGGCGGAGTAGCCAAGCTGATCGCACGCTTGCCTGGCGGAAAGACCGTGGTTGAGCATGAGTTTTTGGGCGATGATCACAAACGTGGAGATCATTTCGCCATTTTCGGTTTTCAAAGCATTTCTTTCTTTGTTCAAAGCGATTTTTTCCTTGTTCAAAGCGTTTTTTTCTTTGTACCATTGTTTTTCGGCCTCTCGTCTGCCTTCGGCTTTACCTTTTTGAATGATATTGTTGATTACACTTGCCATGGTTTGTTCTCCTTTCGAATCGTCTGGTTGAAATTGTTCTAAATACTCGTAAAACGCCTTTTTCATCTCTTTGTCGTTTGACAAGGCGGCTAACGTCATCAAGGTTTCTTCGATGTATTCTATTTTCCAGTGGGTCGGTGGAATATATTGTTTCCCGTGAGACTGACGCATTTGCGCGCAATAATCCGCGATAATGCGGAAATCACTGGAAATGGACTCGATCTTTTCACGACTCCAGCACGAGATGTTTTCTATATTCATTTTATAATCGAACAGAAATGGTTTCAAGTCGGGATAGGCGTCAAAATGAAACAGCTGGGCGAAAGATTTTGGTTGCCAGGCGAAGCGGTCATAGTGGAATGTGAACAAAACGCAGGGAATGAGGTGCGTCAATGGAATGACAGGATCTTTTTTTCGCTTGGTCGCTTTGATTTGGCGCATTTGCCATAAGAAGACGGCGCCCATGTAGCAAAAACAGCGAATGGGCATCATCCGGTCCGCCTTTGTCTGGTTTTCGATACAAAAAATAAAAGGCCGGTTGTTTTTGGAACCCATTACGAGAACGCATACGTCGTGGTACAGGGGATGAAATCGCTTATCGAGCAAAAAGGGCTGGGAAATCGAAAGATAGCGGATTTGCGAAGGCTGAATGACGGGTTTGTTGTCGTAAAGCAGAAGGTTGATCAAGGAGGCCAGAACGGTCGGAACGCGCAGAAGGGCCTTTTGGGAAATATCCTTGTTTGACATAAATGAATGAAATTCCTTTCTTGGATAATGGTTGAGGATAAAGGAGAGAATCTCCATATCGCGAATAAAAAAATGTAAACCGGTCGAGCGACTGGTTTGAAATGTTTCTGCCCGATTATAACAATTTTCTTTGAAAACGCAAAGAAAAAAGGATAAAAATCCCATTTCTTTATTTTATCCAGTCGGTTTTTCAACAAATCTGTTTTGTTTTCTTCGTTCGACGTCTTTTTTACAAAAATAGGAACAGTCGTATAAAAAATCATATGATTGGTCACAAATGGGAAAAGAGGAGCTATGTATTACTGATATGTATTAACAAAATTAGAATCTTTCCGGCATGGATTGGTTGACTTTGACTTATTTATAAGCTATGTTTTGAGTACTTTTAACGAATGATTTAAAAAAATTAAAACAATTTGTGAAAGTTGGGAAAGGAATCGAAGGGAAACGATCAATGAGGGATGGAATGTGAAGAAAAATCCAAAGCAAGTCAGGGAGGTTCGTGAAATCCCTTCGCTGGAACTGCTCGAAAAAGAAAGGGACCGGGTCAAACACAATACAAAATACCGGTCCACTTTACAAAGTACGGTGGGCGTGCTCGTCGTGGTCGCGGCGATCGCGATTTTGGCCGCCACGCTCTGGCTGCCCGTGCTTCGAATTTATGGAACCAGTATGACGCCGACGTTGGAGGCTGGGGATATCGTGTTGTCGCTGAAAGGAAGCGACTTCAAAACAGGGGATGTTATTGCGTTCTACTATAACAACAAGATATTAGTAAAAAGGGTTATCGCCGGACCAGGCGACTGGGTATATATCGACGACGACGGCACCGTGTTCGTCAATGGCGAGGAAATCGTCGAGCCGTATTTGCAAGACAAAGCGCTCGGGGACACGGATTTGGAGTATCCGTATCAAGTGCCCGAGAAACGCTGGTTTGTGATGGGCGACCATCGCAGCGTGTCCATGGACTCAAGAACGCGGGCCATTGGACCGGTTGCCGAGGAGCAAATCGTAGGGAAGCTGAAAGCGAGAGTATGGCCGTTCAATAAGATCGGCGTGGTATAAGTAGAGGAAGGAATTGAATATGAAGGGAAACAAGATTGGGAAACGGATATGGCACCGTTGCGTCACGGCGTTAAGCTGTCTGGTGGTTTTTTGCACGACCTACGCGCTGATTTTACCGGCTGTGGCCTTGGAACACGACAAGACGACCTTTTATTGCGAAAAAGAGGAGCATCAACATACCGATGAATGCAACCACTCCAAAGATCCATTGTGCGGACAGGAAGAGGGTAAAACGCAGCCAGGACATACGCACGGGGAAGAATGTTATGAGATTCGTGTAGTGGAAAATCAAATTTGCGGACTGGAAGAAAACGAAAATCACCAGCACAATGAACAATGCTTTGAAACCATTGAAGAAAAAAATTTGATTTGCACGCAAGAGGAAGCACCGGAAGAAAAAGGGCATAGCCATTCGGCAAACTGCTATTTGAGCGTCGATCCAGTATGCGGCAAAGAGGAGCATACCCATGCACGCGAATGCGAGTCCAACAAAGCGTTGAAGGAAACAAAAGATGAGTGGGAAAACTCCATTCCGAAAAAACTCGATGAAGAGCTTTCGAAACGAATCGTTCAGGTGGCGGATTCGCAGCTGAAATACAAGGAAGTGCTCGAAAACTTTGAAATCGTGGATGGCGTGGAAAAAGGATATACCCGCTATGGCGAATGGTATGGCCGCCCATATGAAGACTGGAACATCATGTTCGTGTCGTTTGTTCTGAAATATGCGGGAGTCTCGAACGAGAAAATCCCATACGGACACGACTGGAATGAATGGATCGAAGATTTAACGAAAAGAGAACTGTTCGAACCGGAAGACTATGAAGCGCAAAACGGCGATCTCGTTTTCTTCCGGGATCAGGAAGACGAAAACGATCTAGATAAAAAAATTCAATCCTATGTTGGCATTGTGAAAGACCACAATAAGAACAAAGTGATTATCGGGGATTTTGAAGACGAAGTTCGGGAAGTGATCGTAAACGAAGAAGACTACAAAGTTCTCGCCTACGTCCATCCAAAAGAAGAGCAGGTGGATGTGGAAAAACCGGAGCAACAGCCTGTACAACCTGATGAAGAAAATCCAAATCCGGAAGAAGAACCAAAACCGGAAGAAGAACCAAAACCGGATGGAGAGGAACAGGAACCACAAGAAATCGAGTATCAGCTTCCGGAAGAGTTTACGGCGGAAACCGAGGACTTCACTCTCGTTCTAAAACCACGGAAAATCGCGGGTGTGGAAACTGAAGTCGACGAGACAACAGAGAAGGAAGAAAAGCCAGTCGATGAAAACGATGGGCTTGCCATGAAAAACTATGTTTTGCCAACCGAGGAAAACATGCAGGATAAACTGGATGAAGAACAAAACATGACCGTGGAAGAATTTGATCAAATCCAGGAAGACAACCTCCAGCAAAAAGAGGAAGAGGAAAATAAACCGGTTCCAACGCTTGTCGTGGAGAAAATGGATGAAACAAACATTCCACAAGAAGACCAGGAAGAGGTCACTCAATTAAAAGCGCAAAGTCTGGAAGAAGTCGATCCGGAACAACTGCTTGACCTGTCGCTTTACAAACTTCGCTTCTTTGTTGGCGAACAGGAAGTGAATCTGGAAGACCAGAAGTTTGATGCCGAGTTGACACCAACTGAACAGTTTGTGGAGAAGTATGACACTTCCAAAGAGTTGGAGGATGTGGCGCCAGAGGCGGAAATCGGAACAGAGTATACAATTCAAACGTTGTCTTCTATCGAAGTGGAAAATAATGAATTAAAAGAAGATACCAAAAAAGAGGAAAATTCTCAATTATTAAATGAGGAGAACAAAACTCTTGGATTTTCTTTGCGGGGAAAAATGTTCAGCGCGAAAGCTTCACAAACTCCCAACCCAACTTTTACAGTGCAGACCTATGGGAATGTGAAAAAAAATATATCGACAAATAAAGGTGATAATACAATTCCAGTTGTTGATATGACAAATGGTACACCCTCCTTAGGACAAAATGTCTCATTGCAGCATTATAAATTAACAACAAATGGGAAATTCGATAAAAAAACAGTTGTTTCAAAAATATATGAGGCCAAATCCTATCAGTATCATTCAGCACCAAATATTTCGTATTTTGATATTCTTATCCATAACGGAAATTATAAATTGAAAGAGATTTGGGTGCTAAAAGATGGAAAAAACGCGGAAAGTAATACTAGAACAGATTGGACTATAAAAAATCCATCCACAACCCACTTTACGAATCGGCAAGAAACTTATAATAGTGACCCTGATAAATACATATTGATTCAGCCAAACACGACAATTCGACTTGTCTATGACTTATCAAGTTCCAACTTTAGCTCGAATGCAACATTCTATGATTACGACATCACAGAAGATGGGGTAAATACTCGTGTTAATAGTAAAGCAAAAGGTATCAATAACCCTTCTAACTATACCGGGTCGGGAAGTAAATATGCTTTTGGAAATTCAAATACAGGTACTGGACTAGCCGATATAACTTGGAAGAAGAATCATAAAATCAACTCATATAACGGGAGCGCAGGGGATCCAAGTGGAAATGGCTTTGTATTTGATATGGTTACCGGAGTTGATACGAACGGAAATTTAAAATGGAATAGTGGAATCATAGCTCCAAAAATATTTGGATCAACATCTCAAATTGGAAAAAAAGTGTATCCAAAAGGGAATCAATTAACTTTTACCCGTCAAGGAGATACCTATACATTAAGCAGTGTTTCAGGGGCAAATGTTAAAACAATTAAGAATTTGGACACATTTAATCATCCAAAAACAGGAAGCACGACATATACGACTATTTGGACGAATAATTTTTGGCCATTAGATGGAGTGAAAAACACAGATCCGCATGCGGGAACTTACGATAAAAATTATAACAGTAGCCTTCGCGCCACAGAAACTTATAAAACAAATGGCACTTTGAAGCACTATCCACCTGGAGATGATGGCTTGCCGCATAACAATTTATTTGGAATGACGTATGATATTGATTTCACTCTTGATCAAGATTATGTGGGTCCATTGGAATATTTCTTCTATGGCGATGATGATTTATGGGTATTTTTAGGAGAGTATAACGAAGCAACCGGTCAATACGAAAATTATAGAAAGATTTGTGATTTGGGTGGAGTGAAACCTTCGCGTGGAGCCCATGTTGATTTAAGAACATCTATTCTTCCTGTGTCAGGCCAGAACACGACAAAAAAATACCGGTTGAAAATTTACTATACAGAGCGTGGACTTTCAGGTTCTACATGTTATATGGAATTTACCCTTCCATCAGTTTCTGGTGCAGAAACCGGACAAGCCACAGGCGGGTTGAATATTTATAAAGAAACAGAAGATTTGGATCAAACCACAGATTTTACGTTTAATGTGAAGTTTTCTAAAAACGGGCAGCAACTTCTTGATGATTATGCGTATACAAAATATGACGCAAATAACCATAAAATTGAAGATAATTTAATTATCGCAAGCAACAGTAATATTACTCTGAAAAAAGGAGAATATATTTCGATTAGTTATTTGCCTATTGGAACGACTTATACTGTATCAGAGTTAAATGTGGATTCTTCTACTGAAGTGTACACAGGAACGAGTAATGGAAACTATGTTTTATCGCCGGATAAAACCTTAACGGGAACAATTACTCAAGGTGGTAACACGGCTACAGTATATTTCAAAAACGTTCGGTTCTTTAAACTTCCGGAAACAGGAGGTTTTGGAATAAATCCTCCACTGATTGCAAGTGGAGCTGGATTGATGACAACATCCGTGTATGTCATTGGAATCCAGAAGAAAAAGAGAAGGAAGAAATAAGGAGTTTCTTCATGATCTTTAACAAAGGGAAAGGGAAAATCAAAATGAGAAAAATCAGAAAACTATTGACTGTTTTCGCGGCATTCTTTCTTGTGCTTGGCTTAACAACAAATGTACAAGCAGAAGCAGATCAAAATCAGGGTACATCCGCTAAAACAAGAGGAAGTATCACAATTCAAAACACTTTAGAAGGAAAAACGTATACGATTTATAGAATGTTGGATTTGGAAAGTTATAAAAAGCCGGCAGATCAAACAGATAAGGGAGCATACTCGTATAAAGTTCTTCCAGCTTGGAAAGGATTTCTTGAATCCGGGGTTGGTGCACAATTTTTTGAATTGAAAGAGCAAGACTATGTAGTAGTACATCCAAATGCGCAAGTAACAGCGGAGGGACAATTTGTAAATGGAAAGATTTTAACGGATGCGGCTTTGCAATATGCAAAAGAACACAATATCCATGCTACTCAACATGCTACAGCGCAGGGGAATACATTAACATTTAGTGACTTAGATTTAGGATATTACTTAGTGGATTCGGATGCAGGTGCCTTATGCGCGTTAGGAACAACTGACAACAATAATGTCACCATTAAAGAAAAGAATGGGATTCCAACGTTAGAGAAACAAGTTCAGGAAAAACCAGATAATTCATGGGGAAATAAAAACGATGCGAATATTGGCGATACGGTAAATTTTAAAGCGACAATCACGACCGCTGCCGGAGCTATGAATTATAAATTGATTGATAAGATGGAGGCAGGTTTAACCTTAAAATCCGACAGCATTGCTGTGAAGATTGATGAAACAATACACCAAGCTGGAGCTAATCGTTTTACGATAACAAGTACAACGGATCGAGGATTTGAGATTAAATTCGCCGATACCTGGATTCAGAGTCTTCCAGTTGGGACAACGATCGTGGTGGAGTACCAGGCGACGTTAAATGAAAATGCTGTTATCGCTGGGAACGGAAATAAAAATAGTGCTAACTTACAATATGGAGATAAAACGGAGTCTTTCTTTGAAACAGGCGAAAAAGAGACTCATACATACACTTGGCCAATCGGAATTTATAAATATACCCAAAATGGCGAGGAACCAGAAGCAACTGAAACGGCCCTGGCTGATGCAGAATTTTATTTGAGTACAAACAAAACCTCGGCGGGAACAACAGAAGAAGAGGTTCAGAACGGTGCAGATGTTATTAAATTTAAACCAACGACTGCTTCTGAAGGAACGATTCCAACGTATCAAAAAGCAAGCGGAGAAGGCACTGTTTCAATTATTAAAACAGATGCAACTGGTAAGTTTATACTTCAAGGATTGGATGCAGGAACATATTATCTTCACGAGTTTGCCGCGCCAGATGGATTTAATAAATTGGCAGGACCGATCAAGGTTGTAATCACACATGAAGCGCTTACTACTCCAGGTTCAAATTTGGGATATACTGTGGAATCCACAGTAGATGTTGATGCTACGGATAATTTTGAGAACGCTACAGACGATATTAAACATGAAAATACAAATATTGCAGTCAAGGTTTTAAATACAACCGGCGCTCTCCTCCCATCCACAGGTGGTATGGGTACGACTCTGCTCTACACCATTGGTGCGGGCCTGATCGTGATTTCAGGAATCCTTCTGATTACCAAGAAAAGAATGTCACACGAATAAACAGTACACAAACAATTAAAAAGAATTAAATATAGAAACGAAACAAACAATACCATGAATCCGGGAAACCGGATTCAATGGTAGGGAGAACCTTATATGAAAAAATTTATTACAAAGAATTGGTCGACGATTCTATTGGTAGGTGTCTTCATTGTAGGGTTGTCCCTACTGTTGTATCCTACGATTTCCGAATGGTGGAACGCCTCGCGTGCTTCACGCGTGATTGGAGGCTATAACTCGGTCGTTGATCAAATGGACTCGGCGGAAGCGGAAAAAATGCTTGAAGAGGCGAGACAGTACAACGCGGATCTTTTAAAGGAACAAAATCGGTATTTTCCTTCCGAAGAGCTGCATGCGCGCTATGAAAGTTTATTGTCGCTCGATGGAAACGGTTTGATGGGATCCATTGAGATTCCTTCCGTAAAAATCAAGCTGCCGTTGTATCACGGACTGGAAGAGGAAATCCTCCAACAAAACATCGGGCATATTGAAGGCACCTCGCTGCCGGTAGGAGGCGAAAGCACTCATGCGGTGGTTTCCGGACATCGAGGGCTGCCATCCGCAAAACTATTTACCGATCTGGACCAGCTGGAAACAGGAGACGTGTTTCTATTTCGTATTTTAGGGAAAACATACACGTATGAAATTGACCAGATTCGCACCGTTCTTCCCGAAGAAGTCCAGGATCTGGAAATCGAGGAAGGGAAAGATCTCGCGACCTTGGTGACTTGCACGCCATATGGAATCAATTCGCACCGTCTTCTGTTCCGGGGACATCGGGTGGAAAACAGGCCGGAAGATTTCGTAAACTTCGGAGCGGAAGTGCGGCTCGTCGATAAACATATCGTAGCCATCAGCATCGGCGTTATCCTCTTGATTGGAATCGCGATTTGGATGGGCGTGAAAAGAAAGATAGGAAAGTAAAAAGAGAAAGAAGGGAAAAGTATGGAGAAAAGAAGCAATAAATATAGGAAATTTTGGATGGTTCTTGGTGTCTTTGGACTCGTCGGCGCCTTCTTTATTTCACAAACACAAGTCAAAGCGGTTTCTTTGCCAAGAAAATGCTCGGTTCAATTCGAAATTGACGGATACAAGGATACAGCCAACGCGGACATTGTGATTGATCTATATAAAGTGGCGGATGCCATTGAAGATCCGGTATACGACACGTATTCCTATGAAACCATTGGAGCGTTCCAAACGCTCAAAGACAAGTTGGTCGACTTAAGTACGATCACAAATCAAGATTATCAAGCCATCGCGCAGGAAGCGGCGAAACTTGTGCAGGAACAAAAAGCCGGAACGCCCGCAATCACCACGTCTTTGGATGCGCGCGCGCCAATCGAATCGGGATTGTATCTCGCTCTTCCACACAGCCAAAATATGGAAGACTATTTTCGAACAATAAAAACACCGCAAGGAGAAACATTGGTTACATACGCCAACTCGGTGTTGCACACGTACAATTTCCAACCGATGCTCATTTCGCTTCCAGGCAAGGACGCGATGAACGGAGAAATCTCTTCCGCCAATCCGGGCACCTGGAACGACGATTTGACAATCACACTCAAAGTGGAAGAAAGTTCGCGCCTGGGATCGCTGGAAATCGTGAAATCCCTGAATCAATTTGATGGCAATGGAAACGCGACGTTTGTCTTCTCCATTGCGGCGTACAAAGACGAGACGCGACAGGAGCTAGTGTACTCCAACGTGGAATCCATCGTGTTTGATGGAACAGGAACCAATTCGGTTCAGCTGCTCAACTGTATTCCGGTAGGATCGTATGTTGTGATCGAAGAGGTGTACTCGGGCGCCTCCTATGAAATCGTAGGCGCAAGCACGCAGGACACGACGATCGTGTCAGCCGAGGAAATCGCTTCGGTTTCTTTTGAAAACACATCGAACAACACCGATCATCATGGCAGTTCCGTAACCAATCGCTTCACGTATAACGATATGGGCATGAACAAGCCGGAGCAGGATTTTGGAGGGCAGTAAGATGAAAAAAATGACAATGTATTTATCCATCGCCTCCCTTTGCCTGATCGCGATGGTTGGGGTCCAGGAAACTTTCGCTTATTTTACAACGTACGCGGAAGCGAGCGGTCAAAAACGAATCGACTTGTATTCCGATACGACCATCGAGGAGGAATTTCCGGAAGGAAGCTGGACAAAAAGAATTTCAGTCAAGGCGGAACAAAACTCCATTCCGGTATGGGTGCGCGTGCGAGCGTTTAGCGGGACGGAATATCCGCTCCAATTTACCAGTGTCAGCGGAAAATGGGTGGAAAAAGGCGAGTATTGGTATTATCAGGACATTGTAACGCCACAACAGCCAACCGACGAGCTATTGATCACGATTGACGCCGAACAGCCCGAAGAGCACGATTTCAATGTGATCGTGGTGTCCGAATCCGTGCCGGTCCAATACGATGAATCCGGCAATCCGCTGGAAGCAAACTGGAACGAGCAAATCGAAATAGAAAGGCCATAAAAGATGATGAAGAAAATAAAACACTTTTTAGCAAAGCCGATTGTCACCGTCTTGCTTCTTGTGCTGGCCGTTGGTTTGCTGCTTGGATCCGGCGTGCAGGGAACACGGGCCGCGCTCAACTATTATTCCGACACGTATCAGTCGCGGCTTTCGTTAACGCAAATCGGCGTCTCGTTAGTCGAAAACGATCGCGTCGTCGCTTCCCGCGACTACAAGGAAAACGGGGAGTGGACAGGCGATGAATCCGGTTCCTTGTTAAAGTCGATTGTGGAAATGAAAGATTTTAAAATAGGTCAGCGGTACCCGGAAGTGCTTGCGGTAAAAAACACAGGCCAAATCAACGAATTTGTCCGCGTAACCCTTGTGAAGTACTGGATTGACGAAGATGGAAATAAAATTCAAGACATTTCGCCTGATCTCATTGATTTTTCGATCGTGGAAAACGGGCAATGGATCAAAGATGAAACCGCGTCGACTAACGAAAGAAATGTCTATTATTATAAAAATCTGTTAGAGGCTGGAGAAACAAGCGCGCCTTTGACGGACGGATTTAAAATTGACCGGAAGCTGCACGAACATAAAAAAGTGGAAGTGACGGAAGAAGACGGCAAAGTCATCACGACCACCTCCTACACGTATGATGGAATCGAATTTTGTGTCGAAGCCAAAGTCGACGCCATTCAGGAACACAACGCCGATGAGGCCATCAAAAGCGCGTGGGGAAAAGACGTCCACGTCCGCGGGACCACGCTCTCGCTTCAATAGAAAGGGGAAAAAAGATGAACAAACTCACTACGATCCAACGCGTTTCTCTTAGTCTTTGCGCCCTTTCGGTATGGATGGGAAACGGAACGCCCATCCAGGCGAAGTCGTTTCAAAACGAAACGGAATGGGCCGTCGTGTTCTCGAAACAAAACACGATGGAAAACAACTTCACGACCGGGCAAGTCGACGATTTGCTTTATGGAATGCAGCCCGGAGATGACGCGACCATTGAAATCACGATAAAAAACGAAAACAAGGACGCCACCGACTGGTATTTAAGCAACGCCGTTCTCCGCTCGCTGGAAGATGGCTCCGCCGCCAGTGGCGGGGCGTACGCCTACGCGCTCGTCTACACCGACCCGCAAGGAAGAACGGACACGATTTACCAGTCAGAAACGCTTGGAGGAGAAGCCGGACAAGGCACGGGACTCAAAGACGCCACCGATTCGCTCGACGAGTTTTTCCTTGTCGACACGCTAAAACAAGGGCAGGCAGGCACCGTTTCCCTCCAAGTCGTTCTCGATGGCGAAACGCAAGGCAACAGCTATCAGTCGACGCTGGCCGATCTGCAAATGGAATTCGCGGTGGAAAAAAACATCCCCGCGCAAAATCAAGTCACGCAAGGAAAACCAACGACGACCATCCTGACCGGGCAAACAACCAAAAGTCCAAACACGGCGACATGGACAAGCCGGCTGCCGTGGCTGCTGGTCAGCGCGCTGAGCGGCGCCATTCTGTTTGGCCTCGCGCTTGTTGGAATCAAAGAAAACAAGGAGGAAAAACGGCATGAATAAAAAAGGCAAATGGCTCTCCATGGCGTTCGCCCTCGCGCTTGGTATGCAAACAACCGGCCTGTCAATCCAGGCCGAGGACTACACGTATACCGTCCGTATTCACGCCGGCAACCATGGCAGCATCGACGGCCGGGATGAAATTCTCGTTAAAAACCTGCCGTACAACACTCAGTTCACGTTCCATGCGCAAGACGTCCAGCTTGATCCCGACAGCAAATACTACGTCAAAGGAATCAAAGAAAGCGGCAAAGACAACGACACCGCGCAAATGCGCGCGTCGTTTCCTGTCAAAGAAGACATGGATCTTGTCGTGTCGTACGGCATGCGCTCCAACACCACGCAATACATGATTCACTACGTGGACGAAGACGGAAACACGCTGGCGCCAAGCGTCACATACACCGGCAACGTCGGCGACCGTCCCGTTGTGGCGTATTTGTACATTGAAGGCTACCAGCCGCAAGCCTACAACATCACAGGGACGTTAAAGGAAGAAGGAAACGACTGGCGATTCGTGTACCAGCCCGTTCCAGCCGGAACGACAACGGTGCTGCCAGGGGAAACGACCATCATCGACCAGACGACGACGATCACCTCGCCGGCAACGACGACCCCGGCGACCCCGGGAACCACAACGCCGCCCGCCGCAACTCCGCCCGCGGCGGAGGAAGGAACGACGCCGGCTCCAGCGCCGGGACCTGGCGAAGCGGAAGAGGGAACGGACAATCCGAACACGCCGCAGGAAATCATTGACATCGACGATCCGGATGTGCCACTGGCCGGGCCGGAAGGCGAGAAAAACGAGCAAGCCAGCTCGAATTGGTTTTCGTGGCCAGTCATAGCCGGCTTTGGCGCGCTCGCCCTCGTCATTGCGGGAGGCATCGCGTATTTCCTCGTCCGAAAACGACGCGAAGAAGAGAAGTAAAAAAAAGATTCAGGCGCCTGATTCCTGAATCTTTTTGTTTTTTTTGTCAAGATTGTCCACAATCGTCTTGAACACCCGCACAAACGTTTCCTGATCCTGCGGGTCGATCCCCGCAAAGATCCGATCGAAAAAAAGAGATTGAAGCGCCTGGCCTTTTTCAAGAATCGGCCGCGCTTTTTGCGTTAAATGAATTTCCTTTTGCCGCCGGTCGCGCGCGCTCGTTTGAATCGTCACGTAGCCTTCTTTTTCCATCGTTTCCAAATTCATGGAAACAAGATTGGCCCGGATGCCCCGGATCTCGACGATGTCGCGGGCGAGCGTGTACGCCGGATTGTTCCCCAAAAACAAAATGATATCGACCGCGGTGGATGAGCAGCCGCAAGCCTTCGCAAGCGGCTTCATCGTCTGCGTGTAGTCACGCAGCACCTTTTGGGCGAAACCAATACTCGTCGTGTCGCTGCTCATAAAAGTCCCCTCTCTTAACACTTCAAATTTGAAATAGTATGACACATTCTTTTTCGCTTCGCAACAAAAAGGAAAGATCCCGGCCGATCTTTCCTATTTTCTGGTCGAATCCCGCTCGACGAGTTTGCCGTTGTACGTCGTTTTGAGCGGATAG
The DNA here is from genome assembly GCF_004793885.1 of Dubosiella muris. Taxonomy (GTDB): domain Bacteria; phylum Bacillota_I; class Bacilli_A; order Erysipelotrichales; family Erysipelotrichaceae; genus Dubosiella; species Dubosiella muris. The sequence continues at coordinate 46,595 of NZ_SRYG01000009.1, forward strand.
TCTTCATGGTGAAGCGCCAGCATGATCGCGTTCATGCCCGCCTCGCACATAAACGCGAGCCGGTTGTCGTAGCTTGTCAGCTCCGGCGAGCAAGCCCGGGAAAGGACAGACGCGTTGAAGCCGGTCACCTGCATCTCGTCCGGAACCGAAATCCCCGCCTTTTGGCAGCTTTTGAGCGCCGCGACCGCGATCTCGTCGTCGCAAGCCACCAGGGCGTCGTACGCGCCTTCTTCCTGAAGCAAGTCCAAAAGGGCGCGGCCGATCTCCTCAAAGTCGCCGCCAACCCGCTTTTCTATCCCCGTCACGCCATGGCGGGCGCACGCGTCCAAAAAGCCTTGTCGTTTTCTTTGCGTGGAGCCCGAATCGTGGCGGAATAAAAAAACAGGCGCGCGCGAGCCGCGCTCCAGCACCAGGTCGGTCAGCTTGCGGGCGGCCTCCTCGTCGTCATGCAGCACGCAAAAGACGTTTTCGGCATCCAGAAACCCGTTCAAAAGACAAACCGGGATCCGCTGGGCCGCCTTGACGATATACTCGTTTTTCTTCGGATTTTCGCTAATAAAATGGGAACCAATCAAAATCAAGGCGTCGACGTTGCGCTCCAAAAGCAGCTGCAAGTCGTTTTCCTGATTTTTCTCGTCGTAGCCTGTACAGCTGACGATGGCGGCAAACTCTTTCTTTTTCAGCAGCGGCTCCAAAAAGTGGATGCATTGCGCCTGGTACAAGTCGCCGGCGTCCGAGCATAAAATGCCAATCGTGGACATGGTCGAGTTGGCCATGCCGCGCGCGAACGCGTTGGGCGAATAGTTGTTTTGCTCGATGACCTTCAGCACCTTCGCCCGGGTCTTTTCCGACACGTACCCCGAATTGTTAAGGACGCGCGAAACCGTGGCGATGCTGACGCCGGACTGCTTGGAAATGTCGTAAATGTTCATAGTGGAATACTCCTTGTTCCTATGATAACCCACTTGCCGGCAAAGTCCATCTTTTTGGTCAAGTTTTTTCGATCGGATGTAAAGGCTTACACCTAAACCGGTTCAAAAACACAAAAAAGAAGCGAAAAAAGACGGTTTTGAAAGTATTTCGCTTGCGATATCCGGCGAATCCTCTTAAATTTGTGATGTAAAGGCTTTCATATAATTTGTGGGCGTAAAGAAGATCCCTCGCGGAATCGAAACCGCTCGCGCAGGAGGTTCAAAACATGAAATCATTTATGGACAACGATTTTCTACTGGAAAACGACACGGCGAAACATTTATACCACGACTACGCCGAGTCGATGCCAATCTTAGACTACCATTGCCATCTTTCGCCAAAAGAAATCGCGGAAGACCGCCAGTTTGAAAACATTACCCAAATCTGGCTGGGTGGCGACCACTACAAATGGCGTCTTATGCGCTCCAACGGCGTCGACGAGGCGTACATCACCGGCGACGCGTCCGACCGCGAAAAGTTTCAAAAATTCGCCGAAACGCTCGAAAACGCGATCGGCAATCCGATGGTGCACTGGTCGCATCTGGAACTCAAAAAATATTTTGGCTACGAAGGCGTGCTCAACGGCGAAACCGCCGAAGACGTATGGAATCTGGCCAACGAGGTGCTCGCGAAAAAAAGCGCCCGGGATTTCATTCGCGAATCCAACGTGCGGCTCGTCTGCACGACCGACGATCCCGCCGACTCGCTCGAATACCACGCGCAAATCGCCCAGGATCCGGCATTCGACGTGCAAATCATCCCGGCCTGGCGTCCGGACGCGGTATACAAAATCGAAAAACAAGGCTGGAACGACTACGTGAAGCGCCTGGCCGACAGCGCCGGAATGCCCATCGAAAGCTTCGCCGATTTGCTTCAAGCACTCGACCGGCGCCTCGACTTCTTCGTGTCCATGGGCACCAAATCCACCGACCACGGCATCGACTACATGGTATTCGAGCCGGCATCCGACGCCGAACTGGAAGCCATCTTCCAAAAAGCGCGCCGCAACGAAAGCTTGAGCCGGAAAGAGCAGGAACAATACAAGACCGCCCTGCTGCTGCATTTGGCCAAACAATACGCCAAACGCGATTTAGTGATGGAAATCCATTATGGCGCCATCCGCGACAACAACACGAAAATGTTCGAAACCCTCGGACCGGACACCGGCTACGACTCGATTGGATCATACACCCCGATCGAACCCGTTTCCCGTTTTCTGGACGCGCTCGAAAAAGAAGACGCCCTGCCAAAAACCATTTTGTATTCGCTCAATCCAAACGACGACGCGCCAATCGGCACGCTGCTGGGCGCCTTCCAAAACAGCGACGCTCAAGGCAAGATCCAGCAAGGCTCGGCCTGGTGGTTCAACGACAACAAGCAAGGCATGATCGACCAGATGACCCGGCTGGCCAACTTGTCCGTGCTCGGCAATTTTGTCGGCATGCTCACCGATTCGCGCAGCTTCCTGTCGTACACGCGACATGAGTACTTCCGCCGCATTTTAGCCAATCTGCTTGGCGGCTGGGTGGAAAACGGCGAGTATCCAAACGACGAAAAAGCGTTGAAGAAGCTGATGGAAAACATCTCCTACAACAACGCGGTACGCTACTTTGGATTCGATTTGGAGGAAGCCCACGTATGAGCCTGGAACAAATTCTCGCCAAGCACAAAATCGTGCCCGTCGTCGTAATCGACGACGTGGCTGACGCCGTGCCGCTTGCCCGGGCGCTCGTTTCCGGCGGCTTGCCAATCGCCGAGGTGACGTTTCGGACGCCCGCCGCGAAAGCGTCGATCCAGGCGATGAAAGCCGCCTTTCCGACAATGCTTGTCGGCGCCGGTACGATTTTAACGGAAACGATGGCGGACGAGGCGCTGGACGCCGGCGCGGATTTTCTCGTCATGCCCGCCACCGACGAGGCATTGATTCGCCACGCCCTCGATCGCCACGCGCCGGTTTGCCCTGGCGTCATGACCCCAAGCGACGTGCAGACATGCGACCGGCTCGGCCTTCGCCTTGTGAAGTTTTTCCCGGCCGAGCCAGCCGGCGGACTCGCCAGGATCCAGGCCATGAGCGCCCCGTATCCTTTCATGCGATTCATGCCAACCGGCGGCATCGGTCTGAAAAACATGAACGCCTATTTGCGATCCGGTTCTGTCGTTTGTGTGGGCGGCAGCTGGATGGTGAAAAAAGAGTGGATCGCGACCGGCCAGTTTGAAAAAATCGAAGAAAAAACGCGCGAAGCGGTTCGCGCGCTGGAAGAAGAGGTTTAAACGCCTCTTTTTTCGCTTTTTATAAGTCGATCTCCTCAAAATCGGAAGCGGGATGCTTGCACCAAGGACAAATGTAGTCCGCAGGCAGATCCGGCTGGTCGTAAATGTAGCCGCAAATGACGCAGCGCCATCCCTTTTTGCCTGTTGTCGTTTTTTTGTCTTCGAACTTCGGCTTGATGTGGGCGTGATAGTACGAATAGCTGGCGCTTGGCACGTCGGAAATCGTCTTCGCCTCCGTCACGTAGGCGACAAACATCACGTGGGAGCCCAGGTCGATTTCCTGGTCGACCTCGCAGCTGATGAACGCGTTCGTGCCTTCGGTGACATAATACAATCCGTTTTCCGAAACGGCCTTATGCTCGTAGCTTCCAAATTTATCGAACGTGCGCCCCGACTGGAAGCCAAAATGCTTGAACAAATCGAACGGCGCCTTTTCATCGAGAATGGAAATGTTGAATTTTCTCGATTGCTGAATGAGTTCGCGGGTATAACTGTCCTTGCTTACGCTGACGGTAATGATATCCGGGTTTTCCGAAGCCTGAATCGCCGTGTTGATGATGCAGCCGGAGTTTTTTCCGTCGTGCCCCCCAGTCAGGACAAAGAGTCCGTAAACAAAATCTCTCATGACTTGTGCGTCCATAAAATTACCTCGTTTTCTAATAGCTTTATTATCGGCGATTTTAAAAAAGAATGCGAAAAAAATGCCCATAGGAAAAAACGGATGCGATGAAAACAGATGAAAAAAGATGAAACTATTTGACATTTCTTTCATTGTTCTGTATTGTGAACCCAACAAACCGATGAAGCGGAGATCAAAGTCGTTACGCGCCCATAGAGAGTCCGGGAGGGTGGAAGCCGGATGGAAAGGCGGACGGCCAAATGGACCGCCGAGGGCATGGTCAAAGGCGAACGCCGAGTACTCCATGACGTACGATCTGCGTCAAAGATCAGGAATGTGACAGCATTCTCCAAGCGCTTCTTTTGAAGAATCAAGGTGGCACCGCGGGCCGTATACAGACACAGCTCGTCCTTGACGAAAGCGAAAAGCTTCGTCAAGGACGAGCTTTTTGCATCAAAGGAGAAACGTATGCAAACACGCAAACAAATTCACGATCTGTTTTCCGGCACCGGCGCCAGGCGGCTGCCCCTGACGGAAATTTTGCCAATGAAAAACACCCCTCAGGAGGTTTTTCAAAAATTCCACGCATTCGGCACGCCCGGTTTTGCGCTCGAAAGCGACGAGCCCGACGCCTTCACCTACGTCGGCGTCCGGTTCGAGAAACGCATCACGCTCAAAGGAAACGTCCTCACGATCGAGGACGCCACGCACGTCCAAACGACATCGACAGTCGTTTCCGATCCAAAAAACGCGCTCGAGCGGCTGCTTTTGGACTACAAGACGCCCGCGCTTTATCCGTATTTTTGCGGCGGGCTCGCCGGCTATTTCGCGTACGATTTCATTCAGTACACCGAACCAACGCTCGCGTTGCGAACCGGCGACACGAACGCCATGGAGCTCTTTCTCGTCAACGACCTGATCGTGTTCGACTTCCAAAACGAGCAAATGATCCTGATCGCCGGCATCGTGAAAGACGACCCAAACCGCGGCTATGACGAAGCCGTCTTGCGCATCGAGGCCATGTGCCAAACGCTGGACGGCCCCCAAACAAAGGCCCATCCGCTGCTGCGCCTGCGCCAGCCGCTGCGCCCCGCCTGTCCAACCACCCGCTACGAGGCGATGGTCAAGCAGGCGAAACGCTACATCGAGCAAGGCGAGATCTTTCAAGTCGTGCTCTCCAATCCTTGCACCGCTTTGGCCGATGGCTCGTTGTTTTCCGTATACGAAACGCTGCGCCAAACCAACCCGGGCCCGTACCTGTTTTACTTTGCCGGGCAGGACATCGAAATGGCGGGCTCGAGCCCGGAAACGCTTGTGCGCGTCGACCACGACCACGTCGCCACGTTTCCGCTGGCGGGCACGTGCAAGCGGGCAAAGGAGCCACACGAAGACGAGCGGCTCATGCGGGATTTGCTGCGCGATGAAAAGGAGCTCGCGGAACACCGTATGCTCGTTGATCTGGGCCGCAACGACCTCGGCAAGGTGTGCCGGTGCGGCAGCGTGGACGTGACCCGCACGCTCGACGTCGTAAAATGCGCGCAAGTCATGCACTTGTCGTCCACGATCACCGGCGTTCTCGCGCCCGGCAAAACCGCGCTCGACGCCCTGTTTTCCACGCTTCCGGCCGGCACGCTCTCGGGCGCGCCCAAGATCCGGGCGTGCGAGATCATCGACGAGCTCGAATCCGCGCCGCGCGGCGTGTATGGCGGGGCGTTCGGATTCATGGATTTTAGCGGCCGCCTCGACTTCTGCATCGCGATCCGGTTCGCGACGCTGCAAAACGGTGTCGTCCGGGTGCAAAGCGGCGCCGGCATCGTATTCGATTCCATTCCGGAACACGAAGCGCAGGAATGCCAAAACAAAGCGCGCGCCATCGTGCAGGCGCTGGAAGGAGAAAGCCATGCTTTTGCTCATTGACAACTACGACTCGTTCACGTACAACCTCGCGCAGCTCATGGGCGCGTTCGACACCGTCTATGTCGCGCGCAACGACGCGCTGACGCTCGACCAGATCGAAGCGCTGGATCCGGCCGCCATCGTGCTGTCGCCAGGCCCGGGCCGGCCCGAAAACGCCGGCATTTGCGTGGACGTCATCCGCCGTTTTTACAAGCACGTGCCGATTTTGGGCGTATGCCTTGGCCATCAGGCGATCGCGGCCGCGTTTGGCGCCACGATCCGTCCCGCCTCATCCATCGTCCATGGCAAGGCCGGGCGCGTCGACGTGTGTCATCCCTCGGTGTTGTTTGAAGGAATGAAACGATTCGAAGCCGGGCGCTACCACTCGCTCGTCGTCGACGACCTGCCCCCAGAGCTGATTGCCAGCGCCACAGGCGACGGGGAGATCATGGCCATCGAACACACCACGTATCCCGTGTTCGGTGTCCAGTTCCACCCCGAATCCGTACTGACGCCTTGCGGTTCGCAAATTTTCGCCAATTTTATGAAAGGAGTGCTCGCATGATTACCGAAGCCGTTCAAAAACTATCCACCTATGAAAATCTTTCCTGCGCCATGGCGCGTTCCGTCATGGAAGAGATGATGACAGGCCGGTGCACCGCCAGCCAGATCGCGTCGTACTTGGTGGCGCTCGCCATGAAAAAGCCAAGCGTCGACGAAATCGTCGGCTCCGCCCAGGGCATGCGCGCGCAAGCCATCGCCGTCCGGGACGCCAGCGACGCGCTGGAAATCGTCGGCACCGGCGGCGACCACGCCGGCACGTTCAACATATCCACGACGTCGGCGTTCGTCATCGCCAGCGCGGGCGTCAAAGTCGCCAAGCACGGCAACCGGGCCGTGACTTCCCAAAGCGGGGCGGCCGATTGTCTCGAAGCGCTCGGGGCCAATTTGGACGTCGACGCCAGCCGGTGCCGGCAGCTGCTTGAAACGACGAACTTTTGTTTTTTGTTCGCGCCCAACCATCACCGGGCGATGCGCTACGCCGCGCCCGTGCGCAAGGAGCTAGGCATGCCGACGATTTTCAATTTGCTCGGCCCGCTCACCAATCCGGCCGGTGCTTGTCGGCAGGTGCTTGGCGTGTACGAGCCCGGTCTAGTCGAGCCAATGGCGCAGGCGCTCGTCAAGCTTGGCGTCAAGCGGGGACTGGTCGTCTGCGGCATGGATGGTTTGGACGAGATTTCCGCCAGCGCGCCGACTCTCGTATGCGAAATCGACGGGAAAACGAGAAAGACGTACACGATCGCGCCCGCCGATTTTGGCTATCCGGTTTGCCAAAAAGAAGAGCTTGCCGGCCAAAACGCTATGGAAAACGCGAAAACGACTCGCGCGATCCTGGCCGGCGAAGAGCGCGGCCCGCGCCGCCATATCGTATGCATGAACGCCGGAGCGGCTTTGTACGTGGCCCAAAAAGCGGCGTCCATCGCGGAGGGAGTCCGTCTGGCCGAGCGCCTCATTGATTCGGGCACGGCGCTGCGAACGCTTGATACGTTCGTGGAGGAAAGCCATGGCTGATCTTTTGCAGACGATCGCGCAAAGCACAAGAGAGCGGATCGCCCGGGAAAAGGAACGGGTGCCGCTCGAACAGCTGAAAGCGCGCCCGATTCCGGCTCATCCGTCGTTGTACGAGGCGCTCAAAGCCGAACCGCTCGCGTTTCTTTGCGAGGTGAAAAAAGCCTCGCCATCCAAAGGCGTCATCGCCCCGGTGTTCGATCCGGTGCGCATCGCCAAAGCGTACGAAGAGGCAGGTGCCAGCGCGATTTCGTGTTTGACGGAGCCCGCGTATTTTCAAGGCAGCGACGCGGCGCTGGAAGCCATTTGCCAGGCGGTCGACGTGCCGGTGCTGCGCAAGGATTTCGTCGTCGACGAGTACATGATTGTGCAGGCGGCCGTCATGGGCGCGGCCGGCGTGTTGCTGATCGTGGAGCTGCTGACACCCGACGAATTGCGCCGCGCGATCGCGCTTGCCAACCAGCTGGGCATGGACCCGCTTGTCGAAGTGCGCACCGAAGCGCAGCTGCACATGGCGCTACAATGCGGAGCGCGCCTGCTTGGCGTGAACAACCGGGATCTGCGCGATTTCCACGTCGACCTCTCGCGGGCCCCTCGCTTGCGGACGCTTGTCAAAAACGAGGACATCGTGTTCGTGGCCGAGTCGGGCTATCGAACGCGCGAGCAAATCGAAATGCTTGAGAAAGCCGGCGTCGACGCCGTGCTCATTGGCGAAACCTTGATGCGCGCGCCAGACAAACGGGCGATGCTGACCGCGCTCAAAGGAGAAACGCGATGCGGGTGAAGATTTGCGGCATCCGCTCCGCGGTCGATGTGGATCTGGTCAACGCGTACCGTCCCGACTGGATCGGGCTGGTCATCGACGTGCCCTCTTCGTTTCGCTCGGTGACGATCGAGCAGGCCCGTGCGTTGTCGAAACGAGTGGACGAAGGCATCGGCGTCGTCGGCGTCTTTGTCGACTGTCCGCTGGACACGATCGCCTCGCTCCTGGAGGACGGCGTGATCGCGATGGCGCAGCTGCATGGCAGCCAATCGGAAGCGGACGTGGCGTGGCTGCGCGAGAAAACCGGCCGGCCGGTTCTGTGCGCGTTTGAAGTCAAAAGCGAACGGGACATCGCGATGGCGCAAAAAAGCGGCGCGGATTTCGTGTTGCTGGATGGGGGCAAAGGGCAGGGAAAGCCGTTTGACTGGACGCTGCTGAAGGGCATGACGCGTCCGTTTGGCTTGGCGGGCGGCGTGGATGTCGCGCTTGTGGAGGCGGCGTGCCAGGCGGGGGCGTCGTGGATCGACGTGTCCTCGGCGGTGGAGACGGACCAAAAAAAAGATGGAGAAAAAATGAAAGCGCTGATCGCGCGATGCAGGAGGGAAAGACAATGAGCAAAGGAAGATTTGGCCGGCATGGCGGCCAGTATGTGCCGGAAACGCTGATGGGCGCTCTGGAGGAGCTCGAACAGGCGTACGAGCGCTATAAAAACGACCCGGCGTTTCAACAGGAGCTAGGCGAATTGCTGGCGCAGTACGCCAACCGGCCTTCGCGGTTGTACTACGCGAAAAACATGACCGAGGATTTGGGTGGCGCGAAAATTTACATGAAGCGCGAGGATTTGAACCATACGGGCGCCCATAAAATCAACAACGTGCTTGGCCAGGCGCTGCTCGCTAAAAAGATGGGGAAGACCCGGCTGATCGCGGAAACGGGCGCCGGACAGCACGGCGTGGCGACGGCGACGGCCGCGGCGCTCTTTGGGATGGAATGTGTCGTGTACATGGGCAAGAAGGATACCGAACGGCAGGCGCTCAACGTGTACAAGATGAAGCTGCTTGGCGCCCGGGTCGTGCCGGTGACGTCGGGCACGGCGACATTGAAAGACGCGGTCAACGAGGCGATGCGCGAGTGGACCCGGCGTCTGGACGACACCCATTACTGCCTGGGCAGCGTCATGGGACCGCATCCGTTTCCGACGATGGTGCGCGATTTCCAGGCCGTCATTTCCAGGGAATCCAAAGCGCAAATGCTGGAGACAGAAGGGCGGTTGCCGGACATGGTGGTGGCGTGCGTGGGCGGCGGCTCCAACGCGATTGGCAGCTTTTACGACTACATCGGCGACGAGGCGGTGCGCCTGGTCGGATGCGAAGCGGCTGGGACCGGGGTGGACGCGCCTGAAAGCGCGGCGACGATCCACGTTGGCAAGCCGGGCATCTTCCACGGGATGAAGTCGTATTTTTGCCAGGACGAGCATGGACAGATCGCGCCGGTGACGTGCATCTCGGCCGGTCTGGACTATCCGGGTGTCGGTCCGGAACACGCCGATTTGCACGACCGGGGCCGGGCCGAATACGTGGCCATCACGGACGAGCAAGCCGTGCAGGCGTTCGAGTACGTGTCGAAGATGGAAGGCGTCATTCCGGCGATCGAGAGCGCCCACGCTTTGGCGTACGTGATGGAGGCGGCGCCAAACATGGGCAAGGACGAGACGATCGTCGTGACGGTTTCGGGCCGTGGCGACAAGGATTGCGCGATGATCGCGCGCTGGAAAGGAGAGCAAGTCGATGCGTAGGAAAGTATTCGCGCGCAAGGCGCTGATCGCGTATGTGATGTGCGGCGATCCCGATTTGCGAACGACGAAAGAAAACATTTTGGCGCTGGAACAGGCGGGCGCCGACTTGATCGAGCTAGGTATCCCGTTTTCCGATCCGGTCGCGGAAGGGGAAGTCATCGCCGCGGCCAGCGAGCGGGCATTGAAAAACCACATCGTGGCCGATGACGTGTTCGCGATGGTCAAGCAGGTACGCGAAAAGACGACGATTCCGTTGGTCGTCATGACGTACGCCAATGTCGTATTCGCCTACGGCGTGGAGGCGTTTATGAAACGATGCGGGGAAACCGGCATCGAGGGCGTCATTTTGCCGGATGTGCCGTACGAGGAAAAAGCGGAGTTCGAAACGGCGGCCCGGGCCCATGGCGTGGCGTGGATCCCGCTCGTGGCGCCGACGTCGGGAGCCCGGATCCCTTCGATCGTTAAAGACGCCGAAGGTTTCGTGTATTGCGTCTCCTCGTTAGGAACGACGGGGATGCGCTCCTCGTTTTCGAACGAACTGGAACACGTCGTGCGCCAGGTCAGGGCGCATACGGACTGTCCGTGCGCGATCGGCTTTGGCATTTCGACGCCAAAGCAGGCGGAGGCGATGGCGGATATGGCTGATAGCGTCATTGTCGGCAGCGCGTTTGTCGATCTTTGCGCCCGACACAAAGAGAAGGCGCCGCAGGCGGTTTACGAGCTGGCGAAGGCGTTGAAAGACGCGCTGCGCGCTTCCGAAACGAGGCGGGAAACGAGCTGATCGACGGGCGTTCGCATATCTTCCTCGATCCACTCGTTCAGCAGGGCGAGAAAGCCGCCGGCCGAATACGTCGAAAACAAGGCGAAGCGGTGGTTCGAGCGGGCCTGGACGAGCCGGATGCCACCCGAAAGCAAGCCATAGTGGAGCTTTTGCGCGTCGTAGCGGCGCAACAGCAAAAGCTCTTTTTTCTGCTGTTTCCAAAATGAGAAAAACTCGGTGGCGATTTGTTCGAGGTCGTACGTTTGCAGCGGGGAAACGGCGTCCTGGTAGCGAGTGAGCAGTTGTTCCAGGCAGTCGGCGAACACGCCGTCCAGCCCGTCGTAGTGGCGGTAAAAGGTGCGGCGGCCGACGCCGGCCTGGTCGCATAGGCGCGTGATGGTCAGCGGGGCGTCTTGGGCAAGGCATTCGTAAAACGCCTTGCGTAAATAAAAGCGGGTTTGGGATTTGGGATCGTCGAGCATGGCGCACTTCCTTCCTGTTTGTGCCGCGTGGTTGCGGGAAAAACGCATTGCCTTCATAATAACGGAAAACAGGAGGAATGGGAAGATGATCGTGTATGGCAGTCATTATGGAACGGCGAAGTGGTACGCCGAAAAGCTGGGGGAAAAGCTGGGCGAGGAGGTCGTGTCTGTCGAGTCGTTTCGTGGCGCGAAGGAGCCGGTCGTGTTTGTGAGCGGCTTATACGCGGGCGGCTTCAAGGGGGCGAAGACGTTTCAAAAGCGGATAGACGGCACCAAATTCACGCTCGTGTCGTGCGGTCTGGCCGATCCGAAGGAGGAGAAAACGCGGCGGGAAATCGAACGCAACGCGCGTGCCGCGTTCAAGGATTGGGATGGTCCGCTCTTTTGCGTGCGGGGCGCCATCGACTACAGGCGGCTTTCGGTTTTGCATCGGGTGATGATGTGGATGATGAAAACCATGATTGTCAAAAAGGGGCTGGAAGCGGAAAACGAGGCTTTTTTAGCGACGTATGGAAGTCGCATTTCGTTTTGTTCCGAGGACCAGCTTGATCCAATCGTCGCATACCGGCAAAAAAACGAGCGGTTTTAGGGAGACGCTCGTTTTGGTTAAGGTTTATCGGGATTGTCCGTAATACGCGTGCGGACCGTGTTTTCGGGTAAAGTGTTTTTCAATCAAATGGCGCGGGGCGGGCGCGGCGTTTGGGCACACCATCGTGGTGATGGCCGCCATTTTCGCGGTTTCCTCAAGCACTTTGGCGTGGTATACCGCTTCGCCGGCGTCTTTTCCCCAGGCAAAGGGGCCGTGGTTTTTCACGAGAACCGCCGGGGTGTCGGACATGGCGATGGTTCGGGTCTGGAACGTTTCGACAATGACGTTTCCGGTGTTTTTTTCGTATTCGGCTTTTGTTTCGTCCGGGCGCATGGCGCGGGTGCAGGGGATGCTGCCCCGGAAGTAGTCGGCGTGCGTCGTGCCGAATGCAGGCAGGTCTTTGCCGGCTTGCGCGAACGCGGTCGCCCATGTCGAATGCGTGTGGACGATGCCGCCAATGGAGGGATCGGCCCGGTACAATGCCAAATGGGTCGGCAAGTCGGAGCTGGGACGAAGGCTGCCTTCGACGACGTGTCCGTTTAAATCGACGACGACCATGTCTTCGGGACGCATCGTTTCGTAGGCGACGCCGCTTGGCTTGATGACGACCAGGCCGCTTTCGCGCTCGATCGCGGACACGTTGCCCCAGGTGAACAGCACGAGGTCAAGATCGCGAAGGCGAAGGTTTTGTTTCCATACTTCGCGTTTGAGCGCGTCAAGCATCTTGCAAACCTGTTTCCAGCTCGGTTTCCTCGAGCGCGGTTTGTTTGGCCGCGGCTTTGCGTGCAGCTCTTCTCGCTTCGCGTTGTTTTTGTTTTTCGGCATCCGCCGCCGCGTCGAGTTTTTCCTCTTCGAGAATTTTTTTGCGGTTCCACATCGCCAGGCCAAGGGTGGCCACGATGAGCAGTGCGATCCAGATCCAGCCGTTGTTTACGACATGGACAAGCAGCCATGGAATCGGGTTCGAGCCGTAGTCGATGCTAGAAATGAGCGTCGCGCCTTCCGGAATCGGGAAGTGGCTTGCGGCTGCCGCGCTCGTGAAGAGCGGTGCCAGACTCGTGCCGATCATCAGTCCGCCGCCCATGACGACGATGCCAATCAGGAACGTGCGGAAGAAGTCGCCTTTCGTGACGGCGACGATGAGCGGGAACTGGAAGCAGATGCCGCACAAGCCCACAAGCGGCAGGAACTCGTTGCCTGGCAAAACGATGGCCAGCAGCAGAGTGACGGGTACCATGAGCACGGACATCGCCAGCACGACCGGATGGCCGATACCGGCAGCGCAATCCAACCCGATGTACACTTTGCGTCCGGCGAATTTTTTCTGAATGATGGCCTGGATGCCTTCGGAAACCGGGATGATGCCTTCCATGAGGATGGCGGCCATCTTTGGCGTGATGACCAAAACGGCCGACACGGTGACGCCCATCACAAGGATTTGCGAAATCTTTTCCGAAACGGAGAGCTCTGGCATGAAGGCGAAGCCCGCGACGCCCAGCAGCACGCCGACGATCAGACCGAGGATGGCCGGGTCGCCAAACAGGCCCATTTTCTTGTTGATGGTTTTCTCGTCCAAATGAATCTTGTTCAAACCGGGCACTTTGTCGATCGCTTTATCCATGACCCAGGCGATGGGAACGAACGAGGCCGCCAGCCCGTGCGGGAACGTGATGCCCGGCAAGCCGAGCACTTCCTCGGTCGCCTTGGCCATGCGGTCGGCGATGACCATGATGACGACCATGTTCACGGAAGCGAGGATGAGCGATAAAAACATGTTGTGGGTCAAGGCGTAGACGATCGAGCCGGAAAAGGCGAAATGCCAGAAGTCCCAAATGTCGACGTCCACGGTTTTGGTGGATTTGGTCAAAAGCATGATGACGTTGATCAGGATGCCAAGGGGAATCATCGTGACGCCGACCGCCGTTCCGAAGGCGATGGCCGAGGCGCTTGGCCATCCAACGTCGATGACGGTCAAATTCAATCCAAACAGCTTGACCATGTTGTCGACCGCGGGCTGGACGACGTCCGTCAAAATCGTGACGGTGGCGTTCAATCCGATAAAGCCGATTCCGACTAGAAGGCCGCCTTTTAAGGCGCGCAGGAACGGAACGCGGATGCACACACCGATGAGCGTAATCAAGATCGGCATCATGACCGTTGGGCCAAGATCAATAATAAACTGAATCGCGTTTGTTATGACAGACATACTGCATCTCCTTTCACACAACTTTTGAGCAATTCGGCAATGACTTCCGGCTTTTTCTCGCTGGACAGGCGGTCCATGAGCGCCCGGTCGTTAAAGCGGGACATCAAACCGGAAAGCAACGGCATTTGGTCGCTTTTGTTTTTGACAAGAAGGATAAAAATCATTTCCGCGTCCACCGGGTCGCCCGAGCACATTTCCTGAAATGCGAGCGGTTTTCGCGGCCGGATGAACACCAGGCCGGGCCGCTCGATGCATTCGCTGTCCGTGTGCGGGATGGCCAGCTGGTGTCCCGGAATTTTCAATCCGGTTGGAAACTGCCGCTCGCGCCGGGCCAGAGCGCCTTGGTACGTGTCGTTGACGTAGCCGTGCTCGAGCAGCCAGCCGCTCATCGTTTCGAACAGCTCGTCCTTCGAGGCGAAATCGGCATCGAGGAAAATCAAACTGGTATCCATGATCTACAGCTCCAAAATGTCGAGAATTTCGTCGACGCAATCGTCCATGCCGATGGAAGTGATGAAGGGAAGGCCGAACACGACGGGCGTGCCATAGTCGCCTTCCACGCGGGACGTGGTGACGACGACATCGTAGTTTTCGGCGTTCATCGGCAAGTCGGCCACGGAGCATTGTCCATAGGCGACTTGATCCGCCAGCCCTTCTTCCGCCATTTTCGCTTGTAGTTTTTGCAAAGCCACCGTGCTGGTGCATACGCCTGCGCCGCAGGCGACAAGAATTTTCTTTTTCATAAAATGTCCTCCTCATTGAACGCATCCATCAAAAGATCAAGATGCCGTGTATTGATAAATTCTTTTATTTTCATCGTTGTGTTGAGCCGCTGGTAAAGCCGGAGAAAAAATCCGTTTTCCTTTTTCAGGAATTCCTTGCTGACGGCGATCATGAGCACGACCTGGACCATGCCGTATTCCCAGACGATTGGTTTTTCCAGCACCGCGACCGCGATCGCCGGACGAACAACCGTCCCCGCCATGCAGTGCGGCACCGCCAGCAAATTGCCGATTTCCGTCGTGCCGAGTTGTTCGCGCTGCCAAAACGAGTCGCGCGCCGTTTCGTCCACGAAGCCTTCGCGCCACAACCGGTTCGACAAGACGTCCAAAACCTCCTGCCGGCTCATGGGCGGCAAATGGTCGAAAAACAAAGACGGTTGGAACAGCGCGCGAATCGGAACGGGTTCGCCATCCGTTTGGATGAACCGTTGAATGGAGCGAATGTCCTGTTCGGCAAGCAGCGGCGAGATGTGGATCCAGGGCAGGCTGACTTCCGAGGGAAGCTGCACCGTCGACAAAATCAAGTCGGCGTCCCGGGGACGAAGCGTCGTGGCCTGCCGCATCGTAAACGTGCCGGTCAAATCGAGCTGTTCGCGGAAGATGTCGTTGATTTTGGCGAGCAGCAGCAAGCTGGTTCCCATGCCGGTTGTGCAGACGAGCGCCACTTTTTTGCGCCGGTCCTTTCCGTAGCGGCCCCGGAAGAGGGAGCCGCCGATGTGCACGGCCAAATAGCCGACTTCCGTTAGCGGAAACATGCAGCCAAAAAGCGACTGAAGCCGGACGGACAAGATTTGCGCCAGTTCCATCGCGTACGGATACTGGCGGCGAATGTCGTCCAAAATCGGATTCTCGATGACCATGCCGCGCTTGAGCCGCACGAGGGCGACGCTTAAATGCGCGACGAGCCCGTCGATGAGTACGGAATCTTGACGAAGGCCGGTTCCATACAAATGGTCGACTTCCACGAGGCTTTTTTGTACCGCCTTGTCCAAAGACTGGCTCGTTTGGGCGTCGAACCGAAACGAGAGCGATCGTTTTTGGGCGGCCATGTGCCAGGCCAGGTTTTCGATTTCGCCATCGGGCAGCTCGATTTGCACCGCGTGTTTCAAATCATCGGCCAGCCGCGTGGCGGGCTGGAGAAACTGGCGGGGCGCCGCGTGGGCGCAGGAGAGCGCCATGCCTTTTTGCAGCCGGAACAGCGCGACTTGCACGTGCAGGAACAAGTTGGCGATTCCCGCCTCGCTGAGAGCGAGGTTTTCCGCGTCCAGCGCGTCTTCGACGAGTTCGTGGATGCGGCGCTGCTGCATGGCTTGCAGTCCGAAGTCGGGGCTGATTTTTCCGCTGCGGATCAAGTGGAGCAGACAGCTGCGGATTTGTTCCTCGCCGCCTTCGAGCCGAAGTCCTTGTCCGAACCGGACGAGGGAAAGGCCGAATCCGTCCAGATCCTCTTTTACAAGGTGGATGTCGTTTTTGATGGTCGACTCGCTGACGTACAACCGGGCCGCCAGATCGGGAACGCTGGCGGTTTCGTTCATTAAGAAGAAACCGGCCAGCCAGCATACGCGCTCGGACTGGGTTTCCGGAATGTCCAGCCGGGCCTCCAGCAGGGAGGCCAGTCGTTCGCGGGAGGGGCCTTGCAGCGAGCAAGCGCCTTTTTGCAGGACGATGGAGCATTCCGTATCCTTTAGAGCGTGATTGAGGCGCCTCAAATCTCTGCGGATCGTCTTTTCGGAAACGTTGAGCGAAGCCGCGACTGCGTCCAGCCGCAATGGCCGGTCTGCTTTGCCAAGCAGCCGGATCAATTCGATTTCCCGTTTTCCAGCATCCATATCCATTCCTCCTTTGACGCTTTCATTATTACAGGAAAACGCTTTCATGAACAGACATCCTTTGTCTTTTGCGAAGGACAACCTTTGTCTGTTTGCTTTCGTGCCTTTTCCTTTTGTTTCGAAAACGAAAAAGAGATACAATAAGACCGACAAGCCATCCGGAAGCGGGGGTGATGGAATGATGGCAGAAGAAAGGCTGAGCCGAATCGAGCAGATGACCAACGAAAAAGGGTACGTGTCTACGCGGGATCTGGCTGGCGCGCTGCAAGTGAGCGAGCCGACGATTCGTTCCGACTGCAAAGAGCTCGAAAAACAAGGGCGCGTCATCCGCGTGCATGGCGGGGCCAAGAGCCGGCGCACCCGGGGCATTTTGACGCAATCATCGGAAAAGGACATGGACGACCGGCAGGGCCACGAGCAGGCGGAAAAAGACGCGTTGTGCCGGTACGCGGCCAGCCTCGTCCAGGACGACGACTGTATCTTTATTGACGGGGGCACGACGTTCGCCACGATTTTGGATCATCTCAAAGGAAAACGGGTGCGGGTCGTGACGCACAGCCAAATTATTTTGAACAGCTTTACGAGCGAGAATGGCGAATTGTTCATGATTGGCGGCAACTACAGCCCGCAATATAAAATGAATCTCGGGCCCGCCGCGCTGGCGGATCTGGATTCGTTCAACTTTCAATACGCGTTTTTGAGCTGCGCCGGGGTGGATATCGACCGGCGGAAAGCGTACACTGCCGAGCTGGAAACGGCGGAAGTGAAAAAAAAGGCGATGAAGCTGGCGGAAAAATCGTTTTTGATTATCGACAGCTCGAAGCAAAAAATCAAAGGGTTTTACAGCTTCGCGGATCTGGACGAGTTTGACGGCATCATCACCGACCGCACCGACCAGGAGGTTCCCGACCATTTCATTATTCCGGAAGAAAATTGATTTCTTTCGGTTTTTTATTTTATTCCGCCATAAACGAAAATATTCGAAAATAATTGTTGCGAATTCGAAAATATTCTGCTATATTTCAAGCGTAAACGAAAATATTGAGAAAAATTCGAAAAGATTGGAGCGATAAACGTATGAACACCAGCATTCTTCTTTCGCACAGCCGCCAGGCGCGCCGCCACATTGTCGAGATGGTCGCCGCCGCTGGCTCGGGCCATCCGGGCGGATCGTTGTCGTGCACGGATGTGCTCACCTGGCTTTACGACGAGGAAATCGACTTGAACGACCCAATGCGGGACCGGCTCGTGCTTTCTAAAGGGCACGCCGCCCCGGCCCTGTACGCCCAGCTCGCGGTGCATGAGCGGATTGACCCTGAGGAACTGCTCACGCTGCGCAAGCTGGGATCCCGGCTGCAAGGCCATCCCAACATGGCGGACCTTCCCGATGTGGATATGAGCACCGGCTCGCTGGGGCAGGGGCTGTCGGTTGCTGTCGGTATGGCGTGGGCGGACCGGTACTTGGGGCGTGCGCGCCGGACGTGGTGCGTATGCGGCGATGGCGAGTTCGAGGAAGGACAGATTTGGGAAGCCGTCATGGCGGCCGCCAAATACAAACTGGCCAATTTGACGTTGTTTTTGGATGAAAACGGATTGCAGATCGACGGCAAGGTGCTCGACGTGGGCGGAATGGACGACTATGCCGGCGCGTTGAAGGCGTTTGGCTGGAACGTGCTGGAAATCGACGGCCACGATTTCGGGCAAATCGAAACGGCGGTCGCTTGCGCAAAAGGAAGCGGGATGCCAAGCGCGTTTGTTTGTCATACGGTAAAAGGAAAAGGCGTGTCGTATATGGAAAATGTCGCGGGCTGGCATGGCAAGGCGCCAAACGCCGAGCAGGCGCGGCAGGCGTACGAGGAGTTGGAGGCATAATATGAAAGAAGCAACAAGACAAGCGTTTGGCAAGGCGCTGGCGGAAGCGGCCGCGCGCGATCCGCGCATCATCGCGCTGGATGCGGATTTGGCGCCGGCCACGAAAACGGACGAAACGAAAAAAGCGGTTCCCGCGCAGTTTTTGCAGACGGGCATCGCGGAAGCGAACATGGTCGGCATCGCGGCGGGCCTGGCGGTTTCGGGATTGAAGCCGTTCGCTTCGAGTTTCGCGATGTTTCTGGCGGGGCGGGCGTACGAGCAGGTGCGCAATAGCATCGCCTACCCGGGTCTGGATGTGAAGTTGTGCGCGACGCACGCCGGGATCACGGTGGGCGAGGATGGAGGCAGCCATCAATGCGTGGAGGATATCGGCTTGATGCGCATGCTGCCGGGGATGATGGTGCTTCAGCCTGCCGACAGCGTGGAGGCGGCCGCCATGGTTCGATATTTGGCCGGCGTGCCGGGACCGGCTTATTTGCGGCTTTCCAGAGCGGCGGTCGAATCGGTGTTTGACGATGCATACGAGTTTGTGCCGGGGGAGTTGCGGCAAGTGCGGCCGGGGCGTTCGATCGCGTTTGTCGCCAGCGGCGTCATGGTGCGTGAGTGCGTCGATGCCGCCCAGCGGCTGGAAAGCGCGGGAATCGACGGCGCGGTGTACAACTTGTCGACGATTAAACCGCTCAACAAAGCGCGGCTGGACGAGATCGTGAACGCTTACGACCTCGTGTATGTGGCGGAGGAACACTTGAAGGCGGGCGGCATTTGGTCGGCTGTTATGGAAACGGTGGACGCGCCGCAAAAGGTGAAGTCGATCGCGATCGAGGATCGGTTTGGCCAAAGCGGCAGCGTGGCGGCGCTAATGGAGGAGTATGGCTTGAGCGCGGCTGCCATAGAAAACCGGGTGCTGGAGGATCAACGTGCGTCGCTGGCGATGGGAATCGAGCAAATCGCCATGGCGGGCATTCGTCGCGCGTAGAAGAAAAGCGGGAACGTGAAGTGGATCCAAGAATCACGTTCCCGCTTTTTTAGACAAAAACATCAGTATAACTATCGAATTTCGAAACAGAACTAAAAATAGCCTGCTTTTGAGCAAAAAACGGGGGAAAAAACATGGTTTTTTCGCTGAATTTCGAAATTTCAAAAATTGCTTCTCTACTGCGGGCCTTTTACAGGGGAAAAAGTATGGATAAAGGAAAGAGAAGAAGGAATAAGAACAGAAGATTTTTCTTTTACTGGCTTTGCTCAAAATATCCAGATTTCGAAATTGGATTGAAAAAGGCATGATTTTAAGCAAAAAACGGGCTGAATTTCAATGATTTGGAGTGAAATTTCGAAACAAAGCCATTGACACGAAAAATACGGATTGGAAAAGAGATAGGTCGATTTGAAGGCTTTTTTTGTCGCTGATGGAAAAACGTTACAAATAGCTCGAATTCTTGACAGAAAAACGTTACAACACTGAAATGAAAATAGGCGATGCCTGAATGGAAGCGCAAAATGTGCATGCGATCGAGGCTAAAAAAATCCATTGACGGAACAATCAAAAAGGAGATGTCGGCATTTTGACATCTCCCAATTTTTTTAAAATTTATATACTAGTTGTTTTGCCCGCCAGGCAGTTCGGCCGGCTTGTTCAGGATTTCCATGAACTGCTCGCCGGTAATCGTTTCCTGTTCGTACAGGTATTTGGCGAGTTCATGCAGTTTCATTTTGTTGTCGGAAAGAATCTGGTACGCGTCGTTGTACGCCTTTTTGATCAAGTCGATGACTTCCTGGTCGATTTGCGCCGCGGTTTCATTCGAGCAGGCGAGCGTCGTGTCGCCACCCAAATACGCGTTGTTGACCGTTTCCAGAGCGGTCATGCCGAAGTGATCCGACATGCCCAGCCGCGTGATCATGGCGCGGGCAAGCTTGGTCGCCTGCTCGATATCGTTGCTGGCGCCGCTTGTGATCGAGTTGAAGATAAGATCCTCGGCAGCGCGTCCGCCACAATACGTCATGATGCGCTGGTACGCCTCTTCTTTGGAAAGCAGATTCGTTTCCTCTTCCTCGACTTGCATCGTGTATCCAAGCGCGCCCTTCGTGCGCGGAATAATCGTGATCTTGTGCACCGGCGCCGTGTTTTTCGACTTGGCGGCGACCAGGGCGTGGCCAATCTCGTGATAGGAAACGATCATTCGTTCCTTTGGCGAGATGACGGCGCCTTTTTTCTGCTCGCCGGCGATAACGGTTTCAATCGCCTCTTCCAAATCGCGCTGCGTCACCTGCTTGCGTCCGTCGCGGACAGCGAGCAGCGCGCCCTCGTTAATAATATTGGCCAAATCGGCACCGCTCGATCCGGCAGCCGCTCGGGCAACCGCGTTGTAGTCGATTTCCGGCGACGCTTTCACATTGGCGGCGTGCAGCTTCAAGATGGCTTCGCGCCCTTGCAAGTCCGGCAGTTCCACCGGAATGCGGCGGTCGAAACGTCCAGGACGGGTCAGGGCCGCGTCCAGCGTGTCGGGCCGGTTGGTCGCCGCCAGCAGGACGACGCCTTTCGATCCGTCGAATCCATCCATTTCGGCCAGCAGCTGGTTGAGCGTCTGCTCGCGCTCGTCGTTGCCGGAAATACCGCCCGAGTCACGTTTTTTCCCGACGGTGTCGATCTCGTCGATGAAGACGATGCATGGCGCTTTTTCGCGCGCCTGCTTGAACAGGTCACGCACTTTGGCGGCGCCACGTCCGACAAACATTTCGACAAATTCCGAACCGGAAATCGAGAAGAACGGCACGCCCGCCTCGCCAGCAACCGCTTTGGCAAGCAAGGTTTTACCAGTTCCCGGAGGACCGACAAGCAGCGCACCTTTTGGCATCTTCGCGCCGATTTCCTGATACTTTTTCGGATTGTTCAAAAAGTCGACGATTTCTTTCAAGTTGTCTTTGGCTTCCTCCTGGCCGGCAACGTCCTTGAAGGTCGTTTTTGTCTTTTCGCCGACATACACCTTGGCGTTGCTTTTGCCCAGGTTGCCCATGCCAAAACCACTGCCGAATCCACCACCCTGGGTGAAGGACATCTGGTCTGGCATGTCGCCCATTTTCTTTTGCATGCGGCGAAAAAACCACGTGCCCAGTCCCCACAAAATGAGGAGCGGCAGGAAAAACGAGATCAGCGACATGAGAATTGGGTTCATTTGACTGGTCGGAACCTGGGTGAACGTGGCACCCGAGTCGCGCAGGCGGTTGACAAGGTCAGGATCGTTCATCGCCAGCGTTTCATAGCGCTGTTTTTCGTCGCCCTTGAGCGTGTACGTGATGGTGTTGTCCTGGATTTGGACTTTGTCGACTTTCTTTTCCTCCACCTGATCCAGGAACGTCGAATACGACTCGTCCTGAATGCTTTGGGAAGAGAGGAACGGCATCAGGACCCAGTTGAGGACCAGGATGACGAGCAGGATGATCATATAGTAGTTGTAAAGCGATTTTTTTGACTTTTTATTTCGATTCATTCGAGTCTCCTTCTTAAAGTTAAACCCATTATACATTCTTTTAGCAAAGTTTCAACAGGAGTGCTAACCAATGCATTATTTCACATAAATTTCATGGGAGGTTCCCATTGTAGCACAAGATGTTTAAAAGAAACCATACATTTTCTTCCGTTTGGACATTTCCGGGCACTTGTTCGAAAGCGCTTTAAAAATCGTGCGAAGCGGCGTTTTCATTTCCGTCCGGAGCCCGTATAATAAAGGCGAAAGTTTCACAGAAAGCATAGGAGGAGATTAGATTATGATTGTTAAAATTCCTTTCCGCGTCGATCCCCTCGAGCGGGAAACGACGCTCCACGTCTATGTTCCCGACGACTATGAGCAGCGGGACGAGCGCTATCCCGTCATGTACATGTACGATGGGCATAATTTATTCGACGACGGCGACGCCACATACGGGAAATCGTGGGGACTGGCCGCGTTTTTAGCGCGTTACGACAAACCTTTTCTCGTAGTCGGAATCGAATGCGACCACCGCGGCCGCAACCGGCTCGACGAGTATTGTCCTTACGAGGTTCGCTCCTCGATTTTAGGAGAAATCCATGGCAAGGGGGAATTGTTCATGGACTGGGTCGTCAACACGCTCAAGCCTTACATTGACGAAAACTTCCGGACGTATCCGGATCGGGAGGCGACCGGCATCGCGGGCAGCTCGATGGGCGGGCTGATGGCGTATTACTCGGTCATTCGCTACAACAAGGTGTTTTCCAAAGCGGCGTGCTTGTCGCCTTCGCTGATGGTTTGCCCGGAGCAGCTGAAACACGAGATCAAAGAAGACTGGATCCATCCCGATACCCGGGTGTATTTAAGTATGGGGACAAAAGAGTTTGGCTCAAGACACATTCAGCTCTTTCCGTATCTCGACCATTTCGCCCAGCTCGTCCAGCCGGCGATGACGAAGACGCATGTCGTGCGGGATGGCGAGCACAACGAAGCGAGCTGGGAACAGCTGAACGAGGAATATTTTGACTATTTGTGGAAATGACGAAAAGGACGAGGCACTGTCCTTTTTTAGGAGGAAGAAATGAACAAAAAACCACTGCCTTCCCAGGCGACACGGGCGATCGCGCCCGAATGGGATCCGCTGCGGCGGGGAACGGGATGGACGGACGCCGAATTGGCGAAACCGCAAATTTACATTCAAAGCACATTTGGCGACTCGCATCCGGGATCGGTCCATTTGGACCGGCTCGTGGAAGCGGCGCGTCTGGGCGTCGCGCAAGCGGGAGGCAAGGGCGCCCGCTATTTTACGACGGATATGTGCGATGGCGAAAGCCAGGGAACCGACGGAATCAACTATTCGCTGGCTTCCCGGGAAATGATGGCCAACCTCATCGAGATCCAGGCCGGCGCCACGCCCTTTGACGGCGGTCTTTTTATCGCCAGCTGCGATAAAGGGCTGCCCGCCTCGCTTATGGGGCTGGCGCGCGTCAACATTCCTTCGATCGTCGTGCCCGGTGGCGTGATGGCGGCCGGACCGGATTTGCTGACGCTCGAACAGCTGGGCATGTACTCGGCCCGGTACGAACGGGGCGAAATCGACAAGGAAACGCTGGATTGGGCGAAAGGAAACGCCTGTCCGGGATGCGGGGCGTGCTCCTTTATCGGGACGGCGTCGACGATGCAAATTCTGGCGGAAGCGCTCGGACTCGCGCTGCCGGGCAGCGCGTTGCTGCCCGCCGATTCCCGGGATTTGGAGCAATGCGCCCAGGAAGCGGGCCGGCGCATCGTGGACATGGCGCGCGAGCAGACGCTTTGTCCGCGCACCATCCTGACAAAGGAGGCGTTTGAAAACGCGATCCTTGTGCACGCGGCGATTTCGGGAAGCACGAACTCGCTGCTCCATTTGCCGGCGATCGCCCACGAGGCGGGAATTTCGATTGACGGGGACACGTTTGACAGACTGCATCGCGACGCCCGCTATTTGCTGGATTTGCGCCCGGCTGGGCGCTGGCCGGCGGCGTTTTTTAGCGGAGCGGGCGGCGTTCCGGCCATCATGGAGGAAATCAAGGACCATCTGCATTTGGACTGCATGACCGTCACAGGCAAAAGCGTGGGGGAAAACTTGCGGTTGCTGCAAGAAAACGGATATTACGAGCGGTGCGCCCGTCGGCTGGAGGCGATCAACAGGCAATACGGCTTGCGATTGAAAAAGGAAGACATCATTCGCCCTTATGAAAAGGCGCTGGGCAAGGATGGCTCGATCGCGGTGCTGAAAGGAAACCTGGCGCCGGAAGGCGCGGTGATCAAACATACTGCGTGTCCGCCGGTGATGTTTGAGGCGGTATTGCGGGCGCGTCCGTTTGACTCGGAAGAGGAAGCCATCCGGGCGGTTTTGAATCACGACATCAAGCCGGGGGACGCGGTGTTGATTCGCTACGAGGGGCCCAAAGGAAGCGGCATGCCGGAAATGTTTTACACGTCGGAGGCGATTTCCTCGGACCGGGAGCTGGGGAAAACGATCGCGTTGATTACGGATGGTCGATTTTCGGGCGCGTCGACCGGCCCGGTCGTCGGTCATGTGTCGCCGGAAGCGCAGGCCGGCGGCCCGATTGCGCTTGTCGAGGAAGGCGACCTCATCCATTTGGACGTGAAGGGCCGGGTTTTGGAAATCGTCGGGATCCACGGACAGAAAAAAACGCCATCCGAAGTCGAGGCGGTTCTCCAGCAGCGAAAAGCGCGGTGGCAGGCGCGGCCAAGCCGGTATTCGTCGGGGGCGCTGGCTATTTTTTCCAAATTCGCGGTTTCGCCAATGAAGGGCGCCTACATCGAAATCGAATAAAAAGACGATCCGGGAAAGAAGATCCATTTCTTTAAGAAAAAAAATCAATTTTTTTCTTGCGTTCGGGAGTGAAAAAGTGTATATTCTTTCTTGGATTTAGTGATGATAGCGAAGAGGAAATACCTGTTCTCGTACCGAACACAGAAGTCAAGCTCTTCTGCGCCGACGATAGTTGGCTTCGCGCCTGCGAAAATAGGACGTTGCTAAGTCTTTTTTTGTTGGCTGATCCCAAAAGGGGTCGGCCTTTTTTTGATGCAAGTCCCTGACGCGCGAAGGATGGTTTTCGCCTGATTTTCCGGCAAAATGAAACCGTTTTCCCTTTGGGCCTCCATAAATCAAAAAGGAACTGATTTTGATTTATTTAAAGGAAAAATGGGGATTTTATATTTTTTATCAAAATGTATCATAAAAAAGAGTACTTTAATTGATTTATTCATCGCAGGCCATTATGGTGAGAGGGAAGCTGGACCGTACAAAAAACCACAAAAACAAAAAATTGTAAACACGAGGGGTGACGTGTTCACAGGGGGTCGATTCGTCCAAAAGGACGATTTTTTTTAGAATACGCAAGATTTTGCGAAAGAACATGTCACCGATCGGACCGAGGGGGAAACCGGTGATTTTTTTGTGCGTGATTGGATGGAAAAGCGGATCGAGCGCAATGGAATCGGGCGCTCTAGAAAGGCGATCAAATGGATAAATCAAGAAAAAGGCGCATAAGTCGCGGGACAGCGATGGCGGTTGCGCTTTCTTTATCGTGTACACCGGCGCTGGCCGCCTCGTTTGACGACGTGCAAAACGCCGTCGACGGGGACACGAGCGCGGGTGTTTGGATCGAGGATTCGGAAAAAGCGAATCATTACGGATACGGAGATAAAAATGCGGATACCGGGTATTATGGCGTGGAATCGTGGGGTGATGCGGCAAGCGCGGATGGTCGCACGGTGCAGCTTTACGAGGATGTCACGAAAGAAGACGGCACTCGCTCCGGCATCGAAGTGGGGGCGGAAGATGGCAACGTGTCGCTCGATTTGAACGGAAACGACATGGTATCCGACCACTATGACCCAGAGGAGGGGACAAGCGATAACGGAACGCCCGCACCGGGAAAAAGCTATGGCCCGGTTGTCAAAGTCGGCCAGGACGCCAATTTGACGATCAAAGACACAAGCAGCGAGGAAAACTAGCAGCAAGGCCATATTTCCGGTGGTTTCGGAGCGTGGGACGGCGACGGCGGAGTGCAAGTCGATGGCGGCACGGTCAATCTGGAAGGCGGAAACATTTCCAACAACGCCAGCTATGTGGATGGCGGCGGTATTGGCGTCAAAAATGGCGGGACCCTTCATATGAGCGGCGGAAGCGTGCGCGACAACCAGCATGGCGGCGTTCGGGTTTCCGGCAACGAAAGTGCCTTTCATATGACGGGTGGAACGATCACCGGAAACAATGGACAGGGCATCCATGTGGCGAATGGTTCCCAAGTAACGTTCGATAACGGAGAAATCACGAAAAATAAAAACTCGGGTATCTATTTTGAAGATGGCGGCGATTTGACGATGAATGGCGGCACGATTCGCGACAACAAGTCCACCGTGAATGGCGGCGGGATTTATTTGGAAGGGCGCTCGACGCTGACTCTTAACGACGGTTTGATTGCCGGCAACGAGGCGGGCTATTCGGGTGGCGGCATCGGCGGCGGAAGCGTTGTCATGAACGGGGGCACGATTACCCGAAACCGCGCGCAGCATTTTGGCGGTGGAATCAACAGCAATCAAGTGACGATGGAAAATGGTTCGATCACGGGCAACATCGCCGAAGAAAACGGTGGTGGCGGCGTGTCCGCGAAAGATTTCACGATGAACGATGGCTTGATTCAAGGCAACACGGCCGATTATGGCGGCGGACTCAACGTGTCCCGACAAATGCGCCTGCATGGCGGCACGATTGCCGACAACATTGCGACCGGCAGCGAGGGTGGCGGAATCCATCTGGCGGGCAACGGCGTGATCGAGGCGCAAAACGGCAACGTGTCCATTCGCGGCAACAAGACGCTCACAAAAGACGACCTTGGCGGCGGCGGGATTTACGTCAACGCGTCCGGACGTCTGGAACTGATGAATGTCGTCATCACACAGAACACGGCGGGTACGATGGGTGGCGGTCTGGCCGCGTGCCATACGGGACGAAATTTCGTGTATGCCACGGATGGCGGCGCGATTTTTGACAACACGGCCAACGGCGTGGCGCTGGAAACGTATTTCAAAGTCAACAACGACGTCGATGGCGGCGACATTTGGAAATCGTGGACCCCGGCGCAGCGGAAGTTGTTTATGCGCGCGGCCAACGATATTTTCACGGCGGGTGTGAATGGCTATGGCGATTCGTACAACCGGGACTACAACGCCGGCGCGCTGTTTGGCAACGTCATGCTCGGCTATGGAAAGCAAATGGACGATTTGGAAAATATGACGACCGAGCAAATGCAGGATGTGGCGAAACACTTAAGCAACTACACCGGCTATCGAGTATCGGTGGCCGAGCCCGATAAGCTCAACGAAGTTGACGCTGGCAACAACGGAACGATTTATAGCGACCGCTTCCTCGTTTTGACGGCCCATCCATCCGAAGAGGGAAAGCGGGCCGCGATGGAAAACGGAAACGTGTTCATTACGGACAATGAAGCGGTATACAACGATGGGGGCGGGATCGCCAACAACGGGATTTTGATCATTGGCAAGGAAACCCAGGGGATCAGCACGATGCCGGATATCTTTCTCGCCAAAACGTGGCTGAATACCGAAGGCCAGCAAAACGAGTTGAGAGGCGACGACTTCTCTTTCGAGCTGAAAGGTGGCCAGGTCGCCGATGAAAACGGCCAGGCGATCGAAAACGCCGAGCGGAAAACACTGAAAGTCAAAAACGACGCGGAGGGCAACGCGGCATTTGAAATGTTCAGCAACGGTTTTTTGACGAAGCCGGGCACCTATCAGTTTACCTTGCATGAAAACCGGGATGAAAGCCTGGAAAAAGCCGGATTGCGTTTCGACCAGTCCGAATACCGCATCACGCTGAACACCCGCATCGAGGAGAAAACCGGAACAATCGCGCACAAACCGTATAAAGTGAAAACGCTCGTTTTGGATTCCTGCAAAGTCGAACGGACAAAAGACGCGGAGGGCAGGACGCTGGAAACGCCGGAAACGCTTGACTTCAAGACGGGCGACCGCGTTCGATTTGAAAACACGACTCGTCCGGAAGAGCCGGAAAAACCAGTAGACCCAGTTGATCCGGTCGATCCGACCGACCCGTTTGAACCGGAATTTCCGGTGGAACCCGTGGATCCGGTCAATCCGGATGATTCAAAGAAACCGGTACAGCCGGAAGAACCATCAAACAAAGATCAAAAGATGCCGGAAAACCCGACGGAACAAAACGACAAGGAACAACATCGCGAGTCATCGAAAAAATCGGCAAGCCTGGTTTCGACTTCGACAACGCGACAAAAAACAAAGGCTTCCGGCATCGCGCGTGCTTCCAAGACAAAGAAATCTCCAAACACAGGCGTATCTTTGATGACAAAACTGCATGAAAATCTCATCGCGCTTTCCGGGCTTGGTATTGCGGGATTGTGGTTTGGACGAAAAAAGAAACAAAAATAGAAAGAGAGTGGGAAGGGACGTGACCCCGTGGTTTTGGAGAAGGTCCAAAAAATTTCCCCGATCTGAAGAAGATGTTGATACGATTCGACATCTTCTTTTCATTTGAAAAGAGAAATTTTAAAGAAAAAATAAAAAAAGTGAAATTTCCTCTTGCGTTTAACGTGGAAAAAGCGTATATTAATCAAGGATTTAGTGATGATAGCGAAGAGGAAATACCTGTTCTCGTACCGAACACAGAAGTCAAGCTCTTCTGCGCCGACGATAGTTGGCTTCGCGCCTGCGAAAATAGGACGTTGCTAAGTCTTTTTTTTATGTTAGAAAGCCGGTCAATCGAAGGATGGCCGGCTTTTTAATCAGTCGTCTTTTTTAGAATGGTCGAATTTTTCCTGGTACTCATCCAATGAGTACATTTTCTGGTCCTCGTTTTCCGGTTCCTGGCATGCCGAAAGCGTGCACATCAAAATGGCACCGGCAATCCACATCCAATTTCTTTTTTTCATGCGTGTGTTTTCCTTTCTGTGGTATAAAAGATATTTTATTGTGCTGCGAAAGAAAAGAGGAATGGGGAAAACGGTTATAAATATGGAAAGGTTGTCCAGGTCTTCCGGATTTCATTTGGTGGAAAAGAAACAAATAACGTTTAAATAATAGAACAAAAAGAGCGGAAATGTTTTGTTATATAAACATTCGAGGGGATTCAATGTCGAAAAAAACAGGAGGCTCATGCTCCAATCGCTTGATATACTCAAACTGTTGGGCGAACAAATTTGCTGGTTGAGGGATGAAAAATACTCCGGTAATTGTTAAAGACACCAATCTATAGAATATCTGGTTCTTCCGCTTTTCCTGTTGACGTCCGCATTTTTTTTCATGCTATAGTTTGTCCACATCCGTCTTCCGACGGATTCTAATTCTAAATATCGAACGAATCCATCTTTTTCCCGGTTCTTTCATCTTTTTCTTTTTTATGGTTTTCTTTGACTTTTTTCCTTGGCACTTTTTTCCTTGGCACTTTTTTCCGATCAAAGCACCGCATGAAAACAGAAATGGATCTTTTTTGATCTTAGAATGATTTTTTGGAGGTATATATTTGATCAACAATCAATACTACGAGATGATCCTGCGATTCACGCTGTTCAGCGACTTTTTCATGTACCCCGCCTTTTCCCGCAGCAAACCGGCCATCACATTGCTGGCGCGCATCCTGACCGGAAAGCCAGACCTCGTCGTCAAACGATGGGGGATGGAGGTAAAGAAGGGACTGCCTTTTTTTCGGCATGTCCGCTACGATTTGTTTGTCGAGGATATGGAAGGCAACTTGTACAACTTTGAGATAGAAAACGACAGGAGGGCTCTTGGACAGCGGGCGTTGTTCAACTTGAGCGTGCTCGTTTCCCATATGCTGAAGCCAAACGAACCGTTTCGCGCGTTAAACGAATCGTGGGTCGTCTTTCTGACGAGAAAAGACTTTCTCAAACAAAACGAGCCATTTTACACGTATGAATGGTTCGATCGGAAATGGAAGCGGATCCTGCACACGAAAGCGCACATCCGTTTTGTGAATGGAGAATACCGGGGCGATGACGCGATTGGAAAGCTGATGCATGATTTCCACTGTACAAACCCGGATGACATGTTTTATGATGAGCTTAGAGAAGCCGTATCGTATTTTAAAAAGGAACCGGAAGGAGTGAATGCCATGTGCGAGATCATGAGAGAATTTGAAAGAAAGTCCAAGAACGAAGGACGCGCGCAAGAGCGTGAAGCCATCATGCGCAAATTGTACGCCAAAGGCATGGATTGTCCTACGATTGCTGAAGTAACGGGACAAACCGTTTCCAAAGTCGAAACGTTTTTCAAAAAACAATCATTGAATTATAAAGGATAAAATCATTTTCCAGCTTCGACCGACGAAAGTATCGCGCATATTACCGGTCAATCGTTATCGAAGGGGAAATCGCTTTTGAGGTGCGGCAAACCGCGTAACATCAAAGACGAAAATGTGACCCAATAAAAGGGCAGTGTAGGATTGCCTGAATAGATGTTTGTAACACATAAGAGAAGCTATTGATCGGAGGTATCAAAAATGGTGCCTCCTTTTTTTCCCTGCTTGTGTACTTAAGCAACTAGATCACGCCCCCATATCAAAGAAAAAGGAAGGACAATCATTTTCCTTCCTTTCAATAGATCCTATAACAGTCTTTGGCAAGACTTTGCGTTTTTTTATTCAATCGGCTTTTGATAAAAGCGTCCGTAAAAGTTGTCGATCTTATGCGTATACACGATCGCGTCCGGGTCGACTTGATGCAAACAGTCGATGATCGGTTTTTCCTCGTAGCTGCTTACGATCGTCTTGCACAGCGAGAACGGCTTGCCGCTGTACCCGCCCTGGCCGTTCACGATACTCATACCGTGCCGGAAATTCGTCTTAAACGCCTCGGATACCGCTTTCGGCTTCGAAGTCGTCACCTCCACCATGATCTGGGCGTACCGGTGGTAGAAGTAGGAAATTGTCTTCGTGGAAATAAACTGGAACACAATCGAATAGCCCGCGTATTCCCAGCCGAAGAAAAATCCGAAAATGACGATAATGCACACGTTGAAAATAAAGACCTGGTCCCAAATGCTTTTGTGCAGCTTATCGGAAATATACAAAGCGATAAAGTCTGTGCCGCCCGTCGAGCCTTCGGTACGCAGCGCGATGACGACGACAAGGCCATACAGGAAGCCGCCGAAAATCACGTTGAGAAACAAGTCGTCGAAGATGGGCTGGAAATGGCACACATCCAGTAAAACCGACGTCAGGGAAAACTGGATGTAGCTTAGCAGCGTGAAGCGCTTGGAAATGTGCTTGCAGCAAAGCAGAGCCGCCGGAATATTTAAACACAGGATACCAAGCGACACCGAGAACGGAACGCCAAAGAGCGTCGTGATCTTGTTGATGAGAATCGCCAGACCGGTGAAGCCGCTCGACAGCAGGTTGCTTGGATCCATGAAGCTTTGAATCGTGAAGGTTTGCAGCAGCGAGCTGACACCGATCCAGAAAATCGAGAAAGCCAGCCGCGTTTGTTTGTTTTTAATCGTCGTTGTGTCAAATATATTTATCATAATCATCACCTGCCTCCTAGTATAAGAAGCGCGCAAGGAAAAAAGAAGCAACCATTTCCTAGCGCTAGGAAATGATTCGGGGTAAGCTAGGAAATACATTGCCATACAATTACAGGCGTAGGAGGAAACATGCTCACGCAAAGACAAAAAAAGATATGCGAGATCCTGCATGAGGAAAACTGGATAAAAGGGAAGGAGCTGGCCGCGATGCTTGGCGTCACCGACCGGACGATTCGCAACGACATCGAGGCGATCAACACCGAAGGCGGCCAGGTAACGATCGAGGGAAATCCCCAAAAAGGCTACCACCTCGTCGCGAAAGAGGAAAGCGGCGCGCCAACCGGCATCATTTCGTCGATTCCGCAAACACCAAAGGAACGCCAGGAGTTTATCGTGAAGATCCTGCTGTTCGAAAAAAGGGAGCTGAACATTTACGATTTGCCCGAGCTGCTTTGTGCCAGCTCGTACACCATCGACGCCGACGTGAAAACGATCCGGAAAAAGCTCACCCAGTACGGCAACGTCCGGCTCGTCAAGCAGAAAAACTGGATCTGGCTCGAAGGAAGCGAAACCAACAAACGCAAGCTGTGCAAGGACATGCTCAACAAAGAGCTGGAAGACAACTTTTCCAACCTCAACGAGATGATCGACCTGTACCAGAAATTCGACTTGCGGCGGGTCAAGGAAATCCTCGAAAGCACGCTCGAGCGCTACGACTACAAAGTCCGGCCATCGAGCCTGCCCATGCTGCTCATGCACATCGGCATCGCGCTCGAACGCATGCTCGACTTCCACTATTTGGAAAACGTCGAAATGGAAAACGGCCTGACCGACACCATCGAATACAAAATCGCGTCCGCGTTTTTCACGAAAGTCTCCCACCGGATCCCGATCGAAGTCAACGAGGCCGAGATCCGGCTGCTGACGCTGCTCCTTCTTGGAAAACGCAGCAAAGCGTACACCGTCGAGGAAGTGGCCGCCGGCAACGCGACCGTCCACGTGCCCGAACTCGTCCGGGCGATGCTCGACGACGTTTGGCAGCGGTTCGATGTGGACTTGCGCGACGACAAGGAACTGCAAAACGGCATGGAGCTGCACGTGCGCTCGCTACTCATGCGCCACGAGCAGCACGTCAGCGTCGACAACGTCTATTTGCATGAAATCAAGATCAAGTTTCCGCTCATCTTCGAGATGGGCGTGCAAGCGGCCCGGCGCCTCGAGCAAACGGTGAACTTTGCGATCAGCGAAAGCGAAATCAGCTTTCTGGCCCTACATCTGGGCAACGCGTTCAACCGGCTCCAGTCCGCCGGCAAGTATCAGGTCGTCATGATCTTTCCGGACGACCAGTCGCTGGCCAGACGATGCAAGGAAAAAATCGAGTCTCGGTTTGGCGACCGCATCGAGATTGCGGCTCAGATGAACGTGTTCGAACGCGAAAGCATCGAGCGGCTCGAACCCGATCTCATCGTTTCTTCCGTCTATTTAAAGCACGATTTGCCGGTCCCGACGTTGACGATCTCGATGTTCATGAACTACGAGGACGAAAGCGAGATTTTCCAGGCCCTCAACCGGCTGGATAAAAGGCGGACCAGCGGCCAGTTCAAGGCGATGGTCAAAAACCTCATCGTGCCCGACTTCTTCTATCCGCATCTTGTCGCGGACAACGAGGAGGAAGTCATTCGGACGATGTGCCAAAACCTGGAAGCCAAAGGCTACGTCCGCGACGATTTCGCCCAGCGCGTGCTCGAGCGGGAACGCACCGCGTCCACGTCGTTTTATACGGGGTTCGCGCTGCCGCACACGTTCGAAGGCACCGTCGTCAAGCCGTCGATCTCGATCGCGATTCTCGACAAGCCGCTGCGCTGGGGCGAATACGACGTCGAACTCGTCATTTTGCTCGCCATCCGCGACATCGACCAAAATTTGCTGCGCATCTTTTTTGACTGGCTTTCTCATTTCGTGTCGGATCAAAAACAATTTCAAAATCTCATTACGAAACGGGACTATCGTCTGTTTATTGAAACCATCACAAAGGAGGAAGACGGAATATGATGACAAAAACACGCAAAACGAGCCGCGTGCTGGACACGCGCGAAACCGACGTCGAAGACGGACGCCGGTTTGCCGCCTATTTGATCGACTGGTTTTTAAGCGCGCTGTGCATGATGCTGCCCATGTGCCTGGCGTGGCTGTTCGTCACCAAGGACGTGGAAACGATGCGCCAGGTCAACGTGTGGACGCTTTCCGCGCTCATCGAGCAAGGACCCGCGCTGGCCGTCGTCGCACTTGCGCTTTGCGGCGCGCTGTTTTACGAAGTCGTCGTTCCGTGGAAAATCTATCCGGGACAGACGATCGGAAAGAGGACGCTTGGCTACAAAATGGAAACCGAAGACGGGAAAACGCCTGGATTTTGGCGGCTGCTGCTTCGGCAGGGCGTCGGGCTATTTTTGCTCGAAGGCTGCCTGTACAACGCCAGCGCCTTGATTTCCAGCACCATCTCGATGGTGTCCGGACTCAATGTGACCGGTATCTTTTTATGGGCCTCGATCGCGATCACGACGATTTCGCTAGTCGCGGCCCTCGCGTCGCCAAGCCGGCGCATGCTGCACGACTATATCGCGAAAACGCGGCTCGTCCGCGTGGAAGACACGACAAAATAAACTCAAAGGAAGGTAGGAAGAATATGGAAAATATGGAACTGGTTTGTTTTCAAATCATCTCGAATGTAGGAATGGCGAAAAGCGCGTACGTGGAAGCCATCCAGCTCGCCGAAAAAGGAGAGCACGAAAAGGCGCAGGCGAAAATGAAAGAAGGAAAAGAGTTCTTCGTCAAAGGCCACGAAGCCCACGCTTCGCTCATCCAGAAGGAGGCGGCCGGCGAAAAAACGAACGTCAGTCTGCTTCTGATGCATGCCGAAGACCAGCTCATGAGCGCGGAAACGATCGAGCTCATGGCCAACACGACGATGAGAAGTCTGCGCCGCATCGAGGAACTGGAAAAAAATTCCTAAAACTAGGAAGAAGCGTTCCAAAAACAATGAGAGCGCTTTCGATACAATACAGTCAACAGGAGGAATACAAACAATGAAAAAGATCTATTTATTTTGCAGCGCGGGCATGTCCACGAGCATGCTGGCGTCCATGATGCAGGATTGTGCCAACAACCACAAGCTGCCACTGGAAATCAAGGCGTTCTCCCACAACAAGTTGGAAGAAATCATCGCCAACGACCGGCCGGACTGCATTTTGCTTGGCCCGCAAGTCAAGTACATGTATGAGGAAACCGTTTCGAAATTCGGCCACGAAGGCATTCCGATCGCGGTCATCGACGCGGGCGACTACGGCATGATGAACGGGGAAAAAGTGCTCAAGACAACGCTGGGCATCATGAAAAAAGCGAAACAAAAATAAATTACGAAAACGAATTGGATACGAGGTTTTGGAAATGGATAAACTAGAAAAACTGCTGATGCCGCTGGCGTCGGCGATTGGTAAAAACAAATATTTAATGGCGATCCGCGACGGCTTCCTGATTTCGACGCCGCTGCTGATCGTTGGATCGGTGTTCCTGCTTTTGGCGAACTTCCCGATCAGCGCGTGGACGGATTTTGTGGAAAACTGCATGATTGGCGACATGTCTTTGGCCGCACTGCTTTCCAAACAGTCCGACGCGACGTTCACGATCATGGCGATCTTCGCCACGATGGGAATTGGTTATTACTTTGCACGGGAAATGAAAACGACGCCAATCTTTGGTGCGGCGGTTGCCTTGATGTCGTGGTTCATTCTCATGCCATACAACTTTAGCGCGAAAATCGCCGGCCTGGCGGACGCGACTGGCGTGGCCGTCAACGTGCCGGAAGGCGCGACGAGCATGGTGCGCGGACTTGATCTGGGATGGCTTGGCGCGAAGGGAATCTTCGTCGGCATCCTGTGCGCGATCATCAGCGTCCACTTGTACGCGTGGGTCGAGAAAAAGGGCTGGGTCATCAAAATGCCAGCCGGCGTGCCGCCAACGGTTGTTGCTTCTTTCGCCGCGCTCATTCCAGCCGGCATCGTGATGGTTGTCTTCTTCTTGATCAACACGCTGTTCACGGCATGCGGAACGAACGCGTTCCAGTTTATTTTCGAGTTCCTGCAAACACCGCTGCTCGGTCTGGGAGACACGCTGGGGGCTATGATCGTCGCCTACATCTTCCTGCACCTGTTCTGGTTCTTCGGAATCAACGGCGGCTCGGTTGTGGGCGCGGTCTTCAACCCGGTTTTGCAGACGCTCGCGCTTGAAAACCTGAACTTGTATCGTGAAGTGGGCGCGGCCGGCTACACGATCGAAAACGGCGCGCACATCATTTCGCAGCAGTTCCAGGACTTGTTCGCCACCTTTGGCGGCGCCGGATCGACGCTTTCGTTGCTCATTGCGATGCTGCTGTTCTGCCGTTCGAAACGCATCAAGGACCTTGGCAAGCTGTCGCTCGTTCCGGGCATCTTCGGCATCAACGAGCCAATCATCTTCGGTTTGCCAATCGTGCTCAACCCGGTTATGCTCATTCCGTTCGTGCTTGTACCGACAGTCAACATCATCCTGTCGTATTTCGCGATGAACATGGGCTTGTTCCCTCCATGCAACGGAATCAACATTCCATGGACGATGCCAGTCATCATTTCGGGCTTTTTGGCAACGAACTGGATGGGCGCCGTATTCCAGGGCGGCTTGCTGATTTTAGGGGTGTTCCTCTACCTGCCGTTCATCAAGGCGATGGATAAACAATATTTGGAAGACGAGCAAAAGGCGATGGAAAGCCAGGAAGAGGAAATCGACCTCGACGATTTCTCGTTTGACGATCTTTAATGGGAAGAAAAAATAAATAGAAACGAGGGCGAATCGAATGAAAGTCATTATGATATACGATCAGATCCAGGCGGGCGCCGGGACAAAAGACGATAAAATGATTGGTTTGAAGGCGACGAAGGAAGTCGTCGGACCAGCCGTGATGATGGAACGCTACTTGAAAGCCAACGACGAGCGCGTCATCGCGACGCTGTATTGCGGCAACGGCTACTTCATGGAACATCAGGACGAAGTCGTGCACAAGCTGTGCGCGATGGTGAAAAAACTGAACGCGGACGGCGTCATGTGCGGCCCGGCGTTCAACTACGCCGAATTTGCCCGGATGTGCGCCATGGTGGCGAACCGGCTCGAAGAGGAAAACATTCCAGTCGTGGCCGCCATGTCCGCGGAAAACGAGGAAACGATTGCCGAATACAAAGACCGGATCCACATTGTCAAATGTCCGAAAAAAGGCGGAACCGGCTTGAACGAAACATTGTCGAATATGTGCGAGGCACTGGCGGCCAAGGCGCAAGGCAAAGCCATCGCACACGAATCCGAGATTTGTTTTTAAGAGAGTGCGCCACTCTCTTTTTTTAGAAAACGAGGTAGAAGAAAGATGTACGGAATTATCGCAACATGGAGAATGGCATTGGAAGGCGTGACGCGCGCCGATCAAATGCTCAAAGACCACGCCGACGCGGGCGACGCCATCGAAGCCGCCATTCGCGACGTGGAGGATTTTGAATACTACAAAAGCGTCGGCTACGGCGGACTGCCAAACGAGGAAATGCAAGTGGAACTGGACGCCGCCTACATGGACGGCGACACGTTCGATATCGGCTGCGTGGCGGCGATCAAAGACTTCGCCAACCCGGTATCCATCGCTCGGAAGCTGTCCAAGGAACCGGTCAACAACTTCCTTGTTGGCGCCGGCGCCGAAAAATACGCCCATAAAATGGGATTCGAGCGCAAAAACATGCTCACGGAGCGGGCGCGCATCCACTACCACAACCGGCTTAAGGAAGTGCAGGAGCTCGAGCTCAAGCCGTATTCCGGTCACGACACGGTCGGCATGGTGTGTCTGGATGACAACCATCACATGGTGGCGGCGACCTCGACAAGCGGCTTGTTCATGAAGCGGGCCGGCCGGGTTGGCGACTCGCCGATTTCCGGATCCGGATTTTACGTGGATTCCGAAGTGGGTGGCGCAAGCGCGACCGGACTTGGCGAGGACTTGATGAAAGGGTGCATCTCCTACGAGATCGTCCGGCTCATGAAGGAAGGCCTCCATCCGCAGCAGGCGTGCGAGCAAGCCGTTTCCCGGCTCGACGAGCAGCTCAAACGCCGTCGTCAAAAAGCGGGCGACCTTTCGTTGATTGCCATGAACAACAAAGGCGAATGGGGCGTGGCCACCAACATCGAAGGCTTCTCGTTCGCGGTCGCGACCGAAACCGAGGCGCCGGAAGTGTATCTGGTCAAATTCGACGAAAACCGCAAACAGTACATTGAAAAAGCGAGCGAGGAATGGATGGACAACTACATGAGGACCCGGACCGCGCCGCTGGAGCGCAAATAATATGCAACGCGATGGCGGACTGGAACGAAAAATCGTCGAACAAGTCAAGCGCAACCAAGACGCCATGCTGGACGGGATCTTGAAAATCGTGTCCATCGACAGCACGCGAAGCGAAGCCCAAGAAAATATGCCGTTTGGTTCCGGTGTCGACAAGGCTCTGACCGAAACGCTCGCGCTCGCCAAAGCGATGGGGTTTGTCGTGGAAAACGTCGACCACTACGCGGGCATCGTGAAATACGGCACGAAGCCGGGCTGGAAAACCGATCCGCGCTATATCGGGATCTTTGGACATCTTGACGTCGTGGAGGCGAAAGGCGAATGGACGAATCCGCCGTTTTCACCGGCGATCCGCGACGGCCGTATATACGCCAGAGGCATTCTCGACAACAAAGGGCCAATCCTGTCGTGCCTGTACGCGTTGTACGCTATCAAGCAGCTTGGCATCGAGTTGGCGCATCCGATCTGGATCGTGTTTGGTACGAACGAGGAAACCGGCATGGCGGACATGGACCATTATTTGAATGTGAAAAATCCGCCGATCGCGGGATGGACGCCCGACTGCAAGTATCCGGTCGTGTACGCCGAGCGGGGCCGGGCCGTGTTCGAAACGGAAGCCGACGTGTCCCACTTTACGCCCGAGCAGTTCGATCTGGATTTGTACGATCCCGAGTTTGGCAAGCTGGAGTTCCGTCTCGACGAGGAACACAAGCTGAAAGTCAGCTATCCGGCCAGCGTGACGGTGGAGGAAATCGCGCGCAAGGTGACGGCGAAAATCGACGCCGCGCTCATGGACAACATGATGCCTGTCTTTTTTCCAAAGGACGGAACGCTTTGCCGCGTCCTGCAGGAAACGTACGAGCAAGTAACCGGACTCGATGGCACGCCGGTGACGACGACCGGGGGCACGTACGCGAAAAAGGTGCCGAACATCGTGCCGTTCGGACCAAGCTTCCCCGGCCAGAAAGGCATCGCCCATTTGCCGGATGAATGGATGGATATCGACGATTTGATGGCGAACGCGAAAATTTACGCGCTTAGCTTGTATCGTCTGGGAATCGAGGAGCAATTATGAAACCAATCGTTGTGGAAGTGTGCGCGGGCAGCTACGAAGACGCGCTGGCGGCAAGCCGGGGCGGCGCGAAACGAATCGAGCTGAACAGCGCGTTGAGCGTGGGCGGCCTGTCGCCTAGTGTGATGGCACTCATCCAAACAAAAAAGAATACCGACCTGGAAGTAGTGTGCATGGTGCGTCCAAGAGCGGCGGGCTTCGCCTACACGGATGTCGAAAAACAAATCATGCTCGACGAGGCGAAACTGTTTTTGGAGTCCGGAGCCGACGGCATCGCGTTCGGTTTTTTGACGGAGGAAAAAGCCGTCGACACCAAATGGACGAAATGCATGGTCGATTTGATCCACTCGTTTGAAAAGACGGCCGTGTTCCATCGGGCGGTCGATGTCGTCACCGACTATGAAGGCGCCATCGAAACGCTCGTCGGACTGGGTGTGGACCGGGTGCTGACGAGCGGAACGAAAGCGAAAGCGATGGAGGGCATCGAGGAAATCGGCGCCATCCAAAACAAGTTTGGAAGCCGTATCGAGATCCTGCCGGGCTCGGGCGTGAACGCGGGCAACGCGGTCGAGCTGATGGAAAAAACCGGCGTCTGGCAAGTGCACTCCTCGTGCAAGGCGTATCGAACGGATCAAACGACGAGCGGGCGCGACGTCACGTACGCTTATTTGAGCGGGGAACATGCCGACGACTACGATGTCGTGGATGCCGGCCTTGTCCGGGAGCTTGTGGAAGCGGTAAAAAAAGAAAAGTAAACAGAAAAAAAGCGATCAGACCGGATCGCTTTTTTTGTGGGGAAGGTTGACGTATTCATGGCGTGAAAACCGATGGGTATTCTCGCGAATTTCCTTCGCAGAGTTCCCTACTCTGCGAAAAAGGTGGTTCTTTCGCTTTAGGCAAAGGAAAAACGGGAGGTTTGACGGCGATTTTGACGGAAAACGAGGAAAGAAAAAAACGACAGCTCCTGGGATCGAAGCAAAAAAAGCGCGATAGATATCGGCTTAATCCACTCTTTTCACGCCGTGATCCTGACGGGAAAACTGACGGCTTATTTTTGTTTTTTAATCCAGAAACTATAAGTTATCATTATATTCAACCCCTATACAAATCACATATTTTTATAAAAGATATGGATTATATCACTCGATTCAAAAGGGATAGAGTGCTATAATCAATTCGCAGAGTAGGGAACTCTACGAAATTTCGAACCCTGGACGGATCGGTTTGGCTTTTTTTTTGGCGGCTTTTGAAACGGTGGCTGGACTGCGGGCATCCCAATCGAGAAAGCGCGGTTTGTTTTTTACAATAAATGAAGAGAAAGGAACATCCGATATGAACATTGTCTCGCGACAAGAGAAAAAATATTTGATCAATTTGGTGAAAAGTGCGCAGCTTCAAAGCTACTTTTCCCATTTTTTGACGCTCGATTCCAACAACGCCAAAGGGGCCTATACGGTTCGCAGTTTATATTTCGACTCGATCGACGACCGGGATTTCCACGAAAAGGAGGAAGGCGTCGAGCTGCGGCGCAAAATCCGTTTGCGCGTCTACGATCCCGACAGCCCGTACGCGATGCTGGAAATGAAGAAAAAGCAAGGAAGTGACCAGCTCAAGCGGTCGCTCCCGATCCCGAGAAACGACGCGCAGCGGCTGATCGAGGGGCGCTACGACGTGCTGCTGCATTACGACTTGCCATTTGCCAAGGAGCTGTACGCGATCATGAGCATGTACTTGTACCGGCCCAAGGCGATCGTGGAATACGACCGGATCGCGTATTGCGCCCGCAGCAACAACATTCGAATTACGTTTGACGCGAATATCCGCGCCACGGAATCCGACTTTGACTTGTTTTCGAAAACGTTGAATTTGTATCCGGTTTTCGTGAACGACCGGGTCGTCTTGGAAGTGAAATACGATGGCTATTTGCTAAGCCCGGTCAAGCTCGCGCTGGAGCGATGCGATCAAAGCGAGATTTCCGTGGGCAAGTATAGTTTGAGCCGCTCGGTCGGCTTGCGTTATGTGTATGGATAAAAAGAGGAGGTAAACGATGAGAGATATTTTAGAAGGCATGCTGGCGGAGTCGGGCACCCTGACGACGGAAGAAATTTTTATGCACATTTTGACAGCCGTCATTTTGGGGCTGTTCATTTATATATCGTACTATATCAGTCATTCGGGCACGGCGTATTCGCGAAAGTTCAACATTTCGCTCGTTTGCCTGACGGTGCTGACCGCGACGGTCATGACGGTCATCGGCAACAACTTGTCTTTGTCCTTGGGGATGGTCGGCGCGCTTTCCATCGTGCGCTTTCGAACGGCCGTTAAGGACACGCGCGACACGATTTATATTTTCTGGACGATCGTGGTCGGCATTTGCTGCGGGGTGGCGGATTATCTCGTCGCCTGCATGGGCAGCGCCGTCATTTTTGTGATTTTGCTCATCATGGGCCATGTGAAAAACGAGAACCGCGTGCTTTTGATTGTCAAAGGCAGCCGGATGCACGCCGACGAGATCGAAAAGGTGATTTTCTCGTATTTCGATCAAAAAGCGACACTTCGCACGAAAAACACGACCCCGACGTCGGTGGAATTCATTTACGAGCTTTCCCGTAAGATCCTGACGCAAAGCAGTAAAAACGGAAAGTCCATCACCACGTGTCTGTATGAGATCCCGGATACGCAATATGTCGACATCGTGGCGCAAAGCGATGAAATCAACGGATAATTTATGAAATACAAAATTATGAGCGGGATCGCGATTGTGGCGCTGCTTGTTCTTCCGCTCGTGCTCGGGCTGTTCAAGCCGGACACGGCAAAAGATACGAACCGCTACATGCAGCACCGGCAGGCGCCCGGGGAGCAGACAGCCTCCTTGTCCATAGATCCCGGCACGTTTCGCACGCATTTGCCAATCGTCTCGATCGACACGGATGGCGCGCCGGTGCCCGGCAGCTGGCTGCAAGATGAGAACGGAACTCGAACCGGCGTTCAAACCACGGATGGCCAGGAGGAAATTCCGGCCCGCATTCGCTGGATCGACAACGATACTGCCGTCAAGACGCTTCAAGACGAGGGCGTGGACACGAACGCCACGATCCGCATCCGCGGCAACTCGTCGCGCTCCTTCGATAAAAAAAGCTATCAAATCAAACTCGTCGATGGGCAAGGACAGGACGAGGACGTGTCCTTGTTTGGCATGGGTGCCCATGACAACTGGGCGTTGTACGGACCGTTTCTGGACAAGACGCTCATCCGCAACTACGTGCTGATGAACATTTCGGGTCAAATCATGGGATACGCGCCCAACGTCCGCTTTTGCGAAGTGTTTTTAAACGGGCGGTACCAGGGATTGTACGTGCTGATGGAAACGATTCGCAAAGGAAAGAGCCGGGTCGATCTCGACACGTACGAGCCGGGCAAGGCGGAGCTGGACTACATTGTGCGGATCGACCGCTTTGACGCCGATAGCGTGGTCGTGGACTCCTTTTCGATGTACACGTTCCGGCAGGAAACGCTTGGAAGCGGCGCCGGCATTGAAGTCGTGTATCCGCCCGCCTCCAAGCTTGACGCCCAGGCGCTTTCGTACATCGAAGACAGCTTGAGCGCGTTTGAAAAAGCGCTGTACTCGTCCGACTACAAAAGCCCGTCCAGAGGGTACCGCAAGTACATCGACGTCGACTCGTTCGTGGACTACTACGTGCTTCAGGAGTTTCTGGCCGTCAGCGACGCGGGCATGCGTTCGACGTATTTGTACAAAGACCGGTCGCAGAAAATCAAGATCGGTCCGGTTTGGGACTACAACAACGCGCTCAACAACTATTTTGCTCCGTTCGACGCGGAAGGAAGCGAGTTTTTGCTCGTGGACCGCGTCTGGTACGACCGGCTGCTGAGCGATCCGTATTTCAATGAAAAAGTCATCGCCCGCTACAAGGAACTGCGAAAGACGCTTTTAAGCGACGAAAACCTGCTGCGCACAATCGACGAGACAATCGCCTACTTAGGTAGCGC
This sequence comes from Dubosiella muris, assembly GCF_004793885.1. Classification (GTDB taxonomy): domain Bacteria; phylum Bacillota_I; class Bacilli_A; order Erysipelotrichales; family Erysipelotrichaceae; genus Dubosiella; species Dubosiella muris. The sequence continues at coordinate 89,553 of NZ_SRYG01000009.1, forward strand.
CGTCGAGCGCAACAACGAGGTGTGGGGATACGCGTTCGATCCCAGCCAGCTTGACGCGTATCAAAAGCTGACACCCGAAGAGCGCAATCCGGGCAGCACGCAGGAGGCGCTGGCGCAAATGAAAGACTACATCCAAAAGCGGGGCGCCTGGATGGACAGCCACATCGACGCGCTGGCCCAGTACGCCCATCCGTCCCAGACGAAAAAATATGAAACGAGGTAGAAGATGAAACGGTATTTGATTTGGATCGCCTGCTTGTTTTTGGGCGCGGTGGCCGTTTACTTCGCATGGAACCAGGCGTATTTGCCTAAAGGCAAGGCGAGCGCGGTCACGTCCAACTTTTATACGGAAAAGGCGGACATCGTGCGCGCCGGCAGCCAGGAGCGCTTCGTCGTCAAAGGCGTGGAAGTCGACAGCTTCCTGCCGGGATACTACGATACCGACTACGCGGTCGACAAGGCGACATACAAGACGTGGTTCGAGCAAATCGCGGCGATGAACGCCAACACGATTCGCGCCAACAACATTTACGATCCCGACTTTTACAACGCGTTGTACGAATTCAACACCACACGCGCCGCCAGCGGCCAGGCGCCGTTGTATTTGATTCAAGTCGTGCCGGTGACGGATTACGCCCAAAACAGCGCCGACAACGCGTGGTCCAACGACTTTTACAACGCCTTGCTGCGCAACGCCAAGCGATGCGTCGACGTCGTTCACGGCCGGGAGTTTTTGCCGTACGCCAAAACGTCAGGGCATGGCGTGTACACGAGCGACGTGTCGCCCTGGGTGCTCGCGTTTGAAATCGGCAGCCGCTGGGAACCGGACACGATCGCGTACACGGACCACCACAGCAAGCTCCCGGGCCCGTATGCGGGAAAATACGTGCGCACGAGCGAGGACGCGAGTCCGTTTGAGTGGCTTCTAGCCAAAGTGATGGACCGGCTTTGCCAATACGAGTCGGACAAATACGGCCAGCAGCATTTGATCGCGCCAACCACGCAGCTCAATACCGACCCGTTCGACTTCGAAACTTTGTACAAGGCGCAAATCCAGAAAAGCGCGACAATCGACTTTCAGCACTTCGAGGCGGGTCCGAAGCTTAAAGGCGGAATGCTGGTGGCGTACAACTATGCGGATTACGGGCATGATTTTACAAACGATTTGACGGCTGGCGAAAAAGAACGACTGGCGCCGCTGCTCGCGCTCGTGGACGAGCGTCCGCGCGCCGACCGGTACTTGGCGCTGCTGGAAGCGTACTATCAAAAGCCGGTCGTGCTGGTGAATTGCGGCGATTCCAGCGCCCGGGGAACGACGAAGGGCGGTGCGTCCCATAGCGAGGCCGAGCAAGGCGAGGCGATTGTCCGGCTGTATACGAATGCGCTGGATTCCGGCCTTTCCGGCATCGTGCTTTCCGCGTGGCAGGACAACTGGTCGCGTACGGACTGGAACACGAGCCCGTATACGAAGGACGAACAGCAGCCGTTTTGGCACGACATCCAAACCGAGGCTCAGGGGTTTGGGCTTATGGCGTTCAAGCCGCTCGGGGTAAACGGGCCGGTTTGGATTGACGGACAGGAAACCGAATGGACAGCCAGCGAGAAAGTGTTCGAAAACAAGATCGGGACGCTGTTTGCGCAATTCGACGCCGAAGGGGTGTACTTTAAAATCAACTGGAATCCCGACGTGCAGTTTCCGGTGACGATTCCGCTGGACGTGACGCCCAACAGCGGCGCCAGCCAAACCGAGGATGGGGCGCTTTCGTTCGCGCGCGACGCGGATTTTTTGCTCGTGTTTGAAAGCCCGACCGAGGCAAGACTGCTCGTGCACTCGTATTATGACAGCGCCCGGGCGGCGTGGAACCAGAACATTCGCGGACAGGACGCGTACTCGATTCAGGTGCCGGAAGCCCACGAGCCGAAATTCGGGCCAATCGAGGCGATTTTGGCGGATCCCATCGTCGACGACGCGAACGCTTTGCGAAATTTTTCGCTGACCGAGGAAGCCGGAAAGCTGGTCGAAGGCCGGGATCTCGCGACGGCAAACGGGTGTACGGAAATTCGTCTGCCGTGGCAGCTGCTCAACTTTTCGGCGCCAAACCAGGCGGTCGTGCATGACGACTATTATTTGCGTTATGGTATCGAAAGCCTGCCGGTTGGCAAATTGTATGTGGGAATGGGCAACGCGGCGCACCCGGACATCCATTTGTACGCGATCAAGCTGCCGCGATGGACACGCAACTTCGCGTACGAGGAAAGGCTGAAGGCGTCGTACGCCATCGTGCAGGAAGCGTGGAAGGAAGGCGAATGACATGGGATACGGATTGTTGAATTTGCTGTTTGTGTACATGGTGTTCAGCCTGATGCTGGCGGTGTTCAATTTGGTGTATTTGCGGCAGCTGAAACGGGAGCGCCGGCACCGTGAAAACGCCAGGCGGCTTCTTCAGGCGGGGCGGGCGCGCTTGCGCAAGGCGCTGACGGAGAAAGGCACGCGCGCCGAGCGAAGACGGATCCGGCGGTTTTCCATGGTCCGGTATTTGGGACGGTTCGAGGAGGAGCTCAAGGAAGTCGCAGCGTACGATCCGGCGCTTGTGCGCGCCTACTTTCAAAAGTACGAGGCGGAATACATGATGCTCATTGTACCGATTCAAAAGATGGGCGTCACGGAAAAGACGATGTATGCCCGGCTCGTGATGAAATACGGCATCAACGCGGACCAAAAGTCGGCCGCTTTCGCGGCGGCGATGATCCGGCTGATGGATCGCTCCTCCATGTTTTTAATGTACAACGTGCTAGGGGCTTTGGCGGTCATGGGCATGCCGGAGGCGTTGAGCGACGCGCTGAAAGTCATGACCGAACAAGGTTTTTACTGCTACAGCAAAGTGACCACGAACGCGCTGATGTGGTATGCCGGCTCGCGAAACGAGCTGCTTTTGCTTCTTTTGAAAAACCAAAACGAGTACAATCCGGAAATCCGCTGCGCGCTGCTGGAATACGCGCGGAAGGAAAAAGGGCCGTACAAGCGGGATATTTTGCGGATTTTGGAAAATGGAAGCGAAAATCTTGAAGTCCGGCTCGAGGCGCTGCGGTATTTTATCAAGTATCCGTCCATCGAGGCGGAAGAAGTCGTCCGCAAGCTGCTTCTGGAGCGGAAAACGATGGATTGGCGGTACGCGGCGCTTGGCGTCAAGGTGCTCGCGGCGTTTCCAAGCGCCGAAAACCGCGCGCTTGTGCGGACGCTGACACACGATCCGATTTGGTATGTCCATCAAAACGCGACCGAGGCGTGGAAGCAAATGGAAAGGGGGCATGCGTAATGGACGTGCAGGAAATCCTGTATGCAGTGGAATGGTTTTTTATCGCGTATCTGGCCGTGTATTCGACCTTTCTTTTCGCGTCGATCGTTTCCGGCTCGCTCGCTTTGTACGAGATGCATCAGCGAAAGTGGTATAAAGTCGACGATCTTGGCCCGATTGATATTCCGGTTTCCGTTCTCGTTCCCGCGCACAACGAGGAGCTTTCCATTTTAAAAACGGTGGAGTCGCTCGTCGCGCTGGAATACGCGACGTATGAAATTATCGTGGTGGACGATGGCTCCAGCGATCAAACGGCCGCGAAACTCATTAAGGAATACGGTCTGGAAATCACGCGGATGCAAATGCAGGAAACTTTGCCCTGCCAGCCCATCCGCTTTGTGTACACCGGAACGGTCAGGGGCGTCGAAGTGACGTTGATCATGAAGGAAAACGGCGGCAAGGCCGACAGCTTGAACGCGGGTATCAACGCGTCCCGGTATCCGTATTTTTTGTGCATGGACGCGGACTCGGTGCTACAAACCGACTCGCTGACGGAAATCGTCAAGCCCGTGATGGCGCATGAAAACGTGGTGGCGTGCGGCGGATTGATCCGGATCATCAATGGCGCGCTGATGCGCGATGGCAAAATCGTGGAGTACAGGATCCCGTACCATCTTTTGGTGGGAACGCAAATGCTCGAGTACGATCGTTCGTTTTTAGGCTCGCGGCTCTTTTTGAACCGGTTCAATGGCAACTTGATCATTTCGGGGGCCTTTGGCTTGTTTCAGAAAAAGGCGGTGCTGCAAGTGGGCGGCTACGCGACCGATTCTTTGGGCGAGGATATGGAGCTGGTCATGAAGCTGCATTCGTATTTTCGCCAAAACAAAAAGCCATACACGATTGAATACGTACCGCAGGCGGTGTGCTGGACACAGGCGCCAACGACGGTGAAAGACATTTTCGGGCAGCGCCGGCGCTGGCACATCGGCTTGATCCAGTGTTTGAATAAATACTGGAAAATGTGGATGTCCTTCGATTATGGCGTGCTGGGATGGTTTTCGTATCCGTATTATTTGTTTTACGAGTATTTAGCGCCAATAATCGAAGTGGCCGGCGTGTTCGTCACGTTGTTCGCGCTCGTTTTGAACGTCATCAACATGACGTATATGGTGTGGTTCTTTTTGATTTACTTCTTTTTTGGCATTTTCATGAGCATCAGCGCGTTTTTGGCGCGGGTGTATTCGCAAAACGTGTACGTGAGCCGCCGGGACATCGTTCGGGTTTGCGTGATGGCGGTCGTCGAAGTGTTTTTTACGCGCTTTATCGTGCTGGCGGCCCGGATCAGCGCCCTTTTCCGGTTCCGGAAAAAGAAGTTCGAGTGGGGTTCGATTGCCCGGATGCAGACGCCGGGCGAGGAGGAATGAGATGGACAGGAAGTGGGTGCGAAACGGCTTCCTGTTTTTTCTTTGCGGATGGCTGGCGCTGGCGGGCTGCGCCGCTTCGCCAAAGGAACAGGCGTCGCTCTTTTCGTGGAATCCGGGCGAGGTCGATCCTTCGGCGTGGCCGGAATTGGAAGTCGTGCTGGAAGAGCGCGGCATTTCGGCGGTGTATCAGCAAATGGAGTTCAACGATTTCGCCGCCGTGGAGCGGTTCGTGGCGTTTTTATCGGCGCGCGACGTGCAGACGTACGCTTTGATGGGGGAAGTGGACTGGTCGTTTGCCGAATACGAGCAGCCGATGCGGGCGTCGATTCAGGCGGCGGCAACCTACAACAAAGACCAAAAGGAAAAGCTGGCAGGTGTCGTTTTGGATGTGGAACCGTATTTGAGCACGGCGTGGAAGACGGATCCGCGCGGCGTGTTCGCCCAGTATTTGAAAAACATGGAAAGCGCGTACCGGCTTTGCGAGGAAAACGGGCTGGAGCTGCTTTTGTGCATTCCATACCATTTCGACCAGACGGTGGGAACGACGCTTTTGGACTCGCTGATCCAAAACGCGTGCGACGGGATCATCGTGATGAACTACAACCGGCGCGACGAAATCGGACAAATCCAAACGGAAGTGGAACTGGCGCGCAAGGATCGAAAAAGCGTGACGAACGCCTACGAGTTTTTGCCGGCGGGCGAGCATGGCTTGACAAAGAACAACACGTACGCCCAGGAAGACGCAAGCGTTCTTGAGGCGTCGCGCCAAAAGCTAAAGGAAGCGTATCCGACGATTCGGTTCGCCTATCATTGTCTGGAGGCGCTAAAAGAGCGTTGACGATCGGAAAGCTCGCGGGTTTACAAAATATACATAAATATGTATAATTAGACCGGTACAATGGTCGCGGAAGGGGAGGACAACCGCAAAAAGGGGTGAACAAAATGGATATTCAAAATCTTTTATACAGTAAAAACGGGCTTTCCACAAAAACGCTGGCCAAGCGGATGCTTTGTTTTGAGGAAGGCGAGCGGATCCCGACCGTCACGGAGCTCAACAACGAGATCCATTTGGCGCGGGGCACTGTGCAAAACGCGATCAAGCTGCTTCAAAAAAGCGGCGCGGTCACATTGGAAGCGCATGGACAGTCGGGAACGATTTTGAAGAAAAAAGACGTGCGCAAGCTGCTGGAAATCGCGGGGATCTCCCACATTTTGGGCGTGATGCCCCTGCCGTATTCGAAACGGTACGAAGGACTGGCGACCGGTTTGGTGGCGGATTTGGAAAACCGGTACGACATTCCGGTTTCGCTGGCGTTTATGCGCGGTTCGAAAAACCGGATGTCGATGGTGCTGTGCGACCGGTATGATTTCGCAATCGTTTCCCGGTACGCGGCGGAGCAAATGATCGAGGCCGGCATGGATATCGAAATCGTGAAAAGCTTTGGCCCGTATTCGTATTTGTCGCAACACATTTTGGCGTTTCACGATCCGGATGTCAAGGAAGTGGTCGATGGAATGAAAATTGGTGTCGACCAGTCGTCGGTCGATCAAAAGAAAATGACGGAAATCGCCTGCGTCGGGAAAAACGTGCGGTTCGTGAACGTGGAATATACCCAGATTTTGCAAAAAGTCATGTCCGGCGAAATCGACGCCGCGGTATGGAACATGGACGAGATCCAGGAAAAGCTGTATGACATGAACTATCTCGGGCTGTCCATTGATGACGACAAAGACACCGAGGCCGTCATTGTCGTAAACCGGGCCCGGCGGGAAATGGTGGCGATCATTGACGATTTGATTCATACAAACACCGTGCGCCGCAACCAGCAGCTCGTGATGGAGGGCAAGCTGATTCCAAGCTATTGACAGACATAAAAACAAGCCAGACAAAGCGTTTCCGTCTGGCTTTTTATTCAAGCTATCGCGCTTTGAAAAAGGCTTCAACCTGGGCGCTGGTTTGTCCCGTGACTTCGGCGATCGTGGGGCAATCCATGCCTTTGGCATATAAATTGCGCGTAATGGCTTCCGTGCGCTTCTTTGCCTTCTGACGTACCTGAGCCCGTCCTTCAGCGCGGCCTTCGTTCTTGGACTTTCTCTCAAATTCTCTCATGATCTCACACATGGCATTCACTCCTTCCGGTTCTTTTTTAA